>JBKCNM010000001.1:0-41090 GCA_046297395.1 Bacteroidota bacterium
TAACAAGCATGCCTTCGAAGAGGGGTGTCGACTGATTGAGTTATACAATCTAGAACATATCATCAGTACAATTCCTCCGAATTCTCCCCAGTTGTTTGTAATAAACCTGAAAAAAAAATACCGACTGCAATGGATTGCAGACATACGAGATCCATGGACAGATATCTATTACTACAAAGAGTTTTATCATCTGCCTTTCGCAAAGAAAAAGGATGCTTTACTTGAAAGAGAAACGCTTAAGAATGCTGATCAGGTAGTGACAGTAAGCAGACAAATTAAAAATCTGTTCATCGGTAAAGTTCCCGGCATCAATGAAAACAAGTTCCATGTGATTCCGAATGGGTTTGATGAAGAAAATTACCCTGAAGCATCTGTTCCACAAAACTTTACCATCATTTACACAGGCACATTAACGGCTGACTATAACACCTCCGGATTTTTTTCAGCGCTTCATAAATTCAGGGAAAACGGTATTTCACTTGTCCTGAAATTTATCGGAAGTGTAAATCCCGAGTTCAGAGACAGGCTTCAAAGAGAATCCTTTCACAGGGTAGAGTTTCAAAAACACATCCCTCATGAATCCTCCATCGCTGCTCTTCTTGCATCTTCGGTGCAGCTGCTCATCATTCCTGAAATACATGACAACAAAGGCATCTTAACAGGCAAATTGTTTGATTATCTTGGAACAGGTAAACCCATTCTTGGCATCGGCCCTGTTGATGGAGAGGCAGCAGAGATTGTTTGTCAATGCCAGGCCGGTGGTTTTTTCGATTACCATGATGGAGAAGGCATTTATACCTACCTGATGGCATTGATCAATGGATATGAAACCAGACCTGATAAAAAAGAAGTCATCAGATACAGCCGACAAGCCCAGGCTTTGGCATTCAAAAATTTACTCTCCTTATCATGAACTATACCTCTCTTGAAGAATGCATACATGACCTCGAAAAACATGGTCGTTTGCTTCGCATTAAAAAAGAAGTGGATCCGATGCTGGAGATGTCTGCCATTCAACTGGAGGCTTATGCAAGAGGAGAAAAGGCAGTATACTTTGAAAAAATAAAAGGTTGTAGGTATCCGGCAGTGAGTAACCTTTTTGGAAGTGTTGACCGGGCGGAGTTTATGTTCAGAAAGCGCATCAAAACTGTAAAGAATCTGATTCGATTGCGAAAAAATCCCGCTGCTCTTCTTTCCGAACCCTCATCCTGGTATAGTCATCTGCTTGCCCTGTATGGCGCCCTGCCAAAAAAAGTTTCTGCACAGTCAATTCGTGCATTTGAAGAAATCAGGATAGAGGATCTTCCGCAGATTACGCATTGGCCTGATGATGGAGGGCCTTTTATCACACTCCCACAGGTATACACAGAAGATCCCAACAAACCGGGAATCATGCATGGAAATCTGGGCATGTACCGCATACAATTGGGAGGCAATGCATATGTACCTAATCATGAAATCGGACTTCATTATCAACTGCACAGAGGCATAGGCGTGCATCAAACAGCCTACAGGGAAAAAGGCATGCCGATGCCTGTTAGCATCTTCGTGGGAGGTCCTCCATCCCATACACTTGCGGCAGTGATGCCCTTGCCTGAAGGACTGGGAGAAGCGGTATTTGCCGGGATGCTGGGAGGCAGAAGGTTCAGGTATTTTTATGACCGGAAAGGCTTTTGTATTTCTGCCGATGCTGATTTTGTGATTACGGGATATGTGCATCACGACGAAACAAAGCCGGAAGGACCTTTTGGAGATCATTTGGGATATTACAGTTTAACCCATCCGTTTCCTGTAATGCGGGTAGAAAAGGTATATGCAAAAAAAAATGCCATTTGGCCATTTACTGTGGTGGGTCGTCCCCCGCAGGAAGATACCAGTTTCGGTGCCATCATCCATGAGTTAACAGGAGATGCATTGCCGGATGAGATTCCGGGCTTGCATGCAGTAAATGCTGTTGATGCCGCTGGGGTTCATCCTTTGCTTCTAGCCACAGGAAGTGAAAGGTATACTCCCTATCTTCAAAATGATGCACCGGCAGAATTGCTTACCATCGCCAATCATGTACTGGGAAAAGGACAGCTCTCGCTTGCCAAGTATTTGTTTATCCTCGATCTCGGTTCTGCGCCTGGAACAGATGTAAAAAATGAAAAGGCTTTCTTCCGCGAAATGCTCTTAAGGCTTCATACAGAAAGAGACTTGCATTTTTATACAAAAACCTCTATAGATACACTCGACTATTCCGGAACAGGTTTAAACTCCGGTTCAAAAGTTGTGTTTGCAGCAGCAGGAAAACCCATTCGTGCATTGGGAGGAAAAGCTGATAAACCCGGTTGGAACATCACCGGTTTCTCAAAGCCGGAATGGGTGGGTGATGGTATTCTTGCCATGGGTGGACCAAGCTACACGAAACCTGACAAAGAAGAGCAAGTCATTAATTTTCTCGCAGATAGTTTGCTTAAGGAAGATGGGGCTCAACGCAATCTTTTTCCTTTGTTGATTCTGTGTGATGACCCCGTGTTTGTGGCTGATTCTTTTTCAAATTTCTTATGGGTAACATTTACCAGAAGCAATCCATCGCATGACATTTTTGGAGCGGGACAAAACACCCAATTCAAACATTGGGGATGTGCAGGACCTGTGATTATTGATGCGCGCATCAAACCGCATCACGCGCCGGCTGTGCACATGCCGGATCATTTCTTATTACAGGCAAAAGAAACACTACATTCGGGAAAGCAAGCATGATGACAAAACTTTTTGTTTGGTGGTTTCATTTTAAGGGATGGAAGATTGAAGGTGAGATGCCGGAGAACATCAATCAATGTGTAATTATCGGCGCTCCGCATACCTCCAATTGGGATTTTGTGTATGCGATGGCAGCCCTCAGAATCATTCGGGTAAAGCCTAATTATCTCGCAAAAAAACAACTCTTTTGGTGGCCCTTAAGCCTGCTGCTAAAAAAAACAGGAGGAATTGCTGTAGACCGATCAAAGAGTCATAACCTTGTTGAAAGCATCTGTACACTCTTTCAATCGCATAAAAAATTACTCATGCTTTTTCCTGCTGAAGGAACCCGTTCGGCTGTAAAAAAATGGAAAACCGGTTTTTACTGGGTTGCACTCAAAGCCGGCGTACCTGTTTATATGGCTTACCTCGACTATGGCAAACGCTGCGCAGGTATTGGTCCGCGATTGGATGTTACAGGCGACATTCAGGCTGATTTCAAAAAAATAAAAGCATTTTATTCAGGTATTCAGCCCTGCGTGGAAAAAAATTTCAATCGTGATGGGATTCGTCCCGATTGATCAATAAATTTCGGGTACGACAATTTTATTGGTGGACAAAAAACCATTCACTTCAGCCACCATCAGATACATGCCGGGGCGCAAATCACTTACAAAAAAACTGAATGTTTGATTTGACAAAGACTGATAGAGATTGTTCAGAAAGATTTTGCCATACAAGTCCATGATAAAAATTCTGAGGTTTGTAGGTGGGCCTTTCACAAAAACCTGCGCGGTGATGGTATTAACCGTAACCAGCGTAGGATAGGTATAAAGATACACAGGCTCGCAGGGTTCCTGTATATAAGTGAGCACACCTGCAGCATTCAGGTAGCAGAGATTGGGGTATGTTATATTGTTGCAACCACAAACAGGATTTATTTCAATCGGACATGAGGGTCCAAACTGTATGCGTGTACTATCAATACATCCACCGCTTACCTGCGCCATGAGCGGCAAGGATAAACCTAACAGCAGAACAAGCAGCGATAGTATTTTCATAAAAGTTGTTTGTCGGAGGTGCTTAAAATAAATTCAACCCTTTGGCTGATTGATCCGCAGGGTACATGAACAAGGGAATAACCGAGATTGAGATATGTTTTCTCAATGGCTTCATGCAATAAACAAGCTTTCTCGTAGGACTCAATCCGCTCTCCATCTACACAATAAATCTCTTTCCAGGGTGGGGTTACAAAAACAACAGGCTGATACTTTACAATACTTATGGCATGCAGTACTGAATCATTCGGCACATATCCGTCGAATTGCAGATAGGCAAGAATATCGGGAACTCCTCGATCAAAATATACAGGCTGATTACCCGAGCACATTTCGTATTGTAACAGTCTTTTGCTGAGCACAACCTCACTGAAGGCGGGAAGATTTTTCCAAGGCAGAACATCGCCTCCGACGGCAAGTTGCTCTTTGATAATGGATCTGGAAATCTCATGCCTACACTCTTTACCAAGCTTCTCCAATTCATTGATGATGGAGGACTTGCCAAAACCCGGACCGCCGGTAATAACAAACCTGGGGGTAATCAGCTTTTCAGAAGCATTATTCATTGTTGGTACCCTCCTGAATTTCGATGCCCTTGATAAGATCATCCTTTGTAACACCACTGAGTATTTCTATGTTGATGCCATCACTGATTCCTGTTTTAACAGGTACACGCTGATAATCTCCTGATTTGTTTTTTTTCTCCACATACACTGAATCGCCCGAAAATCGGAGAACGCTTTCCGGTAGCGTAAAGGCATTGCTCTTCTTTTCGATAATGATATCTGCATTTGCAGAGTAATTTGCTCTGAGGAAAAAATTCTTGTCGATGTTGATGGCAGCCCTGATTAAAAACTGTACTGTTCCGTTCTCTACTATGCCTTTGGGTGCGATATACTCCAGGGTTGCATGAAATATTTTGTTGTTTCCTATGGCACCAACTGTCATGAGCATAGGCATTCCGGTGGACAGACGACCAATCTCGGACTCATCAATTTTTCCTTCAAAAATCATTTTGCCCATATCTGCAATGCTTGCAATTGTTGTGCCTTCATTAAAGGTATTGCTTTGGATTACAGAGTTTCCTTCTTTTACAGGCACATCGAGCAGCATTCCGGAGATGGTAGAACGAACCATGGTATTGGTTGCATTACCCAACTTGCTGTTCACCCCCTCACGGATGATCTGAAGGTTACCCTCGGCAGCTTCAACCTCCTGCATCGCATTTTTTACATTCGTTTGAGCAAGCAGAAATTCCGATTGAGGGATCGCGCCTTGACGAAAAAGTTTTTCTGCCCTATCAAATTCCTGTTGCATTTGTTCTTTGTTAATAACAGAACGCTTGAGACGGTTTTCAGCCTCGTTCATGGAAACCATGTCAGGAATAATTTTAATGCGGGCAATTACTTCTCCGCTTTTTACAAAAGTGCCGGGTGTAACAAAAATTTTATCAATAATCCCTGAGACCTGGGATTTGATTAATACTTCTTTTCGTGGAATAACTGTACCTGCTACAATGGCTTTGCGAACAACATCGGTAACCAAAGGTTTTACATGTTCATACAACACTGGTTTTGATTCTGATTTCTTGTAAAGAAAACGAAGTGTCCAAACCAGGGACAGAATCACCATGATGACAAAAAATATGATGAGGTATTTTTTCATGTTATAGTTCTCTCATGAGTGACTGATACAATTGTATCATGGATTCAATATCCCTCTTGTGAACCATTTCCTGGGGGCTGTGCACATTGTCTTCCGGTGCACCCACAAAACACCAGTCGTAAGGATAGGGACTCCGCTGCAAGGAATTTCCGTCGCTGCCGCCGCTGCCTTCCACTTCAAGTTGATACGGAATGTGGTGTTTGTTGGCTATGTCGATGATGCGATTTACATACGATCTTCTGGGAATACCGGAATCACGGAGTGAAATAACTACCCCTTTCCCGGGATGCACACCTTCGGTTACCCAGGTGATGTCTGAGATTAGGGCTTGATGGATATGATGTTTTTCGAAAAGGATACGAGCCATGTTTTCAGCACTTCCTCCACCGTGTTCTTCGTAACAGGTAAAACAAATAGCTCCGTTTTCAAGTGTTTCTGCAATCTTGAGTGCCACATACAAGCCTACACGGTTGTCCATGTAACAACCCTGCACATAATCCACCGTCTCCTTCAGGGAGGGTTTATAGGTAAGTGGTGTGCCTCTTTCTATTTCTCTGTTGTATTCGTAAATGGGTTTGCCTTTATCGTCCTCACCGTATCTGCATTCAATACTTCCTTTGCTGTCTTCTCCTATCAGCATATCGCCCGGATGATTTACAGGAGAGCCAATTTTCACGAGCTGACGGTTGTATCGCACGGTATACCCTACTGTGTCCATGTGCGCAAAGATGGCTGTACGGGGTTTCCCAAAGGTCATGATAATTCCATCCTGAAGGGAATCTCCAAAATGAACTTCCGGCTTTTTCGCCCAATGCTTCATATTCTTGTCAATATAGTTCATGATAAACAATGACATATTGATCTCGAGTCCTGCCGGAGAGGGTATTTCACATAATTGACGGAGTAGTTGCATAAATCGCCTGAAAATTAAAGAAATTCATGATTGAGGGTGTTTTTTTGATGCGAAAAAATGTGAATGAATCTTATTCCACTTTCAATGAATACAGGCCGGAATTGATGGTGGCTTCATTGGCAGACGACTTAAGCGTAAAAATGATTTTATACTCCCCGGTTTGAGCGGGAACTTGTATTGGCAGCAAGATATGCTTTTCGGAAGCAAGCAGAAGATGATGTGTATCAGTGAAATCTTCTATGCACTTATTGTTTCTGGTGATGCGGTAACCGGCATACATACTGTCTTGTGGCAGGGGCAGTTTAAAAAGGTAAGGATTATCAATCCTGAGATTCAAAGGAACCAAGCTCTTTGCTTTGGCGATGATATTGCGATTCTCAGGCAATAATTTGATGTTCATAAAAACAACAAATCTCTTTAGCTTTTTCACATGAATCCATCCATCCATGTGGGTATAAACGGAATCGCAATCAGCCCCTCTTCGTCCGGTACCAAAAAGTACATCCGTGTAACGCACACTGTCCTGATAAGGCCAAAACTCGAATTGGTTTCGCCTCCCGGAAACGGTATTAAAGGAGATGGCCGTGCCTCCGGTATAAAACATATAGCGCGCTGCTTTTTGGTAAGAATTATTGAAGACCACCGGCAATTTACCGGCTTTGGTTTGAAGCGCAGAAGCCCATTGAACAGAACCATGCCATTCATTTCTGGAACTGATTAAGCCGGATGCTGAGGGTATAAGAAAAAAACATTTTCCTGCGATGATAAGGACCAGTGAAGGAATAAAAAACAGCCTGATTTTTTTGAGCAAAGGGGGATTCCTTTCCAATCTGACAAGAGAGAGATACATCCCCGGAAGCAATGCAATGGCGGTCCAGTTTGCTTCCACATGTCCCTTAAAACTACTTAGTAAAAAGAAACCCAAAACGAAACAAAAAACAAAAGCCAGAAAACGATCAAACTTACTTGAGGATAAAAATCCCTTCCATGCAGATGAAAAAAGAAACCAACTAACAAAGGTGCCTAAAAGAAGAAACTGAGCAAGGACATAATCACTTGTAAAATTCCATTGATATGCAGACTGTGAGCGCTCAAAAAAATGGTATGCAACACTGGGAAATCCATGATTGTACTGCCAGATGAGATGCGGAGTAAAGAACACGAGAGCGATTACAGAGGCAAGATAAAACCAGGGGGTAAGAAGTAGGGATGGATAAAAGAGCACAAGGCAAATAACAGGCAGGATACCATGGTATTTGGAGTAAAGCATTCCACTGATTGAAAGGGCCAGAAAAAAACCGGAGTAGAAATCCTGCTTTTCAGTGAATCTTTTTGCGGAAACAAAAAACCAGAATCCAAAAAACAGCAGAGGGGTATCCGGAACAGCTAAAAATCCTGCGAGCATATATGCAGGTATGCACAAAAGCAACAACAGTTTATCGTGAGATGACAAACTACTTTTAAGATAGAGGAATGCTGAACATAAAAACAGAAAAGAGAGCAAAAAGAAAAAACGAATACCAAAGGAATTGTCTCCCCAGATCCAAGTGCCGGCCTTTATCCACCAAGCAACCATGGGGGGATGATCAAGATAACCCCAGTCGCATTGCTGCGCAAATAGCCAGTAATACACTTCATCATTCCATGGTTCTCCAAAAGATGCCTGAAAAAAACTAAGCGTAAGTACAATTGCGCCCGAGAGGTATGACAGCCATTTCCAATTCATCAGATCAGGTGTGACTGTAGTTTAAAAAGGGTGCAGTCAGCATCTTACCATCCTTTGTTAATGGAGTTACAACCAGCCGGAAGCAAGTACATCGGCAATGTGCATTACCTTCATTGGTTTCCCGGCTGCCTTCATATATCCATCAAGATGCATCAGACAGGGAGTGTCTGTGGCAACAATATATTCCACATTGGCATCAAGCGCATGCTGTACTTTTTGTTCGGCCATGGCCGTGCTGATTGCCTCGTATTTAACGGAGAAAAATCCTCCAAAACCACAACAGGTATCCCCACATGACATCTCCACCAGTTCCAGGCCTTTTACTTTTTCTAGCAGTGTGCGAGGCTCCTGACGCAAGCCATAGCCACCCAGGCTTACACAGGTATCCATAAAGACGGCTCTGCCATCCAGCTGGGCACCGATATTGGTAATTTTAAGCACATTCACGACAAAATCTGTGAACTCGTAAATGTTTTTCTGTATTTGCTTGTATTCGTTGTGCAGGGCAGAATTGTGAAACAACTCACCGTATTGCTTTTTGATAAAACTCACGCAGGAGGCAGAAGGCACAACGATGTACCGATCATTAAGAAACTCCTTGATGAATTTTTCTCCTATCTCTTTACAATCATCCCAGTTTCCACTGTTGAATGCAGGATGACCGCAACAGGTTTGCTCAGGATTGTAGTTTACTGCACAGTTAAGGCTTTCCAATACCTTCACCATGTTCCAGGCTGTTTCAGGAAAAAACTGATCAATATAGCAGGGAATGAAAATGTCGACAATCATTTGTTTGTGCGTCTCAGGCAAATGTAAAATGACTTGCGGGTATTGTTTGTGGGAAAGTGGATGTTTTATTAACTACTTGTTAACATTCCACGCACTTCCTGTGCCTTTGTCAATCCTTGTTCATGGGCTTGATTTCATTTGCTGTTACCATCGCCAGCGCGGCATAAAAGAGAAAAGAGACGGAGACAGTATCCAAAAAATTATTAAAAAAACCATGAAAAAAATAGGTGCAAATGGCCATGCCCGCGAGCTGAGAAGACCTATGAAGAAAAGCTTTATACATGCCCACGAGGCAGATGAGTACATATAAAATCAGGCCGGGAATACCCATCTCGGAAGCATGCAGCAGGTATTCGTTGTGGGCAGTTCCTCCCCTACCATCTAAATGATTGTTTGGATTGGTTACACTGATCCGGGTCATATCAGCACTTCGCTGAAAAGGCAAATAAGCAAACTGATAAGTAGCCGGACCAAATCCAAAAACAGGCCTGTAAGCAATCATCCTGAGGGCGCTCTTCCAACGGTTAATCCTTTCGGCGTTGCTTTGGTCTGTAGTAATATTGGTGATGCTTCTGGCCTGCTCCACCACACCGGCATACTTGGCGTTGCTGTCGGATTTATTGGCTTTGAAATTATTGTAGAGCGAATCCATGGACCAAAGGGTGAACATGCTTGCAAAAAAAATCAATACCAAAATGTATCGATGGGTTAGTCCCATGCGGTAGTTACACAAAATAAAAAACGAGAGAATAAGACTGATGTATGCGGCTCTGCAGTAACTCAGGTAAAGTGCTACCATTAAAAAAAGCAGGAGGAGCAAGTGTGTCCTCTTAAAGCTGATAAACCATGGCAAAAGCAAACATAGTACCGCTGCATACTGGGTATGGTCATGAAAAAAGGGGCGAGCAGAAAATCCGGAAGCATCCTTACTAAACTGAAATATTGAATGATGTATCAGCACATATAAAATAACGGGCAGAAAACCAATTAAAAACCATGTGCCTGTTTTGCGAAAAAAATCCTTGTTGCTCAGCAATTCATGCAAACACAAAAAGTAAAAAACCGATACAAATGAAAACCGCAGAAGCGCCTGCTTAAATGATACCATTGGCATCGATGATTGAGTGCAGGCCACAAGCATCCAAACCACATACACTAAAAACAAAATACTCAATGGATGCATCCATATTTTTTTGCTGATTTTTCCGAGTAGAACCAAATGAAAAAACCTTAAGAAAAGAACAGCAGTGAGTGGTTCCGCCGGAAGATTCAACACCATCCCACCCATGATATTTTGTTCGACCGAACAAGCGGAAAAAAAACCGAAAAGACTCCAAAACCAGGAGGAAGCATCAGCCCAAATAAAAGCCAATACAGCCATCACACAAAGGCACATCATGGCAAACTCCGGTTTGCCCATACCCATTAAAACTGCTGCAGAGGAAATGATTAGCAGCGCAATTGCCGGGATTAATTTTGAAGGTATGTGCGCAAATCTTTCCAACGGGCAGCGAGTACAACCAAACCGGATACAAATACCACAGCAGACAAGGTAAATAGCAATACCCACTGCCAACGGACGGGATAAGATTTTTTATCCGGCACATGAGCCGGGGAAATCAGATAAGATTGGTTGATTTTGCCGTTTAGGTTGATCAAGGCCTGGTACATGCTTTTTTCCACTTCAAATTTCTCGTTAACCAGAGATTGGATAAAAATTAATCGGTTGGCATTATCTAATCTTTGATTGAATCGTTCACGACTGATTATTTTTTGTAGTTCGGCAGAAAAAATCAACATTTCATTATAGTTTCCGGGGCTTACAGCCATATTCGCAATCTCATTCATTCCCGGTATATTTAAGACCTCTTGAAGAAGACGATTCAGTTCCTCGGACTTGCTTTTGCTTTGGCTCAATAAATTATCATAAGTGTTTAACATGTTTTTTCTCACAATCCGAGCCTTGATACGGTCTCCTGAAACCACCAAGTCATTGGCCATTTTTGCTGCAAGCCCAGGATCGGCATCCAACACAGAAACGGAAATGGAATTAAATTGGGTTCGTTCTATCCTGATTTTACGGGCATATTCTTTACACAAACTGTAATAGGCATCTGTCTTGGAAGAATCAATGTCATAGTGATTCATCAGTCGGTAACGCAAGATGATCGTGTCTCTGAGAATAGATGAGTTCAATATTTGCATGTGCTCATCTGTTTCTTTGTCGCTTCCAAACCGAAGGTCATAGTCTGCTGTGATGCGCGGACCACTGTTGGAGGGAGGGTAAATGATGGCTTCCGCTTTGTAGAGCGGCTGAATAAACCAGGGACTGCTGAAAATTGCTGCAAGCAATGCCGCCAGACAAGCGGACAAAAACACGAGTCGGCGTTGTTTGAAGATGAGGCGCGCGGGCGACCATTGAAGGGCTTCCATGCTGGTGAAGGTAGAGTTTTTGCAAAAATTAACCATCCTGCCTTCATCAGGCAGGAAGGAAGGCCTCAGGAATCAATGGAAAAGCAGGTGACAAAATGAATTTTAAGTTACTTTTGCCGACGGAAAAAATCACCCTATGGCAGCAAAAACTGACGCGTATACACATCCTGATTACTATCTTCTGGATGAATTGCTTACTGACGAACACAAACTCATTCGGGATACCGTAAGGGCCTGGGTAAAAAAAGAAGTATCACCCATCGTGGAAGATGCCTGCCAACAAGCCAAATTCCCGAAGCAATGGATCAAAGGACTTGCTGAGATTGGTGCCTTCGGACCCTATATTCCCGCTGAATACGGGGGGCCGGGGCTCGACCAGATTTCTTATGGAATCATTATGCAGGAATTGGAAAGAGGTGACAGCGGACTCCGTTCTACCGCATCGGTACAAAGTTCTTTGGTCATGTACCCCATCTATGCATTCGGCTCTGAGGAACAGAAAATGAAATACCTGCCAAAATTGGCCAAAGGAGAACTCATGGGCTGTTTCGGTCTTACCGAACCCGACCATGGCTCAAATCCGGCAGGAATGATGACCCATTACAAAGACATGGGCGACCACTACCTGCTGAATGGTGCCAAGTTGTGGATATCCAACTCACCCTTCGCTGATATTGCGGTTGTATGGGCAAAAAACGAAGAGGGTGTGATTCATGGACTCATTGTAGAAAGAGGCATGGAAGGATTCTCTACACCGGAAACACATGGCAAATGGAGCTTGAGGGCCAGTGCCACAGGTGAACTGGTGTTCGACAATGTAAAGGTTCCCAAACAAAACCTACTTCCCAATGTAAAAGGCTTAAAAGGTCCGCTCAGCTGTTTAAACAGTGCACGCTACGGCATTGCATGGGGTGCCTTGGGTGCAGGAATGGACTGCTACGATTCTGCCCTGCGATATGCCAAGGAGCGCATCCAGTTTGGTAAGCCAATTGCCGCTTTTCAGCTTACCCAGAAAAAACTTGCCGAAATGATTACCGAACTTACCAAAGCACAATTGATGGTTTGGCGCTTGGGTGTTTTGAAAAATGAAAACCGTGCCACCCCTCAGCAAATTTCTATGTCAAAGAGAAACAGTGTGCATACAGCACTTACCATTGCAAGAGAAGCAAGGCAAATACATGGAGGGATGGGCATCACAGGAGAGTATCCGATTATGCGTCACATGATGAACCTCGAATCAGTGATTACCTATGAGGGAACGCATGATATTCACCTGCTCATAACCGGGTACGACATCACCGGCATCTCCGCATTCGAATGAGCCGTTGTGGCACATTCGAAAAGGATGACCAATCATCAGATAGCTGTTTGTAACTGAAACAGCCTATCTAAAAGGAACATCACCCACCCTGCCTATCTTTAAAAAAAACCAGGGTACAAAAAAGCAAGCATGAAAATTATCGAACTCACCTCCCGAATTACCGAATACCCCGGCATCAATGATGTGGTAAAGGAAGACAGGGAATTGCTTGAACATGCCATCAAGGCCTCTGAAATGGCCTACGCCCCTTATTCAAACTTTTTTGTGGGAGCGGCCCTCCGTCTTGACAATGGAGAAATTTGTTTGGGCAACAACCAGGAAAATGCTGCGTATCCAAGCGGGATATGCGCAGAACGGGTGGCTATTTTCTCCGCTTCAGCCACACACCCGGGTGCAAAAGTTGTTTGTATGGCAGTAGTAGCCCATGCCGCAGGCAGAGAGCTGATTCATCCCATCTCCCCTTGTGGGGCATGCAGACAAGTTCTTGCAGAATACGAAATGAAATTTAATCAGGCAATTAGCCTACTCCTGATGGGAGATTCAGGACCCGTTTACAAAATAGAAGGGGTAAAAAATCTTCTTCCCCTGATGTTCTCAAGAAGTGATTTGGGAAAATGATAAACCATGTCGGACCTGTTACATACTTGGATTGAACAGGGTGAGCACTTGGAGCAGGATTTTAAATTCAGGATTGATTCAGCCGCCAAAATTGCCATCAGCATCTCTGCATTTTGTAACACATCCGGCGGACGACTACTCATTGGTGTAAAAGACAATGGGAACATCAGTGGCGTAAATCCCGAAGAAGAAGCCTATATGATTGAATCGGCAGCGGAAGTGTTTACCGCACCTGTGCCGGATTATAAGCTGGAAATCTTGCAATCAAAAGAAAAAAAAGTACTCGTCGCTACCTTCCATTCCGATTCTTCAAAGATTTTTAAAGCCAAGGATGAATCAGGTATGTGGCTAACATATATGCGCATCCATGATCAGAATGTACTCATGCCTCCTCTCCTTCAGTGCGTAAGAACAACCCCAAAAACATCCCTGCCTTCGGGATACAAACACAGTGGAAACGACCTGAAAATACTGGAATGGATTGAAACCAGAGAGAATACCAACCTGAACAAAATTCAAAAACATATTCGGTTACCGAGACACCTCCTCATCCGCAAACTGGCCACTTTTATTTCCTGGGGCTTGATTGAAATAAAATTTGAAAACGGGCAATGGCTCATCACCTCCTCAGAAAAAAAATAAAAAAACCATGATTGAAAATGTACTCATCCTCGGAGCTTCATCAAATCCGGAGCGTTATGCCCATAAAGCTTGCCGCGCGCTCCTGCAGCACAATCACCAGGTATATGCTTTGGGCTTGGGAGAAGGAGACGCAGGAGGTGTGCCCATTAAAAAAACATGGCCTGCAAACAATTCATTTGATACCGTAACCCTCTATCTTCATCCTGCAAAACAAAAAACTTATTACAAAAGTCTCCTGGAATTAAAACCCCGCAGAGTCATCTTCAATCCGGGAACAGAAAATCCCGAACTACAGCAATTGTTAGATCAGGCAAGAATACCATGGGAAGAGGCCTGTACACTAGTACTGTTAAGCACAGGAACTTTTTAAATCAATCGCTAAATTCTTACAAACCCTTCACAAGCTAAAATGATGAATCGTGTGTAAACAGAAGTACAGGGTGAATTCATCATTTGATTATTCCTACCAAAGGAATGGATCATAAACTCATCATGACAAGGAAATAAAAATCATCATTTTTTTATCTTTTTGTCCCCATAACATTTTCTTTGCTGAGCCTCTTGATGATGTTGCCAATGGATGTTTATCTGGCGACCACAATCAGTTTGCCGGAGAAAACACCATGGTTCGTTTGGCATTGAAGGATGTATGTTCCTTCAGCAAAAGAGAGAGAAGATGCATCCCCTGTGGAAATTACTTTCATCAGTTTGCCTTGTGAGTCAAAAACGCTGATGCGATCTTCAGAACCAATTTTTTTTGAAAATCTGATGGGTTCGCCTAAGTAACACAAGCTGGGAAAAAAAAATGGTTCATGAGCAATTGCCGGAGACGCATCACCTGTAAATCGGGCATGTATAAAACCTATTCCATCCAGATCAAAACCGCAGGACGGAAAAGGGGTAGGAAAAGGATCATTGATTATATGGCCCTGAGAATCAAAAGAGGCAATAGAAGGTTGAATGCTTCCCACGACATCCACAATTCGTATAAAGGAAATGCTGTCTTTTTTCAGCCAGGAAAAATCCGGCAAGTCTTCCAGGTTAAAAGGTGTTCCAAACATGCCCCGGTACTTGCCTGCAAGATTATGTAGTAAGCTTGCCTGCATGTTGTTATCGAAAGGACCTTGCTGCGAGGTGTCCTGTGTATATGAAACTGATGGAAAACGGGCAAAATGAATGCCATCTGAACTCACTTCAACAAATGCCAGCTCAAGAAACTGATCACTGAATGAGTTTTCAAAAACAGCAAAATCAAATCCTGCTCCATCAAAAAGCGGGGTGTTTAAAAAAACGAGCACATATCCCGAATCACCCAGACTCAGACTAACTCCATCCGGGCGACCGAGGGCCGGGGCAACATCAGCCATGGACAATCTTCCTGAATCCGGTGTGGAAATATTTTTATATCCGGGAACATAAGTACACTGATTGGCAAAGTAGATGAAACAAGCACTGTCTTTATGTATGGCGGTGCTCCCGGGCATGCCTGCTGCGGGCGGAAACTGGGCAAAAGCGGATGAAATAAAAAAATGGCTTGCCTGCATAAGCAAGCAAGAGAGAAATAATAAAAATTGAAAGTTGATACGATACATATCGGGGCACAAATATAAAAAGCTGCATTCATGGGGGATAACAATTCTCAAACATGAACTTAATCATATCATAACATTTCCTTAAACAAGCAGATTCATTGTCTAAACAACTTTGCATGATGAAAAAAACCATTTATCTTTTCTTTTTTGCCATCGCCTGTACCTTGATAAGCAGGGCGCAAAACGGGTTGGAGCATATAGAAGTGGAAACATTCTATATCAGCAATGCCAATGATACATTGGCCAATATCGACGGAGGAGTATTGCCTGTTGGATCGGTTACTTACCGCATTTATGCAGATATGCTGCCGGGATATCAATTTCAGGCTGTGTATGGTGAACCCGGTCACGAAATGCGGATAGCAACCGGCACATTCTTTTTCAACAACCTGGACAGGGGCAATACCTCACCAACATTTACACTCAATCAATGTGCTGATAATACTGTGATGCTTGATTCTTATCTCTCTGTGGGTGGCAGTTGCAGTTCATGCATTGCCGTGCCCAAAGATGAAGATGACAGTGTGAATACCATCAGTAATAATTACTCGCCCCAGGTTTTGCAAAACAACAATCCTTTGGCGGGAATTCCAATCAATATAGTTGATGGTAAGTTTTCCGGCACACCCACCTCGGTTACTTTTGTTGGTATTACACCTGATCTTTTCAATGACTTAAATGATGGCCCGCTATTTTCAAGTGACAACGGTTCATGGGCCAGTTTGAACGGATCTCAGGGGTATGACAGCCTTTCCAATAAAGTGCTGGTGGCACAGATTACCACAAACGGAAAATTCTCATTCAAACTGAACATGCAAATTCGCAAGCTCACACCCAATGGGCCGATTGTTGAAAAATATGTAGCCGAAAACCCTGTAGGCAGTGAAATTCTTTTCCCGGAACTCAATTTTGTATCAGATACAACAGCCGGAAGCAAAACCATTTTCGCCTCTGATAAAAATCCTACATGGAGCGTATACCCAAATCCATGTAATGATTTTATCAGCATTGCCTCATTGAACAATACCTCAAAATTTTCGGAGAATCAAATGATTCGTATCTATAATATGGAAGGGAAAGTGGTTTATCACAAAGCCATTCACTCCATGAAAGAGAGTGTAAAAATGGATTTGCAAACATTAAATAGCGGCATCTACCTTCTGGAAATAGCCGGTGAAGGAGATCACATGCCGGAACGATACAAGATTATCAGGAATTAAAGGGATGGCATAACATAAAGTTAAGATTGTCTTAAAACGCATAAAAAAACACAAACATAAGTTTGCCACCATGAAAAATTCATTCATCATTTTCTTCTGCGCATCGCTTATTTCCCAATTTTCTTTAGCCCAACCCATAGGAGGTTTAGAAAACATCATCGTTGAAAAATTTTATATCAGCGAACCCAATGATACCCTGGCGAATGCTGATGGTGGAGTATTGCCTATAGGATCTGTTACCTATAGAATTTATGTAGACATGCTCCCCGGCTATGTATTTCAGGCGGCCTATGGAGTACCTCCTACTGGTACTCATCCCGGGCATGAACTGCGTTTTGAAACCACCACAGGTTTTTTCAACAACACCGATAGGGGAAATACAACCCCAACTTACACCAAAAACCACACACGCCTAAATACCGTGATGCTCGACTCCTGGTTCTCAGTGGGTGCTGCCTGTGCCGGATATTACGGAATAGAAAAATCTGCAGATAACGGAGTGAATACGACTGTGAATAATTTTACCCCACAAATTTTACAATCACAGAACCCTCAGGCCGGCATTCCATTAACGCAGGAGGATGGTTTGCTTGTCGGCAATCCGCTTACCGTCACTTTTGTAGGCATACCTACTCCACTATTGGACATGTTCAACAACACGAATCCTATAAATCCCGGTGGAATGGTATTCTCCATTGACAATGGTTCATGGGCATCACTGAATGGTTCTATGGGTCCTGACTCTCTCAGCAACAAGGTGCTGATTGCGCAAATAACCACTAACGGAGTATTTTCTTTCAAGCTCAATCTCCAAATCAGAAGTGCAAACAATGTGGTAGAAAATTATGTGGCCGAAAATCCCGTTGGAAATGAAGTACAGCATCCTGCATTGATTTACAACTCTTCATTACTTACCTCCTTTGATCAAATAAGCAAGTGGAACTCCTTGATTTCAGTTTATCCCAATCCTGCCTCCGATATAGTAAATATCCAGTTTCCTGCCTGCGAACACAGACATTCTGACACAGGTAATTTCATTAGCATTCATGGGATAGGGGGAAACGAAATCAGCAGGACGAATCTCACATCACTCTCCGAAAAAGCCAGCACTGAGCAGGTTGATATGAGTAATTTGCTACCCGGTGTTTATTTCCTACGCATGGGCATCAATGGTACCATGGTAACTCGGAAACTAATCCGCAACTAAATTTTGTTGCGTATCAAATGCGGTTCTGTAACTTATTTGTACTCCTCTTTTTATGCATAGTCCCGGTTATCAGCCTCAGGGCACAACCCACTTTTTTGGTAAAAGGAAAGGTGACCGATCCCATGGGAGAGCCGGTGATTGGAGCAGTAGTAAAACTGAAGGAATTTCCTGAAATAGCTGTAGCCACGGACTTTGACGGAAACTATGTGCTCAAAGTAAAAAACGCAGGCACTTATACCTTGCAGGTAAGCATGATGAGTTTTTCCGGATATGAAAAAACCATTACACTCAACAATGCAAAAGAGGTTGTAATTGTAAACGCAGACCTGCAGGATGCGGCAAAAGAAATAAAAACCGTGGTGATTGAAGCCAAGCAGGAAAAAGCCAAAGATTATTACTTTGATAAACTCAAACGCAATTCGGTAACCACCTTTGATTTTATCTCTTCAGAGGTACTAAAAAGAACAGGAGATGCCAATGTGGGAACAGCCGTAGCAAGGATTCCGGGGATTTCCACCAATGGCAATTTTTTTACGGTGAGAGGTATCGGAGACCGTTACATCAGAACCTCCATAAACGGCTACAAAATCCCAACACTCGATCCTTTTACCAACAACTTCAGACTTGATATTTTCCCGGCTTCACTCGTTGATAACATTGTGGTAAACAAATCTGTGAGTGCCGATTTACCCGCCGACTGGGCCGGCGCATACATTTCTGTAGAAACCAAAGATTTTCCTGATAATCTCGTGGTTCAAGTAGAAACACAAATAGGCTTTAATGCCAATACCACAGGGAAAAACATCCTGAGTGCAAACCGCAGCAAAACAGATTGGCTGGGTTTCGATAACACCTTCAGGGAATACAATCATCAGGCCTTTACTGAGGTGAATGACGATCCAACTTTTTATCAACAAATGAAAGGACTGGGCCTGGAAGGATATTACCAGAGTCTTGGCGTATCAGATAAAACCAAGTGGAATACCGATCTTGAAAAACTTGGATATGTGCAATTAGGACTGCTAAAAAAAGCAGATTTCAACAATACTGATGCACTTACAAAAGCAAGAGACGCTTACAAGGAAGGGAAGTATTATGACAAAGCCTTTACCAATATCAACAATGAAGCAGTAAAGCAGGCACAGGCTATACCAACCAATTTCGATCTCAGATACAGGACTGCACCCCCGGCGCTTTCACAGTCATTTACATTAGGCAACACCAGCCTTCTTGGCCACGGAAGACAGCTGGGATGGCTTATTGCAGGTAAGTACAGCGCAAACATCCAGTACGATCCGTATTCGTTATTGCGAAGAGTAGCCATTGATGCCAATAATGAAAAAGCCATCTCTTTTAATTCCGAACAGGAGCTTGCCAGGGAAAACAATTCGTGGAGCACGCTATTTAATGTTTCCTACAAAGCAGGAGAGAATCACACAATCTCTTATTTGTTCATGCCCAACATCACAGGCAGCCTCAGATTGAGAAGTGGAATAGATACACTGGGAGACCAGTTTAACAGATACAACCGCGATCAGTTTTATGAAAGCAGGAAAGTGTTGGTACACCAGTTAAATTACAAATGGTTTATCCCTTCGCTCAAAGTAAGAATAGATGCAGGTGCGTCCGCTACATTTGGAAAAAGCAATGCGCCTGATTTCAAACGCCTGAGATTTACTGAGGAGAAAGTCCTCAAGCAATATCTGCTCGGCCCCGATGGTGCTGCAAAATTTTATAGATACCTTGAAGAAAATGCTTATGATTTTCGGATCAATGCTGAAAGGCCGGTGTTTGAAAAAGAAGGACTCTCCAGAAAAATAAAAATTGGTTCCAGCTACTCTCTTCAAACACGAGATTATAACCAGTATAACTATACCATGGTTTTCGGAACAGGTGCACCGGGCTTGAAACAACTTGATATAAATCGTTTCGACGATTTCTTCAGTCCAGATGCATTTGGTATCATGCCCGATTTTTTGGGGCAGATAAGTGTTCCCATTCGGTATAACAGGGATGACCTATCGAGCAACCGCACCACAGGATTTCAAAAAGTATGGGCAGGATATGCTTCACTCGATTTTTCGGTGAACAAAAGATTACGGTTCTATGGTGGATTAAGGGCTGAACAAGTAAAGTTAAATTCAGATGTATTTAAATACGATTCGCTCGCTTATGCCTTTAACGATCCAAGAAGATTCGAAATACCGGGCGATTTCTTTCTGGTAAACCCCGGAAAAATAGAGGCCTTAGAGTTGTTTCCATCTGCCAGTGTCATTTATAAATTTTATACTCCCGAAAGTGGAGCAGTAAGCGACATCAGATTGAATTACGGAAGATCTACAGCCAGGCCCTCCATCAGAGAAATGTCGGAAACATTCGTTTACGATTTTGAACTGCAGGCAAATGTTTTTGGTAATTCAAACCTAAAACCCGTATATATCCAAAATATAGATGTAAGACTTGAACACTTCTTTGCGAACAATGATTTTATTACACTCAGTCTTTTCCGCAAAGATTTGGTAAATCATATTGAGATGACCCAGAGCGGGCCGGGATTTACCTGGCAAAATGCCGACAAAAGTTTTGTAACAGGAATCGAATGGGATGCAAAATTCACCTTGTTTAAAAACTTAGAATTCAGAAACAATTTCAGTTTCATTAAATCGGAAACCAATTTAATACAAAACCTGTTCTTGATTTCCGGCGGACAAAAAGTGTTTCAACCTATTGATACAGTGAGAAGGGTCATGTTTGGACAGGCACCCTATGTAGTGAATCTGATGATGACATACACCTTGCCAAAATTAAAAACTGTGTTAAGTGCTTCATACAATCTTCAGGGCAAAAGGCTCGTCATCAGCTCTGAACAACCCAGCATTTTGCCTGATGTATATGAAATGCCAAGGCATCTGCTGGATGCAAGAATCATGCAACCTTTTGGAAAACACTACCAGGTTTCCGTTTCTGCGAGAGACATCCTGAACGCCCCGGTACTCAGGGAATATATTTTTCCTGATGGCAGCAAAGACACCTTTGATGTATTTACTCCAAGAAGCTTTTACTTCGTAACCTTTACCTACAAATTGTAATGAAGCATAAAACCGGAAATCTTCTGACCTTACTTGTTGTGCTCATTTTCATAGGCATGCAAGATGCCCATGCACAGCTTGAAAAAATCATTGTAGAAACCTATTATGTTTCTGACGCAAATGATGCAAGTGATACAATTGGTGGTGGCATTGCACCCGGAACTAAAACCTACAGGATATATGCCGACATGAAGCCCGGCTCCAAACTCAAAAAGATATTCGGTAATGCTCAGCACAACATCAAAATATCTTCTACTGCTCCATTTTTTAATAATGTTTCCTACGGCAAAACATTCGGTTATGAAAATACCTCATCAAGATTGAGAAAAAATACCACTGCCCTTGATACTTACATCACCCTTGGTAAAGCCTGCCAGTATGGTACGCAAACCTTACATGGCATCCCCAAAATAGCAGATACCGATGGATCAATTATTGGTGGAGCAAACAATGATGGAGGTAGCCAAAATGTATCCACCGGATTGCTTATTCATCAGGCATCGGAAGCAGGAAGGCCATTAACCGAAGCAGACGGACTTATGCCGGGTGCAACAGTGGGTTCCTATTCTCATGTTGGCATTATAGATATGATCAGCCAAAATGACTCCACTATTTTTGGCTCGCTTGTTCCAAGAAATACTTTTGAGTCGAACAACATGCTTCTTCAAAATTCCTCAGGCATTGAGGGTGCAAAAGCAGACTCGAATCAGGTCTTGCTCTTTCAGCTAACCACAATCGGTGAAATCACCTTTAAACTGAATTTGGAAATTGAGTATATGTTCAACAATTCCATGACCACCTTTAGTTATGTTTCCGACTCGGTGGTGGCTGCAAATGCAGGCTTCGAAAAATTCAGTCCCTTTCTGAGTTATCCTTTTGCGTGTGGATGTCTCAACAAGGATTACCTTGAATACAACGAGCGATATGCCTGCAACTTTAATGATTCCTGCAAAACAAAAATTGTGCTGGGTTGTACAGACAAGAATGCCTGCAATTATGACCCAAATGCAAATTTTAATGTACCCTCATTGTGCTGTTATCCCGGAGATTGCAATGACAGACCTATTGAAACAGTGTGTCCGCAATACAATCCATTGGATGTTTTCTATCTTTTTCCCAATCCATGCACCGACATCCTCACGGTTTCATTTGCCAGCCAAAAAGTATCGAACATCAACTTCTATATTCAGGACTTTACAGGCAATACACTTAAGACAACACCTGCTTCGGTAACCGCAGGCAAAGTAAATGAGCTGAATTGGGATGTAAGAGACCTGAATCCGGGGATTTATTTTTTTCAGACCCAGATTGAAAACACAATTTACCGTAAACGATTCATTAAAATAAATCCATGAAAGTAAGTATCCGATTGGTTTTGTTTTTGCTTCTGAGTGGCTTCTTTTTCGGTATGGCATTGGTATCATGCAAAAAAAAGGAAACTGCTTTGGTAAAAACATTGCCTACAGATAGCATCAAAGATGTTGACGGAAATTACATCAGTATCATAAAAATTGGTGAACAGTGGTGGACCGCCGAGGATTTGGCTGTGAAAAAATACCGTGACAATACACCCATCAATGTATTAGATGTTCCCAGCAAATGGCAAAATGGAAATGACGGATACAGACAAGGACTAAACAATACTTCCGGATACTTTTATAATCTCAAAGCCATTCTTCATCCATCCGGACTTGCCCCGGCAGGATGGCATGTGGCTACAGAAGAAGATTGGAAAAAACTTGAAACCCATCTAGGATGCCCCCTCTCAGAATTGGAAAAAAATGGTTGGAGGGCACATGGATTGGCAGCTAAACTAAAAATATCATCCCCTGAGGGATGGACAAGATATGGCGATGTTTGGTCAGAAAATGAATCCGGGTTTGGTGCCACGGCAAGCGGAGTGATTCTGCCCAATGGAAATTCGGCTGAGGGAGGAGTGAACAGAATGGGATTCTGGTGGGCATTGGAAACAACTGATTCTACCTGCTATTATCGCTACATGGACTATAAGAACAATTCCATTTTCAGAGAAAAAACAAATGCCCGATATGGCATGTGTGTAAGGTGCGTGAAAGATTAAAACACCCTTTAAAAATGGCCTTTGTGCATGTCATGCGCAAAATGGATTTTATTACTCTCTGATATTTTTTCCACCATTTATTTTTTGCTCTCGTTTGATGATTATTTGTTTTACAACAATTTGATAACATACATAACCTTTTCTTAAAATACTTAATATAGAATTAAGAATAAGATAAATTAAAAGATGAGTGTTGTTAAAACCTCAGCATCAATTTTGTGGCACTCAAGAAACAAAAAATGAAAAAAATTTCAACACTCGTTGCAGGGTTTATCCTTGCAGGATTCGGTGCCGGACTGGCACAATCCAACCTAGGCGCTGATTGCGGTTGTCCTCCCGTTGCCTCACGCCCAACCGTTAACCTTGGTGATGCTGCCTACTCAGTACAAAGCGGAGCCAGTGAGGGCGATTTGATTGCCACAAACACCATCCTCACTTGTGACAAAAACTGGCGTCTTCCCAAAAAGATTTATGTTCCTGCCGGCAAATCAATTACCATCCAACCCGGTACTGTTATCAAAGGAGATGATTTGAATGCTCCTGGTGCAGGTGCTGCATCAGCGCTTATTGTTTGCCGCGATGCAAAAATTTTTGCTTCCGGAACATCTACCTGTCCGATTGTATTTACTACCGGAGGTGTGAATGGAGCAGGTGGTGATGCCCTTGATGGTACCTATCCACTATCCAATCGCGGAAGATGGGGAGGTTTGGTGATTCTTGGTAGAGCTACCAATAACCTTGTGTCGCCTACCAACAATTCCGGTATTGGTATTGCGGGTATTAGCGGTGTTGGATTTATTGAAGGTTATGGAAGCGCCGATACAAGAATTTACCATGGCGGTAATGCTGCACAAGGTCAGGGACCTGTAGATGACAACGACAATTCCGGGATCCTCCGTTATGTATCTATCCGTCATGCCGGTGACATCATTGTTGCAGGTAACGAATTAAACGGTCTTACTTTAGGCTCAGTAGGCCGAGGTACTCAAATTGACCATGTAGAGGTTATCTCATGTGATGATGATGCCTTCGAAATGTTTGGGGGTACCGTTAATCTCAAATATTGCGCTGCCTTGTATGGTGGTGATGATATGTTTGACTGGGATTTGGGATGGTCAGGAAACACTCAGTTCTTCTTTGGTATGCATGCTGACTCTGTTACCACACCAATGGCAGACAATGGAATTGAAGCCGATGGTGATGACCAAAAATCAAATGCACTTCCCCGTTCACATCCAAAAATTTACAACTCTACCTTCATCGGTAATGGTAGAAAACTTGTTCCTTCGGCAGGTAACCAGGGAAGCGATAATACAGGAAATTGCGGAGCCAAAATGAAAGAAATTACCGAAGGTGAAATCTACAATTGCATCTTTGCAAAATTTTTCCGCGGTGTTGACTTTATTAAAAATCTTGGAACCAGAACAGGAACTATCGAGGCTTATCACAACTGGGTTAATGGACAAACCATCCTCAGCAACAATACATTTGTGGCTTGCGGAGCCGGTACGGGAGGTGCACTCACAGTAGGCAACTCTACAGCCAATGTGATTGCAGCGGACAATACCCTTTTCAGCAGCGGAAATAATACCTCTGTAGCAAGTGTACCCGGAATGGATCTTACCTACAACATCAATTTCAGCACCAACTCAGTGGTGGGTAATGACAAGTTTACCGTTGTACCCAGCAGCAACCTGAGCACGACAGCATCTGTTCCCGTTAACAGCGGATTTTTTACACCTGCCAACTACCGTGGTGCTTTTGAAGCCGGTAAAAAATCATGGTTGTCTGATTGGTCTCTGCTGAATGTAATCTCATTTACACCCGGCTTGGTAGCTTGTCCTACAGATATCAACCAGGATGGTATCACCAACAACACAGACTTTTTGCAATTGCTTGGTCAGTTTAACCAGAGCTGTCAATAATCCAACATAAAATAAAGGATTATGAAAATGCTATTTTCAACAGCTGCGGCTTTGCTGTTAACGGTTGTGGGCTTTGCCCAAAATGGATTGGAAAACATCGTAGTTGAAACCTACTATGTTTCCAATGCAGCCGACCAAACAGGCAGCAGCAACAACGGAGGTGGCAATCTCCCTTTAGGTTCAGTAACCTATCGCATCTACGCCGATCTCTTGCCGGGTTACACCGTTCAAGCAATGTATGGCGTTGCCGGACATGCCCTTGTATTCAATACAAGTACTTCTTTCTTTAACAACGAAGACAGGGGAAGTCACAAACCCAATTGGACCAGAACACAGGCCAACGAAGTGAGCGTAAACCTCGATTCTTACCTCACCATCGGAGGTGCATCAACCGACCAGTTGGGCATTCTTAAATCTGAAGATGCTGCCGGTGGAATGACCCCCACAGAGGCAACCATGTTGCAAAACAATACAACTGCCATGGGATTTGCCATCAGCGGAGCAGGTGGTCGCGATGGATACATTGCCGGAACTGTACCTACACTTAATTTCGTGGGAATTGCAGAACCCATTGCAAGCCTTGACAATACCAATGCTCCCGGAAACAACGCTTTTACCACCTCAAACGGTTCTATCGCTGTATTGGGTGGTTTCAGCGGCCCAACAGGTACCAACCGTGTATTGCTCGCCCAAATCACCACCAACGGGATATTTCATTATGAAATCAATCTACAGATTGGAACACCAAGTGCAGGCGTACAAAATTTTGTAGCAAGCAGCCCTGTGGGTGCAGAAATTTCCTTGGGCAGTTTATCAGGTACACTCGGCGCAACTCTTGCCGCTGAACCCGGAACGCCAAATGGAAACATCAGTTTCTCCGGTGTAAGTTCAAACAGCCTCACCGCCAACTTCACTTCCGGTCAGGGTGCCAAACGCATTCTGGTGGCAAGAAGCGGCGGAACTGTTAATGCTTCTCCGGCAGACGCCAGTACTTACGATGCCAATGTGCAATTTGGATTAGGTAGCCAAATTGGCTCAGGAAACTTTGTGGTGTACAACGGTTCAGGAAACACTGTTGCCTTAACAGGACTCACTCCCGGCACAACCTACGGGTTTGCTGTTTTCGAGTACAACGACAATGGAACTTCCGGTGCAGAAAACTACCGCACTTCTTCCTTTGCTAACGGGACACAATCCACATTGTCATCTGTAAGCTATACATGGAACGCTGCAGCCGGTGGTTCATGGACAAATCCATCCAACTGGACGCCCGCCAGAAATACTCCTGATGCTACAGATGTGCTCATCTTTAATTCAGCCATCAGCGGGAATATCACCAATGTACCCACACAAACAGTAGCTGCTGTATCTATCAGTGGAGGTGCCAATGTGAATCTGGTGGGTGCAGGAAGCAATACCCTTACCATTGCAGGCAATTCCTCTACCAATGACCTGAGTATTGCTGCAGGCTCATCGCTTAATTCCCCCTCTCTTCCTTCTGTATCCGTTACACTAAATGCCGGTGCCACTGCATCTATCAATGGAAGTTACAGCACTGCAGCCGGTGGAAACCTGAAGGCCTCAGCTGCCGGAGCCATCGTGTTCAGAAGCGGCTCAAGCTTCACCACAAATGCCGGTTTCACAGGAGACCCTTTTGGCTCATCGGTAAACAATGGGATTGTATTTCAATCCGGAGCAAGCTATGTGCACAATGCCGGTAACAATCCATTCCAGTCCAGTGCACCTAACAGTGTTGTTGATTTTCAGACAGGCAGCAACCAAACTTTTAATACTGCCACCGGTTTTGATGGAGACAAACGCACATACCGTAACCTCACCATCAATGCGAATATTGCCGCATCCAATACCGGTACACTCAACATCGCAAACCTTACCCTCGGAAGCAATGGTGCGCTTGCATTGACCAATTCGAATGCCACCACAGGCGTGCTTACCATCACCGGTAACATTACCAACAATAGTACATTGGCAAATGCACTAGTGGTAACAAATGGTTCTGCCACTTTTAACGGAGGCTCCACCTCAACCCTATCAGGGTCCGGAACAGGTGCCATCAACTTTAATACCTCTACTGCTGCGGGTGTAACGATTGCTGCCGGAACCACGCTTGCTTTCAACAAAGGTTTTACATTGAACAACCTTACGCTGAATGGGGTGTGCAAATTCAATGCAGCCGGACAAACGCTTACCATCAATAAAACCATAGCCGGACCAGGAAATTTTTCTCCTTTTGGTACCTATGATGCCAGCTTAAATTTTGTTGCAGGAGCAGACCCTTACGGAGTAATCAGTTTTGGCAACGCCGGTATGAACAACCTCACCATGGCTCGTACCTCAATTGCGCATACCCAAAATAATCCCCTCAAGGTGTATGGTAACATTTCTATTACCAACGGAACAAGTTTCAATGCAAATGGAAACCTCATTATTGGTTCCACTGCAGGAAGAACAGGATGTTATGTACCCTCAGGAGCCGGCAATGATATAACAGGTAATGTAACCATCGAAAGATATATCCCCGGTGGTGGGCAATCTGCTTATCATTATCTCTCCATTCCTGTAACCCCTACTGTTGCTACTCTATCTGAACTTTGGGGTGATGATTTCCCGGTTTTCGGAACTTATCCATATGTGTACAGCACCAACACGGGAGCTGCTCAGCCGGCAGCATTCCCAACGGTTTGGAAATTTAACCCAACCTCTGATTTGGCTTCACAAACTCCGGGCTGGGAAAGTGCTGTAGGTGTAAATCCTGTTTTTGCTCCTATCGCTGCCGGTTATGCTGCCAAAAGCAATCCCGGAGGCGCTGTAACAGTTGATGCAAGCGGAAATCTCTACAACTTCTCCTTTATATCCTTACCATGCAGTGCTGCTGTAGGTAATGGCTACAACCTGGTTGGAAATCCATATCCTTCACCCATTTTATTTAGTGCAATGTATTCGCTTCCCGGCCAGTTATCCATGGATAATTCCTATCATGCATGGAATGCTTCCGGAGGCAATTACGCTGTTTGGAATGGCACCGTTGGAACCAATGGGGCTACAGATACCATCTACAGCAGCCAGGCAGTGTTTATCAAAGCAACCGTTACAGGACAACTATTGATGGATAACTCAATAAGAAGAACCTCCTCAAGAGGAAGCTTCTTCCGCACTTCTACTGATGCAGAGAACCATGTAAATGAAAATACCCTCAAGCTTAGTGTGATTGGATCGGGTCTTTCAGATCAGATTGCCATTTATACCACAGCTAACGGTAGTGACAAGTTCTTACAAGGAAAAGACATTGAGAAAATGGTTTCCATGCCCGGTTCTATCAGTCCTGAGATGTATGTGGCGCTGGATGCAAAAAACCTGAGCATCAAAGAGTACCTCCACTTCAATACAAGCAAAGAAATTGAATTGGGTGTGGTGATTCGCCAAAGCGGTGTATATACTTTCAGCGTGGATGAGTTTTCCAATGTAAGTACGGCAGAAAACAGCTGGTTTATCGACATGGAAACAAATACCCTTATGCCCTTGTCGCAAGGAAACACCATCAGTTTGTACCTTGAAGCAGGTGACTACCGCAAGCGTTTTTATCTGAACAAAGCGGCAGCCCTGTCTGTGGCTGAAATGTCTGCCCGTTCATTGCAAATGGCAATGATGGACAACACGCTTCATGTAATCAACAATGGCATGGCTGCCTTCGGAACCATAGAAGTATTTGGCATGGATGGCAAAAGAGTGGCTTTTATGCAGCAAGCACTCAACAATGGCGTAAATCGTTTTGAGATGCCTGCCCTGAGCACAGGTATTTATACAGCCAAACTTCTGGCAGATAAGCAAACCATTACAGGCAAATATTTTATTAAATAACTATATTTTGTTCTCCAATAGTTCAAAAGGCTTCCCCTGCGGGAAGCCTTTTGCTTTTTAACAATCCATCAAATTTGTTAATAAGTTTTCCCTGTATTCGACTTGGCTTAACAATAACTTAATACTTTCTATCCGCCATGTTCATTGAAAATGGTGTCCTTTGTGGCCTGAAAAATCCATGCTGATTAAAACCATCGTTTCTTATTTGCCGGGAACACCCGAAACATCTTTAAAAAAACGGCATGGGCAAGGCATTTTTCCTTTTTCAACCCTTTGCAAACATCATCATACCATACCATGAGTACAACACACACACGCTCAAACAAGTCTTTGCTGTGGAAGACTTTATTTTTATTGATGGCCACAGCCCTCCACCTGCAGGCGCAAACAGCATTCACCCCGGGAAATCTGGTGGTGCAAAGAGTGGGCAATGGCTCAACAACCTTATCGTCTGGAGCTTTCCCTGTAAATTTGGTTGAAATAAACACAGCCGGAACAGTCGCGCAAACCATTCCTTTCAATAACTCTGCGACTTTGACTACACCTCCTAACCTTACTGCGGCAGGTAGCTCCTTACAAGATGGTTTTATGACACTATCTACTGATGGAAGTTTTTTGGTTGTACCAGGGTACAATCTTACCACTGGTACTGCGAGTGCAGGTTCTGCGGCAGGCAGTAATAGGGTAATAGGACGCGGATTAAGCGCTGGTACTACAACCATTCCAGTATCTAATGCTGCTATTTTAACAGGTAATAACTTCAGAGGTGTATGCTCTGATGGTACAAACTACTGGGCTGCAGGTGCAGGGGGTCAAGTTTATGTTACATCTGCCGGTTCTGTCAACTCCACAGCCTTTTCAAATATTAATTCAAGGGCAATTTCCATATACAATGGTCAATTGTTTTATTCTACAGGTTCCGGTACTACCGGTGTGTATAGCATTGGATCGGGTTTGCCAACAAGTAATTCTGCAATAACAGGAACTTTGGTAATCAACCATGGTGCAGCTGCTTCGAATAGTCCTAACCAATTTGCCTTTAATCCAACACATGATATTTGTTATGTAGCAGACAATGGATCTTTCGCAAACAATGGGGGCATCCGCAAATACACGCGTAGCGGAGGCACTTGGACATTAGCTTATGTATTAAATAAAGGTGCATCTACAACAACCGCTGCGGTTAATCTCGTTGTTGATTGGAGCGGTACAAATCCAATCATCTATTTCACCAATGCTACCTCCCCTCTCACAAGCATTTTTAGAATCACCGATGATGGCACTGCATTGTCAAGCACTAATACTTCTGGAATAGCCCCCACAAGCTTAAATACAGCGGGTGCTAACCTGAGGTATGCCGGTATCGCATTCGCTCCCGGTACGCCTACCATTTTTCTCTCCGGTCCTACCTCGGTAGCGCCCTATGCATTAACCTCTGATTCTTACACCGCAGGGGCAGGTCCCATAGGCACAGCTACCACTTCATTTACCGTGAATGGACGCTTTTTAGCAAGCAACAACATTACCGTTCAAGCCCCTGCCAACTTCGAAGTTTCTACATCTGCCTCCTCCGGATTTTCCTCTTCTGTTACCCTTACTCCAACATCAGGAAGCGTAACAAACCAAACCATCTTTGTGCGCCTTGCAGGAGGCCTTACTGCTGCCACTTACAATGGGTATGTTACCGTAAAAGCCAATGGATGTCCCCAGTGGGGAGCGGTGTTTATGACAGGAAATGTCACAAGTCCCTCTCCTGGCATTAACACACCCACTCCTGCATCCCTGAGCGGCTTCAGCACCAACGCAGGAACTGTCAGCACTTCTCAAACATTTACCATTCAAGCCAATGCTTTTTTTGATGGTACCAACCTCACAGCCTCTGTAACATCCGGACAGTACGAAATCAGTCTTTCTTCCGGTAGCGGGTATGGCAGTTCGGTTACTATTTCTCAAGCTGCAGCCATTGCAGGCCCAACCACCATTTATGTACGCATACCTGCCAGTGCTACAGGACAAATCAGCAATGCCGGTGTGCTTACTTTCTCAGGCGGAACTGCGCCTGATGTGACCATGAACCTCTCGGGCATTGTGATTGACGCTACCACCACTCCTTCTTCACTTACAGGATTTTCTACCACCCAGGGTACCGCCTCTGCCAACCAAACTTTTTCACTCGCAGCCGCGGCCCTGTCGCCCGCCAGTGGAAACCTCACCATCACCGCCCCTTCAGGCTTTGAGGTATCGTTAGACAATGTTACTTATGCCTCTACCCGCACCCAAGCCTACAGCTCCTCATCCCTGTCAGCCACTACCGTGTATGTACGCATCGCCGCTACTGCCTCAGCAGGAGCACTAAGTGGTAATGTTACCATTACAGGCGGCGGACTCACCACACGCAATGTGGCAGTATCAGGTGGCGTGAGTGGTCTTTCGCTTACCGGTACACCTTACAAATTTTTCAGCCACACAGGCTATGGTTCCGATGCACAGACATTCTCTGTTTCAGGCACAGGTTTACCTGCATTTACACCTGTTACCATCGGACCGCTCAGCGGATATTTGTTCGGAACGGCATCCAACAATGTTACCCTGTCGAGCGTTTCCTTCTTCACAGATTTCGCCGGTGATCTTGCTTCAACTTCATTCTTTGTAAGACTCGATCCGGCTAATGCTGCACCTTCTACCCCTGTTAATTTCAATGGGAACATTACAGCCACTGTAGGAGCAGCAACTGCCAACCTCGCTGTAACAGGTACTACATATCCGGCTCCACAACCTTTTGCCGCTGCTAATTTTGTGGTGGCGCGTGCAGGCGATGGATCTACAGCACTCAGCAACAACCCTACAGAAACCTTCCTGGATGAGTACAGCTTTACTCCTCCCTCTACCTTTACGCTGGTGCAGTCGGTGCCTCTTACTCTGGCCAGCGGCTCTTTTGCCGGAGGCAACAGGCCCTTTACCCTAAGCGGCACGGCTACCTCTGACGGATACCTCAACCTCTCACCTGACCGCAAATACCTCACCCTCGCAGGTTATGCAGCAACCCCCAGGTCATTATCAACTAACATAACAAACACTGCAAGTGCATCTGTGAACCGCGTGGTAGCGAATGTAACTTTTGACGGTAAAATCGCTACCTCTACCCTGATTAGCAATGGTTTCGATGGAAACAATGTGCGTTCTGCCATTACGCTTGATTCTACAGGCTACTGGGTGAGCGGAGCAGGAACCGGAACCGGCGGTTTGCGTTATGCAGCTGCAGGCTCTACAGGTGCTTCTTCCGTATTGGTAGCCAATGTAGGCTCAAACAATGCAAGGGTTGCCAACATCAGTAATTCCGTGTTGTATGTTTCGTCTCAATCAGGTGCCAATGTGGGTATCAATAGAATCGTTGATGCAAACAACAACACCGGATTGTTTACCACCTCAGGAAACACAGCTCAGGTAGTAAACGGACTTAGCTCAAGCAATGTTCCCAATCCCTTTAATTTTGTTTTCTTAGACAGAGATGCAGCTATTGCAGGAAATGACCTGCTTTACATTGCAGATAATGCCAATGGCTTGCTTAAGTTCAGTTTCGACGGATCTACCTGGACGGCACGCGGTTCTTACACCGGAATTCTGCAGGGAATCACTGCCTCTGTGAACAATTCCGGACAGGTTGAAATTTATGTAACCGCATATGTTGCACCCGGAACGCCTGCAAATTTAGCCAATACCATTTACCGAGTGGTGGATGCCACTGCCTATAACGCCACGCTTACAAGTAGCGGATCTGCACTTTCCACTGTTGCCTCTGCGAGTTTATCTGCAGGTACCAACAGATCATTTAAAGGAATTGCCTTCACTCCCATTGAAAATCCAAAACCAACCATTGCACATACCTTTAGCAACTCATCAGTAATAACCATGCCTCAGGGAAGTACTCAGCAGGCACTTGCTACGGTACAACTGGATGTTACACTCGGAAATGCCCTGCTCAACGGAGTGAGTTTTACCACCACAGGTACCTATCAACCTGCAGACATCACTGCCTTGAAGTTGTATGCTTCGGATGACAATATCCTCGACGGCACAGATGCATTGGTTTCTACACTCACCACCATTCCCTCATCAGGCTCTGTGGCAAACATCACTTCTTTTGCCTATACTATTCCCGTTAACAGCGGTGATCCCACCACTCCGAACACCAAATATCTTTTTGTTTGTGCCGATGTTTCAGGTTGCGCTGTGATCGGTCGCACCTTAGGAATCAACTTTACCACAGGAACCGGTAATTTTAGTTACACATCTGCCGACAAAATTGGAGTATCCAACTTTTCGGCCGACAGCAAATCTATTGTGGTAGGCACTCCTTCTGATGTGACCAACCTCTCAGCCACTTCGGGTATCCCAACCATCCCGGTTACTTGGACATTACCCAGTTGTTTCGATGATGTAATTGTTGTTGCTCACACTTCACCCATTACAGGAACACCTTCAGGAACCAGCTATACCTTCAATACCAATTATTCTACTGCCACCAATAACTTCCCGGGAGGAGGTCGCGTGGTATACCAAGGTACTGCCAGCCTTACCTCTATCAGCGGACTAAGTCTTCTTACTACTTATCATGTAAAAGTTTTTGTACGAATTTCCACAGGTTGGTCTGCAGGTGTTTCAGCAACGGCTACAACAGATGAGTTTACCTTCTTCTCCAGAGGTAGCGGCAACATGAATACCGATGCCATATGGGCTTACTCACCAACAGATGCTCCTCAAACGGCTGCTGCCCTTGGTGGTTTTCAAGGCTCAAGGAATATCCGTATCCAGAATGGCCACACAGTAACAGTATCAACAAGCCCCATTAACTGTAACGACCTCAGGGTTGATGCAGGTGGAAAATTATTCCGTAACTCCAACAGTACGGGTGACATGGTCTACTTTAATCTCTCCGGAGACCTCATCGTAAATGGTGAGTTGGGCAACGGAACCACCTTCGATGCTATTGGTATCAATTGCGAGGGTGGAGTTGGTGCTCTTGGAAACAATTTCAACGGAAGTGGAATCATCAACCTTGGAAGGATTCGTAAATCAGCAAGTACCAATCCAATTACGGATGCGAATATCAACGCCAATGTGAATGTTCGTTTCTTTGGTGGTGCCGGTTCAGCTGCCATTTACAGCAACGCAGACAATACAAGATTGAATATCACCATTGCCACCGGCAAGAGCCTTTCGCAAACAGATGCCACAGGAACCATCTCTTTTGATGGGGTTGACGGTACCTCTCTCGGTTTACGCGGAGGTTCATACACCATTAACGGAACCCTGAATGTGAATGGTAAACTGATTGCTTCTCACAACAACAATAATGCTACTTACATTCCTTCAATCACAATAAACTCCGGAGGAACACTTAATGTGAAAGACATGGATTACAGCAATGCAGTAGGCAACAATAGTTTCAGCTTCACTAACAATGGTGCAATGAACCTGAGCGGTAATCTTAATATCGTTGCAGGAAGTATGGCTGCAGGAAGCAATTTTACCCTGCGTTCCACCTCAGCGGCTACAGGAATGATTAGTGGTACAGGAAACTTAACGGGAAGTATTGTTGTGCAGAGATACATTCCTGCTCCTGTGAATAGTTTGTACAGATATATTTCCAATCCTACTGCAGCAAACCTCTCGGTAATTGACCATCTTGGAGATGACTTCCCTGTTTGGGGTACGCCTTCCAACTATGTGTATTCCCTTGACCCCGCAGATCCACAACCCAGCGTTTTCCCTACAACATGGTGGTTTAATGATGCTGAACCCAACTTTTTCACCGGAGCAAATGCTGCTGCCACAGGTTGGACAAACGCAATGAATGAGCCCATGACATCAGGAAGAGGATTTGCCTGCTCCATCCCAAGCTCCAGAACACTTGACTTTACAGGTGCAGCTGCAAATGGAAACATCGATTTTGGAGTTATTGACGCTGATGATGGATTCAACCTTATCGGTAATCCTTATCCTTCACCTCTGTCATTGAATAGCTTCCAATCAGCCAACTCCAGTGTAATTGCCAATAATTTCGCCTTCTGGAATCCCAACACACAAGCTTATGCACAATACAGCAATGGCGGTGGTTGGATTAACAATGGTGGAGCCGGAAGCAATGACAAAGTAGCACTGGGACAAGGTTTCTTTGTATGGGCTACCACAAACGGAACTGTATCTTTTACAAATGCAATGCGCAGCACTACCCAAGCTTTCACTTTCTTTAGTGAACCTAGTAAAAAACTAAGATTGTCCGTTTCACAAAATGGGTTGATTGACGAAACCCTCATCATTGAAAATCCTAGTGCAAGCAACAATCTCGGTGAAGAAGATGCAAAAAAATTCCAAGCCAATATGGAAAACAGGGTATCTCTTGCAAGTATAACCGACAACTGTTCGTTCGCCATCAATGGTTTCAACAACATCCATGCAGGCACTGAAATTCCTCTGCAGCTGATTTCTGCAAGCAATGGGAAGGTACAAATTATTGCTAGTGAATTAGAAGGATTCTCCGGACTGAATCCAATGATTTTTGATGCAGTAAAAAACACCTATTACCCACTGATGAAAGGCATGCCTTGTGAATTAGAGGTTCAGGCAGGAAACTGTGGAAGCCGATTCAGCCTTGTCTTTGAAAGAAAGCAAACCCGTTCAATCAACACAGGAATTTCTAAGGAGACTTTTGTACAACAGTCAAACAAACTGGTCTTCAACAAGGGTGTTAGCAATGTTCGCATCACAGATATGGCCGGTGTTCAGTTATTGACCAAGAACCAGCTAATCAGTGGCGAAGTAATCCAAACAGAAAATATACCTTCCGGTATTTATCTAATTACCTATGAAGTAGCCGGAGCAACCGAAACCGTGAAGGTGCCGGTGATACATTAATCAAATCAATATTTCATGTTTTAAAATGGGGCGGTTCATCCGCCCTATTTTATTTTATCGTAATACATTATTAATATCAAATTTAAATGCCCCATCTAATATTGCATCATGAAAATAATGCATTACTATTTGTCGGGTATTTTGCTGCTCCTTCTCTTGTCTGCTACAGAAGCTTTGGCTGGTCCTCCCCCACCACCGCCTCCAACACCGGTTCCGATTGACGGCGGATTAAGTTTGGTGATTGCCGGTTGTGTAGGATACGGTGCAAAAAAAATTTACGACAAGAAAAAGAAATGAGTACACACTCCAAATCCCGGACTCCGGGATTTTTTTTACTGTCCATGCAGGATGTTCACCTATTCAGATATTTGATTAGTTACCCATGTCGCATCATTACAAAACAATTGTTATCTCCGATCTGCACTTGGGTGTGAAAGCCTCTAAGGCTAAAGAGGTTGTAAGATTCTTAAAAACGCATACATGCGATACACTTATTCTCAACGGAGATATTATTGATGGATGGCAGTTGAGAAAATCCGGAAAGTGGAAAAAAAAGCACTCCAGATTTTTTAAACTCATCCTGAAAATGATGAAAGATAAAAAAATGCAAATCATCTATTTAAGGGGAAATCATGATGATTTTCTGGACGAAATCATGCCTTTCGAGATTGGAAATTTTTGCATTAAAAATGAACACATCCTGTTGTCGGGAAGTAAGAAATACCTGGTTATCCATGGAGATCTATTTGATGCCATTACAACAAAGCTAAAATGGCTATCCAAACTTGGTGATGTTGGGTACACATTCCTTTTGTGGCTCAACAGACACTATAATCACTACCGTGTGCGAAAAGGATTACCCTATTATTCACTCTCTCAGGTGGTGAAACAAAAAGTGAAATCAGCGGTCAGTTTTATTTCTGCATTTGAAAATGAATTGGCTGCCTATGCAAAAAACAGGAATTGTCAGGGCGTCATCACAGGTCATATTCATCAGGCTGCAGACAAAATGCTGGGTGATATTCATTACCTGAACTCAGGAGACTGGGTGGAAAGCTTAACAGCGCTTGCAGAAACCCATGATCATCATTGGCGAATCATTACTTATTCTGAATCTGTCATGAGTAAAAGCAAACTGAAAGAAGAAATTGAAAATCTCCTGACAGAAAACCCGTATAACCATTTTGAAACCGCATGAAGAAAGGCGTATTTTTTGCCATTCAGGGTGAAGGTAGAGGACATCTAACACAGGCGCTTGCACTTAAACACCAACTCGATAAAAATCACATTCCCCTGCTGGGCGTGCTCGTTGGAAAAAGTGAACACCGGGAATTACCCGATTACTTCCGTAAGACTATCGGTGCGGAAATATTCCAGTTACCCAGTCCCAATTTTGTTTATGACAGATCCAAAAAAGGGATAGATCCCCTCCGCTCAGCCATACACTGGGCAAGGCATTTTAATACCTTCAGGAAAAGTGCCCGTAGGCTGGTTACAATCATCGAAGAACTCAAACCCGCACTCATCATCAATTTTTTTGAACCACTGGTTCCCATCAGTCAGTGGATGAGCAGGATTAAAACGCCTGTTTTTTCAGTGGCACATCAATATATTTTTGAACACGATGCCTATCGTTTTCCCCGCGGAAATTGGATGCAAAAAAAAATGTTAGCGAGCTACACCCGCTTTACCGGAAAAGGCTCCCGGTGCAAGTATGCACTTAGCTTGTATCCGCTGCCAAATCGTGTTTCCCAAAAAATAAAGGTGATTCCACCGCTACTGAGGGAGGCCATCACTCACCTGGAAAAGAAAGAAGAAAACTTTACACTGGCTTATATTCTTAATGAAGGATATATTCAAGAGCTGCTTAGTTATAGTAAAAAATTTCCGGGAGAAGTGATTCATTGCTTTACCGATAAAAAAGGTTTGGTGGAAAAGGAAGAGATTTGTTCAGGTTTGTTTTTACATCCCTTGAATGATGTTTTGTTTATGGAAAAAATGGCATCATGTAAAATTCTGCTCACCACTGCAGGATTCGAAAGCATCGCGGAAGCAATGTATCTGAACAAGCCTGTTTTATGCGTACCGGTAAAAGGTCACTTCGAACAGTTTTGCAATAGCAGAGATGTGGCATTCGCGGGAGCAGGCGGATATTCAGATACCTTTGATCCGCATCTGATTCCGGAAGTTCTGAATGATTTTCAAAAAAATCAAAAATTTGAAATATGGTATCACAAATACAATTACATCCTGAGCAATGATATTCAGGAATTGATAAACAAAACAAAATGAATGAGGATAGATTGTTTGTCGTAAATCCCATCAGTGGGGGTAAGTCAAAAATAGATTTTCTTGATTTTCTTCATTCGAATATTTCAGTTAATGATGAAATTTTAATTTGGGAGAAAAGCTCAGATGCAGAAAACATCTCACATAAAATAAAGCTGAGTAAACAAAAAACAATTGTTGCTGTGGGTGGAGATGGAACCGTAAATCTGGTAGCAAAAAACATCATCAACGCTGAAAAACAACTTGGCATTATTCCTTTTGGCAGTGGAAATGGTTTGGCGCGACACATGAAAATTCCATTACAACCCCAAAAAGCTTTTCATTTCCTTGCGAGTAGCAAACCCATGAAGATTGACACAGGAAAGGTTAATCAATTGCTTTTCTGCTGCACCTGTGGATTTTCTTTTGATGCTGCAGTGGCCCTTAAGTTCGCCGGACTTAGCAGCAGGGGACTAAAAAGTTATATTGCTGCAGGTCTGGAAATACTCAAAGCATATGAGCCTCCGGTATTTACCGTGCGGATCAAACAGGGACAGACAAAAGGAAACTATTACATCCTTACCATTGCCAATGCCAACCAGTATGGCAACAATGTAAAAATTGCACCGCATGCGAAAATTGATGATGGCTTTCTTGAATTGGTGATGATTAAAAAGCCTTCCCTTCCAAAAACGATGGTGCTGATTTCAAAGTTGCTGAGCAACCAAATCCTAAGCAGCGAACATGTGCAACACACATCCATAAGTACCTGCGATATTTCCTCTCCTAAAGCATTTGCCTTTCACCTGGATGGTGAACCTTTTGCACCTGTTCATGAGGCAAACATTGAGGTCTGCCCCAAATCACTTCAGATACTGGCATAACAAAGGGGGCTTAATCTTTTCATAACCTTGTCATAACATTGATTGGAAGTCACCTGCGCACCTTTGCGGGGTGTTAAGGTATTTTGCAGTTTCCATTTTTTGTTTGTCATTGATGTTAGGGTCCTGTACAAAAGACCGGACATTTATCATGCCCAACTCTTCCTCTTCAGGAGGTCCGGCACAGCCACCTGGAACGGGACCTTCAAGCATAAAGCCTCTGGTGCTAAATGAACTGATGGCATCGAACACCGTTACACTTATGAACCCCCAATTACAGGGTGATCATCCTGATTGGTTTGAAATTTACAATCCAAACACAATAGCCATCAACCTGGCCGGAATGTATGTAACCGACGACTTAAGTAATTTTAAAAAATACCGAATCCCCGGCAATTCATCCCTTACCAATATTCCACCCAAAAGTTATATCGTGTTATATGCTGATGATACCGTTTCACTGGGTCCTTTGCATGTAGCATTTAAACTTAGTGCAACAGGTGAACAATTAGGTTTGGCAGACACATCAGGCAATCCCATTGATTCCGTTCGTTTTGGTGCACAAACCTCTGACATATCCTTTGGAAGACTGCCTGATGGAACAGGTGCATTTCAGATTACCACCTCAGCTACACCGGGCACCCGCAATCAATGAGACTGTTACTTTGGATATGCCTGCTTTACCCGGCCATTGGATGTGCGGGTCATTTGCCTTCCACCAAAAAACTTTATACAGAAGTAAGTGAACCCAGCGACCTGATTCCCGACGGAAAAGGAGGATTTGTTGTGGTGAGTGATAACGGCACATTGTTCCGTACCAACGCACAGGGCAACATCATCCAAAAATCCACTTGCAATGGTCAGGATTATGAAGCAATTACCTCGGATAATAAATACTATTATCTCTCTGATGAACGAAGCAGAACGGTTACACTCGTTGATAAAGAAAGTTTGAACTGCCTTCGCTCCTATCCGCTGGATATTCAAACAGGAAACAATGCAGGATTGGAAACCTTTTTTTTTGATCCTGCGCAACAAGTATTCATCGGAATCAGCGAAAAATCTCCCATTACAGTCTATACCTTTTCTTTGGATTTTCACATTCTCTCTTCAAAAGAAATCACCTTTGCTTCCGATATTTCCTCCGGTTGTTTCAACGATGGTTTTTATTACTTGCTTTCCGATGAAGACCACAACGTATTTAAATGCAATCCCGATTTGAACATCATTGAAAGCTGGTCGGTGAAAATCATCAATCCCGAAGGCATCTGTTTTGATTCTTCAGGAAGCATGGTGATTTGCAGTGATGAAATGCAAATGTTTTTCTATTACAATCTTCCTGCAAATGAATAAATTTTTGCTCCTCATATTTGCACTGCTGCACTTTTCGGTCATCCTGCGAGCACAGGACGACCAGGGCAACATCAGCATCAATGCCCGCAGTTCTTTTTATTTGAATCAGCGATGGGGATGGGATTCTGCCTATTCCGACAGAAAACAGAACAAGTTTTTTCTTCGCAATGCACAAATGCAAATCAGGGGAAATGCAGGCAAACATACCCGCTTCTTTTTCGGTTTCGACATTGCCCAGATTATCAGCAAGGGAAATGATCCGCAAAATCCGGCGCTCCTCGATGCCTCAATTCAATACCAGGGATTTTCATTTGCCGATATCCTTTTGGGTTACGATAAGGTATGTTATTCCCGCAACAACCAGGTTTCGTTTTTTGATTCTCCCTTCTGGCAAAGGGCAGAAATAACAGGTGGTGCATTTTATGGAAGAAGGGATATAGGCCTCACGCTGCACAAAAAATTGTTACGAAAAAAATTAGGGTTGTGGGTAGGTGTATATTCGGGTATGGGTGAAGCCATTTTGCAAGGATTAAATGCACCCTCCGGAAAATATGAATATGTGATACGGGCAGAGTATTCCTGGCCGGTGGTAGTTAAATACCGCGAACTGGATGAATCGCATAGCGTGATTCCCATCTTTTCTGCGGGTATGAATGGTAAGTATTGTGACAAATCCCTTCCTGCCGGTGAAATTTTTGCCGGGGGAACAACAGGCGAATTTGCTACCAAAGTGGTGAATGGTGAAAAATATACCTACGGTGCAGATTTCAGCATGATGTGGCAGGGTTTTTC
>JBKCNM010000002.1:0-4718 GCA_046297395.1 Bacteroidota bacterium
GAAAAAAGGGGATTCATTTCATTAGAAGTTTTGTTCTTTATATTTTCATCTGCTTTTTGTATTTCAGATTTGATTGACACTTAATCAAATGGACTGATGCTATTTGTTAATTGGCTATCTAAGAACAATAAAAAATTCCGAAACAAAGATTGACAGGTGGTATCACATATGACTTTTTCCTCGGACCCCTTCTTTTCTTTGTAATCCAGAATGGCTTGGACTTCTTTTTTTAATTGCTTTTTTTTTGCGGCAATCTCCAATGCTTCATAAAAATCAGATTGAGAGACGCAAATGCCGGCTTGAAGAAAAAGCAGAACAAAAAGGGAAATTTTTTTCATGTTTTTTTTCGGTGATTGTTGTAGGTGACTTACCAAAAAGCATTCAAGGCTTGCTTAAGATTGGCTTTGAAAGGCCATGGCAAGTTTATATTCAAATGTACTTTTCTGCCGAGTGCAAAGTAAAAGGCAGAGTCCTTTTAACATTGTCTTACGCTTCATTTAACATCTTAACAGCATTCATGCGCTTAGTAGGAATCATTATTTTAACAATTTAAAGAATATGCAAAATTCATTTTAACATTTCAGGAATTCTCGATAAAACCGATGCACACAAGCGGGAGATCGGGATATTTGAGAACAAATCCGGATCGAAAGAAATACCGCAGATTGAAGCAAGAGGCGCAGCCCTCTTGATGCGTTAGGGATTGGCGCGGTTACTTTTTTGCGCGGCAAAAAAGTTTGAGCAAAAAGCCCGCCGCGGCAGGTTTACCTGCCGCGGAACGCCCAAATTTTTTAAAACAAAAAAAGTACACTGCATCTGTTCATAGTAATCAAGCATATCTTCCGCAGGATGAACGAACTTTTATGTGTACTGATAAAATTGACCGACAACACTACGGCTTGTTGCAGTAGACCGTATCTGTCCATACTCCGTAGCCTGCCCACACGCCCGTGGCCCCGTTGCTGATGTTGGATACCACCGTGATGGGGGCTGCAAAAGGATTGCCGAGATTGGCTGCTTCTGATTCAAAAGTTCTCAAGAATTCGAAAGCGCCTTTATCAATGGTGCAGAACTTAACAATTACTGTGTCAGTATTCTTATACAGGTATTTCTCTCTGCCTATATCCTCCGGTTCAGTAGAGTTGATGGCCACCGGCCGGGTGACTTCAAACCAAAAGGTTTCTCCATTGAAAAATCGGTCTTCAAACACACTTCCCATGGGCCTCAAAAATCTTTGGTCGCGGGTGATACGGCGTGCATACCAACGGTAGTAATTGCCCGGCGTTTCGGGATCACGCAGCGTGGCGCGCATCACTCCCAGCCCGGGCTTGCTGCGGCTCTCCCTGAAATAACAGGAGTCGAGTGGAATGTGTGGCGGAATGGTGGTGGTAGCACTGTATGTTTTAGAAGCCCAGTTGATGCGCAGCTTGTATTGCGTATTTTCTTTGCCGGTCATGCTTCCTGTGAGGTCGGTATAGATGCAGAAACGAATGCGTTGCAAGAGTTCGAGGGGTACGCCAAGTGAGGCAGATACCTGAGGCAAAAAAGGAGCAATCAGCGGATTGTCGCTGCAGAGTGTACCCAGTTTCACTTCCTGTTGTCCGGTTTGTACAAATACTTCGGCATCATTTACCAGTGATTGTTCGAAGGCAGCCGCATCAGTGGAAGAAAAAAATCCGGTGCTTTTGCTCAGGATGACCAGAGGTGCCGCGCCGGTTTCTATGCGTCCTTCCACCACCAAACGAGGTTCACCCTTGGGTAAATCAATTGTCACATCTTTTTCGCAGGCAAGGAAAAAAATGCAAGCCAGAAAGCATAAGTACTTATATTTTAAAATGCGAAGTTCCATGTAACAGATGGGATGATTGGAAATAAACTCACTTGTTTTGCTTGGATGTTGAGGGTGTTGTTGCTAAGTGCACCACTATAATCGAAGTAGAGGAAAATGGGATGTAAACGGCTGTAGGCATTAAAAAGGGCAAACACGAGGGCACTCTCTGAGAATCGTTTGCTGCGGAGAACGAGCGTAGCCGAGAGGTCCAACCTGTGGTATGGTTCCAAGCGCACGGCATTGCGCCTGCTGTAGAGGTTAGACACCTGATTTTCGAAAACATACCGCTGCAAGGGAAGCGTGATTGGCCTGCCTGTTCCGTAGACCCAAACCAATCCGAACTTCCATCTTTTTCCGGCCGCATAACTCAGTACCACCGAGGCATCATGTCTGCGATCAAAGGGTGCATAATAGGTTTCGCCCCCATTAATTTCAGGAAATGTGCGCAGGGTTTTCGACCAGGTATAGCCCAGCCAACCCTGCAAGGCACCGAACTTTTTCTTTACAAAAAACTCTATTCCATAAGCTTCGCCCTTGCCAAAAGTAAAGGCGTAATCGTTGTTGTCGCCGATGCTTTCTTCAGGCAGATAACCTTCTTTGAATTCTACCTGATTGAACATGTTTTTGTAGTAAGCTTCTACAGAAGTTTCATACATGTTGTCGAAAAAATTCCTGAACCATCCGAGGCTAAACTGATTGCCAATTTGCGGTTTCACCAGTGAGGTACTCGGAATCCACAAATCGGTGGGCAGGGAGAGCGGCGAGAGCGAAGCCAGGTGCAAAAACTGGTTGTTGCGGGTGTAGGAAGCTTTGATGGATGAATTTTCTCCGGTGCTGATGCGCATCATCAAACGAGGTTCGAGGGCGGGATAGGTAACCACAGGTTGCATGTTGGTGAAACGAATGGTGTCTGTGTTTGCACCCAGTGGATTTTTCACATACCTGTCGAAAGGTCCAACCTGCTGAAAAGCCACAGCCCTGATTCCTCCGGCGATCATCAACCAATCTACAGGCTCAAACTCATCTTCTACATACAAGGCTGTTTCATGGGCATAGAGACGGGTACGAGGTCCGAAATTAAAATCCACCGCGCCCTGGCTTGCCGATACATTGAATGGCGTAAAAGTGTGAAAGGTATAGAGTCCGCCTGCCTTGATGCGATGCCTTGCGCCTTTATAAATATCGAGGTCGCTTTTGAGGGTGAGGTCACGGATGCCCGAATAGAGTGTAACATCAAAATCTGCTTGTCTGCCTGTGAAGGAGAATCGAAAATCGGAGAAGACCAGGCTGGTGTTCAGAAAAACTTTGCGGTTGAACACATGGTTCCAGCGTGCGCTAACGATGCTGTTGCCCCAGGGGATATCCACTTCAAGACCCGATTTTTTGTTGCTGTATAAAAATACATCCCTGCCCAGGAAGCCACTCAAAAAAACACGGTTATTGGAATTGATGCGGTAATTGAGTTTGAGGTTGAGGTCGTAGAAGTAGATGCGGGAGTTGCGGAAAGGCCTGGCCCTTTCGATGTTATTAAAAAGTGGTTTGGCCACGATGTCGGCGTAGGATCTTCGTGCCGAGAAGATAAATGAGGCGGTGTCTTTTTTGATGGGCCCTTGCACGGTTAAGCGGGAAGAGATGAGTCCGAGCCCACCTTCAACCCTGTATTTTTTGCTATCGCCTTCTTTTGTTTGCACATCGAGCACACTTGCCAGCCTACCGCCATAACGGGCGGGCATCCCACCTTTGAGCAGTTCCACGCGGCTCACAGCGTTTTCGTTAAATACCGAAAAAAAACCCAAGAGGTGAAAAGGGTTATACACCTGTGCTTCGTCAATCAGGATAAGGTTTTGATCCGGACCACCTCCCCTCACATAATAGGCGGCGTTGCCGTCGCCAAGGGTTTTTACGCCCGGGGTAAGCTGCATCGCTTTGAGGATGTCTACCTCACCTGCAAAAGAAGGCAGGAGTCGCAGCTGCTTCATGTCGAGCCTGCTGCGCCCCATATCGGTGGAGCTGGTATTGTGGTTGTCTTTTTCATCCCTGATTACCACTTCCTGCATCGATATGCTTAAGGGGTTAAGGAGCAGATCCAGGCTTGTATCTTTTGTTGCGCTGATGTTTACCGAGAACAATGAATATCCCGGAAAAGAAGCGGAGAGGCCGGCATTCATTTTGGGACAGAGCAGGGAATAGAAGCCATATACATTGGCAGCACCTGCGGCTTTGCCATTCACATAGAGCACAGCACCCGGTAGTGTTTCGGTAGACTGTTTGTCCTTTACATAACCACTCACGCGTATGCTTTGCGCATATGATGCATGGCAGATAAAGGCAAGACAGATAGCGAGACAAAGGAGCGGCCTAAGAGGGTTCATGAAATTGTTGTGCGAAGGTACAACAAGCGTAGGGGCAATGTGTTCACACCCTTGAAAAGAGAAAGTGTATTGTTGCTATTGCACACATGGCTTGTTGGTGTAGGGATTAGATATCAGGAATGGGGAATGCATGCTTCATTGATTTTAAAAAAATACAGCGTATACATGCGAGCATTTCTTAGGAGAGGATTGACAGGAATGTTGAATACATGTAAAATCATTGAATGAAAACGTTTTCGGGCTTGGCGAAGGTGGCGATTTTCACCACAAATGTTGATGCGGAGAACCAAACTTTGATTACCCACAAATGTTTCTACGGAGCACTGAACCGCCACTTTTGCCAAACCCGTGTTGAACCGAAACCGCCAAGGCGTAGAAAATATTTCATTCATTGAACTTGATTTCTATTTCACTAAATTAAGGGTTCATTCAAACATACCAAAATGAAAACAAAAAAAAATTTCTGCATGTGCTGCCCGATGGCAACACCGCATGGACACAACAACCTGCGTCCA
>JBKCNM010000003.1:0-57434 GCA_046297395.1 Bacteroidota bacterium
ACGAGGGAGCGCAAATGTATGAATTATTCGTTTTTTCACAAATATCTCTCTGTATTCAAAAAAAAACAGGTTGACTAATCTTCATGCGCTTTTACTTTTTCCAATCTTTTTCCGGTATTCCAGAGATACTCCTCAGCCTCATTTGCTTGTTTGAGAGAATCTGAAACTACCTTGCTTTCCATTCTCAGCATATCGGGCTGTCCGGCATCAATCCAGCATGTTAGCCAAATACTGCTCACCATCCTGATGGCTTTGCGCATCCTTCGTTCGGTCATCCCGTTCAGCATGCGGTCGTATTCCCTGCTGTATTCCTCGCTGTAAACACGGGCTGTATTTCCTCCGGGTTTTGATTCGAGCGCATATTTCCGATCGGGATCGAACTTTTTGTTTAGGGCTGCCTCAAACTTCAACACGCTGTCGGTGGCGAAATGACTTTCTTTAATGGTTTTCCAGGCAAAATCAATGGGAGAAGAAATATATTCCGGTTTGCCTGTCCAGTAGTCATAGTCTTTAGACATCATCTCAGGCAGCCTTGACTCCCAAAATCCATGAATCCCTTTTTGATTCGTCAATTGACCATTGTAGTTCTCTGTGGTATGCAAAGGCACATGGGCATCTCCGATATAATGTCCGAGATCTGCAGAAATTTTTAGGATGCGGTCTACATCACTTTTTTTGAATGCCTGTGTCAAACGGTTTTTCATCACTTCAATCCACCAGGGCACTATGCCATAAGCCTGCAGGGTGTCTTCGGTAAATTTTTTAACTGCTTCATTCCATGAAACCGGTACTTCCTTAAAGGCATTTTTTCCATAATGATCGATATCAATGTAATGACGGGCTGCTTCTTCAGGCACCACATTCCTGCGCATGTCAGGATCTACCGCATGAGCCGTTACATACTCAATGTGTTTTTTATAAAAACCAATTAACCCATCGGGCAATGAAAGCACTGCCATCCTGTTGATGAGTTTATGGGCATAAAACCCCCATGCAGTGGCTTTATTTCCTGCAGGCAAAGCTCCAAATAGGACAATCATGATGCAGACAATGAATCGGGGATTTCTCACGCCGTCAAAATAAGTAAAAGCAATGTGATGTGCATGCCCATTCAAAAAAAACAAAAGGCGTTTGCCTACCTTTGCATGTATGAGCGAAACAGCACAACACCTGATACAAAAATTAAGACATGAGTATGCACATGCAACGCTGGATGTAAAGGATGTGGGCTCAGATCCGTTTGTGCAATTCGATCATTGGATGAATGAAGCCATTCGCGCACATATCCCGGAACCGCACGCCATGCACCTTGCCACCTGTGACGACCAAGGGCAGCCCTCTGTACGGGTTGTTTTACTGAGACATTATGATACCGAAGGTTTTGTTTTTTATACCAATTACCTCTCCGCAAAAGGGTATGAAATAGCTTCCAATCCAAAGGCCGCCATCAATTTTTTTTGGCAGGCCATTGAAAGACAAGTAAGAATTTCAGGCACGCTTTCTAAACTCTCAACCGAAACCAGTGATGCCTATTTTGCAAGCAGACCCTACGACAGCCAGCTCGGAGCATGGGCATCCAACCAGAGCGAAGTCATTGAAAGCAGGGACCTGCTGGAAGAAAAACTTGAACTTTTAAAAAAAACCTATTCACCCGGAAATGTGCCCCGCCCCCCGCATTGGGGAGGATATTTACTAAATCCCCACAGGATTGAATTCTGGCAGGGAAGACCCGGTCGTGTGCACGATCGCATCCTTTTTCACCGCGAAAATGCCGAATGGAAAATAGCACGACTCACACCATGAGAAAATTTTTTGCATGTCTGTTATCCCCCTTTTTTTTCTTGTCATGCAACAAAGAAAATTCGCCTGACTTGTTTAAAACCACAGGTGTCATGCAAACCGTATGGCGCTCTCCCGGCAAGTTTCATCATGTTTACTTGGATTACAGAACCCATCTGCTCATCAAGCAAGACTCAGCCCAAGAAATTTCTGTAAGAGCCGGAAAAAATTTACTCCCACGCATCGAAACAAGTATCAGAAACGATACCCTTTTTATACACAACAACAACCGATTTAATTTTGTGCGGAATTTTAGAGATTCAGTCATTGTCTCTTTGTTCGTACCCACACTCAGAAGCATCACCTACAAAAGCTCAGGTTCCGTGCAAACCATAGGTCAGTTAAACATGCCCTCTTTTGATCTGACCTGCAGGGATGGTTCCGGACAAATCAACCTGAACCTACATACTGATTCTCTCAGCTTGTATTTTCACACCGGACCGGCAGACATGAGGCTTGATGGTAGCACGGATTACCTTTACTTATATAGTGCAGGACAAGGATTTATTCAACTGCAAAATTGTGTGGCAAATCTTGCGCAGGTGGACAGCCGTGGCTCCGGTGATTGTTTTGTACATGCATCTACCCGATTGCTGGCCGATATCAATGGTGCAGGAAATGTAAACTATGTCGGCAATCCCGGTATTCTCGTCAAAGGAGCAGGCCCGGGTCGTCTTATTCCTTACCGCTAAAAAAGCAAGTCCTAAAGTTCGGCATTCGCATGCTGGTTGGGTATATCTTCTTTGCTTATGGCAAAGTTATCCTCCTTCTCCTTGTATTTCATTACCTGTTCCAATGCATCCGGAATCACATCACTGCAGATGGTGATAAAGCTGCCTTTTTTGGCATTGGCAATGGCATAATCAATGGCCTCACTTTCTTTGGGAATGATGCGGTATTTTTTATTGGGATCTACAGAGTGAATTCCTTTCACCATCAAATCAATTATTTCTGTATCGGATCTTCCGCGAAGGTTTTTGTCCTGCCTCAAGATAATTTCATCAAAGATTTTCGCAGACAATCTTCCGAGGCTCATAATATCCTCATCTCTTCTGTCGCCTACACCTGCTATCACGCCCACTTTCTCTGTGGCATCCACGCGTTCGAGAAACTTCCCGATGGCTTCAAAGCCGGCAGGATTGTGTGCATAGTCAATCATCACTTCAAAATTTCGGAAACCAAAGATGTTTAGTCTTCCGGGCGTTTGTGTAGGGCTTGGAATGAATGTTTCCAGCGCAAGACGGATTTCTTCAATTTTAAATCCCCTGATGAATCCTGCCAGCACAGTTGGCAAAATATTTTGAATCATGAACATCGCCTTTCCCCTGTAGGTAAGTGGAATATTCACGATTTTGTCTACCCTTATTTTCCATGTTCCCTTGCAGATGGTGATGTAACCGTTTTCGGCAATACATGCCAGTCCGCCCTTGTTGCAGTGTTCTGCAATCCGCACATTGTTCTCATCCATGCTAAACAACACCACATTGCAATGCAGATTTTTTCGCATCGCATATACAAGGTCATCATCTGCATTCAGGATGGCGGTTCCCTGCGGCCTGATGCTTTCTATCACAACACTCTTTACCCTTGCCAGATCCTCCAATGTATGAATGTCCTGCAAGCCAAGATGATCTGCAGCAATATTGGTAACGATGCCGATGTCGCATGTATGAAAACCCAGTCCGGCACGCAAAATACCCCCTCTTGCTGTTTCCAGCACAGCAAAATCTACGGTAGGATCTTTCAGTACAAACTCAGCGCTCACCGGTCCGGTGCAATCTCCTTTCTGAAGCATCATGTTTTGAATGTAAATGCCATCTGTAGTTGTAAATCCAACTTTATAACCCATGGTTTTTACCATATGCGCCATCAACCTTGTGGTAGTGGTTTTACCATTTGTTCCTGTGATGGCAATGATGGGAATTCTTGCCGTTGATCCGGGTGGATACAACATATCCATAACCGGTTCAGCCACATTTCTTGGCAAGCCATCGGTGGGTGCAATATGCATCCTGAATCCCGGCCCTGCATTCACTTCCAGCACGGCACCACCGTTCTCCTGAATGGGCGTGGTTAAATCAGGCGACATGATGTCTATGCCACAAATATCCAGTCCTATGATTCTTGCAATTCGTTCTGCCATAAAGATGTTGTTCGGATGAACAAGATCGGTTACATCTGTGGCTGTGCCACCGGTGCTCAGGTTGGCGGTGGTTTTTAAATACAAAATCTCATCCTTCTGAAGAACCGAGTCAAGGGTAAGTTGTCGTTCCTTAAGGATGCTCATGGTCATGTCATCTACCTTGATGGCGGTGAGCACTTTTTCGTGCCCGTAACCCCTGCGGGGATCCGCATTTACGGTGTCTATCAATTGCTGTATACTCGATTTTCCGTCACCGGTAACGCAGGCCGGTGTGCGTTTGGCAGCTGCAACAAGTTTGTAGTTGATGACAAGTAAACGAAAATCAAATCCCACGATATACTTTTCGCAAATCACAGCCCTGGAAATACGCTTTGCCTGCGCTAGCGCTTCAATGGCTTCTTCACGGGTCTTGATATTCGTTGTTATGCCTCGGCCATGATTGCCATTTACAGGTTTTAAAACAATCGGAAAACCTACACTTCGAATGGCATCATCCAAATCTTCTTCATCATACACAATCGTGCCCTTTGCAATAGGAATGCCTGCCTGTTCCAACAAGTTTTTGGTTTCCTCTTTGTCGCAGGCAATCTCTACGGCAATGTTGCTGGTGGTACTGCTCACTGTTGCCTGAATGCGCTTTTGGTTCACACCGTAACCCAATTGAACAAGCGAGTGTCTGTTCAATCTGATATAAGGGATTCCTCTGCTGATGGCCTCTTCAACAAGACTTCCGGTAGAAGGTCCCAGTCGTTCCCTTTCTCTGATCTCCCTCATGTCTTGAATATCTTCTTCCAGGTTGTAGGGTACCCCTTTAATCAATGCTTCACAAATACGAAGTGCAGATTTGGCTGCATAGATGCCCACCTTTTCTTCCATGTATGAAAACACCACATGGTATACACCTTCCACTGCTGTTGAACGCGTGCGGCCAAAACCACAATCCATGCCGGCCAGGGTTTGAATCTCGAGGGCTATATGTTCCATCACATGACCCATCCATGTGCCTTCTTTTACGCGCTTGAAAAAGCCTCCTTCATGATCCTCGCTGCAGCGATGGGAATACATGGAAGGAAACATGGCCTCAAGCCTCTCCGGAAAACCCGGAATCAAATTTGTTGGAGCTTGCTCCAACTCTTCCAGATCCAGTTTCACTACAATGAGTTTGTGACGGCGAATCGACCATACATTAGGGCCTTTCATGCACTTGATGTCGAGAATTTTCATAGCACTAAATTTTTATTTGATGCAAGATAAGCTTTCCACTCCCATCCATCAAATCTGAGATGCCTACAATTCTTTGAACAATCAAAAGAATGCACAAAAAAAAGCCACCCAAAGTGGATGGCTTTTGCAATATGCAGGAAGTTTTTTATTGTATAATGAGCTTATATCTCATCAGTTCATTTCCATCGGAGATACGCAACTGATAAACTCCCGGACTCGAAATGCCTGTTGAAACTTGCGTATTTCCGGGCAAAATAGATTGTGTGTACACCAAACGGCCGGCAGCATCAAACATTTCCATGATGGCTTTTGTATCAGTAATAACATTGATATTTCCCTGGCTCGGATTGGGGAAAATAGAAATCGAATTTTCCAGGTGATTAATCCCAAGTGGATCAAGCAAAACATGATATACACCTCTATCAGTGCTGCTGCAATATTCAGCTTGCTTCTCAACTTTCCAGTCAAAGAAATAATAATACACCGTAGAGCCCAATGAAGAGCCGGTAATAGTAAGTGTTGAGTCTAAACTGTAAGGGTAGTTCACCTGCTGATTGGCTCTTCTCAATCGGGGATTTACAAGGTTTTGATTGTTTGGAATCTGTTGGTTCACCGTACCATTGGTGCCAATGGTATAATCACCGGGAGCAAGCACAAAATTAAGATCAATGTAATTGGTATCGATCGGAATATTTACCAGCAAATGAGTAACTAAATTTCCGTTCATGTCCTTGATTTCTATGTCGCGTGTTCCGGGACGATCGGTGTATGTTTTTACTTTCCTCAGGATACAAGGAGTGTTTACAGTAAAATTGAGGGCACCGTTGGTGGTGTTTCCCCCATAAAGATTCGTGGCCTGAGCAGTTACATTGGTTTTGCCCGCGTTAAAAATGCCACCTCCATATTGATTAACAGCTTCCATGTAAAAAGTAGTGTCACCTCCTACAAGTGCATTAAAATTGTTGCCGTAAGCAATGATGTTGCCGCCTGCTGGAGCATCGTACCAAACAAGACTGTCGGCATTTACATTGCTGCTCAATGCATATAACCCGGGCATGTTGATGTTCAGGGTTTCATCGGGAGGTGTAGGTACCTGATAAACTGTTACCTGAATGGGAGCGGATGTATAGGACTGACAGGTTCCCTGAATCGTGAGCGTATAATTGCCGGATTGATTAACAGTTGCTTGCTGCGCTTGTGTTCCGTTGCTCCACAAATAACCGGTTAAGCCCGCAGGTGCAGAGAGTGTAACAGATCCGCCCTGACAGAATTGAATAGCACCCAAAGCTGCAATGGTAGGAGTTTCGTCGGGATTCAACTGAATTCTAATGGTGCGAGAAATAGCTACGCAAGCGTTGTTGGGAGAACTCACCCTAACATTGTATTCACCTGCTTGATGCACAACCAGAGTAGAGGCTGTTGAACTGTCAGACCACAAGTAGTTGTATCCCGCTGGTGCACTCAATATTAGAGAATCTCCGGGACACAGAATGTTGTTGTTGTCATTGGAGGCAAGAATAGCTTCAGGTGAAATGCAGTTATTTTCAATTACTGTCATGAACTGATCGGCAGCAACATTGTACATGGTTTGGGCACTGCCGGATGGCCAGTGAATCACAACTGAATCGATGGCTGTAGATTGGCCTAAACCAAAATGTAGGATGGGTGAGTTGGTGGTTCCATAGCTCTCTCCTGAACGCACCTCGCGTATTTGTACACCCCAGCTACCATAAATCCAGGCCTTGGCACCAATGGCATCATGGTTGGAAGTAGTTCCCCTCAGATTGAGACAAAAAAAGTGGTTGCTGTTACCGCTGTTCAAATAAAGAATATCATCAACATTGGTAGGCGTGGTGTAGATGTTTCCGTAACTTCCGTAAATGTCAATAAACCCGTCATGGTTGATGTCACCGGTAGAAAAAGAAAGCATGTTGGAATCGATAAAAGCACTCTGCACACGGGTAAATGTATTGTTCCCATTGTTGCGATAAATCCTGCCTGCACTGCCCGAAACAATCAAATCCAGAAAACCATCATTGTCAAAATCTTCCATGAAGCTCTCGATGGGAGTCATGGTGGTGAGGTTTACATTTGTTGATGGAGTAATGTCGGTGTAATGACCGCTTCCGTCATTCAACATAATCATGCTGGCATAATCATGATTGGTTAACAACAAATCCATGTCGCCATCATTATCTATATCACCAAAACTACTTGTCCATGTTTGCCATCCAACAGCAATATTATATGCTGCTGCATTCTCGGTAAATGTTCCATCCCCATTGTTTTGAAACAAGCGGTTAATTCTTCGTAAATCGCTGGGATTTGAGGTTGATTGCCTGCAGTGTGCAACATACAAATCGAGATCTCCGTCATTGTCGAAATCAGTCCATGCACTTCCGTAATTTCCGGAATCTGCAGGGTCGTTACCATAGTAAACGGTTGGATTCAGCGCAAAGTTGATGATGTTGGAGGCTACCAGCGTACCTGAACCGTTATTGGCAAAAATATGAGAAGGCGCATTGTCATCACAAACAAAAGCATCGAGCCATCCATCATTGTTGAAATCAGCAATGGTAATATTTTGTACAAAAAATTGAGAGTTCGGAATGGTTACGATTGTTCCTCCTGTTCCGCTGTTGTTGGTCATGAGAATTTTTACACCGGTATTGTTACCTCCTGCAATGATGTCTTTGTAACCATTGTGGTCAAAATCTGCAGCAGCCATGCCCCAGGCCCAACCTGAGTTTTGGGCAAACTGACCCAACTGAATCTTGTAAAAAGTTTGGTTTGTGCGCTGTACTTCAACGATTACGGTTCTTCCCATATCCAGCCGAACAATGTCGTCAAGTCCATCTCCGTTCCAATCAGTGATGGTCATTGAACAACCACTATGGGTTGGATTTCCGGTGAATCGGTCGTTTGCGCTCACAAATGCTATCTGCGCATGCAAAGGATACACCGCACTTGCCAGCAGAAAAGTGGCAAGGGTTGCTTTTGTAAAAAGTTTTTTCATGAAAGAGGTGAGATTGGTTGATTAAACAAAGGTAATCGGATTAATCAATTACCAAAACCTTGCGAAGCCATTTTTTCGTACCCGAACTGAACATCAAAATGTACATGGAGGAATGGCCTTGCAGGCGTATGGAATTGTATCCTGTTTTTTTCCATGGAACGATACTTTGCATGAGTCTTCCCGCTCCGTTAAATATCTCCAAACGATCCACGGGAATGGTGGAATGGTATTTAAGCCAACCATCCGTAACAGGATTTTGCAGCAAGCGAATGTCGTCATCGGTGTTTATATTTTTCCTGAATGTGGTGATGTTGATTTCCTCAATGGTATCGCCTTTTATCACATGGGCCTGTTTGTCATCAGATCCCAGATACATGCTCTTCCAGTTGTCAATTTCCGGCGCCTGTCTCGTAAACATGTCTGCAAACCAATATGGCGCAACGGTTTGATAAAGCATGCGTACATGAACTTTTACAAGGCCATTATATCCAGCCAGTGGAACATGGTAGTGAACAATGTCCTTGCCACTGCCTTCTCCTCCGGGACCGAAATTAAAATCAGGATCGTTCAGGGCATTTCCTGCAATCTTTGTGGTGTCATAGGAAGCATGCGTCATACTGAAACCTGCCGGAGGAATGCGATTGTCTTTCAGAGCAGCAGAGGCTCTTTCCAGCACGGTTGTCCTGTTGCCGCCTACATCCGCCATCACCAATTCATAGACCTGAGACTGTTGAGGAGAATTGATTATCTGGTGATGATCCTGCCAGTTGGGATCCACATGTGTTACATTCCCTGAAGTATCGCATATACCCGAGGAAAACAATGTATCTCCATTGTTGCCAAGCACCACAAATTGCAATATTGCCCTGCGGGAAGGATAACCCGATGGGAATTTGTGACCGGCTAAATTTTCTACCATCACCTGCAAAAACAAGCTGTCATTTGCAATTGAATCAGCCGAAACAGTGAGTTTAACGGTGTGGTTTCTGAGCGTGTTGTTAATGTTGGCAAGGGAAGAATCAAAGTCCACATCCTCTGTTGGAATTCCCAGGGTGTTTTTGTTTTCTTTGATGAGATTGACCATGAAGGCGTTTGCACCGGCAAAGGTGTGTTTGTTGAAGGGTGCGCGACCTTGCAGAGCAGTATAGCCCACAGCAATTCGCACCGGCGTGTTTACCTGAGGCATGTGACAATGCTGGCAGGTGATTCCGTCGTCCGGATAAAATGAATTTTTCCATTCATGGAAGGTGGCCTGTTCCACAAAATGATTTCCGGTTGCATTTCCATTCAAATCAGTTGTCTGGGTAATCAGTGTATGGCAGGGCGAACACATTCGTCCCTCACTAACATGTTCGCTGTGTGCCGGAATCATACCTACATACAGTTGCATGGGACCAACCATGGGATTTACAAAAGGACCATACAATACCCTGTTTGTGTCATAAGGAATCTGTCCGCTGAACTGAGCCCCTAAGTCGAGCGATCCAATGGCATGGCAACCCACACAGGATACGCCATCACTCCCAAGGGAGTCCGCATACAAATCGTTAAGCGTGTAGTGCTGGTATCCTTTGAACATGGCAGTGTAATGACCCATCGGTGCATGACAACTTGTGCAGAGGGTCTGCAATTCATTCGCATGTCCGGGATTAACCAACATTTCATGCCTTACCTTGGCTCTCCACATCGGATCTTTTCCCGACAAGGCCATCATTGAACCAGCCCAGTCATTGTACAAATTGATGTCTTCACCATTTGCATTTACATTCGCCAGACCCTGAGGATCGTAACCATGACAACCTTTGCAATGCGCAGATGTAAGAAAATATTCTCCGCTGTCAATAGGAACGGCATGCATGGCCTTTTGCAGTGCCTTGAGTTCCTGTGGCGTGTGATAGGATTTTTTTACCGGATCTTCACTGTAAAGAGAGGAAAGTGTAAACACTACGACGAGCGCCAAACCAATAATTCCAAGATGTTTCATGTTTACCTACAACAAATGTAATAATTACATATATGCACTCGTCAACGGTTCCTCCTTCTGGCAAGTTCCCTGGCCGATTCACGGTCCTTGATGGTCTCTCTCTTGTCGTAATTCTTTTTCCCCTTGGCAACTGAGATTTCCAGTTTTGCCAAACCTTTTTCGGTCAGATATAACCTTACCGGAATAAGCGTTACACCTTTGTCCTTGAGCTTTGCTTTTATTTTTTTTATCTCAATGGCCTTCAGAAGGAGCTTTCTCTCTCGCCTTGTCTCATGATTTACATAACCGCCTTTTTCGTAAGGTTCTATGCTCATGTTTCGAATCCAAATCTCGTCTTCATGAACCAAACAATAAGCCTCATTGATACTTGCCTGATGCAGTCTGATAGATTTTATTTCTGTACCCATCAGAACTATGCCTGCTGTGAATTTATCGCTAAGAAAAAAATCAAAGGCTGCCCTTCTGTTTTTGCAGATGCTAACTTCCTCAGGCTTGCTCATATGGTGACCAGCTTAATATTGTCCACAAAGAATTGATGGGTACTCTGAGCTTCTTCAGTGTTTCTTACACAACCAAAAAACACCTTGAAGTTTTGCAGGTTGGTTGCTGAACTAACACCCTCTGTCAAATCAATGTATATTTTATTCCATTCCACGGTAGGTGCCAGGGTAACCATACCGGTCTGCAGCATGTCCAGCCCGGTTCCAGCATACAGTCCAACAATGATTGGAAAGTCTGTCTTGAAATTTACTTCAAGCCAAACCTGTGTACCTGATTTAGGTAAGGTAAACGATAAGCGGGAGGCACACTCGAAGGCATTGGTGCCGGCAGTGAGTGTGGCATGTGCAGAATAATTTCCCTCAAATGACTGGCTGGATTTTTCCGGAATAATTTGTCCTTTCCCCGATTTCTCCAGGGAAAAATCAAGTGTTTCAAAATTTTCCAACCAAACAAATCTGGCAAATCCTGCATAGGAAGTTTGGGGTTCAATCTCTGTTATTTCACCTTCGGTTAAATTGCGCGTGATTTCAAAGTCCCGGTAAAACGGATAGGGCGCTCTGCTGGCAGATTGTCCATTGCTTTTAATGCCTGCTTTTATTCTTATTTTATGCGCACCCCAATAGAGCACAGGAATTTTTGCAGGGATCTCAAAAACCCCAATCAGATTTTCATCCACATATACCCATGCATCAGTTATTTTGGATGCAGCACTTCCCTCCGAACCATCGCTCTTCACATTCATCACAAAAGGCTTGATGTAGAGGTAAGAGGGAATGGGTTCAGGTTTATTACAATTGAGCCCAACAAAAGATAGCAACAACAGAAGGAGAAATCTCGAAAAGCAACGCATAAAAAAAGCCGCCATAAAGGCGGCTAAATGTAAGAGATATTGTGTTTCCCTTATCGGTTGATAACAAACCTTTTGGTATACACTTTTCCGTTCACTTTCATCTGACAGAGATACATGCCGGAAGAAAGATGATGATTGCCTGAGGCAGTAACATCCACCGGAATAATGTATTTGCCGGAAGGCTGGTTGCTCTCATTGAGCGAGTAAACAAGTGTTCCCATGAGGTTGAATACTTCCAGTTGCATATTTGAATGTTCCTCGGGCAAGTTGTATTCCAGATTCATGTTTCCATTGTTGGGGTTGGGATACAATTGAAATCCATCCGCCATTTCTATAGGTTCTACAACCTGCAGACCTTCAGCTTCTCTGGCAGAAGTATTGGAGAAAGCCAAGCGCATATTGGCCCTTGCATAACTGCGTGTTCCACTGGAGGTTGAACAAATGCCACCGGAGGCAACATCCTGACGCTTATAAAGTGCACGGTAGGCAGTTAAAGTTGTAGCGAACATGCTGCAGTCGCTCGTAAAGCTGCTGTTATTCCAGCATATATCAATCAGCAAATTGGATGTTCCGTTGTAACTGTATGGTGTGGTAAAGTTGTGTGTGTTCCAGCCGGTAGTAGGAGTATAATTGGCTGAATAAACAGTTACAGGGCTTGTAAGAGCGAGGTAATTACTGTTGCCAAAACTACTTGAAGTGGTGTTCGCAATTCGGATGGTAAATGCATTCATGGTTTGACCACTTGATGTAGAGGCGTTGAAAGCAAGAGATCGGATAAAATTGTTACCGCTTGTCCAGCCGCCGGCAACCAACTCGGCATTGGTAATGATGTATTGCACGCGGTGGTCCATAAAATAGGTTCCGTATGGAGAGGTGGTTGTGGTCGCCGTGGAAGTTCCAATGGTTGCTGTAATGCCTGTACCTGAAGAGGTGGTTGTAAAGTTATTTGTACCCGAGAAAGCGCCGGATGCAGATGAACAAACTGCTTGTACACGGAAGTTGTAGGTGGTTCCAGCTGTAAGGCCTGTTAATGAACGGCTGGTTGAAGTGGTATTTACCGATATCCAAGTGGTGGCAGTTGAGGTTTTGTAATTTAAGTTGTAACTAACCGCACCGCTAACTGCTGCCCAGGATACAGTGGCAGAGGTAGAGGTAATGGAAGAGGCTGCTAAACCTGATGGGGTTCCGCAAGTGGTTGTTCCGCCTCCGCTGCATCCGGTAGAAGTGGTTAGTGAAGCACGGGCGCCGCCGGTAGCAAACAAAGCCAGCATCCTGGATTTTTGCCCGGAAGAAAACATATACATGCAAGCATCATCTGTATAGTCCATGTAATTCATGAACATGTCACCGTTGGGACCATTGCTGCATGTTACCTTAGGAAAGGTTGGACAACCATAATTGGAAGTTTGTTGAGTGGGGGTATCACTAACGAGATCACTGCCGCAATTGGCATCCCCCCATATATGACGAAGATTAAGCCAATGTCCTACTTCATGGGTTGCCGTGCGCCCCTTATTGAAAGGTGCTGCTGCAGTTCCTGTATTGCCAAAGGCTGTTACATTACAAACTACCCCGTCTGTATTGGCTGCACCACCGGGAAACTGGGCATAACCAAGCAAGCCTCCACCGAGATTACAAACCCAAAGATTCAAGTATTGTCCGGTATTCCAGGCATCACTTCCACCTTGAGCGGTAAATTTCACCGCATTGTTTGAAGAGAAAGAGGTAACTGTTGTTTGACGACGAACGATACCATTGGTAGCAGCACCTGTAGGGGAGACTGTTGCCAGACAAAATTCAATCTGGGCATCAGCAGCCAATGAGGCAAAAGCAGATGGCACAAGTGAAACATCACTGTTCAACTTTCTGAAATCCTGATTGAGGATATTGATTTGTGATTGAATTTGTGCATCAGAAATGTTTTGTGAAGTGGTGTTGTAAACCACATGCACCACTACAGGAATGGTGTATAAAACACCGGGAGCCTTGGCATTGCCTTGTTGCAGGTAGTTTTGAGTAAAGGCTTCAATCTGTGCCATACGGCTTTCCAGACCCGGATCTTGCTGTTTTTGTGCTGCCAGGTAATCCATGGTGCCGCATCCGCGGTGATTGTCGGCATACAACAATCCCCCATGAAGGGAGAGCGTGAGAAAAAAGGAGAGTAGAATTTTTTTCATGAGTGAGATTTGTGAATCAAAAGTAGTGTTGTGTATTTTATATCCAAATCTTTTTGAAGATAGTTTATACCGACTTTCCAACATTTTTTTAAAATATAGGAAAATGAAAATAAAAGATTGATAATGTGTACAGTGAATTGAAACAAAGTCTCTTTTTTTAAATTTCTGAAAGGTGATATGGGAGATGGATCCGGTCATTTTTTTGGGTCAAATCTCCTTCCTTCGGAAAATTCATTTCACCCATAAGCATACATTTGCGTCACATGGAAAGAACAATAGCGGATTCCTATCAACTTGTTGCAGGATTAGAAATTCATGCCCAGTTGTCCACCCAAAGCAAAGCTTATTGCTCAGATTCTACCGAATACGGAGCGATTCCAAATACCCTTGTGTGCCCCATTTCGCTTGGTCATCCCGGCACCTTGCCTAAGCCCAACAAAAAGGTGCTTGAATTTGCCGTGAAATTGGGTCTGGCTTTGCACTGCAGCATCAGGCGCGAAAATCAATATGCCAGGAAAAATTATTTTTATGCAGATCTTCCAAAGGGTTATCAGATTACCCAGGACAAGACTCCTATCTGTACCAACGGTTTTCTGGAAATCAAAGATGCCGAGGGCAATCCAAAGAAGATTAGGATTCAACGCATCCACATGGAAGAGGATGCAGGAAAAAGCATCCATGATCAGTCTCCCGATGGGACCCTGATAGATTTGAACAGGGCAGGGGTCGCCTTGCTCGAAATCGTTACCGAGCCGGATTTTCGAAGCACGCATGAAATTGGAGTCTACCTAACTGAGATGCGAAAAATTTTGAGATACCTTGAAATTTGTGATGGTAATATGGAAGAAGGTTCTATGCGTTGCGATGCCAATGTTTCAGTGATGAAAAAGGGGACAACCAATTTTGGCAATAGGGTAGAGGTAAAGAATATGAATTCAATTAGAAATGTGCAGCGGGCAGTGGAGTTTGAGGTGCAAAGACAAGTAGCTGAACTCGAAGAAGGCAGGTCGATTTCTCAGGATACTCGAAGTTTTGATGCCGGTTCAGGCACCACATTTCTCATGCGTTCTAAGGAGCAGGCAAACGACTACAGGTATTTTCCTGAACCTGATTTGCAGCCCCTTTTCATTGAAGAAACCTATGTACAAGAAGTAAAATCAGGCATGCCCGCGCTGCCTTCGGAATTGTTCAGGATATACACAGAGACCTATAAGTTGCCGGAATATGATGCCATGGTGATTACCGAGAATAAGTTGTTTTCGGCTTACTTCGGGGAGTTGATAGGTTTTTCCGATCATCACAAGGCCTGTGCAAACTGGATGATGGGCCCTGTCAAGTCCTGGCTCAATGAAAATGCCCGCGAAATCTCAGGTTTTCCCTTGCATCCACATGAATTGGCAGGATTGATACAGCTTGTTGAGTCAGGCAAAGTGAGTCACAGTGTTGCGGCACAGAAACTCTTTCCCTTGCTGTTGGAAAATCCGAAGGCAGACGCCCAGGAGCTTGCTGCTCAGCATGGCTGGATACAGGAGAGTGACAGCCAGCTGCTGATGGGCTTTGTGCAGGAGGTGATTGCCCTTTATCCCGACAAAGCAGAAGCATACAGGCAAGGAAAAAAAGGGTTGTTGGGACTTTTTATGGGAGAACTGATGAAGCGTTCCGGAGGAAAAGCCGATCCCAAGGTGGCTACAACCCTGTTGCAAGAGGCCCTGGAAAAAACCGGCATTTGATTATCAAAGCCTTAGTTTTTTTAGGAGATAGTTTTTACAAAGAGATTTGGAAGGCATGATATTTTCAATAAATTTGATAGAAATTTAACACTAAGCACCATGGAAGTTAACATTCAAACCTTGCATTTTGATGCAGACAAGAGATTACTAAGTTTTATTCACGACAGAGTGGACAGGCTTAACCATTACCACCAGGGGATTATTCAGGGGGATGTCATCCTGAAGTTGGACAAGAACAATGATGCAGAGAACAAAGTCGCCGAAATCAAGTTGCATGTTTCCGGGAGTGATTTGTTTGCCAAAAGGCAGTGCAAATCGTTCGAGGAAGCGGTAGACAATTCGGTTGATGCCCTGCGAAAGCAGCTGGAGAAAAACAAAACCCGGCGTTGAGAGGGCATTTGTGAAAGATTTTGGGCAAGGGCGGCCGACATGCCGCCCTTGCTTTTTTCAGGCGCAAAAACATAAAAAAAATTTTTGGGTGTATCAAAATCATTCCTACATTTGCAGTCCCTTTTTAAAAAGGGGAAAATTGCCGATGTAGCTCAGCTGGCCAGAGCAGCTGATTTGTAATCAGCTGGTCGGGGGTTCGAATCCCTCCATCGGCTCGCTGAATCGTTCTTTGATAAAGGTTAAGGGGGTCAGTACCAGAGTGGCCAAATGGGGCAGACTGTACCTCTGCTGCTTTATACCTTCGGGGGTTCGAATCCATCCTGGCCCACCAACCGAATGAAAATGTGGCTTCACTGTCCAGATTGAAAGGGGGATTTTACCCATCCCAAACAATAGCGGAAGTAGCTCATTTGGTAGAGCATCAGCCTTCCAAGCTGAGGGTGGCCGGTTCGAGCCCGGTCTTCCGCTCCAAGTCTGATCCTGACTTACACGGGGAAGGGACGGAAAAAGCCGTTGTAGCTCAGTGGTAGAGCACTTCCTTGGTAAGGAAGAGGTCGTGAGTTCAATTCTCATCAACGGCTCAAAAATCCGAATCAGGCCCCGGAAAATTCGTTCTTTTGGAAACCTAAATCAAATAGCGTCAGGCAAAGCAGTACAGTATCTTTAGAAAAAAAACAGAACAACACAATAAACAAAAAATCACACTCACACAATGGCAAAAGAAAAATTCGACCGTTCCAAGCCGCATGTTAACATTGGAACCATTGGTCACGTTGACCACGGAAAAACTACGCTTACCGCTGCAATTACCACTGTGCTTGCCGATAAAGGGCTTGCCGAAATCAGGGACTTTGCTTCTATCGACAATGCACCCGAAGAAAAAGAGCGCGGTATCACTATCAATACTTCACATGTGGAGTACCAAACAGCAAACCGCCACTATGCGCATGTTGACTGCCCCGGTCACGCTGACTATGTGAAAAACATGGTAACAGGTGCTGCCCAGATGGACGGCGCTATCCTCGTGGTTGCTGCCACAGACGGACCCATGCCCCAAACGCGTGAGCACATCCTGCTTGCCCGTCAGGTAGGTGTTCCTAAAATCGTGGTTTTCATGAACAAGGTTGACATGGTTGACGATGTTGAACTTCTTGATCTCGTTGAAATGGAAATCCGTGAGCTCCTGAGCTTCTATCAGTTTGATGGTGACAATACACCCATCATCCGTGGATCGGCTCTCGGTGGTCTGAACAAAGACGAAAAATGGGTTCCCAAAATCATGGAACTCATGGATGCAGTTGATACCTTCATTCCAATTCCTCCAAGGGATACCGACAAAGCATTTTTGATGCCTGTAGAGGATGTATTCTCTATCACAGGTCGCGGAACCGTTGCTACAGGAAGAATCGAAACCGGTGTAATCAACTCCGGAGACGAAGTGGAAATCATCGGTATGCAGGACGAAAAGTTGAAGTCAGTTGTTACCGGTGTGGAAATGTTCCGCAAGCTCCTCGATCGTGGAGAAGCCGGAGACAATGTAGGTCTGCTCCTCCGTGGAATCGACAAGAAAGACATCCGTCGCGGAATGGTTATTGCCAAGCCCGGATCCATCACACCTCACAAATCTTTCAAGGCAGAGGTATATGTGTTGAAAAAAGAAGAAGGTGGTCGTCATACCCCATTCCACAACAAGTACAGGCCTCAGTTTTACCTTCGTACAACCGATGTAACCGGCGAAATCACACTTCCAGAAGGTCGTGACATGGTAATGCCCGGCGACAACCTCACCATTACTGTAGACCTCATCATGCCCGTAGCTATGGACAAAGGACTGAGGTTCGCTATCCGTGAAGGTGGCAGAACAGTAGGTGCCGGTCAGGTAACGGAAATTATCTCTTAAAGATAAAACCAAAACAAGCGCTAAAAGGTATCCCAAACCGGGATACCTTTTGCCCTATACAAAAAGGAAAGATTTTAACCACATGAACGGGTGTAGTTCAAGGGTAGAATAGCGGTCTCCAAAACCGTTGATGGGAGTTCGAATCTCTCCACCCGTGCCAACGATAAACACAATGATTGAGAAAATAAAAACATACTTTGAAGAGACCTACCACGAACTGGTAGAAAAGGTTTCATGGCCTACCTGGGCGGAGTTGCAAGGCAGCGCCGTGGTAGTAATGGTAGCGAGCCTCATCATCGCAGTGATGATTCTTGCCATGGACTCAAGCTTCAAGTTCATCATGGAAAACCTTTACAAACTGGCAAGTTGATGACAGTCATGAGCGATCAGCAGGTAAAAAAATGGTATGTCGTAAGGGCTATCAGCGGCAAGGAGAAAAAGGTCAAGCAGCAAATAGAGCTCGAAGTTTCCCGTGTGGGCATGTCGGGCCTTATCTCACAAGTACTGATTCCCACTGAAAAGATTTTCCAGATTAAAAACGGAAAAAAAATCAGTAAGGAGCGTACTTTCTTTCCCGGTTACATCCTCGTAGAGGCCGCCCTGGTGGGAGAACTCGTGCATACTATCAAAAATATCAATGGTGTAATAGGATTCCTGGGAGATAAAAACGGAGATCCAACGCCACTCAGGATACAAGAGGTAAATCGTATTCTCGGGAAAGTTGATCAGTTGGCAGAACAGGACCAGGAATACAGCCATCCTTTTGTGGTGGGTGAACATGTGAAGGTAATCGATGGTCCTTTCAATAGTTTTAGTGGAATCATTGAAGAACTCAATGAAGAAAAGAAAAAGCTCAAAGTAATGGTGAAAATTTTCGGCAGAAAAACTCCATTGGAATTGGGTTCTCTGCAAGTCGAAAAAGAGATTGGATAAGGAACCCAAAGTTCTGATGCAACCGAAATTGCTTCCAACACTTATTTCGGTAGAATCAAGGGCAACTTTTCAATATATAAACAAACAACATGGCAAAAGAAATCACAGGATTCGTTAAACTACAGGTTAAAGGTGGCGCTGCCAACCCTTCACCTCCGATCGGACCCGCACTGGGTTCAAAAGGGGTGAACATCATGGAGTTCTGTAAGCAATTCAATGCCCGCACCCAGGAACTGGCCGGTAAAATTCTTCCGGTTATTATCACGGTTTATTCTGATAAGTCATTCGAATTTATCATTAAGAAACCACCTGTGGCTGTGTCCTTGCTGGAAGCTGCAAAGATTAAGTCGGGATCGGCTGAATCAAATCGGAAAAAAGCAGGACAGGTATCATGGGATCAGGTGCGTACCATCGCTGAGGAAAAAATGGTTGACATGAACTGTTTTACCATTGAATCAGCGATGAGCATGGTTGCCGGAACAGCACGAAGCATGGGATTGGCCATCACAGGCGAATCACCAATTAAACCTAAAATGTAAGCAATATGGCAAAAATCAGCAAAAAAAGAAAAGCTTCGCTTGCCAGGATTGATCAAAACAAGACCTACTCCCTGCAGGAAGCCTCAAAGTTGGTGAAGGAAATAAGCACCACCCGCTTTGATGCATCTGTTGACCTGGCAGTACGCCTGGGCGTGGATCCCCGTAAAGCCAATCAAATGGTCAGGGGAACCGTAACCCTTCCTCACGGAACCGGTAAGACGGTGCGTGTACTGGCATTGGTTACTCCCGACAAAGAAGCAGAAGCAAAGGAAGCAGGCGCCGATTTTGTTGGACTCGATGAGTTCATCAACAAAATCAAAGGCGGCTGGACCGATGTGGATGTAATTATCACCGTTCCTGCTGCCATGGGCAAAGTAGGTGCACTGGGTAAAATCCTCGGTCCCCGCGGACTGATGCCAAATCCCAAAACCGGCACCGTTACCATGGAAGTGGGCAAAGCCGTGAAAGAAGTGAAAGCCGGTAAAATCGACTTCAAAGTTGACAAAGCCGGAATCATTCATTCTTCGGTTGGAAAAGTATCCTTCGACGACAAAAAGATCGCAGAAAATGCCTCGGAACTTATCAATACCATTGTTAAGCTCAAGCCCTCGGCTGCCAAAGGCACTTATGTGAAAAGCATCTCTATGTCGAGCACAATGAGTCCGGGTATCATGGTAGACACACGCGTAGAATAATCACCTGTCACAAACAAGCACTATGACAAGAGAAGAAAAAAACAAAGCCATCGACGCGTTGGTAGAACAACTGAATAACACAGCTCATTTCTACCTCACCGACACCTCGAGCCTCACCGTTGAAAAAACCAATCAGTTAAGGCGTAAATGCTTCGAAAATTCTATTTCCTTGCAGGTGGTAAAAAACACCCTGCTCGAGAAGGCCATGGAAAAAACCGGCAAGAATTACGAAGGATTGAACACTTGCCTGAAAGGCACTACAGCAGTGATGTTCTGCGAAACAGCTAACACTCCGGCAAAGCTGATCAAAGAATTCAGAAAAACAAACGAAAAGCCTGTGCTGAAGGGCGCATTTGTTGAAGAGTCCGTTTATATCGGCGATAACATGGTTGATACACTCGCAACCATCAAGTCGAAAAATGAACTCATCGGCGATATCATTGCCCTGCTTCAGTCACCCGCCAAAAATGTGGTTTCAGCCCTTTCATCGGGAGGAAACAAATTGGCAGGCATCGTGAAAACACTTTCTGAAAAACCGGAATAACAAACAACAATTCAACAAAGAAAAACAACTCAAAAACAAATACAATGGCAGACTTAAAAGCTTTTGCTGAACAACTGGTAAACCTCACTGTAAAAGAGGTAAACGAACTTGCTCAAATCCTCAAGGATGAGTATGGTATTGAACCCGCTGCGGCAGCAGTGGCTGTGGCCGCCGGACCCGGTGGAGGTGCACCTGCAGCAGCAGAACAAACCGCGTTTGATGTAATCCTCAAAAGTGGCGGTGCCAACAAACTCGCAGTGGTTAAACTTGTGAAGGACCTCACCGGTCTTGGTTTGAAAGAAGCCAAGGACCTCGTTGACGGTGCTCCACAAACCATCAAGGAAGGAATCGCGAAGGAAGAGGCCGAACAACTCAAAGCCCAGCTTACTGAAGCCGGCGCTGAAGTTGAGGTTAAATAAGCCTCGGCCCACAGGCCTGTACAGCAGGTTTGGCCCCAATTTAGGGGCTAAACCTGTTTGTCATGAAAAGTAAACCGATTTCTTCACCTTTAACAAAACAACACCTTGGTTCAGCAAAAAAAAGCGGAGAGACTCAATTTCTCCACCATCAAAAATCAGGTTGCATATCCTGATTTCCTGGATAGTCAGTTGCAATCTTTCCAGGATTTTTTTCAATTGGAAACCACACCGGAAAACCGTCAGAATGAAGGACTCTTCAAGGTTTTTGCGGAAAATGTCCCCATCTCGGATGCCAGACACACTTTCGTTCTGGAAGTCCTCGATTATTTTATTGATCCCCCCCGCTACACCATCGATGAGTGTATTGAGAGAGGATTGACTTAGTCTGTGCCGCTTAAAGCCAAATTGAAGCTTTACTGCACCGATCCCGAGCACGAAGATTTTGAAACCATCATCCAGGATGTGTATCTCGGTACCATCCCTTACATGACGCCTAAAGGTACTTTCGTTATCAATGGCGCCGAAAGAGTGATTGTTTCCCAATTGCACCGTTCACCCGGTGTGTTTTTCGGCCAAACCCGTCACGCAAACGGCACCAAACTTTACTCTGCCCGCGTCATTCCATTCAAAGGATCATGGATTGAATTTGCTACCGACATCAACAATGTGATGTATGCCTACATCGACCGTAAGAAAAAACTTCCGGTAACCACATTGTTGCGTGCTATCGGCTTTGAAAGCGACAAAGACATACTCGAAATATTTAACCTTGCCGATGAGTTCAAGGTGACCAAAACTGCTATTAAAAATGCAATAGGTCGCAAACTCGCAGCAAGGGTACTCAAAACCTGGGTTGAAGATTTTGTGGATGAAACTACTGGTGAGGTTGTATCCATTGAACGAAACGAGGTTTTGATTGACCGCGAAACCATTCTTGAAAAAGAACACCTCGATGTCATCATCGACAATGATATTAAAACCATCATACTGAATAGGGAAGATGCAAGCATGGCAGATTACGCCATCATCTATAACACCCTTCAGAAAGATCCTTCCAACTCTGAAAAAGAAGCTGTTGAACACATCTACCGCCAACTCCGGAATGCTGAACCACCGGACGAGGAAACAGCAAGAGGAATTATTGAAAAATTGTTTTTCTCTGACAAACGATACGACCTCGGGGAAGTTGGTCGCTACCGGATCAATAAAAAACTCGTTCGTAATACCCCTGATGATGTAAGGGTGCTTACCAAAGATGATATCATCGCCATCATTAAATACCTCATCGAACTGATTAATTCGAAAGCAGAAGTGGATGATATCGATCACCTTAGTAACAGAAGGGTGAGAACTGTAGGTGAGCAATTGTATGCTCAGTTTGGTGTGGGGCTTTCTCGTATGGCGCGTACCATTCGTGAGCGAATGAATGTGCGCGACAACGAAGTATTTACACCAACCGATCTGATCAACGCCAAGACACTGTCATCTGTTATCAACTCCTTCTTTGGAACGAATCAGTTGTCTCAGTTCATGGACCAGACCAACCCACTTGCCGAAATCACACACAAGCGCAGGTTGTCTGCTCTCGGTCCCGGCGGTCTTTCCAGGGAGCGTGCAGGATTTGAAGTGCGGGATGTGCACTACACTCACTATGGAAGGCTTTGTACTATTGAAACACCCGAAGGACCAAACATCGGTTTGATTTCTTCTCTGTGTGTGTTTGCCAAAGTAAACAAGCTCGGTTTCATTGAAACACCCTATAAAAAAGTAAACAACGGAAAAGTAGATTCTCAGGGTGAAGTAATTTATCTATCGGCAGAACAGGAGACGAATCTTGTTATTGCGCAAGCCAATACGGAGATGGATCCTCATGGAAAAATCATTACCAACCGTGTAAAGGCGCGTGTAATGGGTGACTTGCCGGTGGTTGAGCCCGATCGCGTAAACCTGATAGATGTTGCCCCCAACCAGATTTCATCTATTGCCGCCTCTCTTATTCCTTTCCTCGAGCACGACGATGCAAACCGCGCCCTGATGGGTTCGAACATGCAGCGCCAGGCTGTTCCACTTCTCCGCCCTCAGGCGCCAATTGTAGGAACAGGTTTGGAAGGTCCTGTGGCCAGGGATTCAAGGGTGCTTATTAATGCCGAAAGAGACGGGGTTGTTGAATATGTGGATGCCAACCAGATTACCATCCGATATAATCGCAACGAGCACGACAAACTCATCAGTTTTGATGATGATGTGAAGACATATAAACTCACCAAATTCCGCAAGACCAACCAAAGTACTTGTATCAACCTGAGGCCTATTGTGCGTAAAGGAGAGAAAGTAAACCGTGGCCAGGTGCTCTGCGAAGGATACGCAACCCAAAACGGTGAGCTGGCACTTGGAAGAAACCTGAAGGTAGCATTTATGCCTTGGAAGGGATACAACTTTGAGGATGCTATCGTAATCTCTGAACGCGTAGCCCGGGAAGATATCTTCACCTCTCTGCACATTGACGAATATTCTTTGGAAGTGAGAGATACCAAAAGGGGAGTGGAAGAACTTACGGCCGATATCCCGAATGTAAGTGAAGAGGCTACCAAGGACCTTGATTCCAATGGTCTTATTCGCGTTGGTGCTGAAGTAAAAGAAGGAGATATCCTCATTGGAAAGATTACACCTAAGGGTGAAACCGATCCATCTCCGGAAGAGAAACTGCTGCGTGCCATCTTTGGTGACAAAGCAGGAGATGTAAAAGATGCATCCCTTAAAGTTCCACCCAGTGTGAAAGGGGTAGTTATCGATACCAAGCTCTTCTCCCGTATCATCAAAGAAAGAAAAACCAAAAACGAGGAAAAGGCCATTATGACCAGCCTCGACGATGAATACGGAAAAGAAAGTGCTGCGCTCAAGGACAAACTGATTGAAAAGCTGCTTGTGCTGCTGGAAGGCAAAGTATCCCAAGGCGTGAGCAACAATTTCAAGGAAATCCTTATCGCCAAAGGCGCCAAGTTCACTGCGAAAATTCTTTCCGGCATCGACTATTCAGTGGTTAATCCGGCTAAGTGGACAGCAGACAAGGATACCAACGAGGACATCAAGGTGTTGTTGCATAATTACAACATCAAGACCAATGATCTTCTTGGAAACTACAAGCGCAAAAAGTTTGCACTCACCGTTGGTGATGAACTGCCAACAGGAATTGTTCAACTTGCCAAAGTATATATTGCCAAGAAGCGTAAACTCAAGGTGGGTGATAAAATGGCCGGTCGTCACGGTAACAAAGGCATTGTTGCTAAAATTGTTCGCGATGAAGACATGCCATTCCTCGAAGACGGAACCCCTGTGGATATTGTACTGAATCCCCTGGGTGTGCCTTCAAGGATGAACCTGGGTCAGATTTATGAAACCGTGTTGGCTTGGGCAGGAGAGAAACTGGGTATGAAATTCGCCACACCCATTTTTGATGGTGCCACCATCGACCAGATTCACGAGTATACCGACAAGGCAGGTCTGCCTCGATTTGGCAGGACTTATCTGTACGATGGCGGAACCGGTGAAAAGTTTGATCAGCCTGCAACTGTAGGGATCATCTACATGCTCAAACTTGGTCACATGGTTGATGACAAGATGCATGCCAGGTCAATCGGTCCTTATTCACTGATTACTCAGCAGCCGCTTGGAGGTAAAGCACAATTTGGTGGTCAGCGCTTCGGAGAAATGGAAGTTTGGGCTCTCGAAGCATTCGGTGCTGCCAACATTCTGCAAGAAATCCTCACCATCAAATCTGACGATGTGGTTGGTCGTGCCAAGGCATACGAATCCATTGTGAAAGGTGAAAACCTTCCAACACCCGGCATTCCGGAATCATTCAATGTGTTGTTACACGAATTAAGGGGTCTTGCACTCGATATCAAACTGACTTAATCATTCCATCATCCAGCAAACCAAAAAATGGATATCAAAAAAGAAAATAAACTCAGAAGCAATTTCACCAGGATTACGATTGGCCTTGCCTCACCTGAAAACATTCTGGAAAATTCCAGTGGTGAAATCCTCAAGCCTGAAACCATCAATTACCGCACCTACAAACCCGAAATGAGCGGTTTGTTTTGTGAGCGTATTTTTGGTCCTGTAAAGGATTGGGAATGTGCTTGCGGAAAATACAAGCGTATTCGCTACAAAGGCATCGTTTGTGACCGTTGCGGTGTTGAAGTAACAGAGAAAAAGGTGCGTCGCGAACGAATGGGACATATTTCCCTTGTGGTTCCCGTTGCCCACATCTGGTACTTCCGTTCCCTTCCTAATAAAATTGGATACCTTCTGGGATTGCCAACCAAAAAATTAGATTCAATCATTTACTACGAAAGGTATGTAGTCATACAAGCCGGTGTAAAAGGTGAAGGAGAAAATCCACTTAAGTATCTCGATTTTCTTTCGGAAGAAGAATACCTTTCTGTATTGGAAACTCTTCCCAAAGACAATCAAAAACTCGATGACAAAGATCCCAACAAGTTCATTGCAAAGATGGGAGCAGAAGCACTGTATGATTTGCTTCAGCGTTTGAAACTCGATGATTTGTCATACGAACTCCGTAACAAAGCCAACACTGAATCTTCTCAGCAACGCAAAACCGAAGCACTCAAAAGACTCCAGGTTGTGGAAGCATTTCGTCATGCCAATACACACATGAAGAATGCACCCGAATGGATGATTGTGAAAGTGGTTCCTGTGATACCACCCGAATTGCGCCCACTCGTTCCTCTTGATGGCGGTCGTTTTGCAACCTCCGACCTCAACGATTTATACCGCAGGGTAATTATTCGGAATAACCGTTTGAAGCGTTTGATTGAAATCAAAGCACCTGAAGTTATTCTCCGCAATGAGAAGAGGATGTTGCAGGAATCTGTTGATTCGCTCTTCGACAATTCACGCAAATCAAACGCTGTTAAAACAGAATCCAATCGTGCCCTCAAATCCCTGTCAGATAGTTTGAAAGGAAAGCAAGGAAGGTTCCGTCAGAATCTTCTTGGTAAGCGTGTTGACTATTCAGCGCGTTCTGTAATTGTTGTTGGACCTGAACTCAAGCTTCATGAATGTGGAATTCCCAAAGACATGGCAGCAGAACTTTACAAGCCATTCATCATTCGTAAACTGATTGAAAGGGGTGTTGTAAAAACAGTAAAATCAGCCAAAAAAATAGTGGACCGCAAGGATGCGATTGTATGGGATATTCTTGAAAATGCCCTCAAAGGTCATCCGGTGCTTCTGAACCGTGCCCCTACACTTCACCGTTTAGGTATCCAGGCTTTTCAGCCCAAACTGATTGAAGGCAAGGCCATTCAGTTGCATCCACTGGTTTGTACGGCATTTAATGCTGACTTTGATGGTGACCAGATGGCCGTGCATCTTCCATTGGGACATGCTGCAATCTTGGAAGCACAATTGCTGATGCTGGCATCGCACAACATCCTGAACCCTGCCAATGGTGCCCCCATCACGGTTCCATCTCAGGACATGGTACTTGGTTTGTATTACATGACCAAAGGGCTCAAAGGAACACCGGAAAGAAAAGTAAAAGGAGAAGGTTTGAGTTTTTACTCACCTGAAGAAGTTATTATCGCTTACAATGAGAAGCGTGTGGAATTGCACGCATTTATAAAGGTGAAAGTGAATGTAAAAGAAAGCGATGAACTCAAGAACAAACTCATCGAGACCACTGTTGGTCGTGTTCTTTTCAATCAGGTTGTGCCTTATGAGGTAGGGTATATCAATGAACTCCTCACCAAAAAATCTTTGCGTGACATCATTGGCAACATCCTCAAAATTTCAGGCGTTTCCAAAACTGCCCGTTTCCTCGACGACATGAAGGAACTTGGATTTACCATGGCTTTCCGTGGAGGCTTGTCATTTATTTTGGGTGATGTAATCATTCCTGTTGACAAAGAGGAAATGATTAAAAAGGCCCTGGAAGAAGTAGAAGAAGTATCTGCCAATTACAACATGGGTATTATCACCGACAGGGAAAGATACAACCAGGTAATTGATATTTGGACGCATACGAATGCCCGCCTCACCCAAAAAGTGATGCATCAATTGTCTTCTGATAAAGGTGGTTTCAATTCCATCTACATGATGCTTGACTCAGGAGCCCGTGGTTCTAAAGAACAAATTCGCCAGCTCTCAGGAATGCGCGGTTTGATGGCAAAACCACAAAAATCCGGTTCTGGTGGGGGTGAGATTATCGAAAATCCCATCATTTCCAATTTCAAGGAAGGTCTCTCCATCCTTGAGTACTTCATTTCCACACACGGTGCCCGTAAGGGTCTTGCCGATACCGCTCTTAAAACAGCGGATGCGGGTTATCTTACCCGTCGTTTGGTGGATGTATCGCAGGATGTTATCATCACACAGGAAGATTGCGGAACATTGCGTGGTCTCATTGCCAGCTCCCTTAAAAAGAATGAGGAAGTTGTGGAATCATTGTATGATCGTATACTCGGACGCACTGCAGTGAATGATGTATTCCATCCAAATACCGGTGAACTTCTTATCGCCGGTGGTGAGGAAATCAAGGAAGATGAAGCCCGCAGAATACAGGAATCTCCTATTGAGCAGGTTGAAATCCGCTCGGTACTTACCTGTGAGAGCAAGCAGGGTGTTTGTGGAAAGTGTTATGGTCGTAACCTTGCCACAGCCCGTATGGTTCAGATGGGTGAAGCAGTAGGTGTAATTGCTGCGCAATCTATCGGTGAGCCCGGTACCCAGCTTACGCTTCGTACCTTCCATGTGGGTGGTGTTGCCGGTACCATTGCCAGTGAATCTTCCATCAAAGCCAAATATTCAGGTAAAATTGAAATTGACGAACTGCGCACGGTTGAGCGTCTGAATAACGACGGCGCCAAGGTGCAGGTTGTGATTGGACGATCGGCAGAAATGCGCATCGTGGATCTTAATACCCGAATTGTACTTACCACTTCAAATATCCCATACGGTGCTCAGTTGTATGTGAAAAACGGCGAAGAAGTAACTGCAGGTCACCTCATTTGCGACTGGGATCCGTTTAATGCTGTCATCCTTTCGGAAATCTCCGGTAAAATTGAATTTGAATCTCTCGAAGAGGGAATCACCTATCGCGAGGAAGCAGATGAGCAAACCGGATTTGCCGAAAAAGTGGTGATTGATTCAAGGGACAAAACCAAGAATCCGGCCATTCGCATTGTTGACAAAAAGGGAGATGTTATTAAAACTTACAATATCCCTGTTACCGCACATATCATTGTGGATGAAGCCCAGAGCATCACAGCCGGTCAGATTCTCGTGAAAATTCCCCGGTCTTCCGGAAAGGGTGGTGACATCACCGGTGGTCTGCCAAGGGTAACTGAACTCTTCGAGGCCCGCAATCCAAGCAATCCTGCTGTGGTAAGTGAAATCGACGGAATTGTCACTTTTGGAAAGATCAAGCGTGGAAATCGTGAAGTTGAGGTTGAATCCAAAACCGGTGAAAAGAAAAAGTACATTGTTCCTCTATCAAAACATATCCTTGTTCAGGAAAATGATTTTGTGAAAGCAGGTATGCCGCTTTCCGACGGAGCAGTTTCTCCTGATGATATTCTTTCCATTAAAGGCCCAACAGCTGTTCAGGAATACCTTGTAAACGAGATTCAGGAAGTATACCGTTTGCAGGGTGTGAAAATCAACGACAAGCACTTTGAGGTGATTGTTCGTCAGATGATGCGTAAGGTTGAAATTGCCGATCCGGGTGATACACGATTCCTCCAGAAACAATTGGTGAACAAGAGTGATTTCATGGATGAGAATGATGCCTTGTTTGGAAAGGTAGTGGTGTTGGAACCAGGTGATTCTGCTACATTAAAAGCCGGACAAATCATTACATCCCGCAAACTCAGAGACGAAAATTCCATGCTCAAGCGCAAGGACATGAAGCCTGTTGAAGCCAGAGAGGCCACACCAGCCACCTCCATTTCGGTGTTGCAGGGTATTACACGCGCCTCCCTCCAAACCAATAGCTTTATCTCTGCAGCTTCCTTCCAAGAAACAACAAAAGTGCTCAATGAAGCAGCTGTAAATGGAAAGGTTGACGACTTGCTCGGACTGAAAGAAAATGTGATCGTTGGACACTTGATTCCTGCAGGTACAGGTCTTCGCGAATACGAGAAGATTATTGTAGGGTCTAAGGAAGAATACGAAGCATTGCAGCTTTCTAAAAAGGAAAAAGTAAAGCAGGAAATCGATTGATGTTGAAAGCATAAACCAATGCCCCCTGCAAAGGGGGCATTTTAGTATTACAAGCATGGAAAACCAAAACAATCAGGAAAATCAAATCAATATTGAATTAAATGAAGATGTGGCGGAAGGGCATTATTCCAATCTTGCCATTATCAGTCATTCTGCTTCAGAGTTCGTGATCGACTTCATCAGGATTTTACCAAATGTGCCCAAGGCCAAGGTGAAGTCTCGAATCATTCTGACCCCTCAACATGCCAAGCGTTTGATGAATGCCATCAAGGACAACCTGCACAAATATGAGTCGCAGTTCGGGAAAATAGAGGAACATGATATGCCTGCCCTGCCGATGAATTTTGGCGGACCAACAGCACAGGCTTAATAGCAGCCGATACTTTTGTTTTCTTAAACGATGTCTCAGGCAAAGTCAACCTTTACTAAAGGTGTAATATGGAATTTTGCTGATACAATAGGGAGTCAGATTGTTGGCTTTGTCGTTTCTCTCTTTCTGGCAAGACTTGTCAGCCCCGAGCATTTCGGAACATTTGCTACCGTTTTTGTATTTACAGGTTTTCTTCAATTACTCGTTGGGAGCAGCCTCGGTGAAACAATTATCATGACGCAGGACACAGAGTGGATTACCTTAAACTCTGTATTTATTTATAATAATGTTGTAGCCCTCATATTTTACCTTCTTCTTTTTTTTACCGCACCCCTCATAGCGGATTTTTATCAAATACAAGAATTGAATCTCGCCATCAGATTGATGGCTTTGAGCTTGCCTTTTTGGAGTGCATCTAACATTCAGTTAACCCTGATGTATAAGGATGTTGACTTTAAAAAAATGTTTTACATCAAATTTCCGGGCTTGTTGCTGAGTTCGGTAATTGGTATGGTAATGGCATTTAATCATTATGGTGTATGGGCTTTGGTTTGGCAGATATTGTCCCTGAATTTCTTCACTGCCTTGATGGCTATTCTCCGGAGCGACTTCAGACCCGGATTTGCATTTAGTTGGGAAAAAATCAGAGGATTGTTTTCTGTGTCAGGTCGTTTTGTAATCTCAGGCATCATCAATAGGATTTTTGAAAGTTTTTATCCACTTATTATCGGCAAACTATATAGCTTAAGCGCCCTGGGATTTTATAATCGTGCCAATTCAATAAAAGATATCGTTGTAGGCAATCTGGTTCAGGTCATTGGTAAAGTGGGATTTCCTGTTTTTGTTACCATGAAGGACAATCCCGAAAAATTAAAAGATGCATACAAACGGGTGATGCAGGTAACATTTTATGTGATTGCACCGCTTATGTTTGGAGGCATGGCCATTTCCTATTTGTTAATCACCACCATATTTGGAAACCAGTGGGCGCCAGCTGTGCCTTATTTCAGAATCAGTTGTTTGATTGGATTAATGTATCCATTCCATATCATCAACCTGGACATCCCAAAAGTTTTTGCGAAGTCTGCTATTTATCTTAAACTGGAAGTTATAAAAAAAGCACTCATACTCGCCGGCATCCTGTGTACTTACAAGTTAGGCGTTATGGGAATGCTTTATGGTCAATTAGCAGTGAGTGCATTGAATATGTATGTAAATGCACACTACTGTGGCCGCATCATTCATTATTATTTTTTAGAACAAATTAGAGATATTCTTCCCGAAATACTGATTGCCATACTCATGGCGGTTCCGGTATATTTTCTTTCAAAACAGGTTTTGTTTGAATCTCAGCTTCTCAATCTATTCTGTTTGATCTTGGCTGCTTTTATTATTTATGTGTTTCTTTCTTTTGTCTTTCAGCTGAAGTCATTCCGTTATATAGCTGAATCGATTCGTTTGAAATTTTTAAAAACCGGTAAGACGGAACAAGTACTTTAGAAAATCATCTTTTTTCTTGTGACTTTTTTTGGTGATATCAGAAGGATAATGAGGAACAGATTATGACGAACTTTTTTTAATTTTGTTTCAGTTAAAAACTTCTATCTTTTCATCCTTCGCGGAGAATTTGCTCTATGAAAGAAATACTAAAAAAATACCTGAAGAGACCTTTGCCCTCTTCAAGACAGAGCTACTCCCAACTCGGTGAAGACCTGGTGATTGATTTTATCTTTGAGAAATACCAAATCACTAAGCCCTTCTACATTGATATTGGTTCAAATGATCCGGTTAGATACTCCAACTCCTATTATTTTTACAGGAAAGGCGGTAAAGGTATCTGTGTAGAACCCAATCCGGTAATGGTGGCAAGACACAAAAAAATACGACCTCAGGATAACATCGTTCAGGCAGGTATTAGCACAGCGGTCTCAGGACTTGCAGATTATTATGTGATGGATTGGCATGAGTTTAATACCTTCGATAAAGAACAAGCCTATCAGGTTGAAAAAAATTACCAGGGAAGAAACAATGTTAAACAGGTATTGCAAATGCCTCTGATAAGCTGCGATGAACTCATTAAAAATTATGTGGGCAACCATAAAATTGACATGCTCAGTTTGGATGTGGAAGGCTTTGACTTAAGTATTCTTAATGCCTGGGACTTTAATAAGCACAGACCCTTCTTGATTTGTGTTGAAGTTTTTGATCCTCGAATTAAGGAAGAGAATATTGAAATCAATAAACTGCTTACTGCTAAAAATTACACCCGGATAGCGCACAATCCAATCAATGGCATATTTGTAAGCAATGAATAGCGTTTGCTTCACGAAACTTCATTCAATTAGAATCATTGCTTTGTTTTTTGCTTTGTCTTTTATTGATACAGATTTCATCAATGGCTTTGGCTTGTCTGGCCTTAGTGATTCTTTTTTTTTAAATATTTCCCTATTTACTAATCAAAAAATAATCTATACCCTTATTACTTTTAAATTTTATTGATATGGTTGTAACGCGTATACAAGGTGGAATGGGTAACCAAATGTTTCAGTATGCTATCGGATTGGCCAATGCAAAGCGATTGAATACATCATTGTATATTGATGATTCCCTGTTGCAGGTTAAACTGGATTTTGAACACGCAGTATACCGCAATTATGAACTTCGGTATTTTAACATTGAAGGGCATCTTGCAGACAGACAAATTATTCACCAATTTAATTTTACTGGAAATGAAGGATTTTTCGAAAATATCTGGCTAAAAATAAAATTCAAAATTAAGCCTCCCATCAACATCATACAAAAGGGAAATGAAATTGAACCAAGTTATTTGTGTGCAGTAAACAATTCCTGTTTTGTAGGCCGATGGCAAAGTGAAGTGTTTTTTAAGGACCATGCAAAAGAGGTAAAAAATGCTTTCTCTATCAAGGAAGAATATCTGAAAACCTCACGGGAAGCCATCAAGCTGTTTCAGGATAAACCTCTTTGTGCCATTCATGTTCGTCGGGGCGATTATGTAAGCAACCCATTTTATGCTGCGCATTTAGGTGCGCTCCCGTATTCCTACTATTTGGAAGGGATGAGGATGATAAGAGAGAAATTTCCGGAAGTCCGCTTTCTTGTATTCTCCAATGATTATCTTTGGTGCAGAGAGGTATTTCGATCCACCGAAGCGCTCATGGCAAAAGACTTTATGCCTGATGCCGGAGCCATAGAGGAATTTGCAGCGATGACATTGATTCCCCATCATATTATTTCCAATTCAACATTTTCATGGTGGGCAGCCTGGCTTGCAGAAAAGGAATCATCCATGGTGGTTGCCCCCGCTCATTGGGCAAAAACAAGTCAATTTACACCTATGGAAATCATTCCATCTCGGTGGATCAACATTCAAAATAGTTTTTAGGCTGATGGAGAAGCTGCGCATCATCATGTTTTCTGATTTTTATGGTTATATCACAACCACATTTATCCGCAATGAAGTATATGCATTAGCGAGGAAACATTTTTTTACTTATTTAACCTGCAGAAAATTAGTTGAGGAAGCAGATGTAGAAATTGTTGAATTGTCCTACAAACCGTCGCTGCCGGTGAGAAAATTTTATTGGTGGCTCTGGCAAATGGATATCCGGTGTTTGTTTTATCACCTTCCATTTTCTGAGAAATTAAATCATCAATTACACAGATTGAATCCTGAAGTGATTCACCTGCAATTTGGATTCGAGGCGATTAAATTTTTACAAAATACCCAATCGAAAATTCCAACATTGATACATTTTCATGGGTATGACGCCTCAGAGATGCTTAGGAAAAAGTCGTATACCAGAGAAATCAAAAAATATTTAAAGCAATCTCATATCACTGCCATTTTTGTGTCTGAATACATGGCACAGAAATTTCTCAAGCTTACGCTTACAGATTCCCATTACCATGTTTTACGGTGTGGTATTGACCTTTCACTTTTTCACCCATCACAAAGAAAAGTGCTCAGCGGGTCAAGAAAAGTTTTTCTTCAAATTTCTTCACTTGCTCCTAAAAAGGGACATGAGTTTACCATCAGGGCTCTTCGAAAAGCATTCGATGTAAAACCTGACATCCGAGGCAGCATCGTTTTTAAATTTGCAGGTGATGGAAAAAGGAAGACCGAGTTGAATAATCTCGTGCTCGAATTAGGACTGCAAGATGATATCGAATTTATTGGAAATAAAAACACCAAAGAGGTTATTGAGTTGTTGCTTTCATCACATTACTTTGTTCATCATAGTATAACAGATGAGAGTGGTGATGAAGAAGGTATACCTACTTCTGTTATGGAGGCAATGAGTATGGAATTGCCAATCTTGTCAACCTATCATGCCGGTATTCCTGAGTTGGTGCAGCATGGTGTTAATGGTTTGCTTTGCGCAGAGAAAGATGTGGATACCTTTGCTAAACAAATTATAGAAATGTTGTCTTGGTCCTTTTTGCCTGCCAATCGAAAGGTCATAGAGGAACAGTATAGTTTGGATTTACACATGAAGCAACTGGAAGAGATCTACCGAATAGAAATTACCCGCCATCAAAAAAAATCTTTACATGATTGATATCAGATGTTTCACTGTGAATGCTTTTGCCGAAAACACCTATTTGGTTTTTGATGATCTTGGAAACGGCTTGGTCTTCGATCCGGGCTTTATGGATGCAAGTGAATCAGATGCTTTTGATGCATTTGTTCAAGCAAACAATATCAATCTCAGGCAGTGTTTACAAACCCACTGTCACATAGACCACATATTGGGCTTGCACCACATCAATCAGAAATATGGTCTGAAAACCCGCATGCATCCCAATGAAATAAGTGTTTTTGAAAGCGGAAGAAATGTTTCTGCCTTGTATGGATTGCCTTATAAAGAAGGGATGTATAATGATGAGTATCTGGCAAATGGTATGAATTTACTGATCGGAGAAATCAAATGCTCTGTACATTTTACTCCCGGTCACTCTCCCGGAAGTGTGTGTTTTTATTTCTATGAACAACATATGTTGATTGCCGGCGATTTGATTTTCAAAGGTTCAGTAGGCAGAACGGATTTACCCGGTGGAGATCATAACGAGCTTATCAACAGTGTAAGGAATGAAGTTTTTGTTCTACCCGATCACACACGCATTTACTCCGGACATGGTGAACCAACGAATGTTGGTCATGAAAAAATGTATAATCCTTTTTTTAATTGATATGACATCTGTATTGATTATTGATGATGAAAGAGCCATCAGAAACACCCTCAGAGAAATTCTTGAGTACGAAAAGTTTAAAGTAGATGATGCTCAAGATGGGAAAGAAGCACTGATTAAGTTCAAAAAAAATTTGTACGACCTTGTGCTTTGTGACATCAAAATGCCCGGTGGAATGGATGGTCTTGAGCTTTTGCAGCAATTCAGAGAGCTCAATCCTGATGTGCCTGTTGTGATGATCTCCGGTCATGGAACCATCGAAACGGCCGTAGAATCGGTAAAAAAAGGGGCTTATGATTTTATTCAGAAACCGCTGGATTTAAACAGACTTTTACTCACCATCCGAAATGCAATAGAGAAATCTGAATTGGTTCAGGAAACCAAACAGCTACGAAAGAAAATAGTGAAGTCGGCCGAGATGATAGGAAAATCGCCTGCTATCCGGCAAATACTTGAAATAATAGAGAAAGTAGCACCCACAGAGGCAAGGGTTCTGATTACAGGTCCCAACGGTTCCGGAAAAGAATTGGTCGCCAAGTACCTGCATCAAAAAAGCAACAGAAGTAACTTGCCCCTCATTGAAGTGAACTGTGCAGCCATTCCTGCCGAGTTAATAGAGAGCGAATTGTTTGGACATGAAAAAGGAGCATTTACCAGTGCAATTGCCTCCAAGAAGGGGAAATTTGAACAGGCCGAAGGAGGCACCATTTTTCTGGATGAAGTAGGGGACATGAGTCTTGCAGCTCAGGCAAAAGTGCTGAGAGCTTTGCAAGAAAATAAAATTACGAGGGTAGGGGCAGAGAAAGATATAAAAATCAATGTGCGTGTAATTGCCGCAACCAACAAAGACCTCAGAAAAGAAATTGACCAAGGGAATTTCCGTGAAGATCTTTATCATCGCTTGAATGTAATTCCGATCAGGGTTCCTGCTCTTGCCGAAAGAGCAGATGACATTCCCTTGCTGGCAAATTATTTTCTGGAAACCATCTGTGCCGAAAACGGAGGTACAAAAAAGGTCATCACCCAGGGCGCAATGGAAAAACTAAAATCCTACCCTTGGACAGGCAACATCAGGGAGCTAAGAAATGTAATTGAGCGCTTGGTTATACTTTCCGGAAAAAGCATCACAGAAAACGATGTGGAACTTCACGCATCCCGATTCTAAGCTGTTGGAACCTACTGCTTATTTGGGTTAGAATAGGCAAGAAAAAAAATAACCATCCGAAGATGGTTATTTACATAAGAGTTTTATTTGTGTATCAGGCTACCGGTACTACCGATACAAATGATTTGTTGTTTTTTGTTTTCCTGAACTCCACTTTGCCGTCGGTGAGCGCAAATAGGGTGTGGTCTTTACCGATACCTACATTGTCGCCGGGGTTGTGACGGGTTCCGCGTTGCCTTACGATGATGTTACCTGCAATGGCAAGTTGACCACCGAATATTTTTACTCCAAGTCTTTTGCTGTGAGATTCACGACCGTTCTTTGAACTGCCGACTCCTTTTTTGTGTGCCATGGCTTGATCTTAAAGCTTGATGTTTTCGATTTGGATTTTTGTGAATTGCTGGCGGTGACCATTGGACTTCTGATATCCTTTGCGCCTTTTCTTCTTGAATACGATTACCCTGTCACCTTTTAGATGTTCGATAACCTTTGCGGAAACACTTGCTCCGCTGATAACCGGGGCGCCAACAGTAATTTTGCCAGCGTTGTCAACCAACAATACCTTGTCGAACTGAAGACTGGTATTGATGTCTGATTCCAAACGATGAACAAACAACTGCTGGTCTTTTTGCACTTTAAATTGCTGCCCTGCTATTTCTACTATTGCGTACATAGACCTTATTTTTGGGACGGCAAATATATACTTTTTTATTCACAAGAGGATGGGCCAAAAATTCTCTTTTCCCCCGAGATTTTGTTCTTAACCTTAAAATCACCTTAAAATTTGAATATAATTCCTTTCTTTGTGCCTATCAATCAACCAAAATCCAACATGAAAAAATTACTAATTGTCTGTTCAATGGGCATTTTGGCGCTTGTTCACAGCGCGGTTTTTGCCCAGTATTGTGTTCCTACCTCCCAATTTGGTACAACACAGAACGATTTTATCAATGGAGTCACCCTTGGTACCATCAGCAACTTGAACACGGGTGGCACACAAGGTACGACCTACAACAACTACACTTCCCAGTCCACAAACCTTTCGGCAGGTGCAACTTTTCAGCTTGTGATCAATGCCGGACCAACCATCAACGATACCTATGCGGCATGGATTGATTACAACAACAACCAATTGTTTACCGATACCCTTGAGAAGCTGGGTGAGGTAACGGCAACGGTGGCAGGGCAAACCCTCACAATAACCTTTACTGTTCCTCCCGGTGTAAACCTTGACACAACCAGGCTGAGGGTGAGAAATGCAAGACAAACCACCAATCTTAATCCTTGTACCAATTACACCCGTGGTGAGACAGAGGACTACTCTGTAGTTTTGGTGGCTGCAGGTGGTGCTCCTCCCATAGCAGCTTTTGGCGCCAATCCTGTAAATACTTCCCTTGGGAATACAGTTGCTTTTGTAGACAGTTCATTAAACACACCTACCTCATGGCAATGGACTTTTGCCGGTGGTACGCCATCCACTTCCAACTTGCAGAATCCAACAGGAATTGTTTACAATTCTGTGGGTTGTTATGCAGTAACGCTAACAGTAACCAATGCTGCAGGGAGCAATACCCTTACCAGAACATGTTATGTAATTGTTCAACCGGCCAATCCTTATTGCAGCAGTCTTCATTCAGTGAACTGCAGTGCAATCAACAACATCAATGGCGTAACCATTACCGGAACACCCCTCAACAATGTAGGCAGTGGCTGCGGCAGTGCAAGTGGTACAGCATACACTGCTTATACCTCTTCACAGTATACAGCTACCCTTTACCGGGGCAACAATTATCAGCTGAATGTAACGACTTCCTCCTCCAATCTCATTTCTTGTTGGATTGATTACAACCAAAACAACACATTTGAAGCTTCAGAGTGGACCCAAATTACCACTGCCTCCACAGCGAATCTTGCATCAACGGTGATCTTAAACATCCCTTCCAACGCAAGCCTTGGCACTACAAGGATGCGTATTCGCAGCCGTTCACTCACAAATGGCGGAGGCGGAGGCGGAACGCCCAATACCATTACAGGGACTGATGCTTGCACAAGTTTCCAGAATGGAGAAACAGAAGATTATCAGATAAGCATTGACAATGCTCCTCCCCAGCCACCCGTTGCAAGTTTTACTTCAAATACCTTAAGCATTACACAGGGACAGTCGGTGAGCTTTACCGATTTGAGCAGCAATAACCCAACCGCATGGCAATGGACATTTACAGGTGCGGCTGTTACAAGTTCTACCGTGCAAAATCCAAGCGGGATTGTTTACCCAACACCGGGGTGTTATGATGTTAAGTTAAGGGCAAGCAATGCACAAGGTGCTGACTCGCTCATACAGGTTTGTTACCTCACAGTTAACCCACCTGAGTATTGCAGCACTTTGCATTCTGTAAACTGCTCCGGCGCTGATAACATCAGCAGGTTTTCCATTACCGGAACAAGCCTTCAGAATTCCACTGCTTGCGGATCGCTCAACGGGAATGCATTTTCAGTATATCCTGCAGCCGATTCTACCACCGCCACATTATACACCACGGGAAGTTATCAGATGAATGTAACAACTACAGGTACCAAATTGGTTGGTATCTGGATTGACTATAACCATGACATTGCATTTGATACCACTGAGTTTATTTCAGTGACCAATCAATCGGTTACCAATGTTCCCTCTTCAGTAAATATTGTTATTCCGGGAAATGCGCTCACCGGGAATACCCGCATGCGTGTGCGCAGCAGGAGCCTTTTCAATGGTGGCGGCGGCGGTGGTACCAATACGCTTACTGCAGCCAATGCCTGTACGATTTTTCAGAATGGAGAAACAGAAGATTATGTCATTCAAATTCAGCCACCACCTCCACTCACACCTGTTGCTGCATTTTCTGCAGACAGTGTGAATATTTTCTCAGGACAAAATGTTGACTTCAGCGATTTATCCACCAATTTGCCAACTTCCTGGTCATGGTCTTTCCCGGGTGGAGTTCCTTCTTCCTCTACACAGCAGAATCCTCAGAACATTGTTTACGCAACTCCGGGCTGTTATCCCGTGACACTGATTGCCGGCAACTCATTTGGCAATGATACAATCTCAGTAACCTGCTATATTACAGTTACCACACCACCCATTTGCAACACAGGTTTGCATACTGCCAATTGCAGTGTAAACGACAACATCAATACGGTTTCTATCGCTGGCACCACACTCAATAATGCCAATACCGGTTGCAATGGTTCCACCACTTCTTTGGGCTATAACCTGTTTCCTTTCAATGGGAATACAACCGCAAGTTTATTTGTTGGTGGCAATTATTCAATCAGTGTTACAACCAATGTGGCAAGAATCATAGGCATGTGGATTGATTACAATCAGAACAACCAGTTTGATGCTTCAGAATTTACGCAGGTTACCACCAATTCCACTGCCAATGTGGCCTCCACAGTTTCTTTTCTCATCCCATCTACTGCCTTGTTAGGACCTACACGCATGCGCATACGCAGCAGGAATCCTGCTGGTGCACTTACCGCAACCGATGCCTGCACAACCTTCGGATCAGGCGAAACAGAGGATTATACAATCACCCTTGCGAGCCCTCCCCAGCTCCCTCCTGTGGCAGCATTTTCTGCAAACGCACTTACCGTTAATGCAGGTTCTACGGTAAACTTTAGCGATCTCTCCTCTAACATACCTACCACTTGGAACTGGACTTTTACCGGTGGTTTGCCTGCTACTTCAAACAGTCAGAATCCAACAGGAATCACCTATAACAATGTGGGCTGTTATGCAGTTACCCTGATTGCTACAAATGCATTCGGAAGTGATACGGCTTTTACTGTTTGTTACATCAATGTGGTTCCTCCACCTTATTGTTCAAACCTTCATACCAACACCTGCGCTGGTGGGGGTGGGGGTGCTGTCATCAGCATCAACACGGTTGCCATATCGGGTACAACATTTAACAATGCAAATACCGGCTGTACCGGAACAAGCGGAAACTCCTACACGATTTATTCCCCTTCTGCCGGAACCACGGCAGTATTAAACCGCGGTGCGGCCTATGACTTTTCTGTCACTACTTCCGCAACGGCCAATATCTCCATCTGGATTGACTTCAACCAAAACACACAGTTCGATGCAAATGAATGGTATCAGGTTGCTGCCAGTGTTCCAGGCAACATTCCTGCAACCATCAGTATTCCTATTCCAAGCACAGCCCTCACCGGTATCACCGGAATGCGTGTAAGATGTAGAAGCACCGCAGGATCCAATATTGCCACAGATGCATGTACTAGCTTCGGAACCGGAGAAACAGAAGATTACAAAGTGACCATAGCTGCCGGTGGAAACAATCCTCCTGAGGCAAATTTTGCTGCCAACTTTACCAGTATTTCTCCTTTTGGAAGCATCAATTTCAGTGATCTCTCCACCAATACCCCTACTGCTTGGTCCTGGTCCTTTCCGGGCGGAAGTCCCTCTACATCCTCAGTACAAAATCCTTCCGGAATCGTTTATGGCACCCCCGGAACCTATTCCGTTACATTGATTGCATCCAACGCCTTCGGAAGCGATACCCTTACGCTGTCTAATTACATTACGGTAACACAGGCTGCTTCTTTCTGCATCCCTGTGCATTCTGCATCCTGTACAAACAATTTTATCAATGCTGTACAGATTGTAGGAACCACACTCAACAATGCAAATACCGGTTGTACATCTTTAGACGGACAGGCGTTTACGGCTTACCCTGCCACAGGAAGTACCACCGCATCCATCAACAGAAACCAGTCATACAGCATACGCGTAACTACCAATACAGCCCAGAGAATTTCTGTGTGGATTGATTACAACCACAACAATATTTTTGAAGCATCTGAATGGACCCAGATTGCCACTACCAGCACACCAAATGTGGCCAGCACAGCTACACTGTTTATTCCCAATACTGCTGTTGCCGGTCCAACAGGAATGCGCATTCGCAGCAGGGTGATCACAGGCGGTGGAGGCGGTGGAACCAATGGAGCCAACGATCCATGCACCTCTTTCCCAACGGGAGAAACAGAAGATTATACAATCAATATTTTTAATCCATCACTCATCCCGGTTGCTGATTTTATTGCAAACAGTAATACCACTATTTGTCAGGGAGGAAGTGTAAGTTTTACCAATACTAGTTCCAACAATCCATTGGTTTATCAATGGAATTTCCAGGGTGCTGCAGATACAACCTCTTCCTCTGAAAATGCCACAGCTACCTATCCCAACGCAGGTACATTTACGGTAAGTCTCACTGCCACCAACGGAAATGGTTCAAATACAAAAACCGTGAACGCCATGGTAACCGTACTTCCTAATCCTCTGGCAAATGCAGGACCTGACACAACCATATGCATAGGATCTGCAGTGCAGCTACAGGCAACAGGAGGGACCGGTTATTCCTGGTCTCCCGCACAAAACCTAACGGGTACCAACATTGCCAACCCGATTGCCAATCCCCAAACAACCACTACCTATGTGGTAAATGTAAGCACCAATGGTTGTACCTCTTCAGATACGGTGATTGTTACCATCAACAATCCGGCATTGAACGGAACAGCAGGGGTGGATGTAAATGTTTGTCGCGGCGCTTCTGTAAACATGAATGCGTCCGGAGGAACAGATTATCAATGGTCGCCTTCTACCGGTTTGAGCGCAAGTAATGTGTCCAACCCTCAGGCATCTCCAACAAATACCACTACTTACAATGTGACCATCTTTAACGGAAATTGCTCATTCGTTGATCAGGTGGTGGTGAATGTAGTTGGAGAAAATGCCACAGCAGGTTTGGATGTAACTGTTTGTCCCGGAAACACAGCCGCATTGGGAGCATCCGGAGGTGCCAATTATTTTTGGACACCTTCCACAGGCTTGAGTAATCCCACCATTGCCAATCCGGTAGTAAGTCCTTTGCAAACCAGCACCTATGTGGTTTCAATCATCAATGGTACTTGTGTTTTTGTAGATACGCTAGTGGTGAATGTAGGCAATGTAAGTGCCAATGCAGGTGCAGATGCAAGCATTTGCGCAGGCAGCAGCACACAGTTGCTTGCAACGGGTGGTGCAAGTTACTCCTGGTCGCCTTCTACCGGTCTTTCAGATACCACTTTGGCCAACCCAATTGCCTCCCCATCGAGCACCACTACTTATGTGGTAACAGCCTCTTCAGGAAATTGCACAGCTGTGGATACTCTTGTGGTAACAGTTGTACCGGGTCTCAATCTGAGTGCAGGAGCCGACTTGCAGGTTTGCCAGGGAGGAACAGTTGTGCTGTCTGCTTCATCCAACGGAGCCAACTCCTATTCATGGTCACCGGCATCTTTGGTAAACAACCCAAACAGTGCAAGCACGCAGGCATCACCACTGGTAAATACCACCTTTGTTGTTTTGGCTTCCAACGCTTTCTGTGAAGATACCGATACCATAGAGGTTAGCATTCTTCCCTTGCCCGCTACACCGGTGCTGAACGCAAATACGGATGGTACAATTTCAGCAATTGCCGCCGATGCTGCCACTTTCGTTTGGTTTGTGGATGGCAGCAACATAGCTGCTTCCGGCAGCACCATCACTCCCACGCAAGACGGATTATACACCGCTTTGGCAGTCTCTTCAGGTGGTTGCCTTTCTGATACTTCCGCCGGCTTACCCTATATTATTACTTCTTTATTCGAAACAGCTACAGCCAATAAACTTGTGGTGATGCCTAATCCTGCAAACGATAGAATTACCATATCCTGTGATTTAACGCTCGATACCTCAGCCAGGCTTTGCTTGTTTGATCTGAGTGGCAGAATGGTCATGGAGATTGACTCAGCAGTTCCTTCAGGCACCTACATAAAAACGGTGGATATCACCAGTTTAAGCCCCGGAACTTATGTGCTCTCGGTATTTTCAAACGGCGTACAAACGGCGACAAGAATCATCAGGCAGTAAGCCAATAAACAATGTAATTTTAAGTCTCAATTTTCAGAAAGGCAGTACTTTACGGTACTGCCTTTTGCTTTTTAGATAGCTTGCTTTTGCCCGATTAAGGATATTTTTTACTTTTGCCGACCCTTTTTCAAAGGGTTCTAAAAGACAAAAAGATAAAGTAAAACGAAACTTATGAATGAAAATCTCTTGTTATTGGTACCGGTGTTTGGCATCATTGCCCTTGTTTACACCTACTTAAAGTCTCAATGGGTGAGCAAGCAGGATGCAGGAAACCAAAAAATGATGGAAATATCCAATGCCATCGCCGAAGGTGCAATGGCTTTCCTAAAGGCAGAGTGGAAAATCCTCGGTTATTTTGTGGTCATTGTTGCCATCCTTTTAGGCATTATGGCGCAATCCAATGCCAATTCCCACTGGTTAATTGCCGTGGCATTTGTGATTGGTGCTGTGTTTAGTGCGTTTGCCGGATTTATAGGGATGCGTATTGCCACCAAAGCCAATGTGCGCACTGCTCAGGCAGCCCGAACCAGTTTAAGTAAAGCATTGGCCGTGTCGTTTACCGGAGGCTCTGTGATGGGCTTGGGCGTATCCGGATTGGCAGTGTTAGGTTTGGGTGGTTTGTTTATTGTGCTCCGCCAGTTTTTTGCTGCAGGTGCTGCAGTGAACTCTCATGAAATGCTTACCACCATTGAAGTACTCACCGGATTTTCTTTGGGTGCTGAGTCCATCGCGCTTTTTGCCCGTGTAGGTGGGGGCATCTATACAAAAGCTGCAGATGTTGGCGCTGATCTTGTAGGTAAAGTAGAAGCAGGGATTCCTGAAGACGATCCGCGCAATCCTGCTACCATCGCAGACAATGTGGGCGACAATGTGGGTGATGTGGCTGGCATGGGTGCAGATTTGTTTGGCTCATATGTAGCTACTGTTCTTGCTACCATGGTACTGGGCCAGGAAGTGACCGGACCGAATGGTTCCCTTTTGCCTGACCAGTTTGGAGGTTTCAGCCCCATCCTTCTTCCTATGCTGATTGCAGGTATTGGAATCATTTTTTCTATTGTAGGTACCTGGTTTGTTAAAATATCCGACAATGCAGAAATCAAAACTGATGTTGTGCAAAAAGCCCTCAACATGGGTAACTGGGGTTCCATCATCCTTACGGCAATTGCCAGTCTTGCACTTGTTCAATGGTTGCTGCCTGAAACTTTATACCTGCGCGGTCTTGAATTCAGCAAAACAGGCGTAATGGGTGCCATAGTAGTTGGTCTCCTCGTGGGCAGTCTTATGAGCATCATTACAGAATACTACACTGCCATGGGCAAACGCCCCGTAAACTCTATTATCCGTCAGAGTGCAACGGGTCACGCCACCAATGTCATCGGTGGTTTGGCCATAGGCATGGAATCCACATTTCTACCCATTCTTGTGCTGGCAGGTGGTATTTGGGGTTCCTTTATGTGTGCCGGTCTCTATGGTGTTGCCATTGCAGCAGCAGGTATGATGGCTACCACAGCCATGCAGCTTGCCATTGATGCTTTTGGTCCGATTGCAGACAATGCCGGAGGAATTGCAGAAATGAGCGAACTTCCCAAAGAGGTGAGAGAAAAAACAGATGTGTTGGATGCAGTTGGAAACACTACCGCAGCTACCGGAAAAGGATTTGCCATTGCTTCAGCAGCCCTTACTTCACTGGCGCTTTTTGCAGCCTTTGTGGGTGTGGCCGGTATCTCAGGCATCGACATTTACAAAGCAGAAGTTCTTTCCTGCTTGTTTATCGGAGGAATGATTCCCTTTATTTTTTCTTCTCTCGCTATTCGCGCTGTAGGTGAAGCTGCCATGGCAATGGTTGAAGAAGTTAGAAGACAATTCAGAACAATACCTGGCATCATGGAAGGCACCGGAAAGCCTGAATATGACAAATGTGTAGCCATCTCCACTGAAGCATCACTTAAAAAAATGATGTTGCCCGGCGCCATCACGATTGTAGCTCCACTCCTCATCGGATTTAGTTTTGGTCCGGAAGCACTGGGCGGATTTCTGGCAGGTGCCACAGTGAGCGGTGTGCTCATGGGGATGTTTCAAAACAATGCCGGCGGTGCATGGGACAATGCAAAAAAATCATTTGAAAAAGGTGTGGAAATTAACGGACAGATATACTACAAGGGCTCAGATCCTCACAAATCTGCAGTGACCGGCGATACAGTTGGCGATCCTTTTAAAGATACTTCAGGTCCATCTATGAACATCCTTATCAAGTTGATGTCTATTGTGTCGCTTGTGATTGCTCCTACCTTGAAAGAAATTCATGTGAAGCAGGCTGAAGTACCTACCTCACATGTGATGCCCGCCAAACCTTCCAAAACAATAGAAAAATCAGCTTTGCTTGTAGCATCTGTAAAGGCAGAGAAAAAATAATTGTGTGTTATGTTTGTGTGAACGGGTTGTTTCGAACAGAAGCAGCCCGTTTTTGTTTACATTAGTTAAACAGCAGTAAGCCATTCAGAAAACCCCTGTATTTTCCTTACATTCGTATGGTGCTTTCCAAACTAAAAACGATATTTCTTTTGCTTCTGGGTTTTTTGCTGTGCAACAGCAAAATGATGTTTGCAACTCACAACAGAGCAGGTGAAATAACCTTTTGTCAAAAGGATGGCAATTTACTCACCTATGAATTTAAAGTAGTAACCTACACAGCAGTGGGTCCGGGAGTAAATGCCGATCGTTTTGAATTGTTTCTGTATTTCGGAAATACCGGTAGCGGATGCAACATCTTCGACAGCATCATTTGTCCGCGAATCAACGGACCTGTAGGTGGGCCTTCCAATTATTTTCCGAACGACCAGGTGCATCAGGGTGAGGTTATTCAACCCGGGATTAAAAAAAATATCTATACGGGAACCTATACTTTCAATGGTCCCGGAAGATATTGCATTGGCATGAGCGACCCCAACAGAAACGAAAATATTGTAAATATTTTCAATTCAGTAAACAAAGCCTTTTACATCCAATCAGAATTGGTGATCTCTCCTTTTTTGGGAAACAACTGCTCACCTGAACTGCTGAATCCGCCTGTTGATAATGCCTGTTATTGCAAGCCTTATCTGCATAATCCGGGTGCTTACGATCCAGATGGCGACAGCCTTTCCTATGCATTGGTCAATTGCCAGGGAGATTTTGGTACACCGCTCGATTGCTATTTCATTCCTTCCGGAATCAGCATCAATGCGGCTACCGGAGATTTGTACTGGGTTTGTCCCGGGGCCAATACCCCAAACTGTAACGGAAACCAAACAGGTGGTGCAGGTGATTACAATGTTGCCATCCAAATTAATGAATGGCGGAACGGACTGAAAATAGGAAGTGTGATTCGCGACATGCAGATTAAAGTTGTGGCCGGTTGTTTAAATAATCCTCCAACTATAGAACCCATAGATACCTGTGTGGTAGCAGGACAAAATGTAAACCTGAACATCAATGCAACAGATGCTGATCCGGGACAATATATAGAGATGTCGGCTACTGGTGAGCCCTTCATGCTTGATGTCAATCCTGCTTCTTTTGACCAAACGGTTAATCAGATAGGTAACGCTACACTTAATATTCAATGGCAAACGGATTGCAGCCGCATACGGAAGAATCCCTATCTGATGAGCATCAAAGCAGAAGATTCATACTTGATAAACCCATTGGTGGATTTTAAAACCCTTGAGATTCGCGTGGTGGCACCACCTCCTTTTCTCAACTCAGTGCAGGCTCAGGGAACAAGCATTCTTCTTTCCTGGCAGGCTTCTTCCTGCCCCGCTGTTGTGCACTATGCTATTTACCGAAAAAAAGGCCCATCCTCCTTTCTTCCCGGACCATGCATTACAGGTATTCCATCGGGTTTTGGATTTGAAAAAGTAGGCGAGGTAAGTTTGTCAGGCAACCTCACTTTTGTTGACAACAACAATGGCAGGGGTCTCTCTCATGGATTTGAATACTGTTACCGCATTGTGGGTGTTTACGCCGACGGCTCTGAAAGTATTGCCAGCAATGAAAGATGTGCAAGACTCAAAAGAGATGTGCCCGTCATCACCAAAGTTTCAGTAGGCATTACTTCAGCGACAGCAGGCATAGATACACTGCAATGGAAGAAACCACTCGAATATGATTCAACCCAATGGCCTCCCCCTTATTCATACAGGATTGAAAGAAGCACCACAGGTTTCTCCGGTTTTTCCGTAATCACCCAACTGAATGATATCAACCAGTTGCAGTTCATCGACAACAACCTGAACACAAGCAACAACCAGTACACCTATCGTATCGGCTTTTACTCCGATACCAATCTCGTTGGGTACTCCAATCCCGCTCAATCTCCATTTCTGCGTGTCATACCCTCAGAAAATAAACTGCTTTTGCGATGGAAATGCGATGTTCCTTGGAACAAGGATTCAACACATGTGTATAAAGAAGAACCTCCTTCTTCCGGGAATTTTATTTTTCTCGGAAAAAGCCTGAGCGACTCTTTTGCAATCAGTGGATTGGCAAACGGAAGGCAATATTGTTTTCGTGTGGTCACCTTTGGCGCTTACACCGATACCGGATTTGAAAAGCCCCTGATCAACTTCTCGCAGATAGCCTGCGGAATTCCTGAAGACCGCACGCCTCCCTGTCCTCCTGTTTTTTCACTCACACCGGATTGCGACAAAACCACCAATACCATTCGCCTGCTGCAAACAAATCGCGCTTGTTTTCTGGAGACTGTAAGTTTGGAAATGTATTATACGCCGGTTATTGGCCAAGCGCTGACTTTAATTCGCACTTACACCAATAATGACACACTAATTGTGCATGTGCCCGACTCATCCTCTATTGCAGGTTGTTATGCCTTTGCCGGAATAGACTCTGCGGGTAACAAAAGCACGATGAGTGATACGCTTTGCGTAGACAATTGTCCATACTATGAATTGCCCAATGTGTTTACGCCTAATCTTGATGGCGTAAATGAATTTTTCTACCCTTTGGCATTCAAGTATGTGAAGGAAATTAACATGGTTATTTTTGATCGTTGGGGAACAGAGGTTTTCAAGACCACCAAGCCCGGTATTCAGTGGGATGGAACCAATCAAAAAACAGGACGAATATGCGATCAGGGTGTTTATTTTTATGTCTGCGATGTAGGTGAAATCAGGCTCACGGGAATCGTCAACAGAAGCATTTCAGGATTTGTACAAATTCTAGGTTCAGGATATGGTCCGGGTCGGTAAACTTTTCTCATTCCTCTGCTTTGTTTTTCTTCTCCATGCATGTAAGAAAGACACTGCATCTTTAAGGGGAGCCACCTTGGTTGTAGATAAACCTTTTCCAAAAACAGGCGACAAACTTATTTTCACGCTGCAGGCAGATGTTGTATACAAGGGAAAACAAATTCAACCTGATGAAATCATATGGAATGTGAGAGATGTACGAGACAATCCCTTTCAGCCTGAATCAGAAAATGGCATGAGTATGACTCTAAACCCACCTGAGAATGGAACATACGCTGTAGAGGTTCTGGCAAAATACCCCAATGAATTAGCTGTCAGGAGAAACATTGAAGCTGAGGTTACCCAAAGTCTTGAATATGTTCGTGCAAACCTACCGGCCTCCTACGCCGGCAGCTTCAGGGCATGGAACGGCAAATCATGGTTGTCTGATTTTACAATTTATTCCGATCAAACATTTTCTTCTTTCTACCTCTACAATACGCCTATTCCGCCAAGTGGAAACGGACGAACTTTTTATTTTGCAAATGATTTTAATATCTCCTCCAGAAATTTAATCATCAATCAGGTGCTTGACGACGGGTCCGGTCAGGGCTACATCAATCTTCAGGATACCCTTGGCTTTCAGATTAAACAATACCCAATCAAAGGACTTCAGTTCTCTGCAAAGGGAAGACAACTTTTTTTCACCGTTTTTAATATCAACAACAGCGCAGAATACATTCAATGTACCCTGACAAAAAAGTAGACCTATGTTCACCGGAATCATTGAAACAGTTGGTGCCATAAAAAGCATTATACAGGAGGGGAGTAATTTTCATTTTGAAATTGCATCTTCCATCAGCCATGAACTGAAAGTAGATCAAAGTGTGGCGCATAATGGTGTTTGCCTCACCGTTACTGCTGTATCCGATGATACCCACAAGGTAACCGCCATCCATGAAACAGTAAGCAAAACTGCCATCACAGATTGGAAAGTAGGTACGCATATCAACCTGGAAAGATGTCTCGCAATGCATGCCAGGCTCGATGGACACATAGTGCAAGGACATGTAGATACCACCGGCCAAATCACCAATATTACTGCAATGGATGGGAGTTATCTGCTCACCATCGATTACCGTGATGCATCCTATCAGCCATTGCTGGTTCCACAGGGTTCGGTTTGCATCAACGGCATCAGTTTAACCGTAGCCCGATTGGAAGGAACATCCCTGGGTGTAGCCATCATCCCATATACATGGGAACATACTGATCTGAAATTTATCAAAGCACATTCATCCGTAAATATTGAATTCGATATTTTAGGTAAATACATCCTTCGGAATCTTCAATTAGAGAATCATCGCAAGAGAACTAGCGAAAATTTCTCGTCCTGACAATCAGTAATAAATTGCGTACTGGTTTTTATCTTCCAAATCTTTCAGCGTTACACCTGCGCCATGCAGGTAGACCCCGAGGATGCTTGCTTTGCCGGGTGAGTAGCCTCTTGCAAGCATGCCTGCAATATAACCGGTAAGCATATCTCCGCTGCCACCTTGAGCCAGCCCCGGATTGCCTGACATGTTGTAAACAATGCTGCCGTCGGGGAAACTGATACAAGTGAATGCTCCTTTCAGTATGATAATTACATTGTAACGCATACTCCACTGAGAAGCCTCCCGCACTTTTTCTTTCCGGTTTCCTTTGCAACCTGTGAGTCTCTCAAACTCTTTCTCATGAGGTGTAAGAATGGTATCGGTAGGTAAAAACTCCAGCCATGTTTTGTTTTCTGCCAGAATATTGATGGCATCTGCATCCAATACCATTGGACCTTTGTACCAATGCAACAGATTATGAAGCAGACTTTTCGACAGGTCGCCCCTGCCGAGCCCCATGCCAATTCCCACGCTGTTAAAGGCCGTAAACAAGCTTGATAAGGCACCTTGCTCATCTGCCGCCGAAGTGAGCACTTTGGGAAGATTGTTTCGCACCACACCCAGACCTTCTTTGTCACTGATCACTGTTACCAGCCCGGGTCCTTGTTCCAATGCTGCCTGCGCTGCGATACAAACAGCGCCCGTGGTCCCGTAAATTCCTCCGGCCAAACAGGCGTGCCCCCTGTTGTGTTTGGTTTCATAACGATTGGACTTTTGCACAAGGGCCATTACTTCGCTTTCTGTGCTCGCATATTGCTTGTCGTCGCAAGCATCAATACATTCTTTTTCAATACCAATATCAATGATCTCTACACGACCATAAGCCAAACCTGTTTCTCGGAAAAACAAAGTCTCCTTGGGCATTTGCAGACAAAATGTAAGTTGCGCCATGATTGATGCAAACAATCCGGGATCTTCCGGAAAATCGGCAGGAGTGCCGGAAGGAACATCAATGGAAAAGATGGGTAAGCCGGAAGCATTGATTTTCTGAACCAAGGATTTTACAGAACCCTGCAAGGGCCTATTCAATCCACTTCCGAAAAGGGCATCTACAATCACACCCTGAGCAGGAAACTGAAGATTTTTTTGTGTATCCAAATTCGATACATGTTGCGGCCAGCGAGCTTTAAACATTTTTTTTGCCAGCTCAAATTCAACCGAACTGCTTCCTGAATCTTCAAGGATAAAAACAAACACTTCAAATCCCAGGTTGCGGAGAAAATAGGACAAAACCAATCCATCGCCCCCGTTGTTTCCTCTTCCGCATAGTGTGAAAATCGCTTGTTGCGGTTGCAGGTAATTGAGCATGACCGGCAGGAGAGAGAGCATCGCCTCCTGCATCATTTCAAAAGAAGTGATGCCCCTTTTTTGGATGCTTTCCCTGTCTACTTTTTTTATGTTCTCTGAACGCAATATTTTCATGGGGCTTCCCAAAAGTACACCTTAATGCCATACCTTTGCGATTGATGTTACCCATAACCAACAACATTATTTTATTCCTCAATCTTGGCGGTAGTGAGGTCATGCTCATCTTGTTTGTGGTGCTCTTGTTTTTTGGTTCCAAAAGTATTCCAGAACTGGCGCGTGGTTTAGGCAAAGGATTGCGTGAGATAAGAGAAGCATCTGAATCTATTCGCAGCGAAATTGAACATGCGGCGAATGCTCCAGAAAAGCCTGAAACCCCCAAAGAAGAAGAAATACAACAAGAGCCAAGCATGGAGCAGCAAGAAGACAAAAAACTTCCGCTCGACCAGCAGTTCTGATAGATCTTGAGAAGCATGCCGCATGGCATGGGAATGATTTCCTTTTTCATGCCTTCCCATTTTGTCCAAATTATTTTCCTTTAATCATCATTCCCATTTTTCTGATGATGGTTTTCTTCTCGCCATGCATCTTTTTTTTAATAAAAAATCCGCAGGCATGAGTGTCATATTTACATTCAGCTTGAGTGGAACATGCAGTATTCATTTTTCACAATTTTTATACATTTACCGAAGATTTAAAAGGTTATGGCAAAATCAAAAACAAGCGCACCGGCCTCTACACACGAAAAGCAGGTGCATGCATTCATGCAACAGGTAATTGCCCGCAATCCGGGTGAAAAAGAATTTCACCAGGCAGTTCACGAAGTGGCTGAGGCGGTTATTCCTTTTTTGGAGGAACATCCCAAGTATAAAAAAGCACGCATACTTGAACGCATTGTTGAACCTGAGCGCGTAATCATGTTTCGTGTTCCCTGGATTGACGACAAAGGTGAATTTCAGGTAAACCGCGGATTCCGCATTCAGATGAACAGTGCCATAGGTCCGTACAAAGGCGGCTTGCGTTTTCATCCCTCGGTGTATTTAGGTATACTTAAATTTCTTGCGTTTGAGCAGGTGTTTAAAAACAGTCTCACCACGCTCCCTATGGGTGGTGGAAAAGGGGGTTCTGATTTTGATCCCAAAGGGAAATCAGACAATGAAGTGATGCGCTTCTGCCAGAGCTTTGCCACTGAGTTGAGCAAGCACATTGGCGCCGATACGGATGTACCCGCAGGAGATATTGGTGTAGGCGGAAGAGAAGTAGCCTACATGTTTGGTCAGTACAAACGCCTACGCAACGAATTCACCGGAGTGCTCACCGGAAAAGGAATTACTTTCGGTGGAAGTTTGATTCGTCCTGAAGCCACAGGCTATGGTTGCGTGTACTTTACACAGGAAATGCTTGCTACCAAAAAGAAATCCATGAAAGGTGCTGTAGTAGGTATCTCCGGTTCCGGAAATGTGGCGCAATATGCTGCAGAAAAAGTGATTCAGCTTGGTGGGAAAGTAGTAACCATGAGCGACAGCGATGGATTTATTCATGATGAAAAAGGAATAGATGCCAAAAAACTTGCTTACATCATGGAATTGAAAAATGAAAAACGGGGTCGTTTAAAAGAATATGCAGATGCATTTGGATGCAAATATTATCCCGGCAAAACCCCTTGGCAGCATGTAAAAGTGGATATTGCGCTTCCATGTGCCACACAGAATGAACTGAACGAAGCCGATGCAAAGGCCCTTGTGAAAAATGGCATCCTCGCTGTGGCTGAAGGTGCAAACATGCCCTGCACACCCGAAGCGGTGAACTGCTTTATTGATCATGAAATTTTGTTTGCCCCGGGCAAAGCATCCAATGCCGGAGGTGTTGCAGTTTCAGGTCTCGAAATGAGTCAGAACTCTTTGCGCTTGAGTTGGACAAGAGAGGAAGTGGATCAGCGCCTGCACAAAATCATGCAGGACATCCACAGCACCTGCCTGAAATATGGCAAACAAGGCAAATCAGTAAACTATGTGAAAGGTGCCAATATCGGTGGATTTGTGAAAGTGGCAGAAGCCATGCTTGCACAGGGTCATGTGTAAATAAGTGACTTTCATAAAGAAAAGTCCGGGTGCGCCCGGACTTTTTTTTGCAGTTAGGCATCAGCAAACGGAAAAATTTCCTTCAGCTTTCATTGTCATTTTGCTTCCTCGTGGCGCTATTTTTTTAAAGGCTTATCATTATTATTGCAAAATGAAAAAAAACATCATTCTCTTATTATCTTTCTTTTATGAACTGTCCTCTGCGCAGATTGGATATCTTCAGTGGAGCATATCTCTGAGTGGAACCGGTAACAGTCCCTCATACGCCAATATGGTGAATGCAATTTGCACAGATCACCATGGCAATTCAGTGGTTGTGGGAAATTTTGCAGGCAACATCGATCTTGATCCATCCTCTTCTGCCTTTACGCTCAACTCTCCCTCAACTACACTGTTTAATGCATTTTTGGCTCGTTACAGCAGCACAAACCAATTTCTTGGTGGGTTTCTTATTCCCGGTAATCAAGATGTAATAGCCTCCATTGTGAAACCTGCTCCTTCTCATTCGCTTTATGTTGCAGGTACTTACAGAGGAACAATGGATGCAGATCCTGATACCGGTACTTTTCTTCTGAACTCATCAGGTGGTTACGATTATTTTATTGCCTCCTATGATTCCTCAGGGAGTCTCCAGTTTGCTTTCTCACTGGGTTCAAACACAGCGCCCGAAAAAATACATGATATGCAAGTAGATTCCCTAGGTAATATTTACATCACAGGAATCATTAGTGATACTGTGGATTTTGATCCGGGACCGGGTGTTTCTTTCTTGAACGGAACGCCTATAGGAAGCATGTTTTTGGCCAAATACAATCCATTGGGAGAACTCCTTTGGGCATTCATGCTCGATAATCCAAATACGATACAAAATGGGTATTCGCTTGCCTTCGATACCTCCGGTAATGTGCTTGTGAATCTACTAACAGCAGGTGTGCTGGATGCCGATCCCGGACCCGGTACAGCCAATTTTGCGCCCAATGCGTCAAGAGGCTTACTCATTGCCAGATACTCTCCACAGGGTACCTACCTTAATGCATGGATGATAGGTGATGCCGGTTCTTCTTATGACCAAACAGCCATGGTTTGCGACAACCAGAATGCCATCTGGTTGGCAGGAAAATTTGGTGGAAATATTGATTTAAACCCAGGACCGGGTACGCTGATGGTTACATCAACAACCAATGCAGCTGTTTTTCTTGCAAGGTATACTTTGTCCGGCCAGCTTCTTCATGGTTCATTGCCCGGTTTGTCAAACATCACTTCCCAAAGTCTGAGGGTCGATTCTCTATGCTCAGCTTACCTTGTTTCCTCTAACATGAACACGCAGTCTGAGATGAAAAAAATTGATGTAAACGGCAACCAGATATATTCCAAATCTCTTCAGACAACCAGTGCGTATATCATGGCAGTGGAACTCAGAGGTGCTGACAACTTCAGCTTAGGTGGAGGCATCCGCGGAAGCACTTCATTAGACAATACCATTGTTTTTGGAGGCTCCACAACCACCCCGGTTTTGCTTCAGTTTGGACCCTGTTTAATTCCTCAGATAACAGATCAGCCGGGAGCCGCTTCTGTATGTGACTCCACAGAAGTTGAATTCACAATTGCTGCCATCGGTACAGGTTTACAATACCAATGGTATCGCAATCTTCAGCTGATGCCTCAGGACACTTTGCCCACCTTAACTCTTGGACAGGTTGATTCCTCCTTTTCTGCCAATTATCAGTGCATCATCACCGGAACCTGCGGTGCAGATACCACACTCCCTATTCCATTAAGTGTGTTTGCCTATCCTCAGGTAAGCATACTTATCAACGGAACCGAATTGCAGGCGCTGCCAGCCAATCTTGCATCGTATGAGTGGTTACTCAATGGATCACCTGTGGGCAATACTGCTCCCATTCTTTCCAATGCAGGAAATGGATTTTATCAGGTTGTGGGTACCAATGCTTCAGGATGCTCCGATACCTCTTTTGCAGTTGTAATAACGGATGCATCGTTTTCTAAAAATCAGGATTTCACCGTATTTCCCAACCCATCAGAGGGAGTATTTGAGATACCTGCCGGTGCGCATGCTTGGTTAAAGCATGCAATTATTCGTATCACCAATGCCACCGGTCAATTGCAGTTTGAAAAAAGTGCAGGTACTTCGCTCTCCCGCTTGGAATTGAAGGAGGCCGCTTCGGGAATGTATCTTTTGCAAATACTTGATACCTCAGGTGAGATGCTCCATCAAAAGAAACTTTTCATTAAATAAACACCTGTGAAATGGAGGAGCTGTTTTCAAAAAAATTGTTCTAGGCTCATCAGGTTTTCCTCGAAATAAAGTTGCTCAGAACCAATCAAAGCCTGCGTGATTTTTTTCTGATTTCTTAAGCATCTTATCATTCAAATCGCATCCTCTTGTCATATCAGCATTGTTGAGCTATGCAGACAATGCATGAAATATTATCTTTTACAACAAAAGAAATAAAATCAGTCCGCCAGTTTCACCACCCGCTTGCTTTTTCTGTGGCAGTAGGAAACCCTTATCTCAAACCCACCTCTCAAATTTGTGGCGCCGGTCAAGGCAGATACATTCACATCGTAGCTGATTCCAATGAGAAGCGATTTCTTTAGTTCGTAATGAAAAGAAGGAATAAGCGCATCACCATAACGATAATGAAGGCCAAAGAGGATGTTTGAGGAGGTATAGTAATCTGTATACTTTGAGTCAATCCCTTTGTTTATTCGGAACAATCCTCCTGCCACCACCATGATGGAAGGCCCCTGCGATTGAATTAAAAACGATGGAAGCACATAGGCATCTGTTCCGCTCAGATTGAACTCACCAATGCCGGTAATAGTAATACGACTATACTGTCTTTGTGAATCGTTTCCTAAAAATGAGTTTCCGGGTCGGTTGATATGTACATAGCCAAAGGCAAGCGTAAAATTGTTTCTTCGATTCATTTTTTTTGCGTAAGCAAGTCCAACATTTGCTGAGTATTCCGGGAATGCAGTTGTACTGAAAGTTTCGCCATTCGACAATTTTTCGTCTACGCTTCTTCCATTGTATTGCCTGTCGAATCGCAATGCATCAAAGGAGATGCTTTTCTGAGAAAATCCAAACTGCAAGGCACCACTTAACCGGGAAGATCTGTTGAGTGCAGTACCGAAGGCAATTGCTCCCAAAATCATGTTGCTGTTCAGTTGCGAATTTCCTGCCCGGTCATTAATGATGATCATTCCTGCAGCGATGCGGCGGTTGTTGTCAATGTTCCAGCCCTTGTCAAGTCCAATGCCGGTGGTAACAAATGGTTTTCCAATGGCATTCCACTGCTGCCTGAAGGAAGAGGAAATACGCAATGAATTTCCGCCTTCGTCTCCGGCAAAGGTGGGATTTGTAAAAAAACGGTTGGCATAAAACTGCGAGAAGAATTCGTCTTGTGCAAATGCATATCCGGGCATCACGAGCACCAATAGAAAAAGAATAATTGATTTTGTTTTCATCGGATGAGGGTGATATTGCCTTTTTGATTCAGTTGATTGCCACGGTAATCTTCCCCGTTTAAATAATAAACAAAAACCCCCGGATCAAGCATGATTCCCCTTTGTGTTCCATCCCATCCCTGTTTTTGTTGATTGGTGTAAAATACCTGTTCACCCCATCGGTTATAAATGTAAAAATCAAAAGTTTTCACGCTTCCCCTCACATACAAAATATCATTTATCCCATCATTGTTTGGTGTAAAGCCTTCCGGAATAAATAAATCTCGAAGGATAAATGCACTGTCGCAATTGATAATTTCAATAGGGTAGGCGTTTAGTCCGCTGCGTTTGCAGATGCTTCCCTTGAATGTATAAGTAACTATGTGTTTGCCCGTATCGGTGAGCAGAGGATTCAGCTCGCCTGTAAGCGGATCAATATGAGGGTAAGTCCCAAAAGTTCCTCCTGTTGAAAATTCAGCAGACAGAATAGGCAATGTGTTTTGGTTGTTACACAGGATGTCAGGATAAGAAAATGCAATATTGAGCGTAGTATCGCTTACATTCAAGGTTCGGGTCTCTTCTCTGTTGGTAAAACAAAATATATTATTTACCCTGTACCTCACCGGGAAACTTCCAACCTGTTGAGGAATATTGGAGACCAATCCTGTGAGGCTGTCAACTTGCAATACAGGTGATGAAAAAATACCACCGGAGGTATGCCCGGGAGCAAGAACAGGTGCAGCTGTGGTGGCACCCAAACAAAGCTCAGCCGGATAGGAGAAATCAATAGTGGTGATGTTCAGTGGTTTTACAAAAACAGAATCTGTGAAACTGCCACCGTTATCACATCCGTCTGTTGAAACGGTGTAGGTGATGCCAAAATTTCCATTGACTCCCTGCGGAGAAATCGCTCCTGAAAGAGGATTTACCGGAAGGTTTCCATTGGCACTGAAGTTTCCTCCTGCTGTAAATCCCGGCGTTGTTTGTGGGAGCACCAGTGCATTATTGCAAATGGTATCCGTAAAGGAAACGCCCACGACGGGAGCTTGCGCATCACCCACAAGAAGCGTATCTG
>JBKCNM010000004.1:0-26092 GCA_046297395.1 Bacteroidota bacterium
TGAAAAATGGAATAAATTCCCAAGGTTCAACCGATTATTGAGGGTCAAAAACTTCAAAAAATTCAATTGGTTCACGCAACGGTAAAGTCCTGATTTCGGCCACTTTGTCCCTCCGCGGCGGTATAAAAAAAATCAGCGTGGGACAATTACCATACTTGTGCCTGAGGGAGTCGAAGCCCTGTACAACAGAGTAAAGCAAAGCCCACGCCTTGGCGTGAGCGTTGTGCAATTACCCTTGTCCTCAATTGAATTTTCGACCTTTCAACGACAGGTTTTAGCAAACGCTAATCTATTTTGTACGCCTTATAGGCCTTGTTGATTTATGCCATTTTTTTTGATTGTTTGCCACAAAAATAGGGTTTTCCCATAAGACCCAAAACCTCTTTCAGTCTCCTAAACAATTCCACAATTTGCCAGTTTTGTTATTTTTGCATCAACTTACTCTTTATTGATGCTTCACAACATTGTATCCTGGTTCGAAAAACAAGCCTTTGGGGTTTGTTCCATGCTGGGCGATGCCATGGGCATGCGCTCCCACACCATACGCAAATATTTTATCTACCTCTCGTTTTTTACCGCCGGCTCCCCGGTCATCATCTACTTTGTAATCGCCTTTTGGCTCGAACACAAACATTACCTGCTCAATCCCTTCCGCACGCGCCGCAACAGCATCTGGGATTTGTAATCCCCGGCCATTGCTCACATCTTTTTTCCCTGCTTGTTGTATCGCTCCGGCAAGCCTTTTATTTTTCCATTGCGGTACTCACTCAGCTCCCATAACTGTCCCCATTCATAATACTGTTTTTTCTTTCCGTGAATAAGTCCTTTCGAAAAATGTACTTCCTGAAATAGCTGTCCACCCTCATAGTAATACCTGCATCTACCCTCGTATTTTCCTTTTCTATAGTGCAACTCTTCCATAGGTTTTCCATTGTCGAACCATCGTTTGGCCTCTCCCTCCAACACTCCTTTTTCCCAGTTTTCTGCTCTTACTTGTATGCCGGCTTCATTGTAATGTTTCCATAATCCCTGCCTTAAATTCCCCAGATAATTTCCTTCATACAATGTTTTTCCGTTGGCATGCCATCCCATCCAGGCACCCTCCAGATTTCCGTTTGTCCATGCTCCTTTGTCTTTGGCCCTGCCTAATGAATCAAAGGTGTACCAGGTGCCGTCTTCTTTTCCCTTGCTGAAATTTCCTGTCTGCATCAAGGCACCATTCTCGTAAAAGTATTCCCAAAAACCTTCTTTCTGGCCCTTTGCAAATGGACCACGCTTCCATATTTTTCCGCTTCGGTAGTAGAACACCCACACCGAATCTTCTTCGCCCCGTATGTATTTTCCTTCGTATTCGGTTTTTCCATGATCAAAAAAATACCTCCAGTATCCATCCGGTGTATCCAGCCATAACTTGCCTTCCATCTCCGTGTTTCCATTGCTCCGGTACCATTTCCAGAATCCGCTTTTTTGTCCATCCGCGTAATTTCCTTCCTTGCTTTTTTTCCCTTCTGCAAAATAAACGGCCTTGCCATCCATGAGTCCTTTGCGGTAATTTACTTCTGATTCCGTATTTCCATTGGCATCAAAAAATGTCCACTTGCCTTCGCGATAACCTCCTTCATAGTTTCCGCGTGCTTTTATTTTTCCGCCCGGATAATGCGTCTCAAACAATCCCTTTCCCTCTTTAATCATGGGCTCTCTGCGGGCATTGTACCACTCGATTACGCGTCCGATACTGTCGTTGTACAACATTTTTTTTACGGCAAATCCATCTTCATCATAAAAGTTACAATCGCCGCTGCGGCGGTTTGCTTTATATAAACCTTCCATCTCTGTTTTTCCGTTGGGATAATGAGAAACAAATTTTCCTTCGTGCAGGTTGTCTGCAAAAACGCCTTTGCTCTTTAGCGTTCCATCGGGATAATAGTACACCCAGTTGCCCCATTTTTTTCCTTTTCGGTATTGCTCAGTGGCAAGTATTTTTTCGTTCTCGTCGAAGCCCGTCCAAACTGAGTCGGGTTGTCCTTTGTGGTAAAAGCCCTGCAATGATTTTTTTCCATTCTGGTAGTAAAAGGTAAATGCTCCTTGCAGCCTTCCGTTTTCAAAGTGTTCTTCTGCCTTGAGGTTTCCTTTTTCATACCAGGTTTTCCATAAACCATTTTCTTTTCCTTCTAGGTATTCGCCTTCTTTTCGTTTGTTTCCGTTTTCGTAATAGCTTGTAGAGAGTCCGTGCTGAACTCCTTTTTTGAGGTTTTCTACAAGTCGAGGACTTCCACTTTTAAAATTTTCCTGACGCACTTGTGCATCTGTTTGCACAGGAAGTGAAAGGAAGATAATCAGGCTGATGAATGAGCAGATTTTCATTTGGGAAGTTTGCTGATGATTTCCGGAAGCTGACGAATCAGGGCCAGCTCCCTCCATTTGCTTCTGGCTTCTTCGGCGGGTGAACCCCAGTAGGTGATGCCTCCTTTGAGGGATTTGGAAACAGCCGAATCGCCGAGGATTACTGCTCCTTTGCCGATGGTGAGGTCTTTTTGCACACCCACTTTTCCCCAGAGGATTACTTCGTCCTCAATGACTACCACTCCGGCTACACCCACCTGCGCGGCGAGTAAACAATTTTTTCCGATGTGGGTATCATGTCCAATGTGCACATGGTTGTCCAGTTTGGTGCCTTCACCAATGATGGTATCTCCTGATACGCCTTTATCGATGGCGCAGTTTGCACCAATCTCTGCACGGTTATGAATGAGTAGTTTGCCGCAGGAATGCATGCGTTCATACCCATCTGTTTTTTTCTTGTAGTAAAAAGCATCCGAGCCCAGCGTGGTATTTGCCTGCACCACCACATCATCACCAAGGTGGGTGTCGGCATAAATGCAAACATTTGGATGAATGCGGGTATTTTTTCCGATGTGCACGCGTGGACCAATAAACACGCCGGGCATGATGACTGCGCTTGGGTCAATATGTGCAGTTTCGTGAATAAACATTTGCTGGGGCACAAAGGGAGCATGTTCTCTGCAAATATGGTTGTAAACATCAAAAGGTGCCGGGCTGATGAGGATGCATTTCCCCTCCGGAATCTCCACATCTTCCTTGTTAATGATAACAAGTGTGGCAGCACTGTTAAGGGCTTTTGCATAATATTTCGGATGGTCAACAAAGGTGATGTCGCCTGCTTCCACCATGTGAATTTCATTGATGCCCATGAGCAGGGTATTTGCACTCCCGCGATAAGGCAATGAAAATTTCTCTGCAAGTGCGGCAAGCGTAAGGGGTGTTTTAAATTTCATGGATGTGAAGATTTGTTTTTTCCGGAATCATGTTTATTCTGCATTCAATCTTCCCTGATAAGCGCCTGACAAAAAGATTTCGAGTCGCAGGCCGCCCAGGGGATAGCGCACATTATATGCAATGAAAGGACAAAGACCGATGCCGATGTCATAAAAAAGTTTGCGGATGAGTTGTGCCTCAGCATACACCCCGAGGTGACTGAATTTTTGGTTGTTGTAGAGTCCGTATGCAAGCGAAGGTCCGATGACATAAGAGATGTTTACGACTTTGTTTTCTCGACGGATATTGATGCAAAAGTGAAGGTCGTTGACAAATAAATCGGAGAGTGTTTTTGAGAATCCGGGCATGGTGGAGCGCAGGTAGCCTGCCTGAAAAAACATGTTTTTCACACGGAAATTATAAGCTGCTGCCACGGGTATGTCGTAGGCGTTTTCGAGGAATCTTCTGCCTATTCCGCCTCCGAAATTCACATAGTTGTTTACAATTTTAAAGCGGTTGCCGCGGATGTTGGTTTCTCTTTTTGCCTCGTCGCGTTTTTCGGTTGCGGTTTGGGCATGCACATGCCAAGCACCAAGGCAAAGGAAAAAGATGATATGTAAGCATACCTGTTTCAGGAGAGCCTGATGCGAGGGTCGAGCCATTTGTATATGAGGTCAACCAGCAGGTTTAAGCACACAAACAAAAAGGAGATTACAAGTACAGCTCCCATCACCACCGGAAGGTCGGCATTTTCAAGGGCATTTACCATTTCTCTTCCCAGGCCCTTCCATCCAAACACATATTCTACAAACACTGCTCCTGCCAGCAAACCGGCAAACCAGCCTGAGATGGCAGTGACCACAGGTGTGAGCGCATTGCGGTAGGCATGTCTCCACAATATTTGCATAGGTTTTAATCCTTTGGCTTTTGCCGTGCGGATGTAATCCTGTGCATATACTTCGAGCAGGGAATTGCGCATGAGTTGTGTGATAACGGCAAGTGGACGAATGCCCAGGGTGAAGGCAGGCAGGATGATGTTCTGCCATTCCAGCCTGTAAAATTCACCCGAATCGTCGAGGGTATATAAGCTCCCGCAGAGATTGAGTCCGGTAAAATCACCCCAAACAAACGCAAAGAGCCAAGCCACCACGATGGCCATGAAAAAGGATGGTCCTGCAAGTCCGGAGGAGGCAAGCAGGATGAGCAGTTTGTCGGGCCAGCGGTTGCGGTAAAAAGCAGCGAGGGTGCCGGCAGCAATTCCCAGCAGTGTAGCAATGCACATGGCTACCACGGCAAGCACAGCAGTGGATGGGAGGGTTGAGGAGATAATGGCTGAAACGGTTCTTCCGGTTTGAAATGATTTTCCGAGATAGGGCGTCTTCAGTACAATTATTTTTTTTTCTGTGCTGATAAGCGCAACCCAGTTTGTGTTTTGCAGTGCGCCTACCGGTGCAGCAAGGGAAGGATGAGGATACACAGACAACACCGAGAGGTCATTGAGGTAGAGCAGGTATTGTTTCCAAAGCGCTTTGTCTAGACCCAGTTCTTTTCGGATAGAGGCAAGTGCAGATGAATCTTGTTGTTGACCCATCATCATCCGCGCCGGATCGGCAGGCAATGCATGAAACAGAAAAAAAACAAGGGTAATCACGCCAAACAATGTGGCGAGTGCAGGAAGTGATCGTCTGAAAAAATAGTTCTTCAAAACTTTACACCATATGATTTACTTATTTCTTCTGCCCCGGGAAAATCATTGTAATGCCACATGGCTTTAACGACTCCCTGATTCAGAAGGATAAGTCCGGGATTGCTGCGGATCATGGTTTTGAGAGCGGTTTCGTCAACGAAATAATAGGGAAACATCGACTGGTTTTCATGCCTGAACTTATCCACCACACCACCTGCTGATGCCGAGAGTCCAACAAAAGGAATGCGTGCTTTATCGCAGGCTGCAACCAGCGCATTTACCTTGGGCTGCACTTCTTTGTCGGATTTGTTGATGTCGTATGCCACCAGTAAAAAGGTAAAGCCGGGTGTAGAAAGAATGCTGTCGGTGATGTCATTTCCATCGGGGTTGGAGATGGTAAAATCATGGATGGGAGGTTTGTAACCTTCGCTGATGAGTTTGTTGATGGTGGTATCCCATTTCCAGGTTGCGGTATCTTCCCAGAGATAACTGGCTTTTCCGAGTTCCTGTGCGGTAAATTCTTTTTTCTCGCCGGTTTTTTTGTTAAGGTACACAACCCTCGATTCAAACACATCTTGCGGAGCACCGGGAGGAATGGCACGGGCTTTTTTGATATCGGTTCCGATTTTGTAAGGCCTGAAATCAATGACAGGAAGATGATTGATGCAATATATGTTGAACCAAAGAGAGAGCAAGGTAGCAAGCAGCATCAGCGGATGACTGATTTTCTCGCTGAGCATGCCGGGTATGCGGTTTCTTAGGATGAACAAGGGAAGGATAAATACAAAGAGCACCAGGTCTTTTCCAAAAGATTGCCAGGGAGTAAGATGCAATGCATCACCAAAACAACCGCAGTCGGTTACCTTGTTGAAGTATGCAGAGTAAAATGTGAGGAAGGTGAAGAATACAATCATCAGCATGAGCAACCAGGTAACTAACCTCATGCGGTAGGAGATGAGCGTGGCCACTCCGCAGGCAATTTCAAAAACGGTGATAAATACAGAAAGGCTGAGTGCCATGGGACTGAAAAATGTCCAACCGAATACATCAAAATACTCTTTGAGTTTGTAAGAGAATCCCACAGGATCATTGGCTTTGATTAAACCGGAAATGATAAACAGGATTCCGATAAAGTAGCGGCAGATGGTAATGAGTATGCGCATGGTGTTATGATTCTTGCAGTTTGTTTTCGTGGATCAGGATCAGGGCAAATACGGCGTAGTTGATCATGTCGAGATAGTTGGCATCTACGCCTTCAGAGACAAGCGTGATTCCGTGGTTGTCTTCAATCTGTTTGGTGCGAAGCAATTTCATCAGGATGAGGTCAGCCAGTGAACTGATACGCATGTCGCGCCAGGCTTCCCCGTAATCATGGTTTTTGTTTTGCATGAGGTTTTTGGCCACAGTAATTTTTGCATCATACAAGCTGAGGGCATGTGCCGCTTCTATCTCAAGTGGCAGAGAGGTGTTTTGCGCATCGAGCTGGATAAGTGCCATCACCGCATAATTAATGATGCCAATAAATTCGGAGGAAATATCTTCGTTTATTTTTTGGGCTCCTTTTTCCTGGATGGTGCGGATGCGCTGTGCCTTGATATAAAGCTGATCGGTGAGGGAAGAAGGTCGCAGGATTCTCCATGCGGTTCCGTAGTCGCGCGTTTTGTTTTCGAAAACGCCTCTACATTTCTTTACCACTTCATCGTATTGTGCTGCCGTATTTGCCTTTGTCATGCCCTGCAAAAATACATTATTGAGGCAATTCGGGACTACCTCCTTCAAGAAGTTTGATCTCTGGCACTGAGGCACCTGCAATACCTTTTACGGAAGCGTAAAAGTGCACGGCATTGAGCAGTACTTTTTCCAGTTGTTTTTCCCTTTCTTTCCACACTTTTTCCATCATGAGTTTTTCTTTTTTCACAGCATCCTGCATGCTGGAAAACCCCTCTACGATTGCCTCCATCTGTTGCTTGAATTCGTTACCGGTTAAAAATTCATAAAGCATATGCATTTTTTCGCCCTTGTTTTCTTGGGCTTTCGTGCCTTCAAAAAGTTTGATGAGTGTGGTGCGCAAAATTTGAGATACACTTCGCACTTCATGAAATGTGCAGATCCAAACACCTTCTCTTTCCAGAAAATGGGATGCTTCTTGTGGAAGTACCTCGGTGACCAGGATGGCAATATCTGCTTTTTCTGCACGCAGATCTTCCTTAAGCTTGTCGATCCAATCTTTGGAAAAGGTTTTTGTGCGCTTGCTTTCATAGATGATTTTTCCGCAAATGTCTCCCATGTGATTGCGTACCGACTGAATTACATCTGCGCCTTTTACGCCTTTTCCCACTTCTTCAATATGATCGAAAGGAAAGTTTTTTTTGAGCAAATCTTCGAGCGCCATTTCCTGTACTTCTCCCTGCAATTGCATGGAACCCTGTTCGCTTTTTCGTTTCATCTCATCCATGAGTTTTTTTAGATCTTCTATGGTTTTGTCCCTTTCGCGGATGGTCATCTCGCTTTTGTCCCGCTCGGCAAGAGAGGCCTTTTCTTCTACTTCCTTTAGTCTGGAAGAAACCTTTTGCTAAGCTTCAATAGCAAGTTTGCGCTCTTTTTCCTGAAGTTCATACTCCCGCTTCATCATTTCAATTTCTTTATCCTCTGCAGCCTTCAACTGAATGTTCCGCTTTTCGATTTCATTTTGATAAAACTTAAATTTTTCTGCATTCTTTGCTTCCTCTTCTTTTTGCAGCAACATGAGTTTTTTTTGTGATTCCTCCTCCGCCTTTTGCCGGATAAGGGCATCCTGGTTTTGTTTATCCTGCTGCAACTTTTCTTTCATTTCTTCAATATGCTTTTTGCCAATCTCCACAGCCTCTTTTTCTTTGGCCGTTTCAGCATAAAATTTTGCTCTTTCTTCTTTCCACAAGTTGTTGTACTTGTCACGAAATTGATTCTCGAGTTTTTTACTCAATTCGGCCTCAATACTAAAGGTGCACTGACAATTCGGGCAGGTAATCTGGTTATTTTCCATGGTTTTTTAAAATTTGTGTGAAGGTATTAATAACTCTTTTTTTCTTGCGGAGAAATCAACAGAACGGCAAAAAAAAACCCCGGTAAAAACCGGGGTAAAATTGATTTTGCCGAATATCAATTCAGTTGAGAAACCATTTGTAGCAAACGATCATTAAAATCTCTTGAAGTTTTTGCATTCATTTCAAAGAAATCTTTGTCGAAGCGCTCTACTTTCGAGATGGCCGCAGTACATACTTTTTCTCCCTGTGCAGTGAGCTCAATGGATTTTGCACGGGTATCAAACGAATGTTTGCTTCGTTTAATAAGTTTCTTCCGCTGCAGGGTGCGCATGACAATAGAAACAGTCATCGCATCCATACGCGTGTGAGAAGACAACATTGATTGAGTAACTTCTTCGTTTTTCTCACGAAGTGAAAGGATACTGGCAAGCGTTACAAACTGCGAATGGGTAAGTTTGTACTCGTCAAGGGCATTCTTTACCCCACGCTGCCACAATTGCGTGGCTTTCCATAAAAGGAATCCTGTGCTTGCTTCAGGGGTTTTGTAATACAATGAAGGTTTTTTCATAAGGTTTTTTTTTAAATTGTTTCTGTTAACTATTTAACATTGCTCAAAAGTAGGTATTATATATATTAGGCATTTATAATGATGAGACAATTATTGCGATTAATTGTTAAATCCTGATTCAGGATATTAAAATCAGATTAAGATAGGGCTTGGTAAAATTGTTAAGCTATACCTACATACATCATCCTGCTTGCTCTACAGATGATTAACTAAAACATCCAGGGCAGAAATCTTAGACCACGCGCACCCGAAAATTCTAACGCCGGGAAAGGGACTTTGATAAATCCGAAAGTGTGTAAAAGACGATTAGCCCATTTGCTTTTTGTTTTAATGTCCCGCAGGTTGATATCTGCAGAAAGATACCAGCATCTGTAACGGGGAATGTCAGTGTAATGATAAGTGATGTTGTTTTCAGTAAATACATTGCTGCGTGCACCCAACATGCCTTTTGCCCCCGTGCCCAAACTGATCATGAGAAGTTTGCCCCAGCATCCGGGCAAGCCTTCCAAAGGAAAAGAAATCCAATAGGTTTGCGCATTGTAGTCTTTGATAATAGATGCTAAATGATTTTCGCCCAACAATGAGGGTCGCATTTTTCGATAAGGACTTGGAGACCATGAAAATCTCATTTGTATTTTTTGCTTGCCCCAGAGCCGGTCTTGTCCCCAAAACAGCAGAGAGCCCGCTACATTGGCTGCCATGTCGCCTGCAGAAAATCCCCAACCTGTGCCAAATCCATCCATTACTTCTATGATGGTGAGATAGCCTAATGTATAACCACAGGCCAATGCAGCAGCCTTTTTTCGTTTGTAACCCGCTTTCTCCAGAAAATTTGTGTATCTATCCTGTACAAGGTTTACTGTAAAGGCATGACCGAGTTTATCCATCTGAAACCACTCCGGATTGTCATTAAAAAAGTGGAATTGGGAAGTCGAATTTTCCTTGTACCAAAGTTGGTAAAGAACAGGAAGGCTGGCAGTCATCGCACCGGGCAGTGCCCAGCGTACCCATGGCTTTTGAAGGGTGTCGGATGAATTGATCTCAGCCTGTGCCCGGGCCGGTCTCACCATGAATAGTTGCATGGCCAAACATAGTCCGGCAATGCATTTAATAAGCATGCAGGGAGAGTAATTTTTCTTCGAACCTGGCAGAGGCCAAAAAGTTTTTTTCCAGCAGGATGTTAAATGGTACGGGTGTATCCAACGAAGCACAGCGCATCACCGGGGCATCCAGGAATTCAAAACAGGCTTCTGTAATTTGTGCAGCAATCTCCCCGCCAATCCCTCCAATAAGTGTATCCTCATGCAGCACTATCGCTTTTCCGGTTTTCTTCACAGATTCGCAAATCATCTCGATATCGAAAGGAAGCAAACTGCGAAGGTCAATGATTTCAGCATCAATTTCAGGATGTTTTTTGAGGGTCTCTAAAGCCCAGTGCACACCCATTCCATAGGTAATGATACTAAGTGCTGTACCGCTTCGCACACAATTGGCTTTGCCAATTTCAATGGTGTAATATTCCGAAGGCACCTCTCCTGTGATGCTACGATACAAGGCCTTGTGCTCAAAATACATCACCGGATTGGGATCGGCAAAAGCAGCACAAAGAAGGCCTTTTGCATCATAGGGTGAAGACGGATACACCACTTTTAATCCCGGCGTGTGCACAAACCAGGCTTCATTGCTTTGTGAATGAAATGGCCCGGCGCCCACCCCTGCGCCTGTGGGCATGCGGATAACCACATCGGCGTTTTGCCCCCAGCGCCAGTGAATTTTTGCCAGATTATTGATGATTTGGTTGAAACCACAAGTAACAAAATCTGCAAATTGCATTTCCACCATGCTTTTCATCCCCTTGATACTCATGCCCAGTGAAGCCCCTACTATGGCCGATTCACAAAGGGTGGTGTTACGCACCCTGTCTTCTCCAAAAGCGTCCAAAAATCCTTCGGTCACCTTAAAAGCACCCCCGTAATCGGCAATATCTTGCCCCATAAGAACCAGGTTCGGAAAGCGGTCCATGCTTTGCTTCATGCCTTCCGAAATGGCATCTATAAATCTTTTGCTCTGGGTGCTCGAACCCTGTGAAGCTATTACCACTGAAGGCGCAGGCGCATATACATCTGCAAGCTCTTCATGCGTATCAGGAACAATATCTGGTTGAGAAAAAGCAAGTTGTAATCCGGTTTCAATTTTGTCTTTGATTTCTGCGCGAAGTGCATCTGCATCTTCTTTGCTGAGGAGACCGTTTTCGATGAGGTAATTTTCGTAATTGCTCACAGGATCTTTTTTACCCCAGATCTCAAACAACTCCTGCGGAATGTACTTGGTGCCCGAGGCTTCCTCGTGTCCTCGCATTCTAAAGGTGATACATTCAAGCAGCACCGGCCTGGGATTTTTTCGCATGCTAACAGCCAGTTTTTTTACGGCGCTGTACACTTCAAGGATGTTGTTGCCGTCCACCTGAACAGCCTCCATGCCATAACCAATGCCCTTGTCGATAAACTGCTTGCAGCGGAATTGCTGATTGGAGGGCGTGCTCAATCCATAACCATTATTTTCAATAGTAAAGATGACAGGCAAATCCCAAACGGCTGCCTGGTTGAGTGCCTCATGAAAATCACCTTCACTGGCTCCACCGTCGCCCGAAAAAACAAGGGTTACTTTTGGTTCTTTGTTCATTTTTGAGGCCAAGGCAATACCATCTGCAAGTCCCAGCTGTGGGCCCAAATGGGAAATCATCCCCACGATATGATGTGGGTTGCTGCCAAAGTGAAAAGACCGCTCCCTGCCTTTAGAAAATCCATTTTGATGTCCCTGAAATTGAGAAAACAATTGTCCGTAATCCATTCCCCTGCAGGTAAACACACCCAGGTTGCGGTGCATGGGTAAAATGTATTCGTCTTCCTCAAGGGCCATGGTACAGCCCACCGCAATGGCTTCCTGTCCGATGCCGGAAAACCATTTGGAGATTTTTCCCTGCCGGAGCAGAATCAACATTTTTTCTTCAATCATGCGGGGCTCTAGCAAACCCCTGTATAGCATCAACAGTTCATTGTTGGTCAAGCCAAGTCGCTTGTATTTTAACGGGGGAGGAGCGGGGTAAGTCTGGTTCATGGATGGCACAAAAATAATACAGTTCCCCTACTTCACAGGTGCAATTACTTGTGGCTTTGCCAAAAGATGTAAAAAAGTCCGAAAACATTCGGCAACATGATTGGTTTGGATATAATCAAGCTAAGCATGCATACCTTTGACAGGTCTCTGAAAATGTATAAGAAGCACAGTTTTCTCTCCATGGTTCGCTTTTATAAAGCCGGACATTTATTCCCATGGATGCCGCTGTGCTTTTGTTTTTTCATGACAGTCCCTGCCAAGGCTCAGCATGGAAAGGATACCCTGCATACGCCTTCAAAACAGCTGGAGGAGATTGTTATTTCGTCCGGCGAAAAGTCCCTTAACCGAAGGGATAGTCCTGTAATGGTTCACACCCTTAGCAGCAGCAAGATGTCAGGTGTCCAGGCTTGCAACCTTTCTGATGCGTTCCGATTCTCTCCGGGACTGCGTACTGAAACCAATTGCCAAACCTGCAACTACACGCAGTTGCGCATGAATGGCCTGCAGGGTGGATATGCCCAGATCCTGGTAAACGGCAGGCCCCTGCTCAGCGCCTTGTTGGGGCAATATGGGCTCGAACAAATTCCACTTAACATGATTGAACAAGTGGAAGTAACAAGAGGCAGTGGCTCATCCTTGTCGGGCCCCAGTGCCATTGGCGGAACAGTAAACCTGATGACTCGTCTTCCTAGGAAAAACAGTGCAGAGGTGCATTCATTTTTTCAATATATCGGCAAGCATACCAACGAGATCAATACAACGGCAAATGCCTCTCTGGTGAATAAAGAGAACAGCTGCGGCATGATGGTAAATTTGAGCAAGCGGAACAGGCAATGGTTTGATGCCAATGGAGATGGATTCTCTGAATTGCCCATGATGGAGCTGCAATCTGCAGGACTTACCTCTTTTCGCCGATTTGGAGAGAACAAAAGATTGGAAGTATCTGCCAACTTAATTGATGAGTATCGACTGGGCGGGCAGATGCAAAAAAAATCACCGGAGTTGCTCGAGCAGGCAGAAGAACGCCGCCACCGCATTTACATGGGCAGTGCAGAATACCGACAGCATTTTAATCTAAACAAATCCATGTGGATGGCATATGGTTCCATCCAGTATATCAATCGTACCCATTACACAGGTGTTTTTCCTGATAGTGCCGCAGCAGTTACCAAGCATCTTTCCAATCCTCCTTTTGGAAACACAGTTTCCGGTGCCTCTCAGATAGGCTTGCGATTGATGCACACACTTCCTGATTTTTTGTTTGGTAAAAATGTGATTACTGCAGGAAGTGAATTCATCAGCGAACATGTATTGGATCAGATTCCTGCCTATGCCTATTCTGTAAACCAGCTTACCAACAACTGGGGTAGTTACCTGCAAAGTGAATGGCTTTTGGGCAATCATCTTACCTTGCTTTCCGGCCTGCGTGCCGATAAGCACAACCTGCTTCAAAAATTGGTTTTTTGTCCCCGCCTTGCCATCAGCTATGAGATTTCCGAGAATGCTTTTTTGAGAATGAGTTATGGAACCGGCTTCAGGGCTCCGCAGGCATTCGACAGCGATCTGCACACAGCCATTGCAGAAGGAGGAGTATCAAGGGTGCGACTCTCTCCCGGTCTTACCAATGAATTTTCTCAAAGTTTTTCAGCTTCCTTGAATAGCGATTTCAATCTGCAAAACGCCTTGATCGGATTTTCTGTGGAAGGATTTTCAACCCACTTGCAAAATGCTTTTTTCCTCGCACATCTGGGACAGGATGCGAATGGAAATATTTTTGAAAAACAAAATGGTTCGGGTGCAAGGGTAAGTGGTGGTAGCATGGAATTGAGGGGCGTTTACAAAAAACTGATGGAAGCCAATGCAGGATTCACATTGCAGCAGAGCAGGTTTGACAATCCGGTGGAGTATCTCTTGGGTCTTTCACCTACCCGCATTTTTCTGCGTACACCAAATGCCTATGGATTTTATACACTCAACATTACTCCGGGAGAAAGGTGGATGTTTTCGCTCAATGGTGTATATACCGGTGGCATGTTGTTGGCACATTTTGGAGGAGCAGATCCTCAAACTTCTGACCGCATGGTAAATACAAGGGATTTTTTGGAGTTGAGTGGAAAAATTACCAGGAGGTTTATTTTTCAGCGGTGGCAGGCCGAGTGTTATGCAGGCATGCGCAACATCAGCAATGCCTATCAATCGGATTTTGACAAAGGGAAAAACCGAGACAGCAATTATATCTATGGTCCGGGAATGCCGCGCACTGTGTATCTCGGATGTAAAATACAGCTCAACAACAGAGACCAAGATTAATCCAACGAAAGTGTTGTTCCGTTAAATGCAAGGCAAGCATTTTTATTCTTTTGGCTAATTTTTTTTTGTGTCAGGACTTTCATTTAGTTGTAACCTGATTGATTTTTACAACACTCCCGAACACTTCGCCAGAATTGATGTTATTGTTATAAAATCAGTTCTATGGAAATTGTCAACAAAGATGCGGCAAACAGCATCAGAGAAGCCACCGCCGAATTGCGTCAGCAAATTCTTGTGCATCCCCTATACAGCGCCATCAATAACATTAGTGATCTGAGACTTTTTATGCAAAGTCATGTGTATGCGGTCTGGGATTTTATGTCGCTCCTCAAAAGCCTGCAAAATCAGCTCACCTGCACTCGCGTTCCCTGGTTTCCTCAGGGCGATGCTGCTACTCGTTACCTCATCAATGAGATTGTCACCGGCGAAGAAAGTGATCTTGACCTCATGGGTAAGCGTAAAAGTCATTTTGAGATGTATCTTGATGCCATGGAGCAAACCGGTGCCGATGGAAAATCCATTCTGGAGTTCTGTCGCATTCTCTCATCCATTGGAGACCGGCAAATGGCTTATGCAAAAGCCAATACACCTGAAGAGGCAAGACTTTTTGTGGACTTTACCTTCGAAGTAATCAACAGTGATAAATCCCATGTTCAGGCAGCCGTTTTTACTTTCGGAAGGGAGGATTTGATTCCCGGAATGTTTCACACTTTTGTAAATGAACTGCAGGCACAAATGCCCGAAAGAGTTTCTATGTTCACTTATTACCTGAACAGACACATAGAGATTGACGGCGATCATCATAGCAACCTTGCCATTGAGATGACCAATCGTTTGTGCGGAAACAATCCACAATTCATCAGAGAAGCCACTGAGGCGGTGAAAACGGCTCTTCGTCTTCGCATCCACCTCTGGAATGGAGTGCTGAGGTCACTTCCTTCCTACTCGGTTTCCGGATAAGCACTTCTTCCTTTCCGGCAAAAATTCCCAGTAAGGTATTTACCGGCAAAGATTTTACATGCAGCAACCAATGGTTTTTATCCTTGTGTTTTTCTCCTAAAGACAGAGAGGGAAACATTGAAAGAGGAGTGTTTTACACCTCAAAATTTTAATACCTTTACCCCTTCCCCCAAAACCTTTTCTGCATGCCAAAAGACACTTCCATCCGCTCGGTGTTAATCATCGGAAGCGGGCCCATTATTATCGGACAAGCCTGTGAGTTTGATTACTCCGGTTCACAAGCAGCCCGCTCGCTCAAAGAGGAAGGCATAGAAGTAAGCCTGATCAATTCGAATCCTGCCACCATCATGACCGATAAGGTTACTGCCGATCATGTATACCTCCTGCCATTAACAATTGCTTCAATCACAAAAATTTTAAACGAGAGAAAGATTGATGCGGTACTCCCCACCATGGGAGGACAAACAGCCCTGAATCTGGCCATCAAGGCGGAGGACATGGGAATATGGAAGAAGTATGGTGTACGAATGATTGGTGTAGATGTGCATGCGATAGAGATCACAGAGAACCGCGAAAAATTCCGACGCCTGATGATAGAGCTTGGTGTGGGAGTGGCTCCCAGTGAAACAGCCAATTCGTTTCTCGAAGGAAAAGAAATTGCACAGAAACTCGGATTTCCCTTGGTCATCCGTCCCTCTTTTACCCTTGGTGGCACCGGTGCTTCATTTGTGCATACCCGTGAGCAGTTTGATCAGTTGCTCACCCGTGGCCTGCATGCCTCGCCTATTCATGAGGTGCTTATAGACAAAGCCCTCACAGGCTGGAAAGAATTTGAGCTTGAATTATTGCGCGATAAAAATGACAATGTGGCCATCATCTGTTCCATCGAAAACTTTGATCCGATGGGCATACACACAGGTGATTCCATTACGGTAGCTCCTGCGCAAACGCTGAGTGACACAACCTATCAAAAAATGCGCAGCATGGCCATTGCCATGATGCGTGCCATCGGGAATTTTGCGGGAGGCTGCAATGTGCAGTTTGCCGTAAGCAACGATGAAAAAGAAGATATCGTGGCCATCGAGATCAATCCAAGGGTTTCTCGTTCCTCTGCACTGGCGAGCAAAGCCACAGGATATCCGATAGCGAAAATTGCATCCAAACTGGCCATCGGTTATCACCTCGATGAACTGATGAATCCCATCACCGGAAAAACATCTGCCTATTTTGAACCTACCCTCGACTATGTAATCGTAAAAATTCCCCGCTGGAACTTCGATAAATTTAAAGGCAGCGACAGACGCCTTGGTCTTCAGATGAAAAGCGTGGGTGAGGTCATGGCCATAGGAAGAAACTTTCAGGAAGCCCTACAAAAAGCATGTCAGTCATTGGAGATTCGTCGCAACGGACTGGGTGCCGACGGCAAAGAATTACGCAACCGTGAAGAAATTTTAAAGAGCCTTGAAACACCAAGCTGGAACAGGTTGTTTCATGTGTACGATGCGTTTAAAATGGGCATGCCCCTGAAAACCGTGATGGAAATGACGCATATCGACAAGTGGTTTTTGATGCAGATTGAAGAATTGATTTTTCTTGAAAAAGACATCCAAAAATATACCCTTGAAGACCTGCCTGCAGATTTGCTCTTTCATGCAAAACAAAAAGGTTACTCCGACAGACAGATTGCCAATCTGCTCAACTGTTTGGAAAGTATGGTGTATAAAAAGCGAGTTGCTGCCGGTATTCATCGGGTATATAAAATGGTGGATACCTGTGCCGGAGAGTTCGTTGCCCAAACACCATACTTTTATTCCACCTTCGAAAGGGGTGATGCAAATGAGTCGGTTCCATCGGCACAAAAAAAGATTGTGGTGCTTGGAAGCGGTCCCAATCGGATAGGGCAGGGCATTGAGTTTGATTACAGTTGTGTGCATGGTATCCTGGCTGCAAAAGAATGTGGTTACCAAACCATCATGATCAATTGCAACCCTGAAACAGTGAGCACGGATTTTAGTATTGCCGACAGATTGTATTTTGAGCCCGTTTTTTGGGAACATATCTACGACATCATTCTGCATGAAAAACCGGTGGGTGTGATTGTGCAATTGGGTGGACAAACTGCTCTTAAGCTTGCAGAAAAACTGAACAGGTATGGCATACGCATCATGGGAACAACTTATGAGGCGCTCGATCTGGCCGAGGACAGGGGAAGTTTTTCTACCCTCCTTAAAAACCATTCCATCCCTTATCCGAAGTTTGGCGTTATCGAAAGCGTTGAGCAGGCAGTTGAATTGTCGCGGTCTCTTGACTTTCCACTTCTGGTGAGACCGAGTTATGTGTTGGGCGGACAGGGAATGAAAATTGTCATCAATGAAGATGAACTGGAGCAGCATGTGATGAAAATTTTAAATGATATCCCGGAAAATAAAGTATTGCTCGATCATTTTCTTGACAATGCCATAGAAGCAGAAGCTGATGCCATCTGCGACGGAAAGGAGGTTTACATTATTGGAATCATGGAGCACATTGAACCGGCAGGCATTCACTCCGGCGATTCCTATGCAGTATTGCCACCTTTTGATTTGCCCGATGAAATTATCCATCAGATAGAGCATCACACGCGTACCATTGCATTGGCACTTAAAACTGTTGGGCTTATCAATATTCAGTTTGCCATTAAAAACAATGTGGTATATGTGATTGAAGCAAATCCCCGTGCATCACGCACGGTTCCGTTTATTGCCAAGGCTTATGATGAGCCCTATGTGAACTATGCCACCAAAATCATGCTGGGCGAAAAAAAAGTAAGTGACTTTACCTTTGCTCCCAGAAAGCGAGGTTTCGCCATCAAGGTTCCGGTATTTTCATTCGATAAATTTCCGGAAATCAACAAAGAGCTGGGGCCTGAGATGAAATCCACAGGAGAGGCCATTCACTTTATTGAAAATCTTGAAGATGAATTTTTTCAGGAAGTGTATAGCGAGCGAAATCTCTACCTAAGTCGATAGATTGTTTTCATTGGACATAAAAATGAAGGAGCACACTTGTCACCTGTGCCATTCATTTTTATCATACATACTTTGTGCTTCCTCTACTTTTCAAACGCCAGCACACATTTTTCGCGTGTGCCAATCATTTTTATTCTGTATGCTTTGTGCTTCCTTTAATTTCTCTGAGTTCAAAAATTCCGGTGGAAAAAAATTAAATTCTCAGGTTGGTTATAAAATGTCACATAACACCTTTTGAAATTCCCATGTCAAATATTTTACAACACACTTTAAGCATCCTTAACACCCATATTGAATAGATACTTCAATTAATGACACTTTTGGTTTTTCTTTCAACAGAAACAATAATGCGAAACATAATGCGTTTTCATCTTTATAATAGGTATAAAAATCAAAATGAGGACCAAACGAACAATAGCTTTAAAAATGTTTATTTGCCTTTCAGGCATATGGTTTATGAATTCATGTAAAAAAGAAGAACAAGCACAAGGGACAGATAAAGAACTTTATGAAATGGCCAAAACTACTAGTGGTTTTTTTTGGTACAAAAACTCTGATGCATTATTAAACAAAAGTTCTGGGAGTGCCCATCCGCAAAATTTTCTGAGGACGAGATATAATTCTATTGCTGCCAGTAAACTCGACTCAAATGGAAAAATATCTTCAGGTGCGACTTTTCCAGAGGGCTCTTTGATTGTTAAAGAATTACTAGACAATTCATCTACCCTCAAACGATATGCAATTTTGTATAAAAAATCAGGTAGTTCAGATGCAGATGCTAAAGGATGGGTATGGGGATATATCAACGCAGACGGAACAGTAGCTGAAGCTGCCTCAAAAAAAGGAACTTCATGCATTAGCTGCCATTCACAAGCTAATAATATTGATTATATGTTGATGAATAAATATTTTCCATAACTTTTATACCGCGATAAATTATGCCTGCTCACGATGGTAAGGCTTGTCACCTATTTTTCCTAGACCCTTTTTACGAACAAAAATTATGATGGTGATTTATTCTTCTTTTAGTTGATTTTCTGGCAAAGCACTTACGCTGAAGCACGCCATCATTTATTCTCTACTTTCTTTGCTCGTTCTCTGCGTGCAAATAATCAGGTGGTATTTTATTAACTCCACGCTTTCTCAAATTTTACTTGTGTGCCGATTGTTTTTATTATTCATTATTTGTGTTCCCTTTAATTGAATTGTGTGCAAAAGTTACTGTGGAAAAAAAATTAAATTCGCTGATTGGTTTTATAATACCACATGAATCCCGTTGTAATTCACATGCCACATCTTTTATAATACACTTCAAAAATCCTTAACACCATGACAGTACGCAAATCTTATTTAGAAGTCCTCTTGTATTTGTTTGTTGTACGGATTTTTTATTCTTAAATAAAGACTTAAAATATGCTTTTTTATAGAATTAAGCTTATCTTATCGTCAGTTTAAAACTGAAGATTGTAATTGTTTTTTTTAGGGTCTGCCGTTATTCTCTAATGCATACCTGCGGATTTCACAGCTTACATTTTTAACGGAAAAGTGCTCTGATTTTTCGTTCCAAATCACAAAACGGATGCGTGCTCCTGAGGGAATTTTCTCCGGAAGAATCACAGCATACGAACCCTCATCCCATCTTCCCGCTTGTCTTGGCAGGGGAGTAACAAAACCTTTGCTCCAAAAAATGGTTTTTCCGGAAGGATTGAAGAGGCTAAGCGTGAATAAACTACCGCAGGCAGACATATAATTTTTTTCCCGGTATAAAGCATGCATAGATGCGAGGTAACGATTTCCATCAGTCAACTCATCTGCGAGCACATAATCGATGGATTTGCCGTATGCAGTCTGTGAATCAAATATACAGGTTGATGAGTCACTGTATGAAAAAACAGGAAGAGCAGGATAGCCAAAGATTTCCTGTGTCTCACCTCTCACCAGGCCTGCATATTTTTTATGTGTTTTGCCAAAAACAAAAAGCGCTTTTTCTGCATTCATTCCATCGGGTGGAATGATGCCTTGCATATATTGCCATGATAGCAGCGTGTTCCATAGGATGAAAACAAAACAGATGCCTACAAACAACCTGTGAAGAATCACACGACTTTGCAAGCGCACCGTCACAGCCTGCAAACCGATGGAAAAAAATACCATATAATCGCAATAGGGGCGCAAGCCAAAGCCATCACCGAAGTACCAATTCCACCAGGCCGAAAGCAGGTAGATGCTTACAAAAAGCCAGGGTAATATTTTTCGATTTTCACTAAAAAATAAGCCGGCAAATGCTGGAATCAAAAGTGGAAACCAGGTGAATAATCCCTTGCGAAAACCAAGGAGTGAATCGGCGAAACGCGGTTGAAAAAAGTAAAATCCTTCTCCGGGATAGCTTGGCGGAAGAACCATGCCGGTTTGTAAAACATTGCTTGCAATGACTGCAAAAATTGGCATTGTTGCAAGAAGCAGGAAAGGGATGTTCTTTACATATAAATCAAAATTTTCAAGCCCATTTTTTTTTATGAGGTATGGAAGTGTCAGCAACAGTACAAAATGAAAATGACGGATGCTTACAGCCATCGAAAAAAAGAAAATGGCTAAGTACACATAACGCTTTCGTCCTGTTGTTTGAAAGTGAAGAAGCGCAAATACAAAACCTGAGATCATTGCAAATGCATAGATGTGCGACATGGCCGGTTCATCAACTGCATAGAAGATAAGATTGGTGCCAAACACGATGCAAATTATTGTAAGAACAGAAGATTTTGAAGCGGGATATAACATTTGCAATGTCCGAACAACAACAAAGCAACCGATCAGTAAAAATAACCAGCCATTAATGGTTATGGATAGATGAAAAATGCCGGCATAAGGGTTGAAATCCTCCCCGCTTAGTCGCTGAAAAATTGTGGCAATTGCAAAAGCAGGCAACATGCAAAACGCTGTTCCGGGAGGATATTTGTTGTAATAAACTTGTCCGCATCGGACCATGTAGGGAGGAATCTCAACCTCATGATTAGATTGAATTGACTGAGTAGTTCCAAAAATTTTATTGTGCCATTCAATCAGAAATGCATAATACCCTTTGCCGTCTCCGTCTATGATGCTTCTTCCTGAGCTGTGCAGTTGCATGCGATATCCTGCAAGGACTGAGGATAAGAGCAGGGCAGATAAAATCAGGAATGATTGATAGCGCGCTGCCTGCATACTTCATACAACATGATGCCTGCTGCCACCGAGACATTAAGAGATGACATGCCATTTCCAATGGGAATGCGCACCAAGAGATTACACATTTTGAGGTATTCCGGTGATATTCCGGTTTCTTCCGAACCCATCAAGAGAGCCACCGGGCCAGAGAGCATACCCTCGCCGGAAATTTCGTTCCCTTTTTCTGTAGCTGCCACCAGTTTGCAACCGCAATGAGAAAGATAAAGCAGATCAGCTTTGAGGTTGGATGTTTTACACACCTTTAAGGTATGCAATGCACCCGCTGAAGTTTTCATCGCATCAGATCCAATGCGCGCAGCGTTCTGTGAAGGAATAACCACTGCATCTGCGCCAAAGGCCAGTGCACTTCTGCAGATGGCACCAAAGTTTCTTACATCGGTAATTTTATCAAGTACCAATACCAGTGGATCTTTTCCCATGTCATAGCAAGTTTGAATGATTTCATCAAGTTTATAAAAGGGAGTGGGAGAGATAAATGCCACAATACCTTGGTGGTTTTTGCGAGTAATCTTGTTGATTGCCTCCAAAGGCACCTGTCTGATTTCGACGGATTGCTGTTTGAGTTCTCTTATCAGGGATTGTAACTGTTCCCCTTTGATTCCTCTTTGCAGCACTACCCGATCTATTGTTTTTCCGGCCTGAAAGGCTTCAGCAACCGCGTGAATCCCGTATACAAAATCCTCTGCATTCATATTATCTCTCGCTTAATAGTCGGCCCTGTCTCCATGCATCTACCGTTCGTTGCCAAAGTTCCTTGTAAAATTCTGCACGGTTAAGGGCAAAATCATTGTCTGAAAAAGGGTTTTCGATTTTGGTGAAAACAAAATTAATCGACCCAATGGTATTGCCTTCTCCGTAAACCCAGGTTTCTGAGGCATCATCACTGAGGATCTTTGAAGGATAACCAAATACAATAAAAATTAAACCCCGGTCACTTTTCCATCCGGGTAAGTGGGAGTTAAAAAAACGATTAGAAAACTGAACCCTGTTAAAGTAAATGCCAATCAATTGTTTGGCACGCTCTTTATTCGGACTGAATCTTAACCAGATTTCATCAAGTGAAGCTTTGGGATCTTTAGACTCAGTAAGTTCAGCGTATTCCTGTCGGTTTACTATGTAACGCATGTAGCGTAGCATTTCCGTACTTAAATAATATCCGTCTTTTTGTTTCTCGCGGATGAATAGTGTGTATCCGCTCGTAGAATTGGTGTCGGCAACAATGTGATAAAACCCTGTATTACCTGCCATGAAAATGGCATTCTGTTGTTCATCTGTGCGGAGATAAAATATACTGTCTGCCTTGTAATCGAATGGGATTTGTTCGGCTCCTGAGAAAGGTGGAGGAGGAAACGGAAATTCACGCTTGTAGTATCTTACCTGAAGCAATTTGTCTTCTTTGGCAAATCGGTAATGTATTCTTAGCATGGAGCCCGGCTCTGCTGAGTAATTGGGAAGCGGGCAAGAAGGATAAGCAGTAGTGTTCACGAAAAAATTTTCTCTCTGCAGGGGTGATGTTTTATAGATTCGCAAATAAGTAACACCCATTGTTTTACGATTTTCATCCATGGCAATAATTTCTGCAAGACAATTGCTTCCCTGTAATATTTTCACCGGAAAGTTTCCGTAAATCAAATGAGTTTTGTTTTCTGCAAGACTATCAGAAATCCAAACCGTTCCTGAATCCAGAATATTTTCAGTAACATAATTTGGAAATATTTTATAGGAAATTTTCACCCGGCTGAAGTACACCCCTTTTTCGGAGGTGCGTGTATAAAGCAACTCTTCAGATTGTAATTGGTAGTGGAGGTGAGTGGTCATGCTATCTGTATGCACTGCCTGAACAAGCGCATGTATGGTTACAGCATCTCTTGGCTTTGCTGCAGATCCTGCTTTACGCACACCCATGCATGAGGAGAGAAACGCACCTAAAATCAGAAGCCCGAAAATTGTAGGTCTGAACAACATCATGTTTTTTGTTTCTTCTTTTTGGCTGCAGGGAAAAGAATATTGTTTAAAATCAGTCTGTATCCCGGTGAATTGGGATGCAGGTTCAGATCGGTTGGCGGATCACCCACGAGGTGCTGATAATCTTCAGGGTCATGTCCTCCGTAAAAGGTCCACATCCCTTTGCCAAATTCTCCATGGATGTATCTCGCCTCATCTAAGCTTTTATTGTCGCCCATGATGAGCACACCCGATTTGATTACATCTTTTCTGAATGCGGTTGTCTGACCCATAAATCCTTTGATTACCTGCTCATGATTCTGACAGAGCATGGAAGGCACCGGATCCCATTTTGCACTAAAATCAAATAAGACAAACAAATCATTCTGTTGAGGCACTCTTCTGGGTACAGGCGCATCAATGTTTGAGTATTCATATATCATCGGATTTACCTCAAGCCTGAAGGCAGAAAAAGCAAGGGTATTGTTGAAATTGAGTTTGCTGTTTTGTTGCGCATCAGCAGCATCTCCGTCGAACATGGATTCGCAGATATCCGTTCCTTCTGCAGCCAGTGCAATATCGTAACTGTCAGTAGCGGAACACATGGCAAACAAAAATCCTCCGCCTCCGGTAAAATCACGAATGGCTTTGGCAACGGCAAGTTTTTCCTGTGATACTTTGGCATAGCCCAGTTTCTTGGCAAGTGCTTCAGAGGCGCGTTGCTCCTCGATATACCAGGGAGCATTGCGGTACATGGCATAAAATTTTCCGTATTGTCCTGTAAAATCTTCATGATGCAGGTGCAACCAATCATAGAGAGACAATTTCCCGCTTAAAATCTCTTCGTCATAAACCACTTCGTAAGGAATTTCCGCATAGGTAAGTACCATGGTAACGGCATCATCCCAAGGCTGCTTGGTTTTGGGTGAATACACTGCCACTTTGGGCGCTTTTTCAAGTTTCACCACATCCATGTTTATTTCAGGTCTGCCAATCTCATCAATGATTCCTGCATATGAAGCATCAGCAATTACTTCCATACTCACATCTCTGAGCCTGCATTCAGCCTCGATCGCGGGTGAGTGACGCATCACAAAGCTTCCGCCTCGGTAGTTTAGCAACCATTCAATTTCAAGTCCTCCTTTTAGCGTCCAGTAAGCAAGTCCGTAGGCTTTGAGATGATTTTTTTGCTGGACATCCATAGGAATTAAAAGATAGGATGCCTGTACTTGCAGGGCGGTGGCTAAAAGAAAAAATAGACAAAAAAGATGATGGCGAGACATAAGTTTTCCGTTTTAAAATTACGGATAATCAGTGGATGGATGCCTGGGAACAAATTTATCCTAAAAAAAGAAAGCCGGAGGATAAGTCCGGCTTTCAAAATTGCAATGAAAAAAGGTTTTAGTTCTTCACAACCTTACGGGTGATGGTATCACGGTCGGTGTGGATGTTGATGAAATAAATACCTGATGACAGGTTTTGCATATCAATCAATTGCTTGTATTTACCACCGAAACTATTCAAGGTCTCAGTGAATACAATTTCTCCTGTGATGCTAACCAAGTTTACACGCAGATTTTTGCTTCCATTGTCAGAGAAGTCAACCATGATCTGGTCATGTGTTGGGTTAGGATACATCGAGAGTTTTTCGCCATGCGCAAGTGCTCTCACACTGGTTCCAAACACATTTACCTGAATGGTATCGGCATCACTGCCACAGCTGTTGTAAGCAGTGAGAACCACGGTGAATTCCCCGTCAGAAGTAAATGTATGAACAGGATTGTTGTCGTTGCTGAAAGCTGTCTGGTCACCAAAATTCCACTGATAAGCATTGGCATTCTGTGAGGTATTGGTGAAGGTGGTAATACCGCCAACCTGACTTACCGCAGAACCTGAGGCAGTAGGCAATGGGTTCACGATAACAGGAATGTTGGCTGAAGTGCTTACACAACCATTGGCAGTAACGGTAACAGAATACAAACCTGTTGCATCTGCAGTAAATGTTACCCCGGTTGCGCCTGTAAGTGGCGTTCCGTTAAAGTTCCACTGATTACCGGTGATGCTGCTGGAGAGAAGAGTTACTGTCTGTCCCTGGCAAAGAATGGTACTGCCTCCTATGGTAACCTGTGGTTGTGTGATGGTACCGCCTACGGTGATGGTCACACTCGCTGATGTAGCGGAGCAACCATTAGAAGCAGTTACAGTTACCGTGTATGTTCCACTGTTTTGTGTAGTTACACTTGCTGTAGTACCAAGGTTGTTGTTCCACAAGTAAGACACATAGTTTGGATCGCTTGAACTGGTGAGTGTGGCTGTTCCACCGGTACAAATCTCAGTGGCAGACGCAGTAATTGTTGGAACAGTTACACTATTTACAGTTACAGTAATGGCGTTTGAAGTGGATACGCAGTTGCCTGCTGTAACAACAGCAGTATAACTTCCGGATTGTGTTGCATTAAAGGTATTTAAACCTGAGCCCACAGGAGTTGTTCCATTGAACCATTGAATACCTGCGGTAGCATTGGTTGAAAGGGTAACAGAGCCACCTGAACAGAAACTTGTAGCGCTTCCGGCGGTAATCGTAGGAGTGCTAGATCCTGTGATACACAATTGTGAGGAGCTTGCAGAACATCCAAGACTATTGCTTGCTGTAAGCGTATAACAACCGGGAGCATTCACATTGATGCCAGCCGTTGTTGCTCCATTTGACCACAAATAGGTATAAGTGGGTGGAGGTACGGGCACTCCGGGGAAGCTGCTGCTGATGGTGAGTGGTTGCCCACCGCAAAGCACGGTTCCATTGCTGGAGATAAGCGGTGTAGGCATGGTAGAGACCTGAATGGTATAAGGCTGCGAAACGGTGCTGCATCCAGGAGCATTATTGGTTGCGGTGATAATGGTATCTGCGTTCACCACAAAACTGATGCTTGGTGTGGTAGCACCTGTACTCCATTGAACGGTAGAAACGCTGGAG
>JBKCNM010000005.1:0-51999 GCA_046297395.1 Bacteroidota bacterium
TGACAGTTCCGGCGTGTATTTGGCATCGGTCTTACGGGTGAACACATCCATTTTCTCCCGCTGTGTTTTTCTCAGCTCCACCTTGATGTCGGTTTCAATAATGGTCCGTTCCAATGGTTTGGAAATGGTAATCCCGAGGATGAGTGCAATTAGCAAACGGGGCAATGCCTGACCAAATTCCTTGAGGGTAATACTATCGGTACCATCTCCTTTTCCGGTGCTGGAAACAATAAAGCGGTCGAGGTTAAAGATGAGTGCTCCCCAACATAAACCAAAAATACAGGCGGCTATGGTCCATCCGGTGTGTGATACCTCATCACCTGCCAGTCCTTTGGGACCGAAGGCAGTATGAAAGGCAAAACCTCCGGCAAAGGTGGCGAGGATGCCGGTGGAAAATACAATGCCTCCAATACCGGCGTACTTCACACGATCCTGCATGGGCGATCGCATCAGAAAGAATGCATCTGCTCCGGCACACCACCAGAGGAAGCGAGTAAAAAAATGAACTTGTTTTGGGGGATATTCGTTATACATATGATTGGGGATTTTGCATGATGTGATGAATGTCTTTGGGGCTTGTTTCCTCAGTAATTGTTCCCTCTGCAATCATGTTATAAACAGGCCAATTGCAGATTGGGCTTTGGGGGAAAGGAGGAGTACTTACACATACTTCCGGAATTTGTATGTGGCATATACCTTGTAAAGATGAGGCCATGGGTATTTGCAGATTGATGGGATTGGAATGAATCATGGCTTGGTTGGCAAAATGAGGGTCTTTAGGCAAATCCGTTTGCAGCGGAAGATCATGAATCACCAAACGATTCACCTGCATGGGAAGGAGATGTTTTTTGGGTAGAGAAATCCAGTAAGGAAAAACAAATACTTCGATAAACGGAGAATGGATGTTGGCCAGGTTGGTGAAGGATCCTTTGGCTTTTCCGAAAAACAGGCGACGAAATCGATAATTTCTTTCTGTGCTGTGGTACCAGGCTTTCCTCTGGCTATTGAAGAACCTGATCAAGATCCATTTGCAATGGCTGAGATTCCATTCCAGGGTAAATGCCTTGTCGTGATAAAAAGGCTGATCGGAACGATGATTCTTGAAGTGGAACATCTTTTAAAATGGATGTATTAATTACTAATTGAAAATGTCAAGATTTGAATGATTGCAAATATAGCAAACCCCGAATAGGATTCATCAAAACAAATATGGAATTGACAATGGCGTAAAAGCGGACAAGTCATCTTGGTTCCGGCAAGGGCAAACACAAAAATATTTTCCGGTAAAAATCTCATCATCCTTCACAAAAAATTGCCTTTCGCATTGTGACAAGAATATTGCTCCATAAAAAAATGGCACATTGTTTTAGATGCAATGAGAAAAGCCTTAGGAAAACAGAACCTGCCTGGTTTGTTTAAATACCATGAAAAGGAATATTGTTCCCGATGGGAAATAACCTTCAGCAAAAAAAATCTAGGACGGAGTTACGGTGTTGTTGCGCAAAAAAGCAGCCCCCAGCAGAGAGAAAATGCCTCCGATAAAGGTGGTAAAAAACAGCGTTCCCGTAACCTGTGTAAAAACAAGATTCTTTCGCATGTACTCGGAATTTTTTAGAATCTCTTGGGCAGTTTTTCCTTTTTCCTTGAAAAATATTTCCGAGGAAGCAATCAATCTGTTTACAAATCCGGGATCGAGATACTTTACATAAAACACATAACAAATGCTCATCACCACTGCCGTGAGGAGCGATACCAACAGTCCGGTGCTCATGCCTTGTTTAAAAGTGAGTGCGCCTTTTTGCAGGACATATTTCTGTCGGTATTGTGCAATAAAAATAAACACGAACAAAACCACGATGGTGGCCTGTCCGCTGAAGCGAAGGATGGGATGCGACTGCCAGTTATTTTGCAGGGCAGTCATAAAAATGAGTCCACAAATGGCTCCGCAAATCAATCCGTAACCAAGGGCAGGCTTTCTCATCCGTTCATGGAGATAAGGAACTCTTCGTTGCTTTGTGTGTTGCGCATCCTGTCGGTCATAAACTCGATGGCTTCCACAGGTGTCATATCCGACAAGTGGTTGCGTAGGATCCACACCTTCTGCAAGGTTTCTTTGTCCATCAGCAAATCGTCGCGGCGTGTACTTGAAGACACAATATCAATGGCAGGGAATATTCTCTTATTGGAGATTTTTCGATCAAGCTGCAGTTCCATGTTGCCTGTTCCCTTGAACTCTTCAAATATGACTTCATCCATTTTGGAACCTGTTTCCGTAAGCGCTGTGGCGAGAATCGTGAGTGAACCACCGTCTTCAATCTTCCTTGCTGCGCCAAAAAAGCGTTTGGGTTTGTGCAGCGCATTGGCATCTACACCTCCGCTGAGCACTTTTCCGGAGGCGGGTTGCACGGTGTTGTAAGCCCTTGCCAAACGCGTGATTGAATCGAGGAGAATGCATACATCGTGTCCGCACTCAACCAATCGCTTGGCTTTTTCGAGGACAATATTTGCTATGCGTACATGCTTTTCGGCAGGTTCATCGAAAGTAGATGAGATTACTTCTGCCTTTACATTTCTCGACATTTCTGTTACTTCTTCCGGGCGCTCATCAATCAACAGGATGATGAGATATACTTCGGGATGGTTGCTGGCAATGGCATTGGCCACTTCCTGCAGGAGAATGGTTTTACCTGTTTTGGGTTGCGCCACAATCAGTCCGCGTTGTCCTTTGCCAATGGGCGCAATCAGGTCGATAATACGCGGAGCAAGAGAAGCTTTGGAGGATGTAGTAAGTTGAAACTTCTGAAAGGGAAACAAAGGAGTGAGATGATCAAAGGGCACCCTGTCGCGCACCCAGGAGGGGTCTCTTCCATTGATAGATTCTACTTTGGTAAGCGGAAAATATTTTTCACCTTCCTTGGGAGGACGAATGGTTCCTGTAACCGTGTCACCCGTTTTTAATCCAAAAAACTTGATCTGCTGCTGGGAGACATAAACATCATCGGGCGAGTTGAGGTAATTGTAATCTGCTGAACGCAGGAAACCAAATCCTTCCGGCATGATCTCAAGGACGCCTTCGTGACTGACCAATCCTTCGAAATTAAAGAGTTGATCTATCATTTCTTTTTTCTCCTGCATACGCTGCCTGTGTTGCATCTGCTCACGGTTGCGGTCGGTAAACTCACGCTTATAACCGGGAGGAGGCATATCGTCAGGAATATTTGAAGAAGGAGACGAGGGCGGAGCAGTTGGTGCTTCTGCAATCGGCGGAGGTGTTGTGATTGGTGGAGGCGCAACGACATCTTCTGTTTCAGCGGCTTTGCCTGCTTCGGCAAACAAACCGGTGTCTGCTGCTGCTTCAGTATCTACTTCAGTAGTGATTCTTTTTCGTCTTCCGCGCTGTGCCTTGTCTTCATTTTTTTCATTCCCAACAGCCTCTGCAGCGGGCTTTGCAGCAGCCGGACGGCCTCTGCGCCGTGGACTTGCATCTGCCGCAGAAGAAGAAACCGAGATACCCGATTCCGCTTCGACTATCTTTAGCATAAGATCTTTGTTTCAAAGAGAGGCTGCCGCCCGAAGCTGAAGGGCTTTCGCAAGAGCCTGCAGGGCGGGCAATTCGAGCCCGTTGAGTTCAACTACACTATGCATGAAAAAAAGTGATTTATAAAACCAATTAAACAAGGAAAAATTTTTGGGGGGATGCAGGAGATGTTTTATCTCTAGCGACTGCAATATTACACTTTTATTTTAAAACAAAAATTTTCATGCTTTTTTTGCCTCCTTCCAATAAACCTCCATCTGCTCGAGGCTCATATTTTCGAATGTTTGTCCGGAACTGCGGATTTTTTCTTCCATGTATTCGAACCGGAACTTGAACTTTCTATTGGTTTTTTCAAGCGCATCTTCAGGATTCAGGCCCATGAATCGGGCATAATTGATAACCGAACAGAGCACATCCCCTAATTCTTCCTCCATTTTTTGCATGTCTCCTGTCTCGCATTCGTGCTGAAACTCCTGCAATTCCTCATTCAATTTCATCCATACCTGGTCCTTATGATCCCAATCAAAACCCACTGCCCGCGCTTTTTCCTGCATACGCATGGCCTTAATCATGGCGGGTAAACCCGAAGGTACACCACCCAAAACAGAGACATTGCCTTCCTTGAGTTTAATTTTTTCCCAGTTTTGCTTCACGGCTTCCTCGTCAGCTGCTTCGGTATTTCCATATACATGAGGATGTCTGAAAATAAGTTTCTCACAAAGTGCATCTATCACATCTTTGATGGTAAATAGGTTTTGTTCAGAGGCAATTTTGGCATAAAAAACGAGATGCAAGAGCACATCCCCAAGTTCCTTCCTGAGCTCACCGTAATTACCTGAACTAATGGCTTCAGAGAGCTCATAGGTTTCTTCAATGGTGAGATGCCTTAAGCTCTCGAAGGTTTGTTTGCGATCCCAGGGACATTTTTCCCTGAGTGTATCCATGATTTCCAAGAGCCGGGAAAAAGCCTCGGAAGCTTCCTTGTGTTCCATATTTACGGCCAAATCTATACATTTGAGGTCTTATATGAAACCTGCTTTCTTCTTGTACAAAAGAATCCTTTGTGTTTGTTTGTTTTTTTCGCTCTTTGTAAGTTCCGAAAAGGCTCTTTGTCAAGAGAAGGATTCACTTTTCATCAGACGCATCTATGATGAGGCACTCCTCAGAGGAAAATGTTACGAAAATTTGCGTCATCTCTGTAAAAAAATCGGCCATCGTCTCTCGGGTTCAGAAGGCTATGAAAAGTCGGTATCCTACACACATGCACTCATGCAGCAAACCGGTATCGGAAAGTCCTGGCTTCAGCCGGTAAAAATTCCAAAATGGGAAAGAGGTGGTGCGGAATCTTGCTTCATGACCTATATCATCCCGGAAGAGGAAAAGGCTGCTACCATCAACATCAAACCGATTAAGTTGCGAAAGAGCCAGTTTCCCATCACGGCCTTGGGTATGTCGGTAGCAACAGGTTCCGACGGGGTGAGTGGCCAGGTTATCGAGGTTTCATCTTTCTCTGCACTGGATTCTCTGGAAAATAGTTTTGTGAAAGACAAGATTGTTTTTTTCAATCACCCGTTTGATGCCTCCCTGGTGAACACATTTGATGCTTACAGCAAAGCAGGTAAATACCGACACCTTGCTGCAGTCAAGGCAGGATATAAAGGAGCCAAGGGTGCCATTGTCAGAAGCATGACACTTGCGCACGACGATTATCCGCACACAGGAGCGATGACATACCGCGATACCGTGCCAAAAATTCCTGCCTGTGCCATCAGTACAAATGGCGCCGATAGCCTCAGTAAATTATTACAATCGGTAAAAAACCACAACCTTACTTTCATCCAAAATTGCAAAACGCATGATGATGTCATGTCCTCAAATGTGATTGGAGAAATCAAAGGTTCAAGTCATTCTGATGAAGTGATTCTCATTGGTGCGCATCTCGATTCATGGGACTTGGCGGAAGGGGCGCATGATGATGGTGCCGGTTGTGTGCAAACCATAGAAGTGATGCGCATCTTTAAAGCCCTGGGATATCAACCCAAACGAACCATTCGATTTGTTTTGTTTGCCAATGAAGAAAACGGTCTCAAGGGGAGTAAAGCCTATGCCGAAACCTACGGAAAAGACAAGCATATTTTCGCGCTTGAGAGCGATGCAGGAGGCTTTACGCCAAGGGGATTCAGCTTGGGCATGAGTAAGGAGAAGAAAGCTGTTTTTGCCTCGTATGCAAAATTGCTCAAACCTTATTTTGCTTCCGAAACCGACAGAAATGGTGGAGGTGCAGACATCTCCGTTCTGGAGGAAAGAGGCGTTCCTGTGGGTGATTTAGAACCTGACTCCCAGCGTTATTTTGATTGTCACCATTCTGCGCTCGATGTGTTTGAAAATGTGAATCGAAGAGAACTTGAACTGGGCGCCGCAGCCATCGCCTCTGTCATTTATTTGATCAGTGAACACGGCTTGTAATTATACATACCTTCCATGAGTATAAAAGAACTTCAAAAAAAGTATTCCTCAGGCGAAACAACCGCTACCGAGGTCACTGCCAATTTTATCAGGCGCATACATGATACGCGTTACCTGAATATTTTTCCGGAAATATTTGAAACCTCTGCCATGCAGCTTGCAGCTAAGGCAGATGAAAAAATAAAAAATGGCAAGGCCGGAAAACTTGCCGGTGTAGTCATTGCGCTCAAAGACAATATCTGTTACCAAAACCACAAGGTGGGTGCCTCTTCTAAAATACTGGAAGGTTTTACATCACTCTATTCATCAACAGTAGTAGAGCGATTGCTTGCGGAAGATGCCATTATCATTGGCCGTACTTCTTGTGATGAGTTTGCCATGGGCAGTTCAAATGAAAACTCGGTCTATGGTCCGGTGCTGAATCCGCTTGATACATCCCGCGTTCCCGGTGGATCATCGGGAGGGTCAGCGGCTGCAGTTGCGGCTGAGCTTTGCCATGCAGCCATCGGTACCGACACGGGTGGTTCCATCAGGCAACCTGCCTCATTTACCGGAACGGTTGGACTCAAACCAACCTATGGCAGGGTGTCACGACATGGAATCATCGCTTATGCTTCCTCATTTGATCAGGCAGGACCCATTACTTCCTGTGTGGAAGATGCTGCCCTCATTCTTGAAGTAATTGCAGGTGCAGACGAGTATGACACCACTGCCTCGCGGAAACCTGTTGAAGACTATGCCGGGCATTTATCAAATACAAAAAAATACCGTATCGCCGTTTTGCGTGCCTGCATTGAACACGGGGGATTGAATGCAGAAATAAGTACGCGTATCCATCAATTGATGAAACAGGCAGAAGCAGATGGCCATCAAGTAAACATCGTTGATTTTGAATACCTCGACTATCTCGTGCCATTATACTATCTGCTTACAACAGCTGAGGCTTCATCCAATTTATCAAGATACAGCGGTGTGCACTTTGGTTACAGGAGCAGTGCTGCCTATGACCTGGAATCAACCTATAAAAAATCCAGAAGCGAAGGATTCGGCAAAGAGGTTAAGCGACGCATCATGCTGGGGACTTTTGTGCTTAGTGCAGGATATTATGATGCATACTATGCCAAAGCGCAAAAAGCAAGAAGAATTCTGAGAGATGCCATTCAAAAAATTTACACAGAACATGATCTTATCCTGATGCCTTCCACGCCGCATGCGGCTTTTCCGATAGGCCAAAAATCCGGAGATCCGATTGCTATGTACCTGGAAGATATTTACACTGTGCTTGCCAACATCACCGGTTGTCCGGCCATCTCCGTTCCCTGCGGAACAAATTCAGCCTCGCTTCCCTTTGGACTTCAATTGATGGCACCTGCATTTGGAGAATCTGACATGCTGAATATGGCCGCTGAATTTGAAAAATTCAACAGGCAATGAGTACTTGTATCAGATTATCACCATTCATTACGGAAAAGTATCTTTGTCTTTTCAATAATATGAACCGAAAGCCCTTTTTAATTGCACTCAGTTTTTTTTGTTGTTTTCAGGTATTTGCACAACAAGGCCCATGGTCACTTCAGCAATGCATTGAATATGCCCAAAAAAACAACCTTCAGGTGAAGCAAAGTGAGTTGGGTGTGCAACAAAGTGAATTAACCCTTTTACAAAACAAAGCAAGCATTCTGCCCAACTTAAATTTTAATGCCAACAATTTTTACAATTTCGGACAAACCATTGATCCATTTACCAACACCTTCGCCACCTCCAGGGTAAGAAGCGACAGGTACAGCCTGAGTGCCGGTATCACATTGTTTAACGGACTCCAGCAATACAACTCCATCAGGCAAAGTGAAATGAACAATTTTGCCAGCAAACTTGATCTGGAAAGAACCAGAAATGATCTGGCTTTAAACATTGCGCTTGCCTATTTGCAGGTGTTGTTCAACGCCCAGCAGATCAACATCTGGAAAAATCAAACCGGAATTACCAAGCAACAACTTGCCAGAACCAATACACTCGTTGAAGCAGGTAGTTTGGCTGTTGCTGCCCGATACGATTTAGAAGCACAACTCGCCAACGAAGAATTACAATTGGTGAATGCCAACAACAGCTATGATCTTGCCCTTCTGAATCTTGCCCTTCAATTGGATTTAAAAAGCACACAGGGATTTTCGGTGCTTGAACCTGTTCTTGACGAACCTCATGCAAATATGATTTCTGGTAATCCTGAGGATTACTTTGTAGTTGCGGGCAAAAATCATCCTGCCATCAAAGGCGCAGAAATGCGGGTGAAAGCTGCACAAACCGGTCTGCAGATTGCAAAGGGTGCGCAACTACCCACTTTTACTATGGGCGGTTCCATAGGTTCCGGTTATTCCGGAGCCGCTAAAGATGTGGTGGGTTATGACCCGGAACAAATTCAGATTGGAAGCACTCAACTGGGTGACAAAGTTTTTGCTACCCGCCTGAATCCTATACTGGAAAGTACTCCCTACGGCAAGCAACTGAATTCCAATTTCAACAAATCTTTTGGTTTTCAGCTGAGCATGCCCCTCTTTAACGGGCTCAGCAATTATACCGGTATACAAAGAGCAAAAGTAGGTGTTGCAAATGCCGAACTAAATCTAGAAACTGCCAAAAGAGACTTAAGAAGAAACATTGCACAGGCCCATAACGATGCTGTTGCTGCACTCAAAAAATTTGAGGCTACACGAAAAGCAACAGAGGCTGCAAAACAAACCTACGGAAACAATGAAAAAAGATATAACCTTGGTGCCTTAAGTACCTTTGAATTCAACGATTCAAAAAACAAACTCACCAAGGCAGAATCTGATTTGCTGCAGGCTCGTTATGACTTTTTCTTCCGTGTAAAAGTCTTGGATTTTTACCAGGGAAAACCACTGAACTTATAATAGAACAATTAAAAAAAATAACCGGAGGTGGATATACATCTCATCAGGAGTTTTCGTTCTCCTGCTTATCATCGGACAATTTGCAGGATGGTTTAAAAAGGAAAAAGGAATTGAGGTTGTGGTGGAAAAACCTGCCATCCGAAAAATCATTGAGACCGTCTCTGCCAGCGGAAAAATTCAACCTGAAACAGAGGTTAAGATATCACCTGATGTGCCGGGAGAAATCACTGAGCTTTATGTGAGGGAAGGCCAATTGGTGAAAAAGGGAGAAACTTTGTGCGTTATCAATCCCATGCTGTATATCACCAGCAGACAAAGAATGGAAGCCACGCTAAATTCCACAAAGGCTTCCATGGCAAACATGAAAGCAAGGTTCGACCAGGCCAAATCGGCTTACACAAATGCAGAAATTATTTTTCAAAGAAATCGCAAACTTTTTGATGCCGGAGCCATTTCACAGGCGGATATAGATGCTGCCCGTACCCAGTTTGAATCGGCCAAAGCGGAAATGGAAGCAGCACAGCAGAATGTAAATGCAGGCAACTACAATATCAGAAGTGCGGAAGCCTCACTGCTGGAATCCGACAACAATCTCAGTCGCACGGTGATCAGGGCCCCGGTTGATGGAAGAATCTCTAAACTGAATGTTGAGAAAGGCGAAAGAGTGGTTGGCACATCACAAATGGCGGGAACAGAATTGCTCAGGATAGCAAACCTGAATGAGATGGAAGTTGTGGTGGATGTAAATGAAAATGACATCGTAAAAATACATATGAATGATACTGCCAATGTGGAGGTAGAGGCTTATCTTGGAAAAAAATTCAAGGGCCTTGTCACCTCCATCGCCAACTCAGCAAATACCAGCGGAACAAGTGCCGATCAGGTGACCAGTTTTGAAGTTAAAGTAAGAATACTCAGGGAATCATATGCCTATCTGCTTGGTGAGCGAGAAAAAGACGCATCTCCTTTCAGGCCGGGAATGACAGCTACAGTTGACATCATGACGCGTACTGAAAAAAATGCCCTCTCTATTCCTATTCAATCTGTGACCACCAGAACAGACACATTGCCTGAAATCAAATCAGGAAAAAAAGAAAAAGCTGAGAATGGTGAAGTTGATACAGCCATGGCCGGCGACAAAGAACCTATTGAACTGGTATTTGTACACCGTGATGGCAAAGTAATTGTGAAACCTGTAAAAATCGGTATTCAGGACAACACCTATATTCAAATCTTATCAGGTATCTCCGGGCAAGATGAAGTAGTCGTTGCCCCCTACAAAGCGATTTCTAGGCGACTAAAAAATCAATCGCGAATCAGTATTCGTTCACGCGAGGAACTGCTCGGTGAAAAAGAACCCTGATGGATTATCTGCTTCACATAGAAACAGCTACTGCTTGCTGCTCGGTGAGCATCAGCCGTGAGGGCCATGTGATTGATACCAACGAAGCAATTGAGGGAAATTTGCATGCAGAACAACTGCATCAGATGACCCGGGAATTGTTGAATAAAAACAACCTGACAAACAAAGCCCCACTTGCTGTCTCCGTGGGCTCAGGTCCGGGCTCCTACACGGGGATGCGGATAGGCGTATCATTTGCCAAAGGACTTTGTATGGCATATGATGTTCCCTTGCTGGGTATCAGCTCCCTTGACGGGATGATTGTTCAAGCAAAAAAAAAACTTGACACATTTGCCCAACATGCATTATGGATTCCCATGATTGATGCCCGACGAATGGAGGTGTATTGCAAAATAGACGACAGCCTGAACAATTCCATTCAATCAACTTCTGCCCTAATACTTGACGATTTTTTTATTCAATCAATACCGGCATCTCCGGCCATCTATTTTTTTGGAAATGGGGCAGAAAAAGCCATTCCGCTCATGAAAATTATATCAACTGCCTTATATTTGGATGGGATTTATTGTTCCTCATCCGATCATGCCGGATTAGCATGGGAAAAATATAAAATAAAGCAGACTGAAAACCTGCATACTTTCGATCCGCAATACCTGAAAGAGTTTGTGGTAAAGCATAAAAAAGAAACATGAAATTCAGTGAAATTATTGGACAAAAAATTTGCATTGACAAACTTCGAAGCCATGTAAAGGAAGGAAGAATAAGTCATGCACAATTGTTTGCCGGGCAAGAGGGATCGGGTAATCTTGCTCTGGCACTTGCTTATGCAACCTATATCAACTGCACAAATCGAACTGTTGATGACTCATGCGGAACCTGCCCATCATGCCATAAATTCAGTCGATTCATTCATCCCGACATGCATTTTGTTTTTCCTGTGGCACCCAAAAAGAATGCAGATAAAACAGTTTCAGACGACTATATACATGTGTTTCGTGAAATGGTGATTGAGCAACCTTACAGCGGTTTTCAGGAATGGATACAGGCAATGGATATCGACAACAAACAGGCCACCATCAATACCGAACAGGGAAATGAAATCATCAGGAAACTGAGTCTCCGTTCCTTCGAGTCAAAATACAAAACAATGCTGATTTGGTTCCCCGAGAAGATGAACCACTATGCTGCCAATAAACTCCTCAAGATTTTGGAGGAACCACCGGACAATACACTCTTCCTTCTGGTTTCCGAAAAGCCGGATGAATTGCTTCCCACCATTCTCTCGAGAACACAAAAAATTTATATTCCTCCGACAGAAGAAAAAGAGATTGCCCATACGCTTGTGGCCAAAGGTCTCTGCGGAGAAGAGCAGGCATTAAATATTGCAAGACTATGTGAAGGGAACTTTAATCTTGCCTTGCAGTTGATTCATTCTAATGAGCAGGAAAATTTGTTGCAAAATGAATTCCGTTCATGGATGATTTTTTGCAGTCAGACAAGTGCGCTTCAGAAAGCTATTTCTTGGTCAGAAAACTTTTCTCAGGAAAACCGGGAGACCATTAAAAATCTTATTCAATATGGAGTAAGAGTGGTGAGACAGCTGCTCCTGCAACACCTGGGCATCTCTCCTCTGATCAGAGAAACGCCTGAAGAGCAAAAGTTCAACAGGGATTTTATGAAACATGTTCATGCCGGCAACTGCGAACAAATGCTGCAAGTACTAAGTACCTGTGCTTATGAAATTGAAAGAAACGGAAATGCAAAAATTGTTCTTACAGATACCTCTATGCGCATTGCCCGGCTTCTTGCAGAATCTCCAAAAGCAGTAGCATGAACAAACGGAAAATTCTGAATGATCCTGTTCATGGTTTTATCACCTTCAGGGACGAAAATATTTTTGACCTCGTTGAACATCATTGGTTTCAACGCCTGAGACGCATCCGCCAACTGGGCATGACCAGCTATGTTTATCCCGGAGCTCTTCATACACGCTTTCAGCATGCCATTGGTGCCATGCACCTGATGAACCTCGCCATCGATACCCTAAGATCAAAAGAGATTGATATTTCAAAAGAGGAATCAGCAGCACTCAATTTTGCCATTCTTCTGCATGATATTGGCCATGGTCCTTTTTCTCATGCCCTTGAACATACACTGGTTTCAAAAGTACCACATGAATCGATTTCAGGTTTGTTTATGAACCGCATGAATGAAGAACTGAATGGCATCCTAAGTCTTGCCATTCGCATCTTCAACAATATGTATGACCGTCCGTTTCTTCGTCAATTGGTAGCGAGCCAGCTGGATATGGACCGGTTGGATTATCTGAAAAGAGACAGTTTTTTTACAGGAGTGAGCGAGGGCGTGGTAAATACAGAGCGTATCATCACCATGCTTAATGTTCATCAAAACAATATCTGTATTGAAGAAAAAGGGATTTATTCTGTAGAAAAATTTCTGGTGGCACGCCGCCTGATGTATTGGCAGGTATATTACCACAAAACAACTGTTGCTGCCGAGCAAATGATGGTTGGCGTGCTCAAACGCGCAAGAGAATTGTACCGCAACGGTGATCCAATATATGCCTCCCCTGCCCTATCGGTATTTCTTGAAAAGGATTATTCCTATGCTGATTTTGAACGAGATCCTGCCTTGCTTAATTGGTTTGCCATGCTGGATGATGTTGACATACAAATGGCACTTAAAATGTGGACGCTGCACAGCGACTCAGTCCTATCCAGATTGAGCAATGGATTGGTGAACAGAAATCTTTTCAGAAGCAGGTTGTCCAATCAACCCTGGCCGGATGAGGGCTATGAAGACTTGCTTAAAAAAGCTGCAAAACAATTCGGCATATCCATTGAAGAAGCCGGTCTTCTTGTTAACAGGGAAGTCATCTCCAATCATGCCTATCAGTCGGATGCAGATCACATCAATGTTTTATACCGCGACGGAAGCTGCAGGGAGTTTGCCGAAGCATCCGATCATCTTCAGGTGCTGACTTTGGGAAAACCGGTGGAGAAATATGTATTATGTTATCCGAAAGAATTGGATTCATGAGAACACTGCTAAGAATCATATTCAGGATCTTTCTGCGGGTAGTTATCATATTTGCTTTTCTCAGCATGGGTGGAGTGATTTTGTATCGTTTTGTTCCTGTTCCATTAACCCCGCTGATGATCATCAGACTGGTTGAGCAAAATGGAACAGATAAACCTTTTAAACTGAAAAAAGATTGGCTCTCCTATGATGAGATACCCAATGATATGAAACTGGCTGTGATTGCTTCAGAGGACCAGCAGTTTTTTCAGCATCACGGATTCGATTTCGATGCCATAGAAAAAGCTTATGAACAGAATAAAAAAGGAAAAAAAATAAAAGGGGCTTCAACAATCTCCCAGCAAACTGCCAAAAATGTATTCCTGTGGCCGGGCAGAAGCTATCTGAGAAAAGGCCTTGAGGCATACTTCACTGTGCTTATAGAATTGTTTTGGTCCAAGCAACGCATCCTTCATGTTTATCTCAATGTCATTGAAATGGGCGATGGCATTTATGGCACTTCAGCTGCTGCGGAAAACTATTTTCGAAAACCAGCCTCAGGTCTCACGCGTACAGAGTGTGCACTCATTGCTGCTGTGCTGCCCAATCCCAGAAGATGGTCCCCGGCCAATCCAAGCGGATATATCCAATGGAAAAAACAGAGAATCATCACCAGGATTCAAAAAATGCCGACTGAAGTGAAAAACCAGATAAAAAAAGAATAGTTTTTTTTAAAAACCTTTTATTCCCCTCCACGAGAAAATGATTTGAATTTGGCATGCGCAGAAAGTATGATAGCGCATAGCCTATGAAACCATGCCTGTAACAAGAGCCAAGCCCAATAGGAATAAGGCAAACTGAAAAATTGTTTGGATGTGATTTACACCTGATTTAATCAGTGATTTTTTACCCAGCCATGCACCTGCCAATGCAAACAATACAGCGAGCAAAAGATGACTATAAAAAGCATGATCGGATTCCGGAGTAGGGAGATTTTTCCGGTAAAAAGGAATTCTGCTGATATCGAGAAACAAAGCGATGGCCACTCCGGTTGCCACAAAAGTTTTTTTATCGGGAATCGCATGGATAAGGAAGAAGCTGCGAAGTGCGCCCTGGTTTCCTGTTAATCCTCCCACAAAACCTGAAATCAATCCACCGGCGAATAGCACTGGAGTTCCGGACTGTCGGAGGTAACGAACTTTCAGGATTCCTTCGGTAAAAGCAAAAATGATAAGTACTATACCCAAAGCAAAAGAAGTTCCTTTGGAGGAAACATGAAATGAAAATACATCATAGTTCACATAGGTATCCATCCATGCCCAATGTTGCAGAAACCAGGCACCAAGCATGGCTGAAGGTATTGCTGCAAACAGAAAAGGAATTGCCGGTGCCAGTTGAAGATGTGACCTCATGAGATAGAACTTATACAGATTGTTCAGGAGATGAACAATGGCAGAAATAGTGATGGCTGTTTCTGCAGGATAAAAAAAGCAAAAAACAGCAGTAAGCACAGTTCCCAGACCAAAGCCTGAATAAAAGGAAACAAATGAAGCTGCAAATGCACTCAATGCGATGAGCAGCGCGTATATCATTTTGGATTGTTTTTTATTTTCTTTTCCTGACTGGAAATCTCCAAATCAAAAACCTCTCGGGTCATATCCTTACCATTTTTCTTAAAATAACTTCCGAAAGGATAATCTATCATTTTAAATTGATCCACTTTCTTTTCAAAGATGATAATCACGCGAACAAGCGTAAAATGAGGCTATCTTTTCTCTTCTCGTGTAATTCCAATTGGATATTTCTCCAAAAGTTTTGCTTCGTAAATTTTTCTTTCCTCAGGCGTTAACTTTTCATTAAACAAACGCTTGGCCAACTCTTCATCTTCAGGATTTTCTACCGGCAGGATAGAATCCTTTTCCCTGTCTTGGTTCTGTTGTTCACGGATTTTGGCTTTAATGCCTTCCTTTTTCAATGAATCAGCTTCCTCGCGCTGCCTTTTTTGCTCCTGCATTTTTGCATACATGGCTGCTTTGGCTGCTTTGCTTGTGGAGTAGTTTTTCTTGGCTTTCCTCTCCTCCTCCTCCTGTTCCTGCTTCTTTTTTTCTGCTAAAGCCTGTTGCTCTTTGATACTATCATTGTACTGATTGGCTTTTTTCGCTTTCTGCTCCATGATTTCGTTCTGCTCATTCTCCAGTTCCTTGAGTTCTTTCTTTTTTTCTTTTACTTTTTTAGATAATTCAGCAAGAAGTTTTTCCATTGAATCGGTGTACTGCTTTTCATAATGGAGATTTGTTTTGTCGGCATAATAGTAGAATTTTCCTATGGGATTAAGCAGAATTGAAAAATCGAGTCCGGGAAAATCTTTAAACAAGTTAACCAGTATTCCCGAGCGTGTAACAAACATGTTCTGGGGCATATACATCGTATTAAAATAGATGCGCTTTGCTATGTATCCATTCTTTGAAAACTCAACCGTATATTCATTGTCAGGCTCAAGCATGAAGTTAAAACCTCCCTGGCTATCGGTATAGGTTTTTTTCATTTCTCCACCATAGGGCTGAATGTTGATTTTTACCTTTGATAAAGGCATATCATCCTCAACCACCTTCCCTTCAATCTGAATTTCTGTTACCAGTTTTTCTTCCTGAGCAATTACCACCCCGCTAAGAGTGAGCAGAGAAAAGAGAAACAGAACCTGGCAGGCCCTTGACATGATCGTATTATTTTTTACTAATTTTCAGGGAAGGAAACATCCTTACATCATTCTTGGGACGGTCGTTTGAATCCCTGTCTAGCGTGGCAATTTTATCAATCACATCCAAGCCTTCCACCACTTCACCAAAAACAGTGTAACCTCCATCCAGATGAGGAGCTCCCCCCAAAGTTGAATAAGCTTTTATTTGTTCGGGTGTGAAAGAAAAGTCGGGTATCTTTTGTAATTGGCTGTTCACATATTCAATGGCTGCTTTGGAAACCAACTCAAGAGAGTCTCTGTTCTGCGCTTGCTGCAGCCTGATAACCGTGCGAAGCAAAGCTGCGTTCTCGGGTCTGTTCAGATACTCCTGATAGAGTTTCTGACCGTTTTGCTGCCTCTTCATATTGCTCATCCTCTGTGCCATCTGAGTCAATTCTGCCTCTGTGAAAACCTTGCCCTGCACAAGGTAAAATTGTGAGCCTGAACTTGCCTTGGTAGGATTTACATCATCTCCCAACCTGGCGCCTGCGAGTGCACCCTTTTTATGAAAATACTCAGGAAGAATTTCGGCAGGTATGGTGTAACCCGGACCACCATTGCCCAACATTGCACCTGAAGCCGCCCGCTTAGAATCAGGATCTCCGCCCTGAATCATAAAAGTTGGAATGATTCGGTGAAAAATCAGGCTATCGTAAAAACCTTTTTTCACCAACCGAATAAAGTTGGCGCGATGCAAGGGAGTTTTCTCATAAAGTTTCACCACAATATTTCCTTGCGATGTCTTTATTTCTACGAGGGTGTCTTTTTGACTGAAAACCTGCTTTGTTAGGGCTAAGCAAATTGTAACGATTAGTAATTTTTTCATACGACCTGTTTCCAAATTCTTGGGAAAAATAGGATAAAATCATTTACCTTAGCGAAACTTATGGTTAAGAAATTGGTTTTAGGGGTTTTGGCAGCCTCTTCTTTATCGCTTTTTCAACAATGCAAGGAGCCCGATGCGCCTAAAGCGGAAATTACCGTTGTAGATAGCCTCAACAAAACCATTTCCGGCGCGATTGTCCGTATAACCTCCAAAAATTATATTCCCGCCAGTACCATTGACATTTCTCAAAAGACGGATTTGAAAGGAAAAGCCTATTTCAGTTTCAAGCTCGAAGCCATTCTTCAGGTAGTTGCCAACTCTTCAGGTTTAACCGGTACAGACTATATACAACTTGAAAACGGCAAAACGGTACAAAAAACCATCGTGGTTAAATAGTCAATTTACCTTCTTCGTTTTCTCTTCCAAAAAAATAATCAACGATTGCTTCACGCATGAGTTTGCTCTGCTGAAGTGCGTCCATCTTTGGCAACTTTTCTGTTTCCGTGAAATGAGGCCATCCTTCTTCATCATGCCCATTGTACTCGTAAAAGCCATATTGTGACAATAGGGTGCATATAGCAACATGCATCACATCGAGTTTTTGGTCCTTGGTAAACTTCTTACCAAATTTTCCTACTTCCTGAACACCAATCAAAAACAACAAGGCCGGAATATCGGGCTTTTCGCCAATGTGCGTTTCTGCAAGGGCAAGTACCTCCTTCCATTTATCTTCCAGGTTATTTTCCATTTCTTCTGAATAAAAACAAGGTATTAAAAAAAAGGCCGGCCTGTATGGCCAGCCTTTTTTTCTGAATAAAAACAAATTTAATTTTTGATTACCCTCTTGGAGCTTACTTTTTGGTTGCCAATTAACTGAACAAAGTAAACACCTTTAGACAGGTGACCCATGTCATAAGTCATCATGGTGCTGTTGATGCGGGTTGTAAACAACTCCTGACCTGTAATGGAAACAATACGCAACTGGGAACCAAGCTGGTTGATGTCAGTTTTGATGTTGAGCATTCCATTGGTTGGATTAGGAGACACGCTCATTGCTTTGTCTGCGTCCATGTCACGAACACTTGTAAAGTTTGGTACCAAAAGAGTGGTAGATACAGAGCACTGGTTGGCATCAAGCACAGTCACTGTAAACGCACCGAAATTCAGTCCGGTAAATACATTCACTGCTTGTGGCGTACCATTGTTTAATTGGTAAGTAAGTGCACCTGTTCCTCCGGATGCAACAACCGTGATGGAACCATTTGGATTGGAAGGATCAGAATTGGCTACCACCGTGTTGCTGGTGATGGAGATTGCCGGAGGAGCAGTTACGCTCACGGTGTCAATGGTAAAACATCCGTTTGCATCTGTTACAGTAACTGTATATGATCCCGCTCCAACATTATTGGCAGTTGAGGAAGATCCGAGATTGTTTGACCATGAATAGGTGTAAGGGGCAGTTCCTCCGGTTGGCACAACTGTAGCAGATCCATTGGAAGAGTTAGAACAAAGGGGATTGGTTGTAGTGAAGGTAAGGTCAGGTCCCAGTCCCTGAGGAGTTGGAATCGTCACTGAGAATGTTTCACTGCATCCGCCGGCATCGGTAACCACACAAGAGTAGGTTCCGGGAGGAATTCCTGTTGCTGTATCAGTAACTTGTGCCGGTGTGGTGTTCCATAGGTAGGTAAAATTGCCGGAAGCCAATACTGTTACGCTGGCAGATCCATCAGGGGTAGTACAACCGGTTGGGCTCGAAAACGCAACAGTTACTGAGTCGTCGAACTGGGGAGCTGGCGGGGTTGTTACAGATACTACCGCACAATTCTGTCCATCCACAATTGTCACTTCATAGCTTGTGTTCGGCATAAGACCGGTGGCTGTTGAAGTGGTTTGGGCCGGTGTGGTGTTCCATGTATAAGTTGGGTTACCTGGATTGGCAACGGTTACCGTTGCAGTGGCATCATTGGTGGTACATCCGGTGGCAGCAACTGTAGAAGTGTTGATGGTTCCAAACGGATTAGGCACATTGAATGTAAAGCTGGTTGAGCAACCTCCGGAAGTTACCGTAACTGTATGGCTACCCCCTGAAAGATTGGTGATGCTGCTGTCTCCTGGCACCCCATCCCACAGATAGCATGGATTTGTAAGGGGCTCGTTGATGGAAACAGAAGTGGTACCGCAAGAAACCGCTGTAACACTTCCGGTAAGCGTATCGCAGTTGTTTGGAGGCAGGCTGAATTGGGATTCAGTGAAATTCACTCCTTTGAGATACTTGTGCTGAATAGGTCCGGTTCCTGGGTCACCGGGAGCACGGGAATCAGCGATGGTGGTAGGAATGATATACAAGGTATCGTCGAGTACCAAATCGATGGGAGATGAGAAATTCCAGAAGTTCTTACCTGCATTTACGATATCATCAGCAGTGAAATTGATAACCGGCGTCATCACATTATTGTCTACATCGTAACCCCTGCCTTTGATATCAGGGAATAAGTTTTCTGTTGCATTGTTCCAAAGCGCAGGATCGGTATCTGTCCAGGTGTAAAATATCTTGGAACCATCCGTGGTGCGACCGATGTTGATACGGGCACCCCAGCCAATTCCTCCACCATCAGACCAGTATGAGTTGGCATCGGCCACATCAGTGGTTTGTAAACTGTCGATATAATTTGCAGACCAACCGCATTCGGTGGTGTACAGGTCAAACAAATGCAGGGGTATGGTCCATGTGTAATCGAGAGAGTCCGGATCATCTGTGCTTGCGCTGGAAACCATACATGCAATGTGCAACTGGTCATTTTTATCTACAATCACATCATAACCATGGGTCATTCCTATCCAGGGACGCTTTGTGCCCTGACTGGTTTCACGAATCACATCAGTGATGGGAGTGAGTGTTCCAAAATTAAAGATGGGCATCAAACTCCAAGTGGCACCAGCATCAGAGGTTTTGTAAACGATGGGCTGATATGAATTGAAACTTGTGGCGGAGTCAACCCCGTTGTAAATGAAATAGCCCACTTGGCCGTCTTCAGACCAGGCAGTGTGTGTTGTTCCAAATACTTTTTTGCTTCCGTCTGCAGGATCGATTGCAAAGCTGTGAGGAAAGCCTCTTGTTGACCAGGTAAATGAATCACCGGCAGCATCATAAGTGCCTTTTACAAGCACCCCTTTAACCCATCCCGGATCGGTGGTGCTGTTTATATCCAAGTATTCGGAACCGGAGATGTACACATGTCCATCGGTGGTGGTCTGAATATCTGTTCTCATCAAATCCATGCTCTGTGGGTTGCCGGGAGCAAGGTTGTCCTGGATATAAACTCTTCTGTTGGTACCATTCGCTCTTACACTAACAAAGAAATTACCTTGCCAGTCAGCACCGGGATGCCAGGGTCCGCAGGCAACGATAAGGGCGTTGTCGGGATTGGTATTACCGGGAGGATTAAAAATGGCGCCGGAGGGATAACGACACAGGTTAATGTCATCGGACAGAACCGCCAGGGTGGTATCAAAAGCCCCGCCCAAATCGGTGGATATGGATGCCTGCACATAGCCTGAGTTACCGGGGTCATCAGCATTTTTGCGACGCACAAGGGAAATCATTTCCAGGTCTTGGTTGGCGTACACCTTGTTCATCATCCCATAAATGGATGTAAACAAATTAGGGGAGCTTCCTGCTTTGATACGAACCGGTGCACTTGAGGAAGCTGCTACCAATGGATTGGGAGAGGCATTGGGAGCCAGGTTGTAATTGCTAAAACTCGTTCCTGTTTCAGCATCTATCCTGTTAACAACAGGATTGTTTTTGGGATGTTTGCGCACTTCATTTCTGTCGATGGCCTTGGTTGAAAAGACAATTCCCAGAGAGGCAAACAAGAGTAGATGTTTCTTCATGTTTTATTCAGTTTTGAATTCACAAATATAACACGGGCAAACTAAAAACAATACGAGAAGCCTAAATCACTAAAAAAAAATAATTTATTTAACGATTCAGCTCATCCGACTCAACAATACCGTCTCTTAACCTCACGATTCTTTTGGCAAATCGGGCGATATCTTCTTCATGGGTAACGATGATGACCGTATTGCCCCCGGCATGAATGTCCTTAAACAGCTGCATAATATCATGTGAAGTTTTGGTATCCAGGTTGCCCGTGGGTTCATCAGCCAGGATGATGGAGGGATTGTTTACCAGTGCCCTGGCAATGGCTACCCTTTGCCTCTGTCCGCCGCTCAGTTCATTGGGCTTGTGTTTCATGCGATCGGCCAAACCCACACTGTTGAGGCTCTGTTCTGCCTTGGCAAGCCTTTCGGCCTTTGAGAGTCCGGCGTAAATCAAAGGCAAGGCAACATTTTCAAGGGCTGTGTATCGGGGTAGCAAGTTAAATGTTTGAAAGACAAATCCGATTTCTTTGTTCCTCACGGCAGCCAGCTCATCGTCCTCCATTCCGGAGACATCGTTGCCATTTAAAATATAATTCCCTGAGGTTGGTGTATCTAAACAACCAAGGATGTTCATGAGCGTGGATTTACCCGAACCGGAAGGTCCCATCAGCGCCAGGTATTCATTTTTTTCTACGGTGAGATTCACCCCTCTCAGTGCCCTGATGATTTCTGTTCCGATTTTAAACTCTCTTTTAATGTTGATCAGGGAAATAAGGCTCATGGTTTAAGGAAAAAGTACTGTGGATGATTACGGGTCTGCAAAAATATCATTCCTAATCTACCAAGGTCTACAGCGTAGCGGTTTTTCTCCAGGTCACAAATTTTTCTCCAGACTTGCCACATGTCTTCCGACCATCTGATGTCATCAAACACCAGTGTCCCACATGCATTTAAATATGGCCTTATCATTTGGTAATACGCAAGGGTTGCATCTCCCCTGTGGTTGCCGTCGAAAAAAACCATGTCGATTTTGTTCAACTCGCTGAGCACACCGGGCAATGTCAGGGAAAATTCACCCTTTTTAAAGTGGATATCCGAAAAACCGGCCTGAACAACAAATTTTCCGGCCCTCTCCATGGTTTCTGCACATCCTTCGAGCGTGTGCACATGGGCATTGCCGCCTGTGAGGTAGCAGGACCCTATGCCCAAACATGTACCTAATTCCAATACAACACGGTACTGCATGTAAGCAACCGTGTTCCACAATATGTTGCCATAATCTTTGCCTAGAGAATGATTCAGCAATTGTTTAACATCCATGGTTCTTCCGGACTCTCCCATGCCAAAGTCCTGCTTTACAAATCTATCCTTGAGGCGGGAAAAAGCTTTCCGTGTTTGTTCTATCCTGAGGAGACGAGCGTCTGCGTTCTTTTTTAAAACACATGCCTGGTACCAATCGAAAACGAAAGGTGAATGCAAACCATGGGCGTTTTTTCGCTTCAGGTAGTAGGCTGTCCAGCGCCGAAGTTCCATATCTCATGCAAAGATGGTTTTTTCACCCGTGATTGTTTGAAACTAATTGCAAATTCGACTTGGGCATGCTGTCATACACTAATTTTGTGAGCATTGAGAAAGCAGCAAGGGATATTCCGAAACATCGATTGGGTGCTGGTTGCCTTATACTTGGTTTTGGTCTTTATGGGATGGCTGAGCGTATATGCTGCCGTTTACAATGAAGAACACAGCTCCATCCTCGACTTTAGTCAGAAATACGGAAAGCAACTGGTGTGGATTTTATCATCAGCCTTTATCGCCTTGCTGATTCTGGTGGTTGAAGGAAATTTTTTTGCTGCATTCTCCTATCCGATCTATGCTTTTTTTATGGGGATGCTGGTGCTGGTGCTTTTTGTGGGCAAGGAGGTGAGTGGAAGTAAATCCTGGTTCGGCATTGGAGATTTTGGCATACAACCTGCCGAGTTTGCCAAGTTTGCCACTTTGATGGCCCTTGCGAAATTTCTTGGAGATATCCAGATTAAAATGACCGAAACGCGGACAAAGGTAATCTCGGCAGCAATTGTGCTTACACCAATGTTTTTGATTGTCCTGGAGAATGAGACCGGCGTAGCCCTTGTGTATTCCTGTTTTATTCTGGTGATGTACCGTGAGGGGTTATCGGGCAACATCCTGCTTCTGGGCGTAGCCATGGGCGTTCTGTTCCTGTTGGCATTACTCATCAACAAGTTTATCCTGATTGGTGTGCTTGCCTTCCTCACCTTCCTGCTTTTCCTGTTGGTTAGAAAAACCACACAGAATATCCTGATTGTCATACTCATCTTTATCTTGTCATCCGGCGTGGTTTATAGTGTTCAGTATGCCTTTGATAAACTTGAGCCGCATCAGAAGAAACGCATCAATGTTTTTTTGGGAAAAGAGTCAGACAAAAAGAAGGCCGGCTACAATGTAAACCAATCGCTTATTGCCATTGGCTCCGGAGGCATTCTCGGAAAAGGTTTTTTGCAGGGAACGCAAACCAAGTACGATTTTGTTCCCGAACAATCCACCGACTTTATCTTCTGTACCGTGGGTGAGGAATGGGGGTTTGCGGGTGCCACGGTTGTGGTTTTACTCTTTCTGGCTTTGCTTCTGAGGATTGTTCAGGTTGCCGAAAGACAACGATCCCCATTCAGCCGCATTTATGGCTATGGTGTTGCATCCATCATCTTTTTTCACTTGCTCGTAAATGTGGGCATGACCATCGGCCTGATGCCGGTTATCGGAATTCCGCTTCCACTATTCAGCTATGGAGGCTCATCGCTTTGGGCTTTCACCATCCTCTTGTTCATCCTGATAAAACTGGACTCCTACTGATTGGAAATTCTCAGGTCATTGCAAGAAAAATTTTGTGCAATTGATTTTTGCATTACTTTTGCCGTCCCAGGTAAGCGAAAGTAGCTCAGTTGGTAGAGCACGACCTTGCCAAGGTCGGGGTCGCGAGTTCGAGCCTCGTCTTTCGCTCCACTCCCGCTCAAGCGGGATTTTTTTTTGGTTTTGCCCGGGTGGTGGAACTGGTAGACACGCAGGACTTAAAATCCTGTGACCCTAAAAGGTCGTACGGGTTCGATTCCCGTCTCGGGCACCCCTTCACACAAACTGGTTGTGCAAGCTATGCACCTCAAGTGTGCACCACATTCACAATTCTTCCCGGCACTACGATTACTTTTTTGATCATCTTGTCACCAAGGTATTTATTAAGCTCTTCAGAAGCCCTCACCTCTTGCTCTACACCCGAGGACTCCATGGAAGCGGGAAGGGTCATTTTAAAACGCGTTTTCCCGTTAAGAGACACAGGATATTCAATGCTGGATGACACTAGGAACTCCTCATTGAATTCGGGGAATTCAGCGTGTACGATGGAAGTATGATATCCAAGTTTTTCCCAGAGTTCCTCGCATACATGGGGCGCAAAAGGGGAAAGACAAACCAGCAGGGGTTCGAGGATCCTGCGTTTTCTGCAGGCAAGCTCCGTCAACTCATTCACACAAATCATAAAAGCACTTACAGAAGTATTGAATGAAAATTTATCGATGTCTTCCCTCACCTTTTTAATAAGTTTATGCAAACTACGCAACTCTTCCTCCACGGGCTCTTCATCGGTAACTGCAAACGATTCTCCCTGATGAAAAAGTTTCCAGCATTTTTTCAAAAAACCATGAACACCTGTAATCCCATTGGTATTCCAGGGTTTTGACAATTCCAAGGGACCTAAAAACATTTCATACATCCTGAGGGTATCTGCCCCGTATCTGCCTATTACATCGTCGGGATTTACCACATTCCACTTGGATTTTGACATTTTCTCCACCTCGCTTCCGCAGATGTATTTTCCTTCTTCAAGAACAAATTCCACATCCTTGAATTCATCTCTCCAAAGCTTGAATTTTTCGACATCCAGCAAATGGTTGTCAACCAAATTTACATCCACATGAAGGGCGTAAGTATCGTATGAGGAAATCAGATTTTTTGAAATTAGTTTCCTACTCTTCTTGTCTACATATACAAAGGCAGAAGTACCTTGAATCATGCCCTGGTTTACAAGTTTTTTAAATGGCTCTTGAAAAGGCAGCAGACCCAGGTCGTAAAGAAAATGTGTCCAGAAACGGGCATACAGCAAATGACCTGTGGCGTGCTCGCTGCCACCCATATACAAATCAACTTGCTGCCAATAGGTCATCGACTCCTGAGAGGCCGGTTCGGAAGCATTTTGCGGGTCCATGTACCTCAGAAAATACCATGATGAACCGGCCCATCCGGGCATGGTTGATTTTTCGAGTGGATATCCTTTGTATGTAAATTCTTTTGCTCTTGCCAGAGGAGGCTCGCCATCCGGAGTGGGGAGATAGGCATCCACTTCAGGGAGAGTGAGGGGAAGTTCATCCTTAGGGATGACCATTGGGATTCCATCACGGTAATACACCGGAATAGGTTCACCCCAATACCTCTGCCTGCCAAAAATGGCATCTCGCAAACGGTATTGTACCAGGGCTCCGCCTGCGCCCGTAAGAGACAATTTTTCTCCTGCAGCGACAATGGCTTCGGCAACTGTTAGTCCATTCAGGAAATCAGAATTGATCATGGTTCCCTCTTTGGACTCTTCGGCCTTAGAGGAGACATCACTGTTATGAATGACAGGAATTACCGGCAATTGGAAATGACGCGCAAAATCGTAATCGCGTTGATCGCCTGCAGGTACGGCCATCACAGCGCCTGTACCATATCCGGCAAGTACATATTCCCCAATCCAAACCGGAATTTCTTTTCCGGAAAAAGGATGCAACGCATAAGATCCGGTAAAACAACCGGTAATCTTTTTTGTCTCTGCTTGTCTTTCTCTTTCACTTCTGGAGGCGGCATATGCTACATATGATGTCACCTGCTCCTTGCAGTCTGCTGTGGTAAGCATACTTACCAGCTCATGTTCCGGTGCAAGCACGATAAATGAAACACCAAAAATTGTATCAGGGCGGGTGGTGAATACTTCTATCTCTTCCTCCTTTCCTTTCAACTTGAATCGCACCCTGCATCCGGTACTTCTGCCAATCCAGTTGCGTTGGGCTTCCTTGATGGAATCGCTCCAATGCAGGTCATTGAGACCATCCAGCAAACGCTGAGCATAGGCGGTGATTCTGAGACTCCACTGCTTCATTCGCATGCGGGTTACAGGATGTCCTCCCCTCTCGGAAAAACCGTCCTTCACCTCATCATTTGAAAGTACCGTGCCAAGGGCAGGACACCAATTAACCATGGTATCCGACAAGTAAGCCAAACGATAGCACAAGAGCACCTCAGCCTGTTCATGCTCACTCATGGCCTGCCATGTTGCAGCGCTAAAAACTACTTTGCAATGGTGAGCCGCACGAACATTTTCATTTCCACCATTGGCAAACATCTCTATCAATACCTTGATGGGACGGGCTTTCTGGCATTCAGTATCGTACCAATGATCAAACAGCAGCGTAAAAATATACTGGGTATGTTTATAATAAGCAGGATCTGAAGTACGCACTTCCCTTGACCAATCGAAAGAGAAACCCATTTTGTCGAGCTGGCTTCGGTATCTTTCAATGTTTTGGGTGGTAGTGATGGCAGGATGCTGTCCGGTTTGAATGGCATATTGTTCTGCCGGCAATCCAAAAGAGTCATAACCCATAGGATGCAGCACATTGTAACCGCAGTTGCGTTTGTAGCGGGCAACAATATCGCTGGCGATGTATCCGAGCGGATGACCCACATGTAAACCTGCACCTGAAGGATAAGGAAACATGTCGAGTACATAAAACTTGGGCAATGATGACTTTTCGAGAGCAGCAAAAGTTTGGCTTTCGGCCCACTTCCTGCGCCATTTTTCCTCGATTAGTGCAAAGGGATATTCCGCGTGCATAGGCCGCAAATGTAAGGAATTGGGCAGGGTCTGCAACAAGTTTGTTGCACCTGCGTTTGTTGATAAAAGAAGTAAAAAGCAACACTTACCTGCTTACAACTGCCTACTTTTGTCTTCCTCATGTCTGCCTATTTAAGACGCATCTTCTTGTTGTTCCTGTTGCTGGGATTTGTTGTGCCCGACACGCTGACCATTCCAATTGGAAAAACCTTTGCTTATTCCAAAAAGAAAAAAAAGAAACACAAGAAAAAAAAGAAGAAGAAAAAGAAAAGGTCGGCTTCCTATCGTAAGAAAAGGAAAAAAGCGAAAAAAAGGGTGAGGGTAAAAATCACCTACAAAACACCGGTTGAGCGCAAGTATTACCATCCCGGGCATTGGGCCAAGGATGTGTTAAGGGATCTAACAACCGAGGAAAAAATTGGACAGTTATTCATGGTAGCGGCATACTCCAACAGGGGGCCGGAACATGTGAATCAAATTGCCAACCTGATTGAAAAATACAACATCGGGGGATTGTTGTTTTTTCAGGGCGGTCCCCTCAGGCAAGCAGCACTCACGAATTACTATCAAAGCATTTCTAAAGTTCCCTTGTTAATAGCCATTGATGGAGAATGGGGAGTTTCCATGCGTCTTGATTCCACCATTGCATACCCCAAACACATGACCCTTGGTGCCATTCAGCAGGATGAACTCATCTACCGCCTGGCATCGAGGATTGCTGCGGAATGCCAGCGACTGGGTATTCAGGTTGACTTTGCGCCTGACATAGATATCAACAGCAATCCCTCCAATCCTGTCATCGGTTTCCGCTCTTTCGGACAAGATAAATACAATGTAGCTGCCAAAGGCATAGCATTTATGTATGGCTTACAAGACAACAATGTGATTGCTGTTGGTAAACATTTTCCCGGCCATGGCGATACTGATGTAGATTCACACAAAGCCCTTCCCATGCTTAACCTGAGTCCCGCCCGACTCGATACGGTTGAGCTTCATCCCTTCCGGGAACTGATGGCAGAAGGCCTCACGGGCATCATGGTGGCTCACCTGAATCTTCCGCTGCTGGATAGCACCAACCAATCTTCCGCTTCCTTGTCTCCCGCCATCGTGAAAGGTCTTTTAAGAGACAGCCTCGACTTCAAGGGTCTTTCCTTTACCGATGCCCTCGACATGAAAGGAGTGGCCAATTTATATGCGCCGGGTGAGGTGGATCTAAAAGCCTTGCTTGCAGGAAACGATGTATTGCTGAACTCAGAGAATGTGCCCAAAGCAGTAGAGCTGATAAAAACTGCTATCGACAGCTGCCTGATCTCGATAGAAGAAATAGATGAGCATGTAAAGAAGATATTGCTTGCCAAACAATGGACAGGCGTAAGTGAGCCTGAGGAAGTGCAGCTGAAGGATTTGCATGAAGATTTAAATGCAAGAGAAGCAAAAGCACTCAACAAAAGACTATTCGGGGCTTCACTTACGCTGTTGAATAACCGCAATCATCTTTTGCCTTTGAAAGGATTGGATACCCTTAAAATTGCCACATTGATACTCGGGGAGAAAGAGATTGGAACCTTTCAAAAAACGGTTGATAAATATGCTTTAGCAAGTCATTTCAACCTTCCCCGAAAACCTGCTCAATTGCTCAAAGACTCTGTACTGCATGCACTAAAGAATTACAACTTGGTTCTTGTTTCTTTCGAGGACGGTTCCCGAAAAATCGACAACAATTTTAACTTAACAGATGATTACCTAGAGATTTTGTATGCGGTGTCTCAGCAATCCAGGGTTGTTTTTCATGTGATGGCACCTCCCTATTGTCTGGGAAAAATTCCGGCAGAAAAAATGCCTGATGCCCTGATCATGTCTTATGAAGAAAATGAATATACCGAAGCCCATGCAGCTGAATTGATTTTTGGTGCAAGAAATGCACCCGGTAAACTGCCTGTGGCTGTTTTGCCACATTATGCCATTGGCAGCGGGTTCAATCAAACGCCGGTGGTAAGACTTGTTGAAGAATTTCCGGAAGAACTTGGGCTGGATCTAAAATACCTGACATCCATCGATTCCTTGGTGCAAGACGCCATTGCCAGAGGTGCCTTTCCCGGAGCACAGGTTTTTGCCGCCAAGGATGGGAAAATTTTTCTCAATAAATCCTTCGGAACCATGAGCTATGAGGACAAAACGCCGGTGAGTGAAACTACGCTTTATGACATCGCCTCCATTACCAAAATAGCCGCATCCACCAATGTGATGATGAAATTGTATGAAGAGAAAAAATTCAAACCGGATGAATCCTTCAGTAAATATCTTCCTGAGTTAAATGGAAGCAATAAGTCAGGCCTTACTTTCAGGGAACAACTTTCACACATGGGCAGACTTAAGCCCTATCTTCCTTTTTACCTTGAAACCATTGACAGTACCGGTCCAAAAATCTCACTTTACCGACATGCCCCTGATTCTGTTTTCACCATCCGTTTAACAGACAGTTTATGGGCAAAAAAGAATCTCTCAGATTCCCTTTATCTGAGGATCATTGAATCTGCGCCGGAGCCCATCAGAAAATATCAGTACAGCGACATGGGATACTACTTTATCAAGCGCTTTGCTGAGCGTGCAGTTGGTAAACCTTTTGAGAAACAGGCAGACTACTTTTATGAAAAACTTGGGATGCAATACACCGGATACTTGCCTCTCCGCAAGTTTTCTCCCCTGCAAATTGCGCCTACTGAAAATGACCTGAGGTTCAGAGGAAATCTGCTCAGGGGATATGTACATGACCAGGGAGCTGCGCTGATGGGTGGAGTAGCCGGACATGCAGGATTGTTCTCTACTGCCTCAGATTTGGGGAAACTTTTTCAGATGTATCTCAACAAAGGAAGCTATGGAGGAGAAAATTATTTTGAGGCTTCAACCATTAAAGAATTTACCCGTTGCCAGTTTCCCAAAGAGAACAACCGTCGGGGCATGGGTTTTGACAAGCCCGAAACAGATCCCAAAAAAGACAGTCCCTGCAGCAAATTTGCATCGCCTGAAAGCTTTGGCCATAGCGGATTTACGGGCACCTTTGCCTGGGCAGATCCCAAGTACAACCTGGTATATGTGTTCCTTAGCAATCGTGTTCATCCTGATGCAGGAAACAAAAAAATTATTGAATTGAGTGTTCGAACCAAAATCCAGGATTTGCTTTACAGGGCCATTAAAAAAGCAGGAAGAGAGAAGGAACAAGAGGAGAATTGATACCTTTAGGCTGTGTATTCGTTCAGGGTATTATTACATATTGCCATGGAAGGTTTTTTGTTTGCGCTGGATTCCCTTCGCAGCAACAAGCTTCGCACATTTTTAAGTTTACTCGGCATCACCATTGGCATTTTTGCCATCATCACAGTATTTACAATTACTGATTCTTTAAACAGAAATATCCGCTCAAGTATTGCCTCCCTGGGTGAGAATGTGGTTTTTGTGCAAAAATGGCCATGGGCATTTGGCGGTGATTATCCCTGGTGGAAATACATGAATCGTCCGATTGTGAGCGTAAAAGAAGCGGAAGAATTAAGACATCGGCTGCATCTTGCCGAGGCTGTATGCTTCAGTGCATCCGGCTCATGGCCTGTTAGGTTCAAAGGAAATGCGGTTGAGAACACCGAAGTGGTAATGATAGGGAAGGATTATGATAAGGTAAGAACCTTTGAAATTGGGGATGGCAGGTACCTGAGTGAAGGAGAACTCAGCAGCGGCAAGGCTGTTTGTGTAATCGGCAGCAACATCGCTCAAAATTTGTTCGAATCTGTAGATCCCATCGGCATGGAGGTAACTGTAGGAAACCGTCGCCTGAGGGTGGTGGGAGTATTTGCACCCGAGGGAACGAGTATTGTTGGCAATTCTACAGATGATCAACTGATTTGTCCTGTGAATCTGGCCAGAAATATCGTGGATCTGAGGAAGGAGCGATTCAACCCAAGTATCCTTGTAAAAGCCGGAGAGGGCATTAGCAATGATGAACTAAAGGGAGAAATAGCAGGAGCCATGAGAAGCATCCGACGCATTACGCCTTCTCAGGAGGAAAATTTTGCATTAAACGAGACCAATTTACTCACCCAGGGCTTTGAGGGCCTGTTTGTGATCATTGCCCTTGCAGGTTGGATCATCGGAGGATTTTCCATTTTGGTGGGAGGCTTCGGAATTGCCAACATCATGTTTGTAACAGTGAAAGAAAGAACATCGCAGATTGGCATACAAAAAGCTTTGGGCGCAAGAAACTCATTTATTCTTCTTCAGTTTCTTTCAGAAAGTGTTTTGTTGAGTCTTTCGGGTGGAATGCTTGGGCTGGGCATCATTTTTTTAGGTGCGTGGGTAACAGGAAAATTCATTGACTTTGACATTGCCCTGCGCTGGAACAATATTGGGCTGGGGCTCGGAATATCTTTTGTGATAGGCGTGATCTCCGGATTGTTTCCCAGTCTGATGGCTGCACGGCTGGATCCCGTGGAAGCGATGAGAAAATAAGCATAAAATCAGATTTCTTATTGAGGGTTCGCCCCATTTTTCAGACATTTGCGAGAAATATGAACGCAACACGCATACCCATTAAACAGGCACTTACGGATGCATCACTCCCCCACACCGAGATTACTGTAAAAGGTTGGGTGAGAACAATCAGAGGCAGCAAATTTGTTCACTTTATTGCCCTGAATGATGGTTCCACCATTCACAATTTACAATTGGTTATTGAAGCAGATAACCAGGCCGCTTTCACTTTGTGCACCTCTGTTTCTACCGGCGCATGTGTAGCTGCTACCGGTCTTCTCAAAGCATCCCAGGGAAAAGGTCAGCAGGTAGAACTTCAGGTGAGCACGCTTCATATCTACGGCACGGCCGATCCGGAAACTTATCCCTTGCAGAAAAAAGGACATTCACTTGAATTCCTCCGTGAGATTGCTCATCTCCGTCCGCGCACAAACACCTTCGGTGCCATCTTTCGCATCAGGCATCTTTTGGCCTATGCCATTCATACATTTTTTCACGACAAAGGTTTTTATTATCTGCATGCACCTATCATCACTGCCTCTGATGCAGAAGGTGCGGGAGAGATGTTTCGCGTTACCACACTGGATTTGCAGAATCTTCCAAAGAATCCTGATGGAAGCATCAACATGGAAGAAGATTTTTTTGGTCGTCCTACAAACCTCACCGTTTCCGGTCAGCTTGAATCCGAATTGGGTGCCATGGCACTATCTCAAGTGTATACCTTTGGACCCACTTTTCGGGCAGAAAACTCAAACACTGCCCGTCACCTCGCAGAATTCTGGATGATTGAACCCGAGATGGCTTTTTATGAGCTGGAGGACAACATGAATCTTGCCGAGGAAATGCTCAAATACCTCATCACTTATGTGCTGGAAAATGCCAAAGACGACTTGGATTTCCTCAACCAGATGTACGACAAGGAGCTCTTGAATCGTCTCCGCTTTGTAACGGAAAATGCATTTGTAAGAATCAGTTACACCGAAGGAGTAGACATTCTCAAAGCCAGCGGTCATACTTTTGAATACCCTGTGGAATGGGGAAGTGATCTTCAGTCGGAACATGAGCGATACCTGGTAGAAAAACATTTTAAAAAACCGGTTATACTCACCCATTATCCGAAGCATATCAAGGCTTTTTATATGAAGCAGAACGACGACGGAAAAACAGTACGCGCCATGGATGTACTCTTCCCGGGTATTGGAGAAATCATTGGAGGATCGCAGCGTGAAGAAGATTATCAAAAACTGCTCTCCCGCATGAAAGAAATGCATATCCCTGAAAAAGAATTGTACTGGTATCTCGACACACGGCGATTTGGAACAGCCCCTCATGCAGGATTCGGACTGGGCTTTGAGCGACTCATGCTGTTTGTTACAGGCATGTCAAATATCAGAGATGTGATTCCATTTCCGCGGACACCCAAAAATGCTGAATTTTAATTGCCATGCTGAAACAAAGCCTGCAACAAAAATTATTACAAAAACTGTCTCCTCAGCAGATTCAGTTAATGAAGCTTTTGCAGGTAACTACACTTGAACTCGACCAGCGCATCAAAGAAGAAATAGAGATTAATCCTGCCCTGGAAGAAGGGAGCGACGAACCGGAAAAAGATGATGAAAACTTTTCCGACCTGGATTATGATCACGAAGAGGAAGCATTCGAAAACAAAGAAAACAGCAGGGAAGATTTCAACCTCGATGAGTATATCGATGACGATGAAATACCCTCCTACAAACTTCAGGTAAAAAACAACGGAGAGGATGATGATCGGAGAGAGATTCCGATTACAGGTACCGTTAGTTTTCAGGATACCCTGGTAAACCAGCTGGGAATGGTTACCATGGATGATTATCATTATCAGCTTGCACTCACGGTTATTGGCAACATCGATGACAACGGATATTTGGTGCGTGACCTGCTTTCTATGAGCGACGACCTTGTCTTTTCCCAAAATATCCAGGCAAGTGAGGATGATTTGCTGGATGTCTTAAGGGTTATTCAATCATTTGATCCTCCCGGCGTGGGTGCGCGAAACCTCAAGGAATGTCTGGAGATTCAGTTGCGCCGGAAAATTGCCTTGCATTCACAAAGCCATTCAGTGTTGGAACTTGCACTCTCGGTTGTGACTCAACAAATGGAAGAATTTTCAAAGAAACACTACGAGAAGATTCAAAAAAAATTGAACCTGAGCGATGAGATGCTGAAACAAGTGATAGCAGAGATACTTCACCTCAACCCCAGACCGGGCAATTCGGTGGCAGAGGGAAAACGCTCTTCTCAACATATTACGCCTGACTTCATGATTTATGAAAACGACGGACGCTTGGAGCTTACGCTGAACTCCCGCAATGCACCTGAACTTCGCGTGAGCAGGGCATACAAGGAAATGTTGCAGGAATATGCACAATCAAAATTAGGAAGCAAGGATAAGAAAGAAGCGGTTCAATTTGTGAAGCAAAAAATTGATGCGGCTTCCTGGTTTATAGATGCCATCAAGCAACGGCAACATACCTTGCTGATGACGATGCAGGCAATCATGGAATATCAGTATGAATTTTTTAACAGCGGCGATGAAACCAAACTAAAGCCGATGATACTTAAAGATATTGCCGAGCGTGTAAACCTTGATATATCTACCGTATCGAGGGTTGCCAACAGCAAGTATGTGCAAACTGCTTTCGGCACAATGCTGATCAAGAGTTTGTTTTCCGAATCGCTCAGTACCGATGCAGGAGAAGAAGTATCTACCAAAGAGGTAAAAAAAATATTGCAGGATCATATCAGTGCCGAGAATAAACGCAAGCCACTGACCGACGAAAAACTCTGCGAAATACTGAAGGAAAACGGATATAATATTGCCCGTCGAACAGTTGCCAAATACAGGGAGCAACTGAATCTTCCGGTGGCACGCCTTCGCAAGGAACTCTGATGGCTATCGAGGAAATACCGTCCCATTTACTGAAGCAATATCCGGCGCATAAGTTCTTTTGTTTGTTCACCTCCAACGGACATGAACATGGCAAGAAATTAGGATATGACTGGCTCCTTGCCATGGGCGTAAAATCAAGCATAACTGGAGGCAGCAAAAAAGAAATGGAAGATTTTATGAACCGCAACAAGCAAAGATGGCTCTTTGGTCATCTTTGTTTTGAATGGAACAATCCTTATCCTCAGCATCAAGCAGAACAATTTCAAAAACTGTATTTTCCTGTATCCACTATAGTAGAACCGCTTACCGTTATTGGAGGTAAAGGAAAAGAATGCATCTTGCTTCAAGGTGAGATGCCTTTACCAAATGAAACTTTACCAGAGAATAAGATTGACAATTTCATCAAGGGATGTGATTTTCCTGACTGGGATACTTACAACGAGGCATTCGAAAAAATTTATCATCACATCCTCAGGGGAGATACTTATGAACTCAACTTATGCGTGCATTTGTCAGGCAAGGGTGTTATTCAACCCCTTGAAACATTTCTCTCACTGAATGAAATTTCTGAAGCTCCTCATGCAGTCTTTTATAAATGGGGCGATAGTTATTGCCTGGGTTCAAGCCCGGAAAGATTTATTAAAAAAGAAGGCAAAAAAATAACTACGCATCCCATGAAAGGAACAGCAGCCAGGAGCCGGGATAACAAAACAGACAAGGCCAATCTTGCGCATTTGAAAGAGAATCTGAAAGAGCGAAAAGAAAACATCATGGTGGCGGATCTTGCAAGGAATGACCTTAGTAAAGTGGCAAACAAAGGCTCTGTTGCTGTTGAGAAACTTTGTCACACAGAAACCTACAGACAGGTGCATCAAATGGAGAGCATCATCACCTGCGAGGTGGAGGAGGAAATAAATCCTGTTGCTGTTTTTGATGCCACATTTCCGATGGCATCTATGACAGGAATGCCCAAGAAGCGGGTACTTGAGCTGATTGCTGCTAATGAAACTGCTCCTAGAAATTTATATTCAGGAAGCATCGCCTGCTTCGCACCCGGTGGCAATTTTGATTCCCTTGTAGCAATCCGCAGTATACTCTACAACCAAAAAACCGGAGATCTCTCATGCTCGGCTGGCTCTGCCATTACTGACATGAGCACTTCAAGGGAAGAATATGAGGAATGTAGGGTAAAGGCCCGTGCCATGCTCAGGGTTCTTGGAGGTTAAAAGCAAATTTGTAAATTTGGAAACCAAAAAAATACCATGAAGAAAATACTTACTCTATTGATTGCAGGAATGCTTGGCAGCGCAAATCTTTTTAGCCAACCATGCAGCATTACTTCAAGTCCTGCCTCTCCGGGCTCCAACATTTACACCTTTATCATGAATGGTAACTGGACTCCCAGTCAGTACATTATCCTCTGGAATTTTGGAGACGGAACCTGGGGATTCGGTCCGGCTACTAACCATACCTACAACATCAACGGAACTTTTCTTGTGAACCTCACCATTCGATTGTTCACTGACACAACCAATGTGCTTTGTTCTTCCTATGATACAGTAACCATTTCCGGATTGAATCCTGCTCCTTGTGCCATCACTGTCTATCCGGACAGCTCAGGAACAGGAACCATCGGATTCTTTGCCAACAATGTTACCCCGGGCAATACAATCACCTGGAATTTCGGCGATGGAGGAACCGGAACAGGCTCACCCATTTCTCACACCTATAATCAAACAGGATTTTATGCTGTGACCATGAGCAGCGGCATTCCGGGAACTACCGGTTATTGTACAGTTACTGATTCCGTTTATGCTTTTGTGAGCGCATCTCCCGGTTGTCCTTTCAGTTACCTGAATAATTCCAACAGTCAGTATGCCTTCTATCCGCTCAATCCGGCCACTTCCGGAAATTCATATCTCATTTCATTTGGAGATGGTACATCAGCAACCAACAACAGCGGCCAATTCACACATGAATATGCCACAGCGGGATTGTATACAGTGAGCCTGATCACTATTCTCGGCTCAGATACATGCCAGAGCAGCCAGGTTGTGGAGGTTGTAACGAATCCGATTGATACCACCGGCTGTGTGATTTCATACACAAATACAAGTCCTTCTTCCAACACCTATTTGTTCAGCCTTTCATCAGTTCCTGTATCTGCCAGCTGGGCAGTTATACAAGGCAATTCAGTGCTCGATACTGCCATGGTCCTAAATAGTAGTACTTTTTCATACAGTTTCCCGGGCGCAGGCAGTTATCTCATAAGCGTAAATACAATGGATACAATGGGTAACTCATGCAGCCAAACAATCAGCATAACGGTACTTGATTCATCAAACAATTGCAATATCAGTTACAATGTTTCCGATCCCATCAACAATGTATATGTATTCAACATCCCTTCCGGAGCAGGACATGTATACTGGCAAATTTTCCAAGATAGTGCAATGGTTGATAGTACCTTCACCACTCAACCCAATCTGGTTTATACTTTTCCAAGCCCGGGCACTTACCAAGTGATGGTGATGAATTATGATACCACTGACCCCAACTATATACTGGTTTGTTCCGGCTCTATAACCATTACAGTTGTCGGAAATCCCAATCCTCCCGGCAATTGCTTCAGCGATTTTGATATCTTTCAAGATAATCTCACTGGCTTTTTCATTGAATCTGGAAATTATGATCCCACAACCACGAATTATTCCTGGAGTTTTGGAGACGGTGGATATTCATCAGAGCGTTATCCTTACCATACATATGCAAATCCCGGAACTTATTCAGTCACTCTTTTAATCTACAATGTGCTTTGTCAGGACACCATCATTAAAATGATCACGGTAAACAATGCAGCAGCCGACTCATGCAATGCGTATTTCACCGTTACGCAAACGGCTCCCAATACCCTTACCCTTGTAAGTCCTGCAGGTAATTTTAATCCCGGCGGATTGTTGTGGAATTTCGGAAACGGGATTAGCTCCACTGCTGACTTCCCGTCCTTGATTGTTCCTTACAATTCTGTGAATTTAATTTGTCTCACCATTAATCAACCTACTTGTATAAACAGCTATTGCGATACGGTTCTGATTGATTCACTTGGCAACCTCAACAGAATGGCAAACACCAATGTACTCATCAATGTTGTGAGTCCTCAAAACATCACCGGATATGCAGTTACATTAAGTATCAATAATGTTTCCGATAATCAGTTAGCAGCATATCCCAATCCTTTTACTGATGCATTCATTCTGGAAAACAATCAGTCTACTTACAATCTGTACCGCATCTTTGGCATTGACGGAAAACTGATTGATTCCGGCAATTTGCATGCCGGAGCCAACCGACTGAATGGTGCTGCCTGGGCACAGGGAAGTTATCTTCTCCAACTGACCGGCATGAAAGGTGAAATAAAAAACATGAGAATCAGCAAGCACTGATTGCTTTAACAATTCAATTACTTTAGAGGCGGCTCTCATACAGCCGCCTTTTTTTATGCAAACAAACCTGCTTCTACATACACACAGGAAAGGAATAAATCATCGTTTGTGTTGCATTTATAATTGGATATCCTTTTTATCTGTTTTTCTGTTTGCAATTCTTTTTACTTGCAAAAGTTTAAAGGCCGTTGAATGGAACAAAAGTTCCGTCGAATGCATTGGTGTTGAGCAAGGATTATCTCAAAACACAGTAAATTGTATTTACAAGGACAATGAGGGATTTATCTGGATAAGCACCGGCGACGGATTAAACCGATACAATGGGCGTGATATCAGGGTATACAGAAACACCCGTAAGGAAAAAGAAACCCTTAGTAATCTCATCAGGGGAAGAGTTGCAGAAGACAGCCAAGGAAACATTTGGTACGGCACAGAATCGGGATTTTACTTCGTGAATAGATATGACTCACATCCTGTGGAGGGATTCTCTTTTAAAAAACATGGGGTTGCCTTTATGGATTTTCACCTCAGATTTATTCTGCGAGATACCATTTGGTTCACCAATTATCATAAGGGCATAGGCTATTTTTCAATTGCCCAAAAAACTTTCGGCTTTTTTTCGTGGCCTGAAAAAGGTGAATCTCCTATTCCGTTTAATCTGAGAATATCGCATCAGGGATCATCCATTTATTATATAGGCGCGGATGGAAAAAAAATTTATGCATTTAATTGCAATAAAAAAAAGTACTTCATAGCAAAAGCACTTAATGGGTCGGTATCCTTTTTTACAGCCAACGAAAACGGTCACTATTATTTCTGCAAGGACAATAAAATTTATACTTATTCTGATAAGAATCCTCAGCCCGTTTGTCTCACAACAGGAAGAGAATTACCACCTGCATGCCAAATCACCGGAATCATCCTTGACAAAAAAAATCATCTTTGGATAGGTACCCAAAAACAGGGGCTGTATGTTGTAGATTTGAAAAAAGGAGCAGGAAATTGCTGATTTATTTTTTATCAGTCTTGATACTGTCAGGACGCATGTACGGAATATATGCGAGAAACTTCAAGTGAACAGCCGGGATGAGGCCCTGCGAAAAACAGGCATGGCCTGAGTCAATTTGATATTTACCAATCATTCAATTACCCATTCAGTAAATAACTCTTACAAAGTTTTCCTGAGCAAACCCAATAGCAGCATGATGAAGTCAGAGAATTTTCAGATTCTTAGCTATGCAGGCTTATGGCAGATTTTTGTTTGAGGGCCAATGCGTCTGCCACAACAAATGTACTGCCTCCAATAAAATTCATATCATCAGGAGAAGCAGCTTTTTTTGCAGCCGCCCATGCCTCTTCCACATCCGGATAAATTGAAAAATTCAATTCCAGTTCCCGGGCAATAGGAGCTAAATCATCCAAGGGCAATGCCCTGTCTACCGATGGTTTTGTGAGGTAAAAACTAGCATGCAAAGGAAAAGCCTCCATCGCTTCCTTGCATTGTTTTCCGGCGACAAAGCCTAGCACAACATGCAATTTATTGAAACGACAGGATTGAATGCTCTCCACCACACGGGTAATTCCATGCAGATTGTGGCCTGTATCTGCAATGGTAAGCGGCGAATGATCCAGCGTTTGCCAGCGACCCATCAGTCCGGTTAAACTGCAAACGCTTTCAATCCCTTGTTTAATAGCGGGTATATCTGCAGGAAATCCTTTGTCAGACAAAACCCTCAAAGTCTCCAAAACGGTGGTTATATTTTGAATCTGGTATTGACCCGTGAGCGGACATCGAACTGAAAAAGCTGCGCCGCTTCGTAAGGGTGAGATATGGTATTCGCAGAATCCATCCTTTGCAATATTTGAACTGCTTACCTGAAATGAATCTTCCGCAAATGTTATTTTGCTTCTTTCCCGGGCAGCCTTTTCCAGAAAAACAGTATCCGTTTCATGGCTTCGTTCACCGATGACAACCGGTACGGTATTCTTCACAATACCTGCTTTCTCTCTCGCAATAAGGGGAATTGTTTCACCCAGTAAATCTGTATGATCCAAAGCTATATTGGTAATTACACTCACCAATGGAGTCACCACATTTGTTGAATCCAATCTGCCTCCAAGTCCTGTCTCAATAATAGCAATATCAATCTCCTCTTCAGCAAAATATGCAAAACATAATCCTACAGTCCACTCAAAAAAGGAAAGGTTTATTTTTTCGAAATCAGTTCGGTATGTATGGACAAAATCGACAATGAATTCTTCCGGAATCATTTCACCGTTGATCCTTATTCTTTCTCGAAAATCAAGGAGATGAGGAGAGGTATACAAACCTGTTTTATAACCTGCCGACTGCAATACTGATGCAAGCATATGCGACACAGATCCTTTTCCGTTTGTACCTGCTACATGGATACACTTCATTTTTTTTTCGGGATGCCCCAGCAATACCATGAGCTGCAGGGTATTTGTCAGGTCCGCTTTATAGGCAGCTTTCCCAATACGATGATACATGGGTAATTGCTTATACAAATAAGCAAGTACATCCTGATAAGACATGGGATGAGGCTCACTTTGTTGCATATCAGTTTAGGATAAAATTGTAGATAATGGTCCCTCTTTGTTCTTCAGGGGCATCCTCACTAACACTAAATACCGAAGAAAGGGCAGCTTTTCTGGCTATTTCCAGGAGGCTGGGATTGCTGGTTGTTGAACCTTTCACACCAGCTTTAGCTCTTTTCACAATCCCCTGCTGGTTTACAAAAATCTCGACCACTACCCTGCCTGCTTCATCAAACCTGTCGCGTGGTACGGGAAGGTTGGATGCTTTTCGGCCTGCCAAACTGAATGAAACAGGCTTACCTGCACCAGAGCCATTGCCTGAACCCGGGCCTGAACCCTGTCCATCTCCGCTTCCCTCACCCTCTCCACCTTTTCCGCTGCCTGTTCGTTTGCCATACACTTTCGCATCCGGATTTCCCTCGGGATCACCTTGGTCGCCACTGCCACCTGTATTTCCATCAGACCCCTTGCTGCTCTTCTTTTTTCCTCCATATAGCGCCATGGCTTTGGGTGATTCGGGTTCTACAGGTTTTACTTCTTTGTTTACCTGCGCTGTATTGTTGCTGCTTGCAACAGTTGACTGTGATTGTGTTTGTTTTGATTCAGGCTTTTCTTTTTTCTTTTTTGGTTTCTTTTTTTTCGGTTCCTGAATAGGTGTATCTTCTCCATTATCAGCAGTTACAACGGGTTCTTCCTCTGTCTCCTGAGCGGCTTGTGCCGGTGATTCTGTGGAGGATACTTCTTCTTCTGAATAGCTCGTTTGCTGATCACCGGAGCCTGTTTCACTGATTCCAAAATTTACTTCCAGACCGGAAGAGCCGGATTCCGGAAATGGAGGAATAGGTGTTTTGATGACAAAAAAATACAGCAACAAAAACAGCAGGCCATGTATGGTAAGCGCAAGGAGTGCTGCCGTACTTCTTTGTTTTATTTCATCACCGGAATCCTTCATTGTGTATTAACGGGAAACTTGTTTGGTAGCCATCACCATTTTTACCTTCAGGCGATTGCCGATTTCTAGTATATCCACCAAATCCTGTACGGTGAGCGTTTGATCAACCCTCAAAACGATGGTAGGTTCTGTGATGCCGCTGATCATGCTTTTTAATTGCGGTTCAATCTCATCGAATGCAAGAAGCCGGTTGTTGAGGTAATAAGTTTTATCGGGTGCAACATCAAGCGTAAACTGCTGCTTGCTGAGGGTTTGGGATGATTTGGCCTTCGGCAACATGAGTTTAATCACGCTTGGATTGACAAGTGTAGAGACAATGAGAAAAAACAACATCAAAAAAAACATGATGTCGCTCATCGAAGATGCGCCAATCTCTGCTGAGAAGCGGTGTTTTCTATTCCTGAGATTCATCTGGGTTCATTTAGTGCATCGAGGAACTGCATGCCTATTGATTCAAGCCTAAGTGCCAGCTTGTCAATTTTCATATTCATGTAATGATAACCGGTAAATGCAATCACACCCACAATGAGTCCTGCAGCCGAGGTAATCATCTTTTCATACAATCCACCGGAGATGAGACCGATGGAGATGTTATCGGCGAGGGAAATGTTATAAAAAATCTTGATTACGCCAGAGATGGTACCGATAAATCCGAACATGGGGGCGATACCAGCGATGATGCCAAGAACAGAAAGGTTTTTTTCCAGTTTAGAGAGTTCCAGTTTACCGGCAGTTTCCATGGCTGCTTCAATATCTCTTACGGGTTTACCAATTCTGATGAGACCTTTTTGAAGCACTCTGGCAGCTGGATGTCCGGCAGACTGACAAATGTTTTTTGCAGATTCAATATTCCCATTGAAAACCAATTCCCTGATCTGACTAAAAAATCCTTCATCAAATTTTGCTGCTTTTGAGATGGCAAGCCATCTCTCGATGAGCACATAGATGCTGATGAGTGAAAGAATAAGAATGGGAATCATGAGATACCCCCCTTTCATTATCAGGTCGAGCAGTGAGAGTGACTGCTCAGCAGGAGCAGGTTGTGCAGGCAGGTTGCTCACCTGCAATAAGATTCCGAACATATGAGCGTGTATGATGATGGTACAAAATTAGGCGGCACCCGAGGCCAATAGTGCTTTGCATGGCCTACTTATAAACAGCATTGTGTTAGATATATTGTTAGGCTGCCGGGATTCCTGAAGGAACAAGGAAGCAAATCCGCTGGGTTGATTCACCATTAACGCCTTTTAGCAATTTTTTGCAGGTTGCACAACTAATCATTGCGAAATTGCGTTCGTCTTTTTCTTCACTTAAGAAATCATCCTTTATCAAAATGAGAAAAATCATTCTTTCACTTTTTATCTCCACTACTATTTTTGGGGCTTGCAAAAAAGCCGGATTGGGTGGAGGTGCAAGCATCATCGCTTATCCGCAACATCATGGATTACCTATCAAAGGATCCACAGCTTATCTTAAATTCAATACTCAGAATGCGCCCGGTTCCTTGTCTGAATACGACCACATTGTTTCTCCCACAGCAACAAAGCAGGAAGATTACTTAAAAATTACCGGTCTGAAACCAGGTGATTATTATGTGTATATGATAGGGTTCGACAGCGCCATCAGCTTGCCTGTGCAGGGAGGTATTCCATTTACTATTCCCTACTCCAAAAGAAATTCAGAAATCAATCTGAATGTTCCCATCACTGAATAAAAAAAAGCCCCGGATTTTACCGAGGCTTTTTGTTGGATGAATAGTCTGCTTACTGAATCACAATTTTCTGGGTCTTTCCTCCACCGCTGTTACGAATGGTGAGGAAATAAACGCCTCGCTCTGCATTGCTCAGATGAAGTTGCTTGGTATTTTCTCCATCATGCGTATAAACACTTTCTCTGCGGATGAGTTTGCCGGCAAGATCACTTATTTCAATAAATGTTTCTTCCGGTGCGTCTACCGTAAACTGAACCGTGAAATGTCCTGTGCTCGGATTAGGTGAAATTTTTAATCCGGAAGGGGCGGCAGATACTTTTCTGATACCTACATCAAAGGGAATTTCACCGGGATAGATGAGGTTAGTGGAAATATTGGAAGCCCCTCTTTTTCTGGCGGCCATCATACGGGCAGAGGGTGTACATGAATAACCTGCGGGGAAAATAAGATTGATGCGATAAACAACGGTATCCGGAGGATTGATATCTGTGTATGAATTGATATTGGAAGGCAGGGTATCCAGAGGAACCAAATTCCCGCCATTTGTTCCGCGAAGCACCTCGTATGAATTGATGGTGATGCCCTGGTAATGATTCCAGTTTAGGTTGATTGTATTGTTGATTCCCTGATTGGTCTGAAGGAGCATGGTACGGTGAGTAGAACCGGGAAGCGACCAACTGCCGCATGTATCAACCACGGCAAGGCGATAACGATAACTTCTCGCCTGTGGGTTTATTCCTGCACCCGCATCTATATATTCGCTATAAGCATTGTAGGGAACATAGGCGATTGAATCGAATACATTGATGGTTGAAGTTTCTCTGTAAATGATGAAACCCGCAATGGAATTGGTAATGGGCTTTTCCCAGCTGATGATATTCCTGTTCCAGTTGGCAGCAGTTGTATCAACTGTTACCACGCACAGGTTGGCTTGCTGCAAAAAGGAAGTATTTAATCCGTAAGTGGCAGAACGGGAAGTACAACCACTGCTTGCTGTTGCTTCAACGGTATATTCACCGGTGATATAAACTGTAATGGATTGTCCGGTACCATAAAACTGACTGTTTCTTCTCCAAACATATCCTTGATACCCTGCAGTAGCCTGCAATTCAACACTTCCATTGCCAACACAGAACTGGGTATTGCCAATTGGTGTAATCACCGGCAATGGGGGATTTGCAAGGAATGTAACTTGAATGGGAAGCGATGTCTGGGGACAAGAATTACTAAAAATCGTCACAGAGTAAAATCCGCTTTGAGTAGGATAATAAGCTGAGTTGGGCGCTCCGCTGATTGGCAATCCATTAAAGTTCCATTGATACAAAACACTGCCTTGGGCGTTTGTGGTGGCCGATAACAAAACGGAATCTCCCTGGCACGCCTGAATGGGTCCAACCTGTGAGATCACGGAGGTATGGGTGCAGCCGTTTGAACAGGTAATCCAATTGTTGCGCAAAAGCGTATCACGGCATCCGGTAGAAATCTCCTCTGCAATTAGTTTTACATTATAAGTTCCGTCAAATAAATACTGATGAGGAACAGAACCTCCATTGTTTTGCTGAATAAAGCCATCACCAAAATCCCAGATAAAATTATAAGCTGAAAGGTTGGGTGTATTATTGGTGAACACAACATTGAAGGGAGGTACATTCAGGGTTTGTGCACTTGTAAAATCAAGTGAAAAATCTGCACCGGATACTTGTATAACCACCGTATCCTGATCTGTACATTGTCCATCACTCGCAAGCACAACATAGGTAGAACTTCCCTGTGGTGTAGCTATCGGATTAGGGATGTTGATGGACGACAAACCAACCGGAGGACTCCAAGTATAGGTGATGTTGCCGGCACCATTGGTGCTAGCTGATAAGGGAACAGGATCCCCACATGTAACTGCAGTATCACTGATGGTAGTTACGCTAAACGAATATACACTGATGGAATCAACAGCCGTTGCTGAGCATCCTGCAGAATTGGTATATGTATAGGTAATCTGCGTAATGCCGATTCCAACCGTTTGTGGGTCCAGCAAATTACCTCCTACTCCTGTTCCGCTAAATATTCCTCCGGCAGGAACCCCACCCGAAAGCAACACTGAATCTGATCCCACACAGACAGCTGAAGTAGGCAAGGCCAAGCTCACAACTGGCGTTGGTTGCACCTGAATGGTTTGATTCACACTTTGGGAACATGCATTGGCATCGGCGTAAGTGTAAGTAAGCGGAAACAGACCCAAACCTGTTTGCTGAGGCAGAAAATAATTACCGGACACACCCAGTCCACTGAAAATTCCTCCTGTGGGATTTACATAAGTGGAGAGATTCACCGAATCGGATGACAAACATTCAAAAGGAATGGCTGAGAATACCGGTTGGGGCAAAGGATTTACGAACAAGGTATCTGTAAGCGTAAATACACAACCCACTGAATTGGTATAGGAATAAGTGATGACTTGTAAGCCGGTATCTGCAGGGGTAAAATAGCCACCGGATACATTGTTACCGGTAAAAAATCCACCTCCGGGAATGCCACTCAGCAATTGAGGAAGATTGCTCTGACAGTAGGTTCCCGCATTGATAATGCTAAAGTTGGGAGGTGCTGAACTTGTACTTACATTCACTGAAGAGGAAGCAGCCGTACAACCTGCTGCATTGCTTGCGACCACATTGTACACACCGGCACCTGTCACTTGCAAAGTATCATTGGTAGATCCGTTATTCCAGTTATAAGTCAATCCCGTTTGTGCTGAGGATGCTACAATAAGAAGATTTTCATTCGCACAGAGAAACTGATTTCCGGTTGGTGAGATGGAAAAAACAGGCAAGCCATTCACGGTTACCTGTTGCACAGCGGTATCGCCACAAACATTACCCGGAATCACATAAACAAGATTGTAGGTACCTGCTGACACCAACTGAGGATAAAAAATTCCATTGATCAAACCAGGAGACCCCAGCAGGTTGCCACCGGCCGGACTGGTAGAAATCTGGATACCGGGAGAGTTGGTACAAAGTGATGAACTAATTACCGATACCGCTGCAGGTGCACCTATGGAAAAAGCAGCACTTACGGCAAGGTCGGATGGATTAGAACTGACTACCCTGATGCGATAATTACCAGAGGGTATTAAGGTGTCGGTAAGTGTACATAAAATTCCCAAAGGTGAAGCAGAACTTCCGATGGTTATTGAGGAATTGAATGCACCCTGATCATTGGAAAGTTCTACGGTAAACACATTTGATACATCAAATGAACCGGAAATGGTACAGTTCACGCTGAATGATTCGCCTGTGCAAAACGAACTTCCTGAGACAACAACGGTGTCGATGTTCTGAGCTTTTACGCCGGCAAAAATCATCATTGAGATGGCCGTCAGTTTTATTGCGATTTTTTTCATAAACATGTTATTGTAGTACAATGCGTTTGTTGATAGTGGTTTGTGAATTGGTTATTTGAATGGTATAAACTCCGGATGCGTAATCCGCAAGGTTGAGCAGGGCCGTTCTCTTGCCTTTGAATCCGCTCAACTGATAATCTGCCGTGAGTTTGCCAAGGCCGTCGAAGATGCGAATCTGCACGCCGCTTTCTGCTTTGTTGGCATCCATTTCAACATATACCTCTCCCTGTGTTGGATTGGGGTATACATTGGCCTGAAACTGATCCAATTCTACGATACCCTGACCGGGACCGGGTATGATGAAATTGGTGGAGATATTGGATGCTCCTCTTCTTCTGGCTGCCATCATCCTTCCTGAACTAGGAGTACAATTCCATGATTCAGGGAACTCAAACATCACCTGGTAATACTTGTTACCTTGAGGCGCAGGGAAGTCTGACCACAATACCTCATCCGAATTCGGATCGGCAAGAACTGTAGCAACAGAATCCAGGTTATTCAATGAGTCGCCGCGCAAAACAATATACCTGTCAACCGGATATCCTTCGTATTTATTCCAACTCAAATTCACTGCATTGAATCCAAGGTTGCTTGAAAGGTGTAAGGTCTTGTGAGGAGGACCCGGTAAGGACATATTCCCACATGTATCTATCACCGCAAGACGATACCTGGAAGATCTTACAGAAGGCGACCACAAATTACTCATGCCAATAGTGTCAACAAATTCAGAGTAATCCTCGAAGGCCTGAGCATGGATGGGCTGGAATACATCCGGCACTGCTGTTTCACGATAGAGGATAAATGAATCAATTAATGCGGTATTTACCGGTCTTTCCCATGTTACCAGATTTCTGTTCAGGGTGCTGTCAACAGTAACAGCACAGATGTTTGGTGGAGGCAATCCTGAAGAAGCGAGTGTAAATACCCCTGATGTTGCAGAACAGAAGTTTCCGTCGTAAACAACAACCGAATAATTGCCGCCTGAACTTACTTGTATCACCTGATCGGTTGCACCATTAGACCATAGATAAGAAGCGTATCCACCACTGGCTTGTAATGTTACTTCACCGCTCGCACAGAGATTAAGCGTTCCGCTTGAGGTAATCACCGGCGCCTGTGGCAGTGGCAACATGTTTACGAAGACAAGCTGAGATGTTTGTGGACAACCACCTCGGTAAATGGTTACTGAATAGTTTCCTGATACCACAGGATAATAAACAGAATCAGTGGCTCCGGTAATCGGGAATCCATTGATGTTCCACTGATAACTGAAATCAGATGCTGTGTTGCAACTAATGAAAGATGTTGAACCAACGCAATAAGACAATGGACTTTGCTGATTAATGGTCGCCGAATGGTTACACAAAGATTGTCCTGAACAAACAATCCAGTTTGGACGAACAAGCGTATCCGAGCAACCATTTTGGTATGTTGCAATCATGGTTACCGTATAAGTTCCGTTGTTATTATAGGTGTGCGGAACAGGACCTGACCCGGAGAATGAATTTCCATCACCAAATAGCCAGGTAAAAGAATAGTTCTGTGCATTAGGTGTATTGTTAAAGAATACCAAGTTAAAAGGAGGCTGATTCATTACTTGAATATTTTGAGAGAAATCCAAGTTGAAATCAGTTGCCCCGATATTCACAGTAACACTATCGGTGGCAGAACACAATCCGTTTGTAATGGTAAGATTGTAAGTCTGCGTTTGATTGATTGAAACATTTGGGTTGGCAACAATTCCTGAGGACAAACCATTCACCGGCAACCACTGGTACTGCAATGGCTGACTGCCTGAATAATTGCTCGTTGGATTCAATTGGGAAGTAAGATTACAGAAAGATGAAATGGTATTTCCTGCATCCACACTAAGCTGATATACATTCACAAGTTGTGAAGACGAACTTACACATCCTGAGGCATTCGTAAATTCATAACTCACCGTGTGTGCACCTATTCCCAGCAGCAGGGAATTGAATTGGGTTGATACCACCCCATCAATTCTGTAAACCCCTCCAACAGGTGTAGCTTGGTTGAGATTGAATGCGGGTGTTCCCAAACAAATATTTCCCAAAGGATCAAAATTGATGGAGCTGGTATTGTTCACCACAAAAGTGATTGTTGTATCAGCAACACATCCTGTTACAGGATCACTCACCGTATATACAGCCACATGATTGCCAATGCCAAGTGCAGAGGGAGTGATATTTCCATTGGCGGCAGAAATGCCATTCACGGTCCATTCACCACCCGCAGGTGTGGCGCTAAGATTGAATGAAGAAGTGTTTATACAAGCATTCTGTGAAGATGTAATCGTGATGGCAGGTGAAGGATTAACTGTGATGTTGTATAGAGAATCTGCTGTACAACCATTCGAACTTGTGTATGTGTATGTAATGGCAAATACGCCGGGTGTATTGGGAGTAAATACCCCATTGAGATTGTTTCCATTTAAAGTGTACACACCTCCATTTGGAATACCTTCCGTTAACAACAGTGGCAATGTTCCTCTGCAATAAGAGGGATTGTTCACAAATGAAATGGAAGGTGTGGTAAGTATCTGGAATGTTTGCGAAGTACTAACAGTGCAAGCATTTTGAATCACTCTATAGCTGAGTGTATGCAATCCTGAAGACAATTGGGAAGGATAGATGTATCCGCTGGTAACAACAGTGCCGTCAATCAAGTACTCGCCACCCAGTGGCAAACCACCCTGCACAGCAACAGAATCTATGTTACGGCATACATCTGCAAAAGGTAGCAGACTCACCAAAGGCGGACTACTTACATATACTGAGTCACTAACAGTAGAAGTACAACCATTGGCATCTGTAAAGGTGTAAGAGAATTGGTAGCTTGTGTCTGCTGTTTGGTTGGTAAGTGAAGGATAAAAGAATCCGCTGAACACAGCATAACCCAAATAGCTTCCTCCGCCCGGTGTGGCATTCAACTGAACCGGAGAAGCATCACTGCAAACACTATCGGATGCAGCATTTAAAGTAATCACCGGCAAAGGATTGATTGTTACAATGGCTTGTGCTGAAGCAACACAACCGTTTGCATCCGTAACAGTAACATTGGCTGTATCACTCGCTGATACGATTACTGTTTGGGTGGTAAGTCCATTGTCCCACAAATAACTTGCACCCGCGTTGCCGGCATTTAGCGTAAACGAATTGCCTGCACAGGCTGTATAAGGTCCGCCTAAATTCACCACAGGACCACCCGTAGCTACAACAATGGTATCGGCTACTGTTCCGCATACATTGCTGACTTCAACACTGTAGCTTGCAGCTTGATTAACTAAAATTGAAGATGTTATGGAAGCATTGCTCCACAAGTAGGTACTGCCAATATTCAGTGCGTTTAGGATAATGCTTGTCCCGTTACAAATGAGGGTATCATTTCCAAGATTCACCACAGGAAGATTCCTTACCACCACCTGGATGGTATCAATTGAAGTACCACAAAGATTGGTTACAGAAACAAAGTATGTTCCGGTCTGTGTAACAGTGTATGCCTGTGTGATTGCAAGACCATTGTTCCAGTTATATACCGAACCGGCTGATCCGGCATCAAGATTTATCGAGTCGCAAACCAGGGTGTCATTTCCTAATGACAATGTGGGTAATGCAAATGTATTGTCGTAATGGATGGTATCTGTTGCACTTCCACAGGCATTTGTAGCCACCACAATATAATCGGAAGGAGTATTCACTGTGATGCTTTGGGTTGTGCTTGCAGCCAAATCATTCCACAGGAATTGTGTGCCAAATGGCTGTACTCCGGCATTCAGCGTAATATTTCCACCGCAGGTATCCACATCCGGTCCTAAACTCACCGAAGGAACATTGATTACAACGATGTTCACAGTGTCGGAATTGATGGTACATAAACCTGAAAGATGCGCATAATAGTATGCACCGGCCGTAGTTACAGTGATTGTATCAGCGCTTGCTGCGTTTGACCAGGTATTGTTGCCCGATAAATTCACAGCGAGCTGCACACTTCCACCGGCACATATGGTATCATTTCCAATAACTGAAATAAATGCCTGTGGTAATATCTGATCGGTGATGTTAATCACTGAATCAATAACGCAACCCGCAGAATCGGTGACTGACAAATTGTAGATTCCGGCTGTTAAACCTGTGAACAGTGAAGGACCATCAGGCAATGAATCGTTTAATGTGATTGCATACGGACTGTTTCCACCAAGAATGGAGGTAATGGATAAAGTACCATTTGCATTCCCACATGTAGGTTGTGTCAGCGTAAATGTTGCCTGTTCAACCGGTGCCAAATATCCTACACTCACAACATCAGTGTATATACATCCTGCTGCATCCTGAATATATATCTCATAGTTGCCGGAGTCCAATGCTGTAAACCCATTCAAGCCATTAAAGGTTCCTGTGGGTGACAAAACATAGCTGTATGGCGGCAAACCTCCTACAATACCGGAAACAATGATGGAGCCGTTGTTTGCATTACATGTCTCGGGAATTCTGTTAATCGTAACATTGCTATAACCCGAACTTCCCGGAATCGAATCAATCAGGGTATAAATACATCCACTGCTGATTTCCCTTACATAAAAGGTATCTACACCTACCGCCAAGCTGTCAAATGTATCATTGCCGGTATAAACCAGATTATCCATTGAAAATTGCAAATTGGAAATACCAATTTGACCGTTGATGCCAAGTACTTTCAGTGAACCATTGTTGAGACCACAGGATGCCGGAGTTATGGTATATTGTACCGTATCAATCGTGTTTGCCGATGGAAGAATATGTGGTATGGTATCACTGCAACCTGACAGGTCGCGAACAATCACCTGATAAATTCCCTGCGGCAATCCGGAGATCGTATCTGCCGAAAAACTAAGGCCGTTGTCTATCGATATTTCATATGGAGGTAATCCACCTGTTACACTCTGCAGGATGATGGCACCATCAGCAGAAGCACATGATGCTGTATCATTCGTGAATGTAGCAGAAGTAATAAATGGATGAATAGTCAATACAAGTGAATCTGTTCCGCATCCATTGCTGTGCAGGTGAAGACCACTTTGTGTGTAGGTACTGTCGTTCCAGAGGTAGCTGCCGCAGGCAGTTACTGTGTCACTTGAATTTGTAACCGGAGTGATGGTCAGCAGCAATGAATCTGTGCCGCATCCAGTGTTATGCAGATGCAGACCACTTTCTGTATAGGTGCTGTCGTTCCAGAGGTAGCTGCCGCAACCAGTCACTGTATCACTTGTGTTTGTGATTGGGTTGATGGTCAGCAACAGCGAATCTGTTCCGCAGCCATTGTTATGCAGGTGCAGACCACTTTGTGTATAAGTGCTGTCGTTCCAGAAGTAGCTGCCGCAAGCAGTCACTGTGTCACTTGTGTTTGTAATCGGTGTGATGGTGAGCACCAATGAATCTGTTCCGCAGCCATTATTGTGCAGGTGAAGACCACTTTCTGTGTAAGTGCTGTCGTTCCAGAGGTAGCTGCCGCAAGCAGTTACTGTATCACTTGTGTTGGTGATTGGGTTGATGGTGAGCAATAGTGAATCTGTTCCGCAGCCATTGTTATGCAGATGCAGACCACTTTGTGTATAGGTGCTGTCGTTCCAGAAGTAGCTGCCGCAAGCAGTCACTGTATCACTTGTGTTGGTACTCGGTGTGATGGTGAGCAACAGTGAATCTGTTCCGCAGCCATTATTATGCAGGTGCAGACCACTTTGTGTGTAGGTGCTGTCGTTCCAGAGGTAGCTGCCGCAAGCAGTTACTGTATCA
>JBKCNM010000006.1:0-8662 GCA_046297395.1 Bacteroidota bacterium
GAATTTTGGCAAACTTAGTGTTACCGATGTGTATAAAAAACTTTTGTTGATCAATCGCTCTTTTGATGTTTCATAATCTTTTTAACATGAAGAATACTATACCTGGCGCTTACTGAAACGACTGGATTTTGAAAAAGACGGAGTAAGTGCTCCTGATACAACTTCCATGATGGGAATGGTTTACAGGTTGGATACCAACCGTGTGTATAGTCCTGCGATTGAGGTGCCGTACAATGAAATCACACAAAAAGACCATGTATTTTTAAAAGTCAGCGTTTCTGTTTTTGTTGGGGAAGATGTCAATCCGTTTAGTTTGGTTATTCATTTTACGCACAAAGGACATGCGTACAAATATTATACTGTAGACGCCGAACAATTGCAGCTGAAAAAAGGACAATGGAATACCATTTCACATCTGTATCTGACTCCGGAGGTCAGGAGGCTGAGCGATCCGCTGAAGGCTTATGTTTGGTACAGGGGAAAAGAAGCCTTGTTTATTGACAAGCTACAGGTAGAGGTTTTTGAAAAAAAATAATTTTTCACCGAATAAAAATCCTTTTGCGGCAAACATCTCTAGGCCAAAAAAAAGAAACAAAAACAGCCAACCATCATAACACATTTTTGTTTTGATGAGTGCATAAAAAAACCGCATCAGTCAAAACCGATGCGGCGTATTTAATTTGTTTTTTTTAGAAACGCTCGAGAGAGGAAAAAAAGAAAGAGGCTTCAATGGCAGCGTTTTCATCACTGTCGGAACCATGAACAGCATTGGCTGCGATGGATTTTGCATAAATTTTACGGATGGTGCCATCGGCTGCTTTAGAAGGATCGGTCGCACCAATGAGTGTACGGAAATCGGCAACTGCATTTGTTTTTTCGAGAACGGCTGCCACAATGGGACCTGAGGACATATACTCCACGAGTTCACCGTAAAAGGGACGCTCTTTGTGTACGGCATAAAATCTGCCGGCAGACTCAGCTGTAAGCTTGGTGTATTTCATGGCCTTGATTACAAAACCTGCATCGTTGATCATTTTGAGAATGCCTCCGATGTGGTTTGCTTCCACTGCGTCGGGCTTAATCATGGTAAAAGTGATGGTTGACATAACAATTTCTATTGGGCCGCAAAAATAGAAAATTCTGCGATTAATCAGTGTGTAGAAACAGCATCCAGTTTAAACAACCATTCCCTTATCAGGTCGGGTCTTTCCTGGGTAATGAGATGTCCGTTATCGGGAAGGAAGATGGTTTCGTGGGGAGCATGTGTCAAAGCGGAGTCGGTGAACAGTGCATTTTTTCGGTCAACAATCCAATCTTTACCACCACTGGCGACAATGGTTCTGCAACGAATATTTTTCCAGAGAGGAAGGATTTCGAGCAGATCTCTTCGGTGTCGTATTTTTTCATCTGCGGCTGTACGCAGGGGTTTGATGAGCATCCAGCGAAAGGGAGGAAGCGGAATAATGCGTGAAAACCACCAATACTTCTCGCTTTCGGGATCGGAAGCCGGGGAAATCAGCAAGAGTCCTTTCACTTGTTTGGGGTAGAGTGCTGCCAGTGCTGCCGCTACCGGAACACCATAGGACCTGCCAACCACGATTGTTTTATGAATCGTATCCTTTCCCAGAAGATGCGCAAGCATGTGTGCCTGCTCTATAATGGACCATGTTTGGCGTCCTTTTCTTGACCGGTGATAGCCGGGCCGGTCGGGTGCCAACATCCTGAAATTTTGCAGAAGCGTGGGGTCGCTGAGCATGTTGCGGTATACATACCATGCCCCCGGCGCACCATGGATAAGCAAAAGGCGTGTAGCAGCAGAATCGCAGGAAGGCGTCTCTGCCACATGACAATCTCCGGAAGGAGTGCAGACCAAATATTGATTTGGATGTGGTGGATGCGCATCAAAATAAGTTTTGATTTCATCCTCGGAAAGAAAATATCTGGAGAAGCAGGCGCTCAAAAAAACCGGAAGGAGAAAAATCAATAGCCGGCCTTTTGAGAAGAAAAACATGTTACATCAGATGTATTTTTCTCCCTTGTCGAGCTTTACATCATTTACAATCTGTCGGATGAGTTGCTCATTTTGCTTGCGACAAACCAAGAGGGTATCGTTGGACTCAACGACGATATAATCTTTTAGACCTTCGATTACCACCAGTTTATTTTTGGGCACATGCACAATGCAACCTGCGGAGTCGTAGGTCATGATGTTCTTCCCTACCAGTGCATTTTCTTTGGCGTCGTGCGGTATTTTTTCATAAAGGGAACCCCAAGTTCCCAGATCACTCCAGCCAATAACAGAAGATCTCACATATACATTATCAGCTTTTTCCATGATGCCGTAATCCACAGAAATGTTTCTGCACATGGGATATATTTTTCTGATGAAAGCTTCTTCACCGGGGGTATTATAAATGGATACGCCTTCATTGAAGAGCTGGTATTCCTCATTCATGTATTTTTCAAAGGCACTGAGCATGCCTTTGGCTGTTGCAATAAAGATACCCGAGTTCCAAAGGAAATCGCCGCTTTCGAGGAAGAATTGTGCCATGTCGAGGTCGGGCTTTTCGGTAAAGGTTTTCACCTTGTACATGCGTTTGTCCGTTTCAGTAACCGGAGATTCACGGAATTGTATATACCCATACCCTGTATCAGGTCGGGTGGGCTTTATGCCTAAGGTGAGGAGACAATCCTCTGAACTGGCTTTTGAAAAACAAGATTTAATGGCCTTTGTAAACACATCCTGTTTGAGGATCAGATGGTCGCTGGGGGCAATTACCATGCGTGCCTTTGGATTGGCGGCAGCAATTTTAAAGGTGGCATAAGCGATGCAAGGCGCTGTGTTGCGTCGGGCGGGCTCCAGCAGTACCTGATTGGAGGAGAGCATGGGCAATTGCTCTTTTACCAGACCCTTATACATCTCGTTGGTAACAACAAGAATATTTTCCGGGGGACAGGTTTTAAGAAATCGTTTATAGGTGAGTTGCAGGAGGCTGTCGCCTAAACCGAGCACATCGATAAACTGTTTTGGATGCTGACTGGTGCTCATTGGCCAAAAACGGCTGCCAACACCGCCTGCCATAATTACACAGTAATTGTCTTTTAGAGAAGAAGCCATGTAGGGGGAATAAAAAAGCGTGCAAAGAAAAGAAATTCCATCCAATAAATGGCTTTAGTCGTCAAATAGGGTGCGGTAAACGGGTTCTACCTCTGCAAGTGGATGAAACAGGTATTTTCTGTTGGTTTTTACTTCTGTGCATTCAAATCGTACCCTTTGTTTTTTGCCTTTGGTAAACAACCTGTTTGTTCCGGCTTTGAACATTGAACCCAATGGCAATTCTTCCAAGTGAATGAGTTTGGTTTGATGCTTGTCGTATCGCCTGAGCACCCTTAACAGCGATAAATCGGAACAACTGGATGCAGCCGGGTTTTGCATGTATGCATGCAGCACCAACAGAACATCCTCAGGAAATATGTGGGCATGCATAAAGGGCTTGATGAGCTTTTTGAACTCATTTTTCCATTCATTGCCATGAGGCTTCAGACGGTGAACCATGGTGAGGTATTTGTCGTGTGTGGCAAGATGAGCAATCTCATGCACAAGCGTGATTAAAAAGTTGTAAGGGTTGAGATCGTGATTGATGGTGATGAGATGCCTGTTGTGTTTTACCGGAGGGGTGTAGTCACCGAACTTGCTGGCTCTTGGTTTGGTAATTTTCAGATTAAAATTGTATTGAAGAATCCAATCTGCAATTTGATCCACCGCTCCTTCGGGAATGAGCTTTACCAATACTTTTCGGTATCCTTCTCTGGGATCTGCAGGCGGATTCATCAGGAAAGCAATTGATACGCGGCAAAACTGGAGGCATAGGCCATGATCCCCATGATAAAAAATTGCAGGACAGGCCAGCGGAAGCCACCTGTTTCATTTTTCACAACAGCGAGTGTGCTCATGCACTGCAATGAGAAAGCATAAAAAATCATCAGCGAAAAACATACTGCCAGTGAGTAGGTTGGTTTTCCGCTTTCCGGATTGGTTTGGGCACGCAATTTTTCTTTCAGAGTAAGGTGATTTTCATCTTCTTCGGCACTGTAGATGGTGGCCATGGTTCCTACAAAAACTTCGCGAGCAGCAAAGGATGTAATCAGTGCGATTCCTATCTTCCAGTCGAATCCCAGAGGTTTAATGAGTGGTTCTATACTTTTACCAAGTATACCGGCAAAAGAATTTTCGAGTTTCTCGGATGCCATGGCAGTTTGCCATGCGGAAAAATCCTTGGCAGTTGGATCCTGCATGTGCGGGATGTATTTTTTTTCGATGGCATCCATGCGACCGGGCAAACTGTAGGATGATAAAAACCAGAGAACAATAGAGATGCCGAGAATTACTTTTCCGGCATCAAATAAAAATACCTTCACTTTTCCGAGTACGGTGATGCCGATGTTGTTCCATCTGGGGCTCCTGTAAACAGGGAGTTCCATCACAAAATAACTTTTTTCTGTGGAGTGGAGAACAAACTTCAGCACAAGTGCGAGGAAGAGTGCTGCCACGAAACCTGCAATATAAAATCCCATGAGCAGCAAACCCTGCAAATTAAAAATACCGATTCTGGCTCCGGAGGGTACCATAAGCGATACGAGCAATGTATACACAGGAATTCTTGCTGAACAACTCATCAGTGGAGTAACCAGTAGGGTAATGAGTCTCTCCTTTGCATGTGAGATGGTTCGGGAACCCATGATGGCAGGCACAGCACAAGCTACACCGCTGATGAGTGGGATGATGCTTCTGCCGTTGAGTCCGAATGGTCGCATCAGTTTGTCCATGATAAAGCTCACCCTAGCCATGTATCCGGTGTCCTCGAGCATGGCGATAAAAGCAAACATCAGAATCAGCTGAGGCACAAACACAACGATGCCGCTCAATCCTGCGACCACGCCGTTTACCAGCAGGTCGTTGAATATGCCCTGAGGCAGGCGCTGACTGAGTTGTTCGCCTGCATAAACGAAGGCGTTTTCAATCAGGTTCATAGGCCATTCTGCAAAAGCAAAAATGGATTGGAAGACAGCAAATAAAACCGCCAAAAAAATAAGAAAGCCCCACAATTTATGTGTCAGGATTTGATCGGCTTTGTAGGTGCGGGAAGTACCGGAAGGAATGCGACTGATAACAGGTGACAGCAGGTAAGACAGACTACGGTATCTTTCGATGGATTCGAGGGCCTGTAGTTTTTTACGGTCAAAATTATTCAGTTCCAGGATGCGCATGATTTCCTCTTTTTTTTCGCGGTTGTGCTGAAAAAAGGAAATGTTTTGCAAGTTGTTTGCCACGATAAAAGAGGCAAAATCACAGTTTACTTGGAGTACCCTGCGGATATCCTGAATGGCTTTGTTTTCAATTTTTTCAATGTCCACCGTACTCTGATCAGATGGGGGAGTATGTTTAGAGATGGCCTCTATCAATTGTTCAATGCCCTTGCCATCTCTTGCATTGGTAGGAATAACAGGTACTCCGAGTCTTTGAGAGAGTGCGGCTACATCAATAGAAATGCGATTGCGCTCTGCAAGATCCATCATGTTGAGGCAGAGGATGACCGGAATTTTCAGGTCGATGACCTGCGTGCACAAAAACAGACTGCGTTTTAAATTGGATGCATCGGCAACCACCAGTGTGAGCCAGGGGTAGTCGGGATTTGATGGATCGGTAATGACACCTGCTGCAAGTTCCTCATCAAGCGATTTGGGGAAGAGGCTATAAGTACCGGGCAAATCTGTGAGTTCGTATTGTTTGTTTTGGGCGTCCTTAAATCGTCCGGTTTTTTTTTCCACAGTTACACCCGGGAAGTTGCCGATGCGCTGATTGAGTCCGGTAAGAGCATTAAAGAGTGAGGACTTGCCGGCATTGGGATTGCCGAGGATGACCACTTTTTTTAGTTCTTCCGATCCCATGTTTTTTTAGTTGCCAGATTTACCGGAGAGAATGATGATGGTAGATGCCTCGCTTTTGCGCATACTCAGCAAATAATCTGAAACCTGAATGGCGATTGGGTCTCCCAAGGGTGCTTTACGGATAACCATCACTTCTTCGCCCGGGGTACAACCCATTTCAAGCAGTTTAAGGCTGAGCTCAAGATCTGTAAACTGATCGATGATGCCTGTTTCGCCGGGTGAAAGTTTATCGAGTGTGGTCTTCACTATTTAGAATGATTCTAAACTGCGAATGTAGGCATAGGAAGCATAACCTGCAAAAGAAAATAGTTGGTTGTAAAGTGAGAGAGAAGACCAAGAAGTTGATTGGATTATCGGCGTGGGAACAACGGGATTGAGGGGGAAGAAATTCCGGGGCGCGGGGCTTGCCCCGCGCCCCGGATTAGCGTTAGGCATTGCAGCGGTTACTTTTTTGTTTTTTACAAAAAAGTTTGAGCGAAAAGGCCGACCCGGCGTTTTACAAGTCGCCGGGGAACGCCCAAAAAAAGCAAACAACCTTTGCCTCAGGTAAAGAATCAGGATTTAATCAGTTTGTAACGATACACTTCCTTACCCACAGAAAGGCGAAGCACATACATGCCTGAAGGCAGGAATCCGGTTTCTATCTGTTTTCTGAATCCTGCACTGTTTCCGAAGACGGGAGAACTGAACACCTGCTGACCCATGCTGTTGAGAATTGTGACTGTGATTCCGGAGGAAGGAAGATTGCTTCCCTCAATAGTCAGCATGTCATCAAAAGGATTGGGATATACAATTGCTTGTGTATTGGCCTTGCTTTCTTTGTGTCCGACCAACATCATATCAGAAATCGTTTTGTTGTTAGCATCGATATTGAAGAACTGATTTCCATTACACCACAAATAAGAAGCCCCAATGAAACTGTAAAAAGGAATTTCGGGAACCACAACATAACCGGCACTTGCCAAAGAATCGGGCAGGTTGCTGATGAAACACTGTCCATAAGAAGAGACATTAAAATCTGCCACCTGCATGTTACCCGGATGGTAAATAAGTATTTCTGTATTGTTATACATGCTATCGGCAGAAAAGCCGTTGGCAAATAGGGTGCTTTGTGTAGAACAAAATCCGGAAAGATTAGGCACCGTTGTTGTGCTGATATTGAGCGATTGTGTACCGGCACAGTTTACTTCAATTGTATCTGCCATTTGCCAAACCGGAGAGCCCGGATAATACATCATGTATCTGCCACTTGCAACATCAGGCGCAACCGCCAGCATATATTGTCCGGTTAATAAATCATTGAATTGATAACTTCCGTTGGCGTCACAAATAGCAGTATCAAGAGGAACAGAATTGCCAAGTTGAAAGAGAAGGACTTTTGCTCCCGGAATTCCATTTCCGAAGTGATCTGAAATGATACCGTTGATGTTTTGCACATTTGTTTGTTCCGTCAGCGTTACCAATGCTGTTGTAGAACATTGGTTACCACCCTGCACCAGCACTTGATAAGAACCGGGCGCAAGATTGGAATATTGGGTTTGCGCACCTAAAGGCAACTGGGGATAATTTAATGCATACAGAAAAGGACCAATACCATTTGCCGAAAGATTGATTTCTCCGTTGTTTAATCCGCAAGAAGCAGGAACCTGGGTAACTTGTAGTTCAGGAGAATCTTTAACAACTATTGTATCTCCCGGTACAGAAAAATAGCAACCATTAGAATTAAAGATTGCAACAGGAATGTAAACACCCGGTGCGCCATAGATATGCTGGGTATTCGTACCAGACAATCCATCACCGTACTGAATAAAAAATAGTGAGGAGGCAACCGTGTTGATTGAAAACATGATTTCATCGCCTTCACATGCCTGGGTTGCTGATGTGAAAGTGGCAGTGGATTGTGATGGCGAGATAACAGCATTCCCGATGCTACCCGAACAACCGGACTGGTCGTACACAGCTTGAAGATAAAAAGGAACCTGAGCAGGCAAATCAAAATAAAAAGAACTGAACATAGAAGTATAACTTACTCCCGAAATGACTACCTGATATGGCGGGGGATTTGAGCCGGAGATGTAAATGATGGCGGGAGATGATCCGCAAGATTGCTGCACCACTGATGCGCTAAGGTTACAAGGTTGTGTAACTTGAAAGGCATTCTGAAGGCTGAGGTTACCGAGCGAACTGTGTTGGAGATTTGCCTGATACATACCGGATGGTGCCCAGGAAGGAATCTCCAGCATGGCTTCGATTTGTGTATCGTTGGTGATGTTGAGATTGAATGTGTTGAGGGTTGAGCGTCCCTGGGTAAAAGTTAGGGTAGCTGTGCCCTGGGTAAAACTTGTATTTTGTCCGGAGAGTGTTACCGGAATACTTTGTCCTGCAATACCTGTGTTGGGATTAACAGAAACAAGCTGGGGTGCGTTGGGATTAAACACCACCTGAAAAGCATTCGCAAGGGTGAGATAGCCATCCACCGCATTCGTCACATATAGATTATAAAAACCTGCAGGGTTTGAGGAAGTAATTTGCAGGGAAGCTGCTAATTCAGTATCGCTGTTGATGTTTACTGCATTAGGGACAATCAGGGTTGAGCTTCCCTGACTAAACCATACCTGAGTAGAAGTGCCTTGTCCGAAATGAGTATTCTGTCCGCTGATATTTACACTCAGGCTCGAGCCCTGGGTGCCGCTGTTTGGACTTACCTGAAGCA
>JBKCNM010000007.1:0-66806 GCA_046297395.1 Bacteroidota bacterium
TTGAGATGAGCCAACATCCGGCGGGTCATCAAGAGATTCAGAGATCATCCTTGATATTCTGAAAGGTTTGGCCCGAAGAGGACAATTGATTTTTATCGTTATTCATCAACCCTCTTCGGAGATATTCAAATTGTTTGACCGACTCTTGCTATTGGATACCGGCGGATATCCCATTTATTATGGCAACCCTGTTGAGTCACTGATTTACTTTAAACAACAAATCAACCATGTAGGTGCTGCAGAGAGCGAGTGTTCCTTATGTGGCAATGTGAATCCGGAGCAGCTTTTCAGCATTATTGAAGCACATGTACTTGATGAATACGGAAATCTCACTCGGCAACGGAAAATATTGCCGGAGCAATGGTATCGTTCATATAAAAAACGATTCCTTTCGCTGACACAAACTTCTGCTGTTCAGAATGCGCAACAGTTTGCAGGGAATACCCAAAGTCCTCCGGGAAAATTACTGCAATGGTTTTACTACCTGCAACGCGATTTGGTATCAAAGATTGCCAATACCCAATACCTTACAGTTACCCTTTTGGAGGGCCCCATTCTTGCAGCATTACTGGCATTTATCATCAGATTTTCTCCAAGGGTTTCAAAAGGGGATTATGTGTTTTACGACAATCCTAATATTCCTGCTTATCTGTTTATGTGTGTATTGGTGAGTTTGTTCTTTGGCATGATAGGCAGTGCAGAAGAGATTTTCTCTGACAGGAAAATACTCAAGAGGGAAAAATTTTTAAACCTCAGCTGGATGAGTTACCTGTCATCCAAGATTGCCATTCAGTTTTTAATTTCTGCCATACAGGCACTTCTTTTTGTATGGGTTGGCAATCTTATTCTTGGTATCCAAGGCATGTATTTTTCTCATGTGATGTTGTTTTTTACTGCCTCATGCTTTGCTAATCTCTTGGGACTAACCTTGTCGGCTTCTTTTCGTTCTGCGGTAACCATTTATATCCTTATCCCTTTGCTCCTTATTCCTCAAATTCTTCTTGCAGGAGTGATTGTAAAGTTTGAAAATTTGAATCCTGTAGTAAAAGCAAGTAAAAATGTACCCTGGATTGCAAACCTCATGCCCAGTCGCTGGATTTTTGAGGCCATGGCTGTTGAGCAATTTATTTCTAATGGATACGAAAAGCCTCAGTTTTCATGGAATGCCGAGATAGAATATGCCAGTTTTATTGATGGTTACTGGTCGGATGAAACCATTGATGCCTGGGAACATGGAAGAGAGGGGACAAGCTAAGAAATGCTTGCAAGAGATATCAATCAAAACTTAATATCCTGCTCTTTGCTTGCTGATGTGCCTGCGGGTATGTCGCATGCACAAGTCATTTCAAGGATGCAATCCATCAGGAATCATTACAACCGGAGAGCAAAGCAAATTTCCCAAAGAAAAGACGCATGGATTGCAAAAAATACGGCAAGCCCTGAGAAGAAAAAGTTGTTTTTGTCATTCAAAAACAAACACGAAAATAAAGCGCTTGGAAGTGTTGTTAAAAATGAACTTGAGGAAAATCAAGTTGTTTTGCAGAACGGTGCTTTTGTTCCTAACACCCGGATGGTATATTTTCCTTACAAGGGCTCGAATCCTTTTCAGGCCGGTCTTTTTGTGCCTTCAAAGACAGTGGGAGGATTTACAATAAGTACTTTTTGCTTCAATCTTGCTGCCGTATGGGGGATGACCATCCTTTTGTTCGGAATGCTCTATTACAGAATTTTTCCTTCGGTGTTTAATGCAGAAGGAAAAAGAAGAAAGGGGATTCCCTTTTGGTGGAAGCAGAAGAGAAAATGATTTCTACTTCTTACAGGCTGGGATCAGAAAAAAGTTTTTGCAGTACTTCAGTTAATTTCCCAATAGGAATTCTCTCCTGTTGCATGTTATCACGATAACGGAGTGTTATCTGCTGGTCTTCCAGGGTTTGATGATCTATGGTGATGCAGACCGGTGTGCCGATTGCGTCCTGTCTGCGGTATCTTTTTCCGATGCTGTCTTTTTCATCATACTGACACATGTAATGTTGTTTGAGTGATGATAAAATTTCCCCGGCTTTTTCGGGCAATCCATCTTTTTTAATCAGCGGCAGAACAGCAATTTTAACAGGAGCCAGAAAGGCAGGTATCTTGAGCACAGTGCGGTTGCTGCCATCTTCGAGATTTTCTTCGGTATATGCCGCTGAAAGCACCGCAAGAAAAAGTCGGTCTAAACCGATGGAGGTTTCTATGACATAGGGGACATAGGACTTGTTTTCCTCAGGGTCGAAGTATTGTAATTTTTTACCTGAATGCTGCTCATGGTTCCTGAGGTCAAAATCTGTTCTTGAATGGATGCCTTCTAGTTCTTTGAAACCAAAAGGAAAGCGATATTCAATATCGCAGGCAGCATTGGCATAATGAGCAAGTTTTGCGTGGTCATGAAAACGATATTTATCTATTCCGAGACCAATGCTTCTATGCCAATTTATTCGGGCTTCTTTCCAATGGTTATACCATTCAAGTTCTGTTCCGGGCTTTACAAAATACTGCATCTCCATCTGTTCAAATTCTCGCATCCGAAAGATGAATTGTCGGGCCACTATTTCATTGCGGAAGGCTTTTCCCGTTTGCGCAATGCCAAATGGGATTTTCATTCGTCCTGTTTTTTGCACATGCAAAAAGTTCACGAAAATACCCTGGGCAGTTTCCGGTCTGAGATAAATTACAGAGGCATCCTCACTCAGCGAACCCATCTGTGTAGAAAACATCAGGTTGAATTGTCTTACCTCGGTCCAATTGGAAGTACCGCTAACAGGACATTTGATTTCTAAATCAATGATTAATTGTCTGATCGCAGGAAGATCTTCGGCATTAAGCGCTTGGGTAAATTTGTCTTTTACCTCTGTCAATTCTTTGCGGATAGACAACACCCTTTCGTTGGTTTCGATATACAGGTCTTTATTAAAAGATTCTCCGAATCTTTTGGCGGCTTTATCAACTTCTTTATCAATTTTATCATTGAGTTTAGCCATGTAATCCTCAATGAGTACATCGGCCCTGTATCTCTTTTTTGAATCCTTGTTATCAATGAGTGGATCACTGAAAGCATCCACATGTCCGCTTGCTTTCCATGTGGTTGGATGCATAAAGATGGCGGCATCAATGCCAACGATATTCTCGTTTAGTTGTACCATGCATTTCCACCAGTATTGCCTTAGGTTGTTTTTGAGTTCTACGCCGTATTGTCCGTAGTCGTATACTGCACCTAATCCGTCGTAAATGTCACTGCCCGGAAAAATATAGCCGTACTCTTTGCAGTGGGAGATGAGATTTTTAAAAATGTCCTCAGAATTCATGGCTGCAAAGGTATGTTTTGCCTGTAAATGCCGTATTCTCAATATTTCATTATCACATGAAATCCGCTATGATTGCGGATATTTATCACTTTGTTGTCGTCAATCATCAGGTATTGGCCTTTGATGCCTGTAAGAATGCCTGAGATGATAGGGATCTTTTCCAGGTTATGGCTTTGTACTTTATCAGGGTACTTCAGCACAGGATAGTTCAGTGAAAAAATATGCGTGTCTTTATTCACATATGACATCAAATCTTCGGGGAGATAGGAACAGGCTTTTTCTTTCTCCACCAACAGGTCAATGGGATCCTGAATGTTCTTGAGCATTTTTCGCCAATCTGTTTTGTCATTATAAAAGGATTTTAAGTGTACCTCCGTAATTCCTGCCAAATAGCGGTTTGGCGTTTCACAGAGAATTATGGCCTTTGTGGCGCCCTGGTCAATCCATCTTACAGGCACTTGTGTGGATCGCGTTACGCCTACTTTAACACCACCGCTGCAAGCCAGATAAACCACATGCGGTTGCACATGATGCGCTAGTTCCCATTCCGGATCTCTGCCTTTTCCGAGGTGACCCATGCAAAGTTCAGGGCGGATAATACATTCTGCATTTTCTGCATCGGACATAAAGCAATTGTAGCAAAAACCCTGTCCGAATGATTTTTTGGTGATTTTTCCACAAGCCACGCAATTGATACGACCTGTAAACTCAAGGGTAATCGGCTTGTTAAGCAGGGGAAGTAAGGGTATTTTTAAATTGCTGATTCTGAGAGCATATTCTATGTTCTGCTCCTTGTATTGGGCAGCCATTTTTGACAGATTTCCGGATTCTTCCATGACAAATCGTGAATTTATGTTGATTTCGTTCACAAATGACCGCTTTTGTTTCGAATACGCTTATTTTTACAGCCTCATCCCAATCATCCATGGTTTCATTCAACGACGATACATTGGCCTTGGCCCGGCGCATTATCCGCAGGTATCCTGAAGGCAAACAAAAATCGGCATTAATACCTATTCTTCATCTGGCACAGGCCGAGTTTGGTGGCTGGCTCAGTGCAGAGACGATGGATTATGTGGCCGGTTTACTTCAGATTAAACCCATTGAAGTGTATGAGGTTGCCTCATTCTACAGCATGTTTAATCTCTCCCCTAAAGGCAAATGCCTGATAGAAGTATGCCGCACGGTGCCTTGCTGGCTCAAGGGAAGCGAAGACATTGTTGCTCACCTGAGCAAACGATTGGGCATAAAGGAAGGCGAAACCACCAAAGATGGGATGTTTACTCTAAAAACCGTGGAGTGTTTGGGTTCCTGCGGAACAGCACCGATGTTACAATGCGGGCATGAATACCATGAAGACCTGACTCCGGAGAAAGTAGATAGGTTGTTGGAAAAATGGAAAAATGAGGACAGCAGAAAAGTATATGTAACCAACGATTTTTTCAGAGAAAACTAATATGGGAAAGAAATTATTATTGGAACATCTGGGTGTGGAAGGTATCCATACTTACGAAATCTACAGAAGACAAGGGGGATACCGTTCTGTAGAGAAGGCCATTCGTGAAATGAGTCCGGATGCGGTTGTGGAAGAAGTAAAGAAGAGCGGCTTGCGAGGAAGAGGAGGGGCAGGATTTCCCACCGGAATGAAATGGAGTTTTTTGGCCAAGCCTCCCGGAGTGCCCCGCTACTTGGTTTGCAATGCCGATGAATCGGAACCGGGAACTTTTAAGGACCGCTATCTGATGGAGAAAATTCCTCATTTACTTGTTGAGGGCATGATTACATCAAGCTTCGCTTTGGGTGCAAATAGCGCATACATTTATATCAGGGGAGAATATTTCTACCTCGTAAAAATTCTTGAAAAAGCCATTGACGAGGCATATGCTGCCGGATTTTTAGGAAAACATATTCTTGGCTCGGAGTATTCTCTGGATTTGTATGTTCATCCGGGCGCAGGTGCATACATATGTGGAGAAGAGACTGCTTTATTGGAATCATTGGAAGGGAAACGAGGAAATCCCCGAATGAAACCACCCTTTCCGGCAGTTGCAGGATTGTATGCATGCCCTACGGTGGTTAACAATGTGGAAACCATAGCCGCAGTTGTTCCGATAGTGAATATGGGAGGTGAGGAATATGCCAAAATCGGAATTGGAAAATCCACCGGCACAAAACTGATTTCTGCCGGAGGAAATATCAAGCGTCCCGGGGTTTATGAAATTGAGATGGGTTTACCGGTTGAGGAGTTTCTTTTTTCTGATGAATATTGCGGAGGGATAGAGAATGATCTTGAATTGAAAGCAGTTGTTCCCGGGGGATCTTCCGTTCCTATTTTGCCTGCCGATTTGTTTTTAAAAACAGCAGCAGGAGAGGCACGGGTAATGAGTTATGAATCTCTTGCAGATGGAGGATTTGTAAGCGGAACGATGCTTGGCTCCGGTGGATTTATTGCATACGATCAAAGAGCATGTATAGTGAGAAGTACCTGGAACTATGCCAGGTTTTATCATCATGAGAGTTGCGGACAATGCAGTCCCTGCAGAGAGGGTACAGGATGGATGGAAAAGGTGTTGCATCGTTTGGAACACGGAGAGGGCAGAATGCATGATATTGATTTACTCGTTGACATAGCAAGAAAGATTGAAGGGAATACCATTTGTCCATTGGGTGATGCAGCAGCATGGCCCGTTGCTGCGGCCATCAGGCATTTCCGAGAGGAGTTTGAGTACCATGTTAAATTCCCTGAAAGAGTAAAGGATCCCAAGCATTTTCATCAAACACCTTTCAGCAAGATTCGTCAGACTCAGCTTGTCTGAATCCATGTGGTAAATGCCAGCAAGAAAAATTTGTGGTTTATTAATTATTTTTACCTTTGATAGACCAAAATCACAAACATGAAAAACCTTGCCATTTTTATTCTTATTGTATCAGCAACTCTTGGTCTTGTTTCCTGCGACAAACTAAAATCAGTGGACTATCAGCCGAGCAATATTGAGTTTGCATTTGACACTGTGCGTGCTGCGGGTGACTACATTAAATTTACATCACAGAAATACGATGTCAATCAGATATTTAAATCCTTAGGAATCTCTGCAAACAAGGTTAAAGGTTTGAATCTTAAAAAAATTGATTTGACCATGTTGACTCCCGGGGTTAATTTCTCAGACTTCTCAAAGGCCCGAATGGAGGTTTTTGCAAAAGGGCTGGATACGGTTCGCATTGGGTGGGTAGACAATATTCCTTCCTCTGCAACCACCTCACTTTCCTTAAATGTGGAAACAAATACAAACATTCTTGAATACGCCAATTCCGGTGAAGTTTTTTTTAAACTCACGGTTACTGCTACCAAACCACTGCCTGCATTCCGGATCAAGGCCGAGCGTGCCGAGGTGTTTCCTGCGAGTATAAGTAAGCTTGGCATCTAATTCGAAAAAATTCATCTGTCAAAGTCTGTTTTTCAGCAGCAGCAAGACCGTCTTTAAGTCACTGCTGCTGCTGTTTTTATTTTTATTTTTTTCATCAATTTCTTCCCTCGCTGAAGGCATTCCATTTATTAAAAATTACAAGTGGAGAGATTACCTGGCAGATCATGCAAATTGGAGCATCGCTCAGGATAAAACCGGATTGATTTATATAGGCAATAACAATGGCTCTATCCTTCAATATGATGGTGTAGGATGGACATCCTATTTTAATCAGAATTACTCTGTTGTGAGATCCATGGCAACGGGCAGAGATGGAAAAATTTATGTGGGTTCTCAGGGAGAAATTGGTGTTTTGGAGTTTAACGAATCAAAAACAGTTTACCGTTCATTAAATAAACTTATCCCCGATTCGGCAGCTGAATTTTTTGATGTTTGGAAGACTAGTGTTTTACAGGATTCGATATTGTTTCAAACGAATACCGCATTGTATATTTTCCACAACAATCATGTCAAGGTCTTATATCCTGAAGGAGAGAATTTGTTTCATTTTGGATTTGAAGTCAACAATAAATTCTATGTTCTTGAGCAGGGTGTTGGATTAAAAGTTTTAAGAAACGGGAAATTAAGCAATATTCCGGGTGGGGATTTTTTTGCGCGAGACAAAATATATGGGATTCTTTCATCAGATGAAAATCATCTTTTGGTATTTACCAGAGAGCGTGGGATTTTTGAAATAGGGCAGCTAGGACAAGTAAAACCATTTAAGACGGAAATAGATCCTCTTTTGATGCAGTCTGGCTTATATGCTGTGATCAGGTTATCCAATGGCAATATTGCGCTGGGCACACTCAATGAAGGGCTTTTTATTATTGGCTCTAAGGGTGAATACAAGCAGCATCTCAATCGTCAAAATGGCTTGCAGGGATCATTGGTTACATCTCTTTTTGAAGATCAGCAAAGAGGTTTATGGGCTACCTGTAGCAATGGAATCAGTAGGGTAGAAATTTCGGGAGCTTTAAGTTTAACAGGCGAAGACCAAGGCTTGAACGGACAAGTAAAGCAAGTACTGCAATCCGGGAAATACCTCTATGCTCTTACAGATCAGGGAGCCTTTGTTGCAAAACGATCAGGCGAAAGATGGGAGCGATTTAATCAAATACCCAACTGTACCAAGCAGGGTTTTAACCTCACGCTTGTGAACCATGACAAAGTTGCAAGAGTTTTTGCCTGCATGGATGATGGATTTTATGAATTTGAGGGTACTGCATCAAAGAAAATCCTTCACGCTTCCATGAGAAGTTTTTGTTTTGACCCAAAAAACAACCGTATTTTTTTAGGAACAAATGTTGGTATCAGTGAGTATAGGGAACAATCCGGAGAATGGCAGAGGGTTGAGGCTTATGATGAAATTAATCAGGATGTAAGAAATATAGAATTAGATACAAAAGGAAATATTTGGTTTTCAACTCTTTTTAATGGGGTTTTTATGATTGAAAAAAAAGTAAAAACAAAATCTTATTTTAATAATCAAAATCATAACATAGAAACCAATCAGAAATATTTTATGCATCACTTTGACTTACAATCGGGTTTGCCGACTCTCAATGCAATACAAGTTACAAAAGTTGAGCAACAGATTTTTTTTCTTACAAGTGTCGGCATTCTTCAATACATACCTGAGAAAGACAATTTTGAAAAAGCTACTTGGGTGCATCCAGAGCTTTTTGATTGGAATTTTCAGGTGTATCGAATCGCATACAAAAACAAAAATGATTATTGGGTTGGATTGGCTGATAGTATCAACAGAAAAATAGTTCACATCAACAACAATCGAGCTGAATTACTGGGAAGAATTCAAAATTTTACAGCTTCAGACATCAGGCATTCCGACTACGGAAGTGTTTTTTTTGCTACCGATGACGGCTTGTTTGAATACAATACCCAAAAACGGTTTTCAGAAAGCATCAAATATCCTTGTATCATTCGATATTATAAGAAGGTAAGAAATCAGGAAACCATTGATATTACGCCGAGAGAAAAGGTTAAAACCATTACCCTGCCTTACCATGATAACCATATTCAAATTGGTTTTTCCGCACTGTTTTATGATGCAGTTGATGAAACCATGTTCTCATGGAAAATGGAGGGAGAAGATCTTTCCTGGACGCCCTATTCAGATGTTTCTTTCTGTACATACTCCAACCTCTCCGAAGGCCAGTATACTTTTAAAGCCAGGGCATTAAATGTATACGGGGATGTTTCATCTACTGCAGAAATTATCATCATCATTAAGCCGCCCTGGTATCGCACCTGGTGGGCATATCTGGTTTACTTTTTTATGGTGCTCGGAGCATTCACTCTTGCTGTGCAGGTCAACACCAAGAGATTAACGAAAGCAAAAAAGCGTCTTGAACAGATTGTTGAACAAAGAACCAAAGAAGTTGTAAAGCAAAAAGAAGAGGTTGAAAAGCAAAAACTTGTAATTGAAATCAAAAACAAGGACATACTGGACAGCATCAATTATGCAAAAAAAATACAAGAAGCAATTCTACCACTGAACAAAGAGATAAATGATTTTTTTGCAGATGCATTTATTTTTTTCAAACCAAGGGATGTTGTAAGTGGTGACTTTTATTGGTTTTATAGGATTGATGAGCACACCTCTATTGTGGCTGTAGCTGATTGTACCGGTCATGGTGTTCCGGGTGCGTTTATGAGTATGATAGGGCACACCCTTTTGAATGAAATAGTAATTGAAAAGAAAATTCATCTGCCAACAGAAATCTTGTCTGAGCTTCACGCCAGGGTGCATCAGTCGCTAAAGCAGCAGTCAGGAACCGAGTCCAGGGACGGAATGGATATTGCTGTTTGCAGCATGAATAGACAAAGCAGAACGATTTGTTATGCAGGAGCCAACCGCCCATTATTTTATTTTACAGACAATGAACTGAACGAAATCAAACCCGATAAAAAACCAATCGGTGGATTGCTTCTTGATGGGGAAATAGGCAGAAGACGATTTTTACAGCATACACAAATGCTTGCAGAGGGAACATGGGTGTACCTTTTCTCCGATGGGCTGGCTGATCAGTTTGGAGGGCCTTTAGAAAAGAAGTACATGGTGAAAAGGCTTAAAGAAAAATTGGTTCAAAATGCAGGCAAGCAAGGCAGTCAGCAGCTTCAATTTTGGCATGAGGAAATGACGCAATGGATGGTCGCCTGTGAGCAGGTTGATGACATTTTGTTGGCAGGATTTCGTATCTGAGTTAACTTTTTTCTTGTTTGCTTTTACAGTTCTCCTCTTTTTAAGCATTTTTTAATCAATGTAACTATCTTTTATTCAGATACATATATTTTTTGTTTAATTAGCAGTAAACAAAATTCAACAAGGCTTGTCTTCAATGGTGTAAAAATCATTCTATGAGAAAAATCACTTACCTAACCTTCCTGACAAGCGCACTTTTTGCCTCTCAGGTTTCAGCCCAGGCACCCAAGGTGCAAATCATCCACAATTCAGCAGATGCAGCCGCCGCTCAGGTAGACATATATCTTAACGACTCTTTGTTGCTTGATGATTTTGCTTTCCGCACTGCAAGCCCTTTTGTGAATGTATTACCAGGACCTGTAAATGTGGCCATTGCTCCCTCAAACAGCAATTCTGTTGCAGATTCCATTGCATCTTTCAATTTTAATCTGGCTCCAAACACCAATTATGTGATTGTTGCCAGCGGTATCGTTAGTAGCAATGGTTACAATCCCTCAATTCCTTTTGATTTGTCAGTGAGTGCCATCGGTCAAACTGCTGCGCAGAACCCTGCGAACACCGATTTACTGGTGTATCACGGTGGTACTGATGCTCCTGAAATCTCGGTATGGGAAACCAGCGGTACGGATACCGAAATCTTCAACAACTTTTCGTATGGAGATTTTGAAGGGTATCTTCCCCTTCCTACTGATGATTATGTACTTGAATTGAGAGACACTGCAGGGGTAATTACCTATAAATCTTATGATGCACCATTGGCTCAACTCAATGCACAGGGTCTTGCCGGTGTGGTTGTTGCTTCCGGGTTCCTGAATCCTTCAGCCAATAGTAACGGTCCTGAGTTCGGTTTGTTTGTGGCGCTGCCTCTTGGAGGAGCCTTGCTTCCCTTGCCTGAGTCTACAGCCGAAATCCAGGTGATTCACAACTGCGCAGACGCAGCAGCTTCATTGGTTGATGTATATGTTAACGACAGTTTAGCCATTGATAACTTTGCCTTCCGCACTGCTACATCTTTTTTGGAAGTTCCAGCAGGAGTTGATCTTGAAGTGGCCATTGCACCCTCCAACAGTACATCTTCTTCCGCTGCACTTGCCACTTTTACATACAACCTCGACGCCGGACAAAAATACACCATTGTTGCAGCTGGAATTGTAAGTCCTACGGGATATAATCCTTCGGTGCCTTTTACCCTGCATGTATCTCCTAATGCACAAACAGAAGCAACTGACAGTACCAACACAGACATTTTGGTGTATCATGGTTCAACAGATGCTCCGGTAGTATCTATATGGCAGCCCGACACAACACTCCTCTTTAGTGAATTTGCATTTGGCGATTTCGAAGGATACCTGAATTTGTCCACCGATGATTATGTTTTACAAATTCGCGACAACAGTGGCAATCAAATTGTAAAAGCGTATGACGCGCCCTTGGCCACCCTTGGACTTGAAGGAGAAGCCATTGTGGTTGTTGCTTCCGGGTTCCTGAATCCAGCAGCCAACAGCAACGGACCGGCATTTGGACTTTGGGTTGCTTTACCCGCTGGTGGTCCGCTTGTGCAGCTTCCTGAATCGAAAGCCCGTATGCAGATTATCCACAATTCGGCGGATTTGGCTGCTGCTCAGGTTGATATTTATCTTAATGGAACACTCCTGTTGGATACATTTAGCTTTCGCTCCGCAACTTCATTTGTTGATGTACCGGCAGGGGTTAACATTCAAATAGGAATTGCTCCCGGTAATAGTAATTCAGTGGCAGATACGCTGGTATCCTATAATTATGTTCTTGAATCAGGCCAGAAATATGTAGTGGTGGCTTCAGGAATCATCAGTCAATCCGGATATTCGCCTGATGAGCCATTTGATCTGTATGTTTTTGATAACGCAAGAGAAGAAGCGCTCGATAGCAATAAGACGGATGTATTGGTATTTCATGGATCGACAGATGCGCCAACAGTTTCTGTTTGGGAAACAGGTGTAGGTGCCGGTGAATTATTCAATAACTTCTCCTACAATGATTATGAAGGATATCTTGAACTCAATACACTCAATTATGTTCTCGAAGTTCGTGATAATGCCGGTACCACGACGGTAGCCTCTTACAATGCACCTCTTCAAACACTTGGTCTGGATGGCGAAGCAATTACTGTTTTGGCTTCCGGCTTTTTAAATCCTGCTCAAAACAGCAATGGTTCTGCTTTTGGTTTGTGGGTTGCTTTGGCTTCCGGTGGTCCTCTTGTTCAGTTACCCATTCATACGCCGAGTGGCATTCAAAATTTCAATCAGGCGGATGCATTTGCGGTTTATCCAAATCCTTCCCGCGGTGCTGTATGGATTCAAATGCCTAATACAGGTGATTTGCAAACAGAATTGAAAGTTTATTCCTCAACAGGTGCCCTTGTTGAAAGAAAGGTTGTAAACCTCAACGGAGGAAATGGGAACATGATGCAGATGAATACCGCCGATTGGTCCGGAGGATTGTACCATGTTACCTTATCTACTTCCAAAGGTCAGCTGACCCAAAGGATTGTGGTTGAATAAACAGAATAGAAATTAAACTTAGCAAACGGAGTCTCCAAAGGCTCCGTTTTTTTTATTTTTCATAAGTGATTTCAACCCATACTTTTTCGAGTGGTCCTTCTACAGGAGGATTGATTTTTGTGAGTTTCAATCTGATGGTATTTACCTCTTCAGGCACTTCCCTAACAAGTCGGTTGAGGGTTCTGGTGGCAACTTGTTCTATTAGTCGGCTTCTTAATTTTATTTCTTCGAAGCAAATTTTTTGAATCAGAGAATAATCTGCTGTCATCTGTAAGTCGTCTGTAGCTGCAGCAAGCGTGAAGTCTAGATAGACATAAACATCCGCAACAAATTCTCCCCCGATAAGGGATTCCGACTCCAGGCAGCCATGGTTTGAGTACACGCGAATTCCTTCAGCGGCTATAAGATGACCTTTGTAACTCATGTTTCAATTTTTTTATCTAAAAGTTGTTCTCTGTATTTTTCTAACAGATCTGTTTTTTTGATGAATCCGATAAACTGATTATCAATACTCACCACCGGAATTTTAAACATGCCATGCAAATCCATTTTGGCAAGAAGGCTTGCGGCATTTTCATCGAGTTTACTTACTACAGGTGATTTAGTGTATAGTTCGGCGACACTCACATGGTTGTAAAGTTCACTTTTAAAAATCATAGAGCTTACGCTTTCGGTAGTAATAAATCCTTTGAAGTAATTCTTGTTGTCAGTCACCGGAATAATGGACCGGGGCGATTCTTTGATGAGGTTTACCACATCTCTGAGCTTGTGAGAAGGCGTGAGACAGGTATAATGAGTATCCACCAATTTAGTAAGGTTGATGCTACTAAGAATATAAGCATCAGAACTGGTGGCGATAAAGTGATTCTGTTCAGCAAGTTTTGATTTATCAATACTCATGGGTACAAAGTAGCGTGTAACCTGAAAACTCATGGCAGATACCAGCATTAGGGGAATCATCAGTTCGTAGCCACCGGTGATTTCTGCAATCAGGAAGATGGCAGTGAGAGGTGCCCAAAATACTCCGCACAATACTCCGGCCATGCCTGCCAATGCAAAGTTGGCCACAGGAAGATTGATATTGAAAAGCCATTGCAGAAGTACTGCTAAAAAACTACCGGTAAAGGCTCCTGAAAAAAGGGAAGGTGCAAAGTTTCCGCCATTTCCGCCGGAGGATATGGTGCAAGCCGTAGCAATAGGTTTTAAGAGAATGATGGCAAGGAAAAATAAAAGCAACATCCAGGGTGCTTTCATGTTCTGCATGGGTGAATAGCCATACAGTTTTTCAATACGAAATTCTGAAAGGGATTTCACGCTCTCATATCCTTCTCCGAAAAGGGGTGGGAAAAACCAGATAGCCAGACCTAAAAAGGCTGAACCAATGAGCCATCGGCTGATTCTGCTGCGAAGATTATTCTCGAAAAATTTGTCAACTCGGAGGAATGTTTTGGTAAAGTAAACTGATACCAAGCCGCAGAATATGCCCAACAAAGCATAAAATGGCACATGCAGATAACTAAATGGTTCACGCAGTTTAAATGAGAACAGAATCTCTTCCTCCATCAAAAAGTTTGAACAGATGGCTCCGGTTGCAGCTGCTATAAGAAGTTGAATGAATGCACTGACTGAAGTTTCGGCCAGCAACACTTCGAATGAAAAAATAACGCCTGCAATAGGCGTATTGAATGTTCCTGCAATTCCTGCGCTTACCCCACAGGCAAGCAGCAGGGTTCGTTCCTTATAACTCAACTTATAGGTTTTACCGAACACCGATCCAATGGCTGCACCGGTATTCACAATGGGAGCTTCCAGTCCGGCTGAACCTCCAAAACCAACGGTTAATGCCGAACTTACCAGATGGCTGTACATACCTGATGACGGCAGGTTGGAGTTTTTTCGGGCAATGGCAAAAAGGATGTTGCTAATGCCTTTTTGAATGGGTTCCCGCATAAGGAAGAATGTAAATATCAAACAGAGTCCGATACCGATCAAAGGTGAAACAGAAAACAAAACACCCTGCGGCAAAAAACCGGATGACAGAAATTGCCTGAAGAAATGCACCAGCACTTTTAGCAGTACGGAAGAAATACCGGCGCTTATTCCTACAATTACTGCGGCAACAAGCAAAAACTGCCGCGGCGAAATCCGCTCTTGTATGCCGAGCACAACAGTCTTGAGCCTTTGATGAATATCATGCCCTATACTCATTTTAAATGACCCTTTGATTTATTCATTTCTGCGCAAAGGTAATGTAATGCTTCACTTACATTTTTAAAAGGTTCCATGCAGGCATCTCTTGTACATACATTTACCTTGTTTCCATGTTGCAAAAATTTTCCACTCAACATGGGAATATCAGATTGGTCTTCATGTAAGTGAATTCGCACACTATTTGGGATGTAATTTTTTTTGATGGCAAGGGATTCTTGAATCGCATCAGAACCGCTCACAATGAAATAATAAAATGGATGAGAAAACATCAGTGATACTTTTGCCCATCTTGAGTAGGCCGGAAGATAGTCTGTGAAATTGCCTGATACATATTGAAGCATTGAGAAGGCTCTTTCGGCGAATTGGCTGTTTGCCATGATATCCCCCAAGAGACAGAGTGTTTGAGCCATCACTGCATTGGAGGATGGGGTAACATTGTCCTGGATTTCTTTTTTTCGGATCATTGTTTTTTCATTTTTTCCGGAGAGAAAAAACAAAGGAGATTCAGTATCTGCATACTCTTCCAAAGCATATCTTACCAATTCAATGGAATGTTTTAGGTAAAGGGAGTTTCCGCAGATAAAATAAGTGCGGAGCAATGCAAAGGCAGTGAAGGCTATGTCGTCGAAAAAAGCGGGCTGGGAAAATGTCTCTCCATAATTTATTCTGTTTACAAACCCTTTCGGATTTACCTGAATCATGAGCAAATCGGCAAGCCATGTAAGATTTTCAGATTTGCCATGAAATGCAAAAGCATCGCATAGTCCGGCAAGAGCAAGTGCATTCCATGAGGCAATTATTTTTGAATCAATGGCCGGATGATTTCTTTTCTTCCTCGCTTCGAGTAATGTAATTCTGAGTTCTTCGGGAAGATTTATTTTTTTTTCAGGACCTGCCAAAGCATCATTTTCCAAATTGTTTGCTGACAGTACAAACCGATTGTGCTCCCATTCTTGTCCGCTTCGGATATTGAATTGACTTGCTACAAAATCATAATGCTTGTCGCAAACTTCTTTTAGTTCCTGTTCTTGCCATGTATAATATGTTCCTTCTTCTCCATCAGAATCAGCATCCATGGCTGCCAAATAACCAAAGGGTGTTTTGCATTCTTTGTCCAGAAAATCCAGTGTAAGTTCCAATGCCCGATTGATATCAGGGGCTTCAGTATAAGTGGCTATGCTTGAAAGAAGCCCAAGCAACTGGGCATTGTCATAGAGCATTTTTTCAAAATGAGGTACTTTCCATTCCTCATCTGTGGAGTATCTGCAAAATCCACCTGCCAGATGATCGAAAATTCCACCTCTGCACATGGCCAATGTGGTTTTGATACTATGATTAACACATGCCCAATCTTTTTCCATTAAACCATGATCCAGTAAATACAGGTAGTTATCGGGCATCGGAAATTTGGGAGCGTGGTTGATTCCTCCATACACAGCGTCAAACATCTGCTTCCATGAATCCATGGCAACTTTCAGACCAACAGGGTTGATCTTGTCTTTTTGCTCGAGAAGTGAAGGCGATGACAAATAGGAAAATAATTTCTCTGCATATTCATCGTAAGTATTTCTGTTGCTTTGGTACCCTTCTGATAGTGAAGTGAGGATTCTTTTCCATTGCTCCGGAGGAAAATAGGTGCCACCATAAATGGGCTTTCCATCAGGCAAGGTGAAACAATTTAGGGGCCACCCGCCTCTTCCTGTCATGATTTGAACAGCCTCCATGTAGAGCGTATCTAAATCGGGTCGCTCTTCTCTGTCAACCTTTACACAGATGAAATGATTATTCATCATTGTGGCGATATCCGGATTTTCAAAGCATTGTTTTTCCATCACATGACACCAGTGACAGGATGAATATCCGATGCTAAACAGAATTAGCTTATTGGCTTGATGTGCCTGTAAAAATACCTCTTGCGAATAGGCCAACCAATGCACAGGATTTTGCGCATGCTGTTTAAGATACAGACTGTTTTCTCCTTGGAGCTTATTTTTAGTCATAAAAAAACCGCAGAAAAACTGCGGTACTATTTTAAATCAGAAGGTGTAACAATTAATTGCACTCACTGCAATCTGTAACTTCCTTAATCATCAGTTCTTTGTCGATGAGCTGATTGTTTGAAGGATCTCTTTCGGTTGGATTTTTGAGATACTCAATAAACTCCGACCTTGTAATGCATCCGACATACACCCTTTTGCCCTTGTATTGTGAAAGACCGGTAACACAAACATCATCATCGAGATTTTTTTTACATCCGAGCAGGCTGGTTAAAGTTAGCACTCCTGCAAATGACAATATCAGTGTAGAATACTTTGGTCTCATAGTGTGAACAAATATAAATGAAAAATTCAAAAATTAGTTTTGGGATGTTTTATAAAATTCCATTGCTTTGCACCTACAATAACCAGGGGTGCTTTTGTGCTGTTTCACAAAGGCTGAGATTACACCCAGTAACCTGATCCGGGTAATGCCGGCGTAGGGAGTGTTGATGCGGTACATGCATCCCTGTATACTTGGATACCATGAAAAAAGCCGCACTATTCATCTCATTTCTGCTGAGCTGTCAATGGCTCACTGCCCAACAGGTAAAGGTTACGGATACTCAAACTGCTTCCCCGGTTCCCGGAGCAAGGGTTAAACTGAAAGACTCAGGCAAACAATTCATAACAGATGGGGAAGGTTTATGCAACACAGGCCTGAACTGTTCTGATAGTCTTTTTGTTGAAGTTTTCAGTCCGGGCTATAAAGTTTTCAGGGCTTATTTGCCATGTAATCCGGGGAAACCTGCTGAAGTAAAACTCGAAGTTTTATCGGGTAGCGCAGGTGAAATCATCATTGAAAGTACCCGTGCAGGTGTGGGTTATCCGGTGGTGTACTCCACACTCACCAAGAAAGACATTGAACGCCTCAATCATGCGCAGGACATTCCATTGGTACTTAACCAACTTCCATCGGTGGTAAGCAACAGTGATGCCGGCGCCGGCATAGGCTATACCGGTATTCGCATCCGGGGAAGCGACGGAACAAGAATAAACACTACTGTTAATGGAATTCCAATCAACGATGCAGAATCACATGCTACCTATTTCGTAAACATGCCCGATTTGGTGAGTTCAGCCGAAGACATCCAGGTGCAAAGGGGAGTAGGCACAAGTACAAATGGTACTGCTGCTTTTGGTGGAGCCATCAATATTTACACAGCCCGGATGAATCCCCGTCCATATGGTGAGCTCACTCTGGGCGGAGGTAGTTTTGGCACCCAAAGGGCGAGTATTAAATTGGGTACAGGACAATTGAAAAGCGGATTGAGTGCTGATATACGGGGTTCTGCTATTACAAGTAATGGATTCGTAGACAGGGCAAGCAGCAGGTTATTCTCTTATTACGGAGGCCTCAATTATGTAAATGGCAAGAGCACATTGAAGTTGCTTACATTCGAGGGGAAGGAACAAACTTATCAGGCATGGAATGGGATTCCCGAAGCCCGTTTGAAGGGTGATGTTCAGGGAATGAACGCTTATGCAGTGAGAAACATGCTGGATAGAGAGGATTCACTCCATCTGTTACAGTCGGGTTCGCGTACCTACAATATGTTCACTTATAAAAACCAAACCGATAATTACCGCCAACGCCATTATCAGTTTCATGCTTCACATGATTTCAATAGTGAGTTTAGTATTCACTCTTCTCTGCATTATACCAAGGGGAAGGGTTATTGGGAAGAATGGAGGAAAAATGATCCGGTTTCCAACTATGGATTTACGCCGTTTCTTGCAGGGAATGATACATTTTCAAGCTCCAATCTGGCAAGAAGAAAATGGCTTGACAATGATTTTTATGGAGCCATGGTTTTTGCCCGGTTTAACAAAGCAGAACGCTATCGCATCATCGCCGGTGGAGGATTAAATCGTTATGAGGGGCGTCATTTTGGAGAAATTGTTTGGGCACAGTTTATGCCATCAGCAGCTCCAGGTGCTGAGTATTATAGAACCCAATCAAGGAAAGATGAGGTCAATGGATATGTAAAGTCTTCTTTTAGGGCCGGCTTGTTCACCTTATTCGCGGATGTACAATTAAGAAATATCAATTATTCGTTTTTTGGATTTTCTGCTGATGGAACTCCCGCACAACAGTCGGCAAGTTATTTATTTTTCAATCCCAAGTTTGGTCTGAGTCTTCCACTGGGTATAAATGGAGAGGCCTTTTTGTCATGGAGCAGGGGACACAGAGAACCCACAAGGGAGGATTTTATTTCGAGTTCTTCAAGCAGCAGGCCTGTACCCGAGCGAATGGACGATTTTGAGGGAGGCATTCGTTTCAAAAAGGAAAGATATTCTTTGCATGCAGGATTGTTTTATATGCATTATGACAATCAACTTGTTCCAACAGGCAAATTGAATGATGTGGGATTATATACCCGTACCAATGTGAAAAGTAGTTTTCGCGCCGGACTTGAGTTGGAAGGTTCCTATAGTTTGTTATCGAACTTGAGACTCATGGGTAATCTGTGTGTGAGCCGAAACCGCATTTTGGGTTTTACAGAATATGTTGACGATTATGATTTGGGCATACAGCAAAGTATAGAAAGGGTAAATACGCCAATTGCATTTTCACCTGATTGGGTGGGATTTCTCCAGTTGGAGTATGATGTGGTTAAAAACCTGACACTCGCACTGGCTGCGAAGCATGTTTCTGATCAGTATCTGGATAATACCGGAAGCCGCGACAGAATGCTCAAGGGATATGTGGCCTACGACAGCAGAATATCCTATGTGCTGCACAATGGGAAATACCGCTTATGTGTACAAGCATGGGTGAACAATTTGTTGAATACAAATTATGAGACCAATGGATACACCTGGGGATACATTTCAGGTGGGGAAAGGATAAGTGAAAACTTTTATTATCCGGCTGCATCCAGATATTTCATGGGAGGTATTACTTTTGGCTTCTGATGGAATGGCAATACAAGATTCCGGTTCCTGCATGTTCACACAAAGCGGTTCCCGAGGCGAAATGGTTTTTGCTTGGTTCTTGTTTTGCTTCCCATCTCGGAGATGATTTAAGCAGCCATTTCATCAATGTTTGCAAAAATCCGCTGGGTATAGTTTATCATCCCGGATCCATGCTGGCCCAAATCAGGGCAATTGTAGAGGGTCGTCGTATTAGTGAAAAAGAGCTTTTGGAGAACCAGGATTTATTTTCTCATTTTTTATTCCATTCCTCATTTAGCGGCATCCATTCCCATGAAGTTGTACAAGCCATGAACAGGGCTCTTGAGGATGCTGAACAACAATTAAAGCAAGCTTCTTTGGTGGTGATTACAGCAGGCACAGCCCTGGGCTACTATCACAATGAAACCACGGAGATTGTTTCAAATTGTCACAGGTTTCCCGCTAATCATTTGACACCCCGTCGACGGACTCCTGAGGAATGTGCCCAAATGTTTGAGGAGATAAGTGCGCTTATTCACACATGCAATCCGGATGCAAAAATAGTGCTCACCGTAAGTCCGGTAAAATATTACCGGGAAGGCGTGAGAGAGCATTTGCTCAGCAAATCGGTTTTACTCCTTGCTTCAAAGATGATGGAGGAAAGAGGTTTTTATTACTTCCCTGCGTATGAACTCATGACAGAGGAACTGAGAGATTACCGCTTCTATGCCGGAGATTTTTGTCATCCCTCAGATCAGGCGATTGCCTATATTACATCACGCTTTCGGGAGTGTATGTTTGATGAAAAAACGCATAAACTTTACAACATGGCACATGATTTCAGGTTAATGTCAAATCACCGCATCATGCATCCTGGCGCAATTGCATCGATTAAACATGAGCAAAAGGTTAGCCATGCCATGCACGAAATCATTCACGCATTTCCTCATGTTCAGGAAATGATTCCACAGCCAAAGGAAGCCTCTCTATGATATCTGTAGGGGATGCAACACCGGTAGTATTAGGAATAGATCCGGGCACCAGGGTAATGGGATATGCCCTTGTAAAGACGGGTAAAAAGCCGGTTTTGCTTACCATGGGCACTTTGGGATTGGAGAAAATTGAAGATCATCCTACCCGTTTGTATAAAATTTTTGAGCGAATCACTCAGTTGATAGAAGGTTATCAGCCCACAGTATTGGCCATAGAGGCTCCATTCTTTGGAAAAAATGTAAAGTCCATGCTCATGTTGGGAAGGGCACAGGGCGTGGCGATCAGTGCGGCGGTCAACAAAGGCTTGATGGTTTTTGAATATTCACCCCGAAAAATCAAGCAGTCGGTTACAGGTAGAGGGAATGCTTCAAAGGAGCAGGTCTCTGCGCTTTTGTCTCATCTTTTCTCACTCGATTTTGAGGGAGAGAAACTTGATGCAACCGATGCGTTGGCGGTGGCCATGTGTCATTATTTTCAAACAAGCAGGTTGCCTGAATCCAAGGGGAACATGGGCATTGGTGCAAAATCTGCCGCGAAGAGTAAAAAAAACAAAGGGGGATGGGAAGCCTATTTAAGGCAAAATCCCGGAAAAATCATTTGAGGGAAAGGGCATTTGCTCTGTTGTAGCAATCCCTGCAGAGGGGTTCATAGTGATTGGTTTCACCCAATACTACCAGTCCTTCATCTGCTACAAGACGATGAGAGAAGCTGGCAAGGTTTCCGCACTTCACACAAACTGCATGGACTTTGGTTACATATTCTGCACAACAAATCAGAGCGGGCATAGGTCCGAAGGGATTTCCTCTGAAATCCATATCGAGACCAGCTACAACCACCCTAATTCCTTTTGAGGCGAGGGTATTGCAAACCTCCACAATACCTTGGTCGAAGAACTGGGCTTCGTCGATACCTACCACTTCTACATCTCCTGCAAGCAGCAGGATTTGTTGTGCATACTGTACAGGGGTGCTCATGATGGTGTTGGAATCATGCGATACAACAGCAGATTCATCATAGCGAATATCAACCGATGGTTTGAAAATCTCCACCTTTTGTTTGGCAAACTTGGCGCGTTTGAGCCGGCGGATGAGTTCTTCTGTTTTGCCGGAAAACATAGAGCCGCAAATAACCTCTATCCAGCCTTTATGGCTCTCCTGTTTTTTGAGATTTTCGAGAAACATGATTGGCAAAGATAACCACAAGAAAACTTTTTTATCTTTACCGAAAGTTTAGAAATTACTTTTCATGTCAAGGCGCGAGCTACACAAAGAAATTGAGCAGCTGATTCATAGCATTAAACTGCATTATAGCCAGATTAACAGTGAAGTAAGAATTCCCTCCATTGAATTGGAATTGATTACCTCCAAGATCCGGAAGCTGCATGAAAAGTCAATTGTTTACAATCATTTACATGCCTTAGAGGAAAAGGGCATTATTCTGACCAAGGCCAAAATGGATTTTGTGTTTGAAGAGCCCGAAGAGGAGGATAACACAGATGCCTCTGCCAAGAAACAAGATGATGCCCCATCATCAGCAATGCCTGATGTGCCGGCTGAGGTTTTTCCAAACAAAAATGATTTACCTCAATTGCCCGATATCAATGCATTCATCTCCCTTAATGATAAGTACATGTTTATCAGTAGTTTGTTTTGGGGAAATGCGGATGAATACCGAAAAGCCATCCAGGACATTAACAGGTGTGATCAGTTTGCTTCTGCTGTGGAGGTCATTCGTCAACTCTCAGAAAAATTCAAGTGGACACCTGATTCTGAAGTAAGGGAGACTTTTTTACGCTGCGTTAAAAATCGCTATTTGTAAGCAGTGCAACCCCGTATATTGCTTATTTACACCGGTGGTACCATTGGGATGGTTGAACACCAGAAGACAGGCGAATTGCAGCCTTTTGATTTCAATTATCTGCATGAGCACATTCCCGAGATTGAAAGATTTAATATTTCCTTCAGGCATATTTCCTTTGATCCTCCCATTGATTCCTCCAACATGCAGCCAGAGACCTGGAAGCAGTTGGCAGACATCATCATACAGGAATACGAAAAGGCTGATGGCTTTGTGGTTTTACATGGTACAGATACCATGGCCTATACAGCCTCGGCGTTGAGTTTCATGATCAGGGGTTTGAACAAACCCATCATTTTTACGGGTTCACAACTTCCCATGGGTATGTTGAGGACTGATGGGAAAGAGAATTTGATTACCGCTATAGAAATTGCATCAGCAGTGCGTTCAGGCAGGCCGGTGGTGAGTGAAGTGGCCATTTATTTTGAATATAAATTATATCGCGGAAACCGAACGGTTAAATACAGTTCTGAACATTTTGATGCTTTTCGTTCGCCTAATTATCCTTTACTGGCCGAGGCTGGAATTCATATTAGTTACAACGATCATTCCCTCTTGCCTTGGAGGGCAGGCAAACCTCAACTGCACAGCAGTTTGGAGAACAGGGTATTGATTTTGCCTGTATTTCCCGGGATATCGGGTGAGATGCTATCCATGATGATGGGTCAAACAGACATACGCGGATTGGTTTTAGAAACCTTTGGTGCGGGAAATTCGAGCACAGATTCCGGCTTTACAGGTTTCATCAAAGAGATGATGAATCGCGGCACGGCTGTGGTGAATATCACGCAGTGTTTAAAGGGAAGAGTTGTTCCTGGTCTTTATCAAACTTCTTCCCATTTTGTGGAATTAGGGGTCATTGCGGGTGGGGATTTAACCAGGGAGGCAGCGCTCACCAAACTAATGGTGTTGTTGGCAGAGGAATCTGATCCGGTCATGATCCGTCGTCATTTCGAGGAGCCCATCGCAGGAGAGATGAGTGATTCCGCAATCTGAAAAAAATTGTACTTTTGCAGCCCATTCAGGGAGAGATGTCCGAGTGGTTTAAGGAGCACGCCTGGAAAGTGTGTATAGGTCAAAAGCTTATCGAGGGTTCGAATCCCTCTCTCTCCGCCAAAGAAAGACACAAAGCCGGCTTGCCGGCTTTTTTTGTGCCCTGAAACGAGCCAAGCTTGCTTGAGCGAGTGGATGGGCACAAAAAAGCAAACACGCAGATGCGTGTTTGTTTTGTGAATTTCTTTGAAGCCTCCCCCACAAGGGACCTGCGAGCGAAGCGAGCTCATCCCTGAGCTGAAAAAAACATAACTGGTTTGATTTGTGAATTTCTTTGAAGCCTCCCCCACAAGGGACCTGCGAGCGAAGCGCGCTCATCCCTGAGATTGAAAGATAGAAGTCCATTTTTCATATCCTCAACCTGGCAACATTGTTTTTTCATCAATGTAGATGGGAAACTACAAATGGCGCATATCCCATCATTGAGCAATCCTTTTTCAAATTTTACACATTTGAATGTGAGGCCTCGGCCCCGCATATAAGCCTGCGTTAGCAATTGCAGCGGTTACTTTTTTGCTTGCAAAAAAGTTTGAGCGGAAAGTGCGACCCGGCCTTGCCGGGGAACGCCCAAAAAATTATTGCCTGATAAATGAACATGTTTGAACACCATGTTCAGTCACGATTTGCAGGAAATACAATCCCCTTGATAAGTTACTTATATCTAGCTGTGTTGAATGCGCTTCCATCAGTTTCTCTCCACTCAAATTAATGATGTTAATTGTCTGCAGGTTCTCATTTGTAACGATACAAAGCTTGTTGTTTGCAGGATTTGGAAACAGCATCACTGGTTTTTTATTGTTGGATAAATCAGGGGAACTCACAGGAAAATTGGTGGCTACCATGAGCAATTGACCTGCGATGGAAAACGCCTGTCCGGGATTTTGGTTGACCATCACAGCAACAATGATTCCTGAAGATGTGTCATACATCATGGATGAATTATAACCACCCCAGATGCTCCCTCCGTGTTGCCAAACAATGCGGTTGTTGATGACTGTTTGATACAAGCCAATACCATAATCTGCGGAGCCGGTGAATGTGGTCATCTCAGCAAATGCATTTTGCTGTAATACTTCACCATTCATTAATGCTTGATACCACTGCGCCATTTCACCTGCTGTTGAAACCATTCCACCTGCTGCCCATGAAGCACTGTTCACTGCATTTCTTGAAACAGGAAAATTATTTGTGGAACCCTGCCAGGGATGCGCAAGCGGATAGGGGATGCTATCGTAAGCGCCCAAAAAGGTGCTATCGAGTTGCAGGGGAGTCAGGATACTGTCATGCAGCAACTGCACATAGCTTTGTCCTGAAGCAATTTCTGCGATCAAACCAGCCAAGATGTAATTGGTATTACAATAGTTATAGGCGTTTCCGGGAGGGAATAGTGGAGTACCTACCCAGGTTAATACCTCCTGAGGTGTGAAGATGCGATAAGGATTTGATAAAATAGAATCCGGATATCCCACAATGCTATTGATGTCTGCCAGGCCGCTGCGATGATTGAGCAATTGCCTAATGGTGATGTTGGGGTTGATATTGGAGTATGCCGGGAGCCATTCATGAAGCGAATCATCAAGCTGAAGCAAACCACTCTGCATGAGTTTGAGTATGAGTACACCTGTAAACAGTTTGGTATTGCTGCCGATGCCAAAAAGCATGTCGGAATCAATGGGTGTTCCCTGGTGTGAAATTCCTGATACACCTTGCCAGCGACCTTGCTGAGGGTGCAGCACGCAAACAGAAATACCTTTTAAATTGTTGGCCAAACGAAGGCTATCAGTGAGGTTTTGTAAACGGGATGCCAATAAAGGGTCAAAGCTTAATGCATGTATAAAGCTTGTAAAAGTCATTGACAAAAACAGGGTTATGAAAATCTTTTTCATCCGGGATGGTTTTTTGGTTAGGTTTTAAGACCGAAAAGGTAAGGAAAGGTTTAATAAAAAAAGAATGGGTGCATGTTTGCGTAACTTAGCACAAGCAATTTTTCGGTGAGAGGAAACTTACATTTTTTCTTTTTGCGATGCAGGAACCTATCTTCAAGTTTAAAAGGCATATGTTCATGCTATTAAGTATCTTTAAAATTCTGTTCTGATTTTTCAATGCCCAGACTTTCCGCCTATACGCTTAAGCCGTTTAAAAATACGCTCCATTTTCGGAATGTATTTGTGTGGAATATTTTGCTTTTGCTTCTTCCTTCTTCGAATATTTACTCTTTGGGGAAGACCGGAACGCAAAAAAACAAAGCAAACAGCATGTCATTTTCTTTTTCTTCCCAAACAGAAAAAGGGGACTCTATTCAATTGGATGTTCTTAGGTTTTATGTATCATCGGTGCAACTTTATTCCCATGGAAAAATGGTTGCATCCGATTCATCCGGATTTTATTTGGTTGATATCAAAGATTCTTTAAAAAGTTCATTTACACTAAGAAGTAAGATGTCCGAGTCTTTTGATGAACTCAGGTTTTGTGTAGGAATTGATTCAGTTACCAGCTCATCCGGAGCTATGGAGGGCGATTTGAATCCCTCGCATCAAATGTATTGGACATGGCAGAGTGGCTACATTTTTGTAAAATTGGAAGGATATGTAAAGAAAAAGCAATTTGAATATCATTTGGGTGGCTACGCTTTTCCTAACAAGGCCATACAGGAAATGCAATTTAGAATGGATTCTGCCGGGGATTTTCGTTTTATATTTGATGCCCATCATTTTTTTACCCATATGCCTACTGGTATCCCTTTTATGTTGATGAGACCGGGAGAAGAGGCAAAAATTTTGATGCAACATTTTGCAGCGTCCATTCACCTTGAAAAATAAAGGCAGTCTCTTTTTTCTTCTTCTGGTTTGTATGATTGCCTCCAGTGCTTTTATGCAGATGAGGATGGACTCTCCTCCCTTCCCGGAAAAAAGATACAAGGGCAGATTCAGTCATCCTTCAGCTGTTCGGTTGCTTGGCAGAATTTTATTTTATGATCCGATTCTTTCCGCCGACAGCACCATCAGTTGTGCATCTTGTCATTCTCCTTTCAATGCCTTTGCCCATACCGACCATGCACGAAGTCATGGCATACGCGACAGCATGGGCATGCGGAATGCACCTGCCTTGTTCAATTTGTCCTATCATCCTTATTTTATGTGGGACGGTGGCATCAATCATCTCGAAATGCAATCACTTGCGCCCATTACACATCCGGGTGAAATGGGAGAAAGTGTAAGCCATGTTTTGGCGAAAATCAGAAGGCAGGCTATTTACAGGCATTTGTTTGCCAATGCATTTTCAGATACTTCATTAAGCATTCCCAAAATGCTCAAAGCCATTGGGTTTTTTATGGCAAGTTTAGAAAGCAATTCTTCGCGATATGATTCAGTATTTGCAGGTAAAGCAACATATACTGAACAAGAGAAGAACGGATATTTTATTTTCTCTGCACATTGTGCAAAGTGCCATGTACCTCCTCTGTTTTCCAATTTTGCATTTGAGGTGAACGGACTTCCTCCTGATCCAGTATTGAGGGATTACGGCAGAATGAAACAAACACAGCTTCGAAGAGATTCCCTGCGATTTAAGGTTCCTTCTTTGCGCAACCTTGATTACAGTGCACCCTATATGCACGATGGAAGGTTTAAAACACTTACAGAAGTCATCAATCATTACAACACAGCGCGCGATACTACAGCATATGTCTCCAAGGAACTTAAAAAAAACATGGCACTTAGTTCTGTTCAAAAAACCGATTTGCTTTCGTTTCTCCTTTGTTTGAATGACCGCAGCTTCGTTTTTAACCCTGCTCATCAATATCCGAGAAATGAATTGGATTCCCTAAAGAAAAGCTTTGGACTGTCGTCTAAATAATTTTATACCTTCGTGAGAAGCAACAAACCAACCAAATGAAAAAAATTCTTTTGGCAGTATCTTTTATTCTGCCTTTTTACGCGCATGTTTTGGCGCAAGGTCCTGAAGTCAGTTCATGGATTATCAATTCCAACGGTGCATTGGGTCGTCATTATGTGAATGGGAATTCCACACCTATTCAGGACAATGATTCCGTGAATGTGCAGACCGTACTGTATTCAAGCAATTGGGTGTATGTTCGTACCAAGGGTATTCCCGCTTACATTACCGGACCATTTCTTGATGGGAACCCATCGGTGGCTACCAATCAGAATGCGATTTTCAAGTTGTCGAGGAATCCGGTGCAAAATACGGGTACGCCAACGCCGACTTCCGGAGGGAATATTGGCATATTTATCAATGGTGTGGCTTTGTTTGATTACCGTGATGGAGTTGCATGGAATCCTAGCACAAATGCATTGTGCGGAGGTCCCGGCAATCCTCCTTGTCCGGGTGGTCCTATGGCCAGCATGGCATGGAACAGGGATGCAATACCTGCTGAACGCGCAGGTTTTGACTGCTCCAAAGGACATCCTGCCATGGGCAATTATCATCATCACCAAAATCCGAGTGCATTTAACTTGGATTTGAATGTGGTTTCAAACATCTGTAATTTGTATGCTGCCGATGGTTTATACGCCATTGATAGTTCACAGCATTCACCTTTGATTGGGTTTGCTTACGATGGATTTCCCATCTATGGAGCGTATGGATTCAGGAATACGGATGGAACCGGAGGTGTTGTTCGTATAAAATCCGGATACCAATTAAGGAGCATCACCACAAGAACAACTAGCCCAACAGGAGCAAGCGTATCTGCCGGTCCTGCAGTTAGCACCACTTATCCGCTTGGATATTTCAGAGAAGATTATGAATTTGTTGGGGGCTCCGGCTTGCCTGATGTTTTAGACGAGCACAATGGTAGATTTTGTGTAACACCGGAATATCCTAATGGGATGTATTGTTATTTTGCTACGGTAGATCAGAACTGGAATTCTGCTTATCCCTACATTGTTGGTCCAACATTTTACGGCACGCGAACAGGAGCAAAAGTTACTGCCATTGGTGAAGTGGTAAATACTTATAACCCTTCCACCACTTCCCTGAAAAAAAATGCTGAAAATGATGTTGTCTTTCATGCTTTCCCCAATCCGGCTTCAGAATTAATAGCAGTTCAGATCAGTGGATTGCTTACTCGTACAATGATGGTTGCCCTTTACGATTTATCAGGAAAACTGATAGAAGAAAAGACCCTGAATCCGGGAAGTACCATTAGTTATTTTGATACACGCAAGTTGTATGCCGGTGAATACCTGATCAAACTTGTTGGTGAATCAAGCACGCAAACCAAGCGATTGAGTCTGGTAAAGTAACTGCATTAGGTTGGCATCATGAGTTGCCGGCAGCGTAATTCAGTCTTTGCTTAGCGGAAGTTTTTCTTTTTCCCAGGCTTCAATACCGCCCTGTAGTTCATAAACATTTGTAAAGCCGGATTTGCGCAGATACTCTGCGGCAGAAGCGCTTCGTCCTCCTTTTAGGCAATAGACAAAAACTGTTTTCTTTTTGTCTAATTGTTTGCAGGTGTTTTTAAAACCATCATCATTCCAGTTGATGTTTCGTGCATTTTTCAGGTGACTTTCTGCATACTCCTCCGGAGAACGAACATCCAATAAAATAGCTCCCTGTAATTTGTTCAGGCGGTCTGAAAAATCGCGGGGTGAAATTTCCTGTGCGCCCGAGTTTTTTTGGAGGTTGCAGCCAATAAAAAGAGTGAAGAGAAGAATTTGTTTTAAACGATTCATCATGTTTCAGATATGTTGTTGAAGGATTTGCAGAAGTTGAGGCAATGGAACCACGCCGGATTGTCTCCATCGGATCTGGTTGTTTTTAAAAAGGATGAGCGTAGGCACGCCTTGTCTCTGATAAGCATTTGCTACGGAAGGATTTTTGTCAACATCAATTTTCAGGATGACGGCTTTTTCACCAAGGTGTTTTTTTAGTTCTTCCAAGATGGGCTTCAGGGTTTTGCAGGGACCGCACCATTCTGCAAAAAAATCTACCAGCACGGGTTTGTCACCGGAGATGAACGCTGAGAATGCGTTTTTGTTTTTTTCTTCAGGCATAGCAGAAAGTATCGGGGTTAGTGGAAATATTTGATTTTCAAAATTTCTTTACAAATATAGGAAACACTGAAAGCTGAAATGAAGCTTTAATTTTTGCGCATGAAAAAAACTCATGGTGTTTGAGATTCTTTCAAATATGTTTTTTAATCCACTTAAAGTCAATCGGCAAGCGAATGCAATTGATACATTTGCAAGATGAAAAGAATTTTTTTTCCGATGCTGCTATGCCTGTTACTCACAGGGGTATCTGTTTCAGCCAAAAAAAAGAAAACCCAAACCCATCTCATTGTGGGCATCGTGGTAGACCAGATGCGTTATGATTACCTCTATCGATTCTCTGCACACTATGGAGCAGATGGATTTAATCGTTTGCTTACAAATGGATTTTCCTTCGACAATTGTCACTACAATTATGTTCCCACCTATACCGGTCCGGGGCACTCCAGCATTTTTACGGGAACCACACCTTCGGTGCATGGAATCGTGAGCAATGACTGGCTGGATCTTAAGTCAGGAAAAACGATGTATTGCACACGCGACGATGCGCATACCGGAGTAGGAAGCAGTGGGGATGAGGGAAAGATGTCGCCTGCAAACATGCTCACGGGCACTGTGGGAGATATGCTTCGTTTAAGCAACAACAAACAATCGAAGGTGTATGGTATTTCATTAAAAGACCGGAGTGCCATTTTACCTGCCGGACACATGGCGAATGCCGCGTATTGGTTTGACGGGAAAACCGGAAATTTTATCAGCAGCACTTATTACCTGAAAGAATTGCCTGAGTGGGTTAAAAAGTACAATGCACTTCGTTATCCAGAGATGTACCTTTCGCAGCCATGGAGGCCCTTGTTGCCTTTAGAAAAGTACAAGGAATGTTTGCCTGACAGCAATGCCTTTGAAAAATCATTCACCTCCGGTGCAGCAGTCTTTCCGCATAACATACCGGCTGCTTTTAACGAGAAAAAGAACTATAACATCCTGAGAGAAATACCTTATGGAAACACCCTGTTGAAAGATTTTGCCATTTCACTTTTTAAAAATGAAAAACCGGGGATGGGTGAACAGCATGATTTTGTGAGCATCAGTTTTTCTTCCACAGATTATGTTGGACATCGTTTTGGGGTGAGCAGCATGGAAACGGAAGATACTTATATCCGCCTCGATCGGGATTTGGCTGAACTATTTGCCTTTTTGGATTCAACCTACGGAAAAGATAGCTACACGATGTTTTTAACGGCCGATCATGGTGCCTGCGAGGTACCGGCCTATCTGCAATCAGTTGGAATGCCTTCGGGATATTTCTCTTCAGAAGCGCTGCTTGATAGTGTAAAGAAATTCACTTTAAAAACATTCGGAAAGCAATACATTGAGGGAATTGATAACAATATGGTGTATTTGTCGAAAGATATGCCGCTTGCTGAAGCTGAATGGGTGGCCAAAAAAATGGCAGATTATTTGCTTCAGTTTCCAGGAATTGCTGCTGCATTAACCTCTTCTGAATTGAGGAGTGCGCAATATTCGGATGTGCCCAGAAGCCTGATGCAAAAGGGATATTTCAGAAACAGGGGAGGAGAGGTATTCTTTTGTTTGTCACCCGGATGGATGGAATATTCAAGAACCGGAAGCACGCATGGTTCCTCGTTTTCTTATGATACCCGTGTGCCCTTGCTCTTTTACGGGAAAGGGATTCCCCATGGGAACTCCTCTAAACGCGTGGAGATAACTGATATAGCGCCAAGCATTTGTCGAATGCTTAACATTGCATTTCCGGATGGCTGTACAGGAAATCCGCTGAATGAATACTTCAATAAATCTGCTCCTTGAAAAGGGAAACCCTGCATAAGCATGAAATCCTAAGAAGCCGGAAGGAAATTGCCGACTTGTTTTTAAAGGGAAAATCTTTTCTGATGCATCCCATCAAGGTTGTATATCTGGAGACCGATGCAGGGGATTTGCCCTGCAAGATGCTCTTTATGGTTCCCAAAAAACGGTTTAGGAGGGCGCATGACAGAAACCGATTGCGCAGGCTGATGAAAGAGGCTTACAGGCGACAGAAACAACTATTGGGGTCTGAAGGATCCAATACTGTTAAAACTTTTCATGTGGCATGGGTGTATGTAGGCACAGAACCGCTCAATTACCATGTTCTTTTTGATAAGGTTGCCCGGGTTATGCAGAGAATCAGGGAATTGTTTGAACCAAACAAGCCGGGAACAGAATCAGGAGAAAAACCATAAAATCAGCGAATTGCAAAATAAATCGCCATTCCTTTCGTTAACAGGAAACAGTGAAAAAATGCTAAGATGAACATCGCGTTGTGGAAATCTTGTTTTGCGTTGAATAAATTCATAAAATTGCCGTCCTTATAAAACACCACTATTCACAAACACCTGCATTATGAGCAAGCCAAACTCTTCTAAAGGAAACAAGTCTGATATGTTAGTTTCCTCCCTAGCAATTCCCATCGCATTTGTTGTTGCCATTCTTATTTATGTTTTTATTCTGGGCGCTCCCGGTAATTTTGAAGACAACGATCCGGCAAACCACCCCATCAATACCCTCGGAACCGTTCACAAAGGCGGTGTGATTGTACCCATATTGATTACTGTGTTGCTTGTGATATTGTTTTTCTCGATTGAGCGTTTTGTAACCATATCCCGTGCCAAAGGTAAAGGCAATGTACAATCCTTCATTTTGGGATTACGCGAGATGGTGAACACCGGTCAGTTGGACAAAGCCATGGCTGAATGTGACCGTCAGCGTGGCTCTGTAGCTGCTGTGCTCAAATCTGGCCTGGTTCGTTACAAACAAGTTGAATCTGACAACAGCATGGATAAAGAAAGCAAGATTGTGGCCATACAAAAAGACCTTGAGGAGGCTACCACTCTTGAGTTGCCAATGCTCAGCAAAAACCTGGTGATTATATCCACCTGTGCTTCCATCGCCACACTGCTTGGTCTGATTGGTACGGTAATCGGGATGATTCGTTCATTTGCTGCGATGTCTCAGGCAGGTGCTCCCGATGCAACCGCTCTTGCAACAGGTATCTCAGAAGCACTTATCAATACCTTTTTGGGAATTACCGGTTCAGCCATTGCCATTGTTGCCTACAACTATTTCTCCAGCAAGATAGACAGTCTTACATACAGCATCGACGAGGCTGGGTATTCACTTGTTCAGACCTTTTCAGCAAAACACTGAGAAACCTCAAAATAAGCGCTCATGCCAAAGATAAAAATGCCGCGCAGCAGTCCGGCCCTGGACATGACACCCATGGTGGATCTTGCATTCCTGCTGGTGACCTTTTTCATGCTCACCACGCAGTTCAGGGCAGATGAGCCGGTGATAGTAGATCCTCCTTCTTCGGTATCAGAGACCATTGTACCGGATATTGACTTGATGCAAATCATCATAGACGACAAAGGCAAGGTGTTTTTTAACATCGACGGAAAGGAGAAGAGAGCCTCTGTACTGAGGAAGATGGGCGAGAAATACGGGGTGAATTTCACCGACAATGAAATCTATCGTTTTTCCATCATGACTTCATTTGGCATGCCCATGAAATTCATGAAACAATTTCTGGGTAAAGACCAGGCTACACAAAAATTGTTCTACAACGATTTAGAAAAGCGCGGAGAAAAAGGCATTCCGGCCGATTCTTTGAACAATGAATTGAGCGACTGGGTGCTGAATGCCCGTTATTCGAATCCCAAATACAGGGTGGCCATCAAGGGTGATGGCGCAGCGAAATATCCTGTAGTAAAACAGGTGATTGAGACCCTACAAAGAAACAAAGTAAACAAGTTTAACTTCGTTACCAACCTGGAGGTAGCACAATAAAAAGAATTCCATGGCAGATGTAAATACAGGTGACGACGGTGGTGGTGGTAAACACAAAGGCAAGGTCAGGGCCAAGAAGTCTTCCACACGGATAGACATGACGCCCATGGTGGATCTGGCATTTTTGCTGCTCACCTTTTTCATGCTCACCACAACCTTTAACAAGCCCAAGGCAATGGAGATTAACATGCCCATCAAGGACAAAACCGTTGATCCTCCAAAAATTCCCGGAAAACAAACTCTCACGCTTTTGCTTAGCGACAAGAACAGGATTTACTGGTATATAGGAGCAGATGATCCCAACCAGCCTCCTGCTGTAGAATACACCAACTTCTCGGCCAATGGCATTCGAAAATTGTTGATTGAAAAAAATACCGAAATCAACAGTACTTTCAGCAGGGTTGAAAAGCTCAAGGATGATTTTAAAAAAGGAAAGATAGACGAAAAGAAATACAAGGAAGAATCCATCAAGGTGAAAGCCGAGAAAAAGGCACTCATCGTGCTGATTAAAGCAGATGACAGCTCAACCTATAAAAACCTGGTGGATATCCTTGATGAGATGAGTATCTGCAATATTGGTCGTTATGCGATTGTGGACATTACGCCTAGTGAAATTGAAATGATTAAAAACGTTGTTGTACAATAATTATGGCCGGCATCAAATTTTTAGAAGACTGGGACAATGTTGTATGGGAAGGTCGTAACGAAATTGTTTTTCGTGACAGAAACAAAGAGTACGGCGCATACTTCATTCGTTCATCCTACAACAAAACCGTTGTTAGGGCCATTATCATTTCCATCCTGTTTTTTGTTTTTTGTGTGAGTATTCCTTTCATCATGACATGGATTGAAAATCTCGCACCCGGAGACCGAGTGTTAAAAGAAGACAAGACGGTTGAGTTGATGGAAGCTCCGCCAATTGACAAAGATGAGCCTCCTCCTCCTCCGGTAGAGCCTCCTCCTCCGGTGATGGAAACCATTAAATTTGTACCGCCTGTAGTTACCAACGAACCGGTTCCAGAAGAAGAAATTCCTCCTACACAGGAAGAACTCAAAGAATCTAATGCCGGTGTGGTTACACAGGAAGGATCTGAAGGTGTTGTTGATTTGCCTGTAGAAACTCAGGAAGTAATTGAAGAAGTAAACGAAACACCTTTCGTCTCTGTTGAAGAAATGCCGGGATTTCCCGGTGGCGAAGAGGCTCTTCAAAAATACATGCGCAAAAACATTACATATCCCTCCCTCGAAAAAGAAAACAACATTCAGGGAACAGTGTATGTATACTTTGTGATTAATAAAGATGGCAAAGTTGAAGATGCCAAAGTGGTTCGCGGTGTAAAAGGTGGTTCCGGTCTGGATGCCGAAGCCTTACGCGTAATCAAATCCATGCCCAACTGGAGCGTAGGAAAGCAAAATGGTCGTCCCGTAAAAGTGCAGTTTACTTATCCTGTGACATTTGGATTGGGTGGATAGTTTATAAAAATCTCATTACTAAACCCGGACATGGCTCCGGGTTTTTTTTTTGATTCTGTCTTTTTCTCACCGCCAAACCTTGATAACTTGAAGAAAGGGCATTTCATAGCTTTCTTTAAAACCCGTAAGTTTGGCTTATTGGCAAATTTTATACACATGAAAAAGCTGTTTCTCTTTCTCTGGTTATTGGCATTGAATTGTCATCTCCATGCGCAGGTGAAGAAACAAGAGTTGAAGCAGGACGACCCTGTGCTGGCCATGCTGGACAGTTTACAGCAGCAAAAATATTTTGAGCGGGCAGATATATGTGACGATACTGCCAGTTTGAACATTCATGGATATCATGCTGACAGCATTCCCGTTTTCTCTGATGAAATCTATCTTGCCCGCTTGCAAAAGCTGGATGCTGAATCACCTTTCGACCTGGTGTTTAATGAGCATGTAAAGAAATACATTGAAGTATACACAGTAAAAAAACGCAAAGTGGTTTCCCGTGTTTTGGGACTATCCCACTTGTATTTTCCTCTTTTTGAAGATGCCCTGGACAGGCACGGGCTTCCCATGGAACTTAAATATCTTGCCATTGTGGAGTCGGCACTAAATCCTGTGGCGGTATCCCGAAGCGGGGCAGGTGGGCTTTGGCAATTCATCTTAAGTACCGGGAAACTGTATGGGCTTAAGGTAAACTCCTACATCGATGAACGCAGGGATCCATACCTGGCTACAGAGGCGGCTTGTGCCTACATGAAATACCTTTATAAAACCTTTGGCGACTGGCAAATGGTGCTCGCTGCCTACAATTGCGGCCCCGGTGCCGTTTCGCGAGCCATTCGTCGCAGTGGCGGTAAAAATACCTATTGGGAACTCAGGCCCTGGTTGCCTACCGAAACCCAGAATTATGTACCCGCTTTTATTGCTGCCACCTATGCCATGCATCACTCGGCAGATCATAACATCTATCCTGTTTTACCCAAGAAAGAGTTCTTTTTTGCGGACACACTCAAGTTGCGCAGCCGCATAAACCTGCATGAAGTTTCGGGACTATTGGGTATAAATTATGATGACTTATCTTTTTTAAACCCTGCCTACAAGGTTGGAATCATGCCCTTAAACGACAAGGGAAATACACTTGTTTTGCCCCCTCGATACACCGGTATTTTTCTTCAAAATCAAAGCCTCATTGAGACTGCTTCATCCGAAAAAATTTCCGCGAATATCAGATATGCTTCCAACGAACCAACGATAACAAAATCCAATACAGGCAAAAAGTGGATAAAAGTAAAGCGCGGTGAAACGCTGCTCGCCATAGCCAATGCACAAGGATGCAGCATGAAAGACATACGGCGTTGGAACCGCTTAAAGAGCAATCGGGTAAAAGCAGGAAAAGTACTGGTGATACACATGTCTGAAAAGTCTTCTGTGAATGCTGTTGCACAAGCGTCTCCCATGATTCCGGAGGTGCAAACCCAGGCTACCGATTCACTTACACCGTTGGCTGATACCCTTGCATTTTCTGCGGGGCCCAAAGTGGTATTTCATGTGGTGCAAAAAGGAGATACGCTTTGGTCTATAGCAAGCAGGTACAAAGGAACCACCGTGGAGGAAATAAAAAAGGCCAACCGGCTGGAGCATGCCCCGCTCAGGGTAGGTGTCAAGTTAAAGATTCCGCTAAGATCGTGAGCCTTCATACCCCAATGGAGTTTTGCAGCAAAAGTATTTGCCGAAAAGGGTTAATGCAATCCCATACGCATGCTCTTACGGAAGCATATCCCGTTCATTTGAATGGTTTTCTCCCTGCGGGACACTTGAAGCGATTCTCAGTTCATGAGTGTTTTTACGGAAAGCTCAGTATGCTGCTTCATGATTAGCTTGCCTGTGAAAATGAAAATAGTCATCCTAACACAATACTTTCCTCCTGAAGTAGGAGCACCCCAAAACAGGCTTTTTGAACTGGCTGTAAGGCTTGCCCAAAGGGGGCATGAGATCAGTGTATTTACTGCCATGCCAAATTATCCTGCCATGAAAATACAGGATGCTTACCGGGGAAAATGGTTCTGTACGGAAGAGATGCAGGGCATAAAAGTGTACAGAAGTTGGATATGGGTTTCCGAGGCCAAAGGCATCGGCTCAAGGTTGCTCAATTACTTCTCATTTGTTTTTTCATCAGGTGTTTGGGGAGCATTAAAAATGAAGCCTTCGGATTTGTTGATTTGTGAATCTCCTCCGCTTTTTCTGGGCATGACGGCGCGTTGGCTTTCATTCATCAAACGAACCCCAATGCTTTTTAATGTTTCTGATTTATGGCCTGAGAGTGCAGAGAAGTTGGGCTTGGTAAGAAATAAGTTTTTGTTGTCACTCACTGTACGACTGGAAGAGAGCATCTATCATTCCGCCAGGATCATTTCCGGACAAACCCAGGGAATTGTGAGTAATATTTCTGCGCGCATCCCCAACAAACCTGTATACTGGCTTCCCAATGGAGTTGAACCTAAAAATTTTCTTCCGCAAGCCTTCAACCGAAGCTGGCGAAAAGCGAATGGCTTTGCAGAGGAGGATGTACTGTTTTTGTATGCAGGTATCATTGGTCACGCCCAGGGATTGGATGTGATTCTTGATGCTGCTCTCCTCACCAGCGATGAAGCCAAAATCAAATGGTTACTCTTGGGAGCCGGACCGGTAAAGGAGCATCTTATAAACAGGGTTACAAAAGAGCATATTGCCAATGTATTTTTTTATGATGTTGTACCAAAATCAGAAATTCCCTTGGTTTTGGCAAGCTGCGATGCAGCTGTTGTTCCCCTAAAAAAACTGGATTTGTTCAGGGGTGCCATTCCCTCCAAGATTTTTGAAAATCTGGCTATGGAAAAACCCTTGTTATTGGGTGTTGAAGGAGAAGCAAAAAAACTATTTATAGAGGAAGCGGGTGCAGGTATTTCATTTGAGCCGGGGAATGATCAAGCACTTGCCGGTGCAGCCTTTCAATTGGCAGAAAACGCCAAGATGCGAGGGGAGATGGGCAAACGCGGAAGGAAATTTGTGGAAGAGCATTTTTCCAGAGAGCTTATCGCACTGCGTTTTGAGGCATTCATAAAAGATCAACTGGGCAATAAAACCAGGTGATGCAGCCCGCTCTCAGGTTGTATCGGATTGTAAATGCATGTGTTGGATATATGCCGTTTGTATAAGATAAAGGGTCCTGTTCTCAGGTGCAAATGAAAGGGAATGATTGCATCGGAATATACTTTATCCACATATCCATACTCCCTTTCGATGAGCATGTTCAATTACATTTATATGCATTACTTTTGAAGTTCATATCATATGATAAATGGATCATATTAAACTCAAAAAAAGACCTGCATTTCCTTTTGAAACCATCGGTGTGGCCGTGGCATTTTCGCCAAGGCTGGAAGCCATGCTCAATGAGGCAAAACACTATGCAGATGCATTTAAAAGCCAGGTGGTGTTGATTCACATCGGCGAACAGGACCAGCTAAAGGAAGAAACCCTGGAAACCCTTGTGACCAATATTGGATTCAACAAAAGCAAACTCCGGATAATCTGGATGCAGGGTGATCCAACCGATACCATTCTTCAATTGTGCAAACTCAATATGGTAGACCTGCTCTTGTTAGGTGCTTTAGAAAAAGAAAATCTATACAAGTATTATGTGGGTTCTATTGCAAGGAATATATGTCGAAGGGCAAAATGCAGCGTGATGCTGATGGTACATCCTCAGGTGGCTCCCAAGAGGTTTAAAAAATTGGTCATTCATGGTGTAGATAATCTCAAATCTGTGCACACACTTAATACAGCATTATATTTTGCAAAGACCGAAAAAATCAAAGAATTAACTGTTGTGCAGGAACTGGATATTCCGGCATTTATGCTCACTACTGCTGATAGTACCACCAACTCTGAGGCCAACAAGATTAAAAAAGAGATGGTTGAAGAAGAAACCCAAAAATTACAATCCATGATAGATGGGGTAGATAAGCAGGATGTAGAAATTCACCTGAAAACGGTAAGTGGCAAACCCGGTTATGCAATCTCCAACTATGCGCGCACCAAATCGTACGATTTACTTATCATCAATTCACCGGATACACCGCTCGGCTTGTTCGACCGAATTTTTACGCACGACATCGAGTATATCCTGGCAGATTTACCTTGTAATCTTCTGATGGTCCATTCAAGAGTATAATGGGTAAACTAACACATCAGGAATTTATTTCCTTGCTTCTGGCAATGGGGGCTATGCTTTTTTTTGCCCGCCTCGCTGCTGAAGGAGCAAGGCTTTTGAAGCTACCGGTGGTGACCGGCGAAATCCTGGTTGGTGTGTTGTTGGGGCCTTCTTTTCTGGGGCATTTGTATCCCACTTTGTTTGCAAAAACATTTCCTCTTTTTGGTGAGGTAGGTGTCGCACTCGATGGCATCACAAAAATTTCTGCAGTTCTGCTTTTGTTCGTAAGTGGAATGGAATTGCAGATGCAATTGCTGGTCAAACAGGGCAGAGCCGCTGTTACAACAAGCCTGCTTAGTTTGGTCATTCCTTTTTTGTTGGGCTTCTCACTGGCGTATTATTTACCGGGTAGTTTTGAGTATATTCCCAATGATGGTTTGCTCTTTGCTCTGTTTATGGGCACAGCCATGTCAATCTCCGCCCTTCCGGTGATAGCCAAAACACTCATGGACCTGAATATGCTCAAATCAAAAGTGGGCATGATTATTATCGCTGCTGCCATGTTCGACGATTTAATCGGTTGGCTTGTATTTTCGCTCATCATCTCACTTTTGGGAAAAGGCCGAGAGCTTTCTCTGGTACTCCTCGATGTCTCTGTAATCATTGGATATGGAATCCTGATGCTAACCATTGGAAAAAAACTCATTGATAAAAGTTTGCCATGGATTCAGAAAAAGCTTTCCTGGCCGGGAGGGGTTTTGTCTCTTGCCCTGAGCTTCTGTTTTTTTAGTGCTGCTTTTACCGAATACCTCGGTATTCATGCCGTGCTCGGAGCATTTATCGCAGGAATAGCTGTAGGTGATTCAGTAAAACTCAACACAAAAGCAAGGGAAATTATTCACCAGTTTGTTACCAATATTTTTGCTCCCTTATTCTTTGTAAGCATTGGTATTAAAATTAATTTTATTGCTCATTTTGATGCCTCGGTAACGCTGATGATTTTCCTCCTTGCCAGCCTCGGAAAGATTACCGGTGCTACGCTTGGTGCAAGAGCCGGCTTGTTTCCCTGGCGAGAATCCGTAGCTATTGGATTTGGCCTGAATGCCAGAGGTGCCATGGAAATTATTCTAGGAACGCTGGCCTTGCAGGTTGGCTTAATCAATGAAACAATCTTTGTGGCTCTCGTCATCATGGCCATTGTAACAAGCATTGCCAGCGGTCCTGTTTTACGATGGCTTGGAACAGGCCGAGAATCCGTTTTAACCCGTTATTAGGAATGACGGAAGCACTCATCATTACCGGATTATTCTACCTGTTTTTTTTCCTTCTTGGAGCTATTGTTTTGGGTTCCCTCATACACCGATTGTCTGCCACACAGGTTCCTGTGCTTTCCTGTTTCACCTCCGGAGCCATATTTTTACTCCCCGTCAACCTGCTTATTCTTCACTATTTACTTTGGCTATGTCCGCATCATCCTCCTCGTTTCTATGCAGGGATGCTGATTATTTGCAATGCTTGTCTATATCTGACAGGGGCTAAAAAAATGAAGCACTTCTTTTTGCTCGTTGTTACAGAAATGAGGGTTCGAATCGGCCACACCCTTACAATGTTTTTGCCTGTTGGGTTTGTGCTGATGGTTTATGCCGGGATTTTCCTCAGCGCTTCAAAGCCTTTTGTTGAACATGATGCCATGGAATATGCAGTTTATGGAAACAGCATGGCCCAAAAAGCAGAAATTGTATATGTGAAACATCACTATGATCAGGAGTCAGGATTCTACTATTATGGATTGCATGGATATGCTTTTCCCCTGCTTCGCACATTGGAATGTTTTATCAACGGATGGTTGCCTACCGGTGATTTCATCTTCCGAAGTCTGAACGCCCTCTGCGGATTCCTGCTTGTGCTTCTTGCCGGAGTGGCAGCGTTGTCTTTCTCCGGGCGTTTTGCAAGCTGGCTGATGCTATGTTTACTGATGAGTTATGTCTTTATTTTTTCATTTTTTCAGGTATCGGTAGATCATTTCAGGATGATGCAGCTATTTGCATTTGCGCTTTTGTGGTATCAGTCACGCAATTTTAAACACACACATTCCTGGTATCTTTTGCTATGCTTTCTGGCAGGATTGGCAGCCTTCTCTCATGCTTTAAACATGCTTCTCCTTTCTGTATTTCTTGCCCTTGAGTTTTATTTCCTTTTTCGATTACACATTAAACCGGTAGCCATCTCCATTTTAGGTTTCAGCCTGGGTGGAGCGCTGCATTATTTCTTGGAAACATTTATAGGTACAGGATGGATATTTCAGTAAAAAAACATCCCATTTTTTATTTGCTGCTGTATGTTGCTGCATTTGTTCTGCTTGTATATTTTTCATTTTTTTTTCAATGGGATTTTTCTAGCCCTGATGAGCTCAGACGAGAGATAAACGGTCCATTCCGGAAATGGATAAACGGCTATTTGTCTATACTTACTAACACAAAGTATTCAGGTCCCTTTTGCTTATTGATCATTCCTTCCTGGATTTACCTATATAAAAAAAAGAGGCTTGAAGCCTGTTTGTTTTTTGTGGCAGCAGTTTTTCTTATCGGAATGAAAGGATACATCAATTACCGTTATGCCTACACGCTTTTTCCTCTCATGCTCTTTGTTACCGGATATGTATTTGTTGAAAAGAATAAGATGAATTGGCGATGGAGATATGTGATTACCCTTCTAATGGTTTTTCTTCACACCTTGTTCTTTACCGGTTTCGAATTGTATCCCAAATACTCCCGCAGGCTGCAATTGCCGGCTGCACATAACAGCAAAGATGTTTTTAGCCAAATCAATACCCAAGAGGATTTTCAGGGCAAGGTTTTTCTTGTAAACAATTTGCCTGAGTTTTACTACCATTGTAAAAACAAGGGCTATTACTATTGGTGCAAAGAAGATGAATTGTATACAGCCGATGGAAAAAAAGTTCTTTTTAATAGCCGGGAATCACTCACATTGCTTAAGCAAATGAATGTAGACTACATTCTCAGCGACACCATATTTGGTAAGGACAATATCCGATTTGCATCCTTTCTTGATGCTCATGCTACAACCATCTATACCGATTCCAGGGGACGAATGATTTACAAGGTGCGCTATTGAAAAAGAATGATTACATAAAAAGTATCTCTTTGCTTGCAGGGGGTTCTGCTTTTGCCCAACTCATTCCCTTGCTTTTCTCTTTTCTTTTGGCAAGACAGTATAGTACAGCGGATATTGCGCTCTTCGGAACATTTATGGCAATAGCCTCACCCTTGTCTGTAATCTTTTGTTTGCGATTCGAGTATGCCTTGGTTATTCCGGAGAATGAAGAGGAGGCAAGTGCACTTTTCAGGGCCGGTGTATTATCGGGTCTTTTGTTTTCAGCCTTATCAGTTATCGCTCTTTTCGTTTCTCTCTTGTTTTCTTTGGGAACAGATTCCATCGTTATATGCACGGGCTTGGTCATTTACTGTATCACAGGCGCCTTGTCGCAAAGTGCTTTGTTTTGGTATCAGCGAAATAAGCAGTTTAAAAAAATTACATGGTTGCGTATTGCACAGGTATCAGTGGTTGCAATCATCAGTGCCTGTCTGGGATTTTTAGCCATGCCATACGGACTGGTCTTTGGTTATTTATCCGGATCCTTGATTGTATATATCCTATTGATTCTTTCATCAGATTTGCCTCATGTTAACTATTTAAAAAGGCCATCGGGAACGGTGCTTTATAAATACCGTGAGTTTCCTTTGTTTAATCTTTTGCCTGCACTTTTAAATGCCCTCACGGTGTCTGTTCCCATTTTTGTTGTGAACTTGAAATTTAGCCCTACAGACGCCGGGAACTTTGTTTTGGCAAGACAGATTCTGCTGGCATTCTCGGGAACAGGAGCAGTGGTACTTTCTCAATGGTACTTTCAGAGAAGTGCTGAGATTGCCAAATATAACAGCGCACAACTTCCTGAGTTTTTCAGGGTGTTTTTCACTGGCTTTTTCCCTTCTCTTGTTTTGTTGTTTGTGCTTTTCTTTTTTGGGAAAGACTTGTTTGGTTTTTTATATGGCAGTCAATGGTATCAGGCAGGAGAATTATCATGGATATTGGCGGTTTCCGTGGTATGCCATGTGTCTGTATATCCTCTGATGAATGCATTGGGTGTTATTGGCAAGATTAAATACACTTCCTTATGGCAGCTTGTTTATTTTCTGCTAACTGCTTGCCTTTGTGTGCTTCCTGCCATGAAAACGAGCGAGTTTGTATGGATTATAGCCGGTATTGATTCGATATGCTATGTACTGCTTCTGGTGCTTGTGTACCGACTTCTCAGAGTAAATGACATGCGCCTGAGCAGATAAGCTGCCTTTTTCCTGTTCAAATACTACATCTTTCATTTTGTGGGTGTTTGGTTTGCCATTATATTTGTCCAAAAGCCTGCATCTATGCTTCACCAAAAAACGATTGCTGTGGTTGTTCCCTGTTACAACGAGGAAACCCAGATTGGGATGGTTATTGAATCCATGCCGGCCTTCGTCGACAGAATAGTCATTGTAAATGATTGTTCCAAGGACGCAACTGCCTCAGTCGTTATGGATTATATTCTTAAGGATGGCAAATCTGAGATAGTAATAAAGCCTTTTCAAAAAGAACCTCTGCCAAACCGCTACAACGAGGCAGAGATCATCATGTACCAGCATGAAAAAGAAGAAATAAATCTTTACACGCCTTCAAAGGTTGAGAACAGCGATCCCGATCATCAAAGGATCATTCTGATTAATAATTTGAAGAATGGAGGCGTTGGAGCCGGCATCGCACGAGGGTACAAATGGTGTGTTGATCACGATATTGATGTAACTGCCGTAATGGCGGGCGACGGACAGATGGATCCATCGGAACTCTTGTCTATCGTGGAACCGGTAATAACAGAAGGCATTGACTATGTGAAAGGCAACCGATTGCGGCATCCTGCAAGTTGGCATGTGATTCCCCGAATTCGCTTTTTCGGAAATTCAATTTTGTCAATTCTCACAAAAATCGCTTCCGGCTACTGGAGGGTTTCTGATACACAAACGGGTTACACAGCCATTTCATTATCGGCTCTTCAAAAAATCAAAATACACGACATTTATAAAAGTTACGGCATGCCCAATGACTTGCTGGTTAAACTGAACATTGCAAATGCCACCTTAAAGGAAGTAACCATCAAACCTGTGTATCGTGTGGGAGAACAAAGTAAAATGAAAATTGGGAGGGTCATCAGGAGGGTATCATGGCTACTGTTAAAACTTTTTTTCAGCCGTCTTTGGAACAAATATCTCCTCCGGGATTTTCATCCCCTATTCATCCTTTATCATCTCGGTTTTATTTTGGGTGTCATGGCCATACCCTACACATTTAAAATAATGGGGCTTGTATTTGCGGGCAAAGATGTAGGGTTCCAACCTTTATTGGCATTCATCTTTCTATTTACAGGAAGTCTCCAATCACTGCTTTTTGCCATGTGGATGGATATGCAAGATAACGATAGACTCTACAAATAAACGCCCCCATGAATCTCCGCACCCAATCGTTTGTTATGACCGGAATACAAAAGGTTCCTGCAGATAACAAGTGGTTTTTCAAGAGCACGGGTAGGATTTTTGTTTTGTGGGTGTACCTTTTTTCTATTTGCTTGTTTCAGCCTTTTGCAAAAGCTTCAGGCATGCGTTATTTTCTGGACTTTAACAAGGCATCAAAACACAATATCACAGTAAAAGTGTCCTTGCCCTTACTTGATAAAAATGGGGAAACATTGGTTTTTCCGGCCACCATTCCGGGCACCTATTCAACAATTGATTATGGCAGATTTATTGATGCTTTCACTGCCAATGATGCATCCGGACGAAAAGTAGAATGCAAAAAAACCGGTACAAACACTTTTTTTATCCCCGGAAATACAGCTTCTGTTTCTTACAGGGTAAAAGATACATTTCACAAAAAAGTTAGAAAAAATAAAGTCTTTGAACCTGCCGGAACGAACATCCAAAGTGGCAGGAATTTACTCATCAACGCAGGTGGTTTTTTCTGTTATCGCAGAGGGCATGAAGCTGATTCTACAGAAGTGAATCTGATGTATCCCGATTCCATGGTTCCCACCACGGCCATGCAGGGAAAAATTGAAAAAGGGAAGGCCATTTTTCATGCCGGAAGTTACCATCAGTTAGTGGATCAACCAATCATGATTTCAGTTCCCGATACGAGTTCATTTTATGTTTCAAACTGTCGCGTGCAGGTGGCCGTTTTTAATGACAGCAAAAGTGTACTTAGTGAGCAAATCAGAAAAGAATTGATGGCTTCAATGAAAGCGATATCCAGATTTTTTAATGATACGCTTCCTGTAAACAGCTATGCATTTATTTTTTACCTGTGCGATTATACAGTTCTTGGTGATGCAGTTTCAGGAAAGAAGCCCGGTTTCTTTAAAACACTTCGTGCAGCCTCCTCAATCCTGAAAAAGAATTTTGGGGCACTCGAACATGGCAATTCTTCAGTGTACTACCTGCCGGATTTGGGCGGGAATGCAGTTGTAGAATCGGTGAAAGATGTGGCCATACACGAGTTTATGCACATCATTACGCCCCTCAATCTGCATTCAGAACAGGTTGGTAATTTTAATTTTGAGCATCCGGAAATGAGCCGTCATCTATGGCTCTATGAGGGAATTACCGAATACTTCGCCGGGTTAATACAGGTGAAGTACGGACTGATTAGCAGAGATTGTTATTTCAACAATCTGCTTAGAGCAAAATTTTTTGATGCGCAAAAATTTCCTTTAAACAAGATGACTTTTGCTGAAATGAGTATGAATGTGCTGAAGAGTCCTTACAAAGATTATTACAGCAGTGTATATACAAGGGGAGCATTAATTGGCGCGTTATTGGATATCGAAATTATCAGACTCACCGACGGAAAAAAAAATCTTTCCTCAGTAGTCAAGAACCTTTATGTAAAATATGGTACGCAAAAATCGTTTGATGAAAAAACTTTTTTTGACGAATTCACTGATTTTTCTCACCCTCAGATTGCTGAGTTTTTCAGAAAGTATGTATACGGAAATGAAGATCTGCCCTATGAAGAGGTCTTTAAGAGTGCAGGAATCAATTATAAGCATACAATCTTTGACGGATTGCCTGTTAATCCTTTAACAGAGGTAAATTTTTACCGCCAACTCACCGGTGAACTTCGCAAAGTAAAAAAGGTAAAAAAGCATTCTACATTGCCCTTCATGCCGGGTGATTTAATTAATATAACTGAAGTGAGTGCTACTTTTGGACGCACAGATTCAGCCTTTATGCCAGAAGGAACAACTGACTCTATTCCGGTCAACAGGCTGGGTCAAAAAATATATGTACCCATTCCTATCAGATATGTAAAGAAAAAGATGGATCATCTTTTCTTTCTCCACCCAAATGCGAGTTTGTCTCAGGTTGCAGTGCGCAGACGCTGGCTGGAACCTTAAAGGATATCACATTATTTTGCTGAACTGAATGCGCGGAGAAAATCATGCATGAGCATCACTCCGTAACCCGTGCCTCCCTTTTTCCGGTAATTCCAATCGGCATCCAAAAAAGAAGGTCCTGCAATGTCTAAATGAATCCATGGGTAGTCCACAAACCGTTCAAGAAATTTTCCGGCGGTAATGGCACCTGCGTATGGGCCTCCGAGATTTTTTATCTCGGCTATATCTGATTTGATTAATTCTGCGTAATCATCCCAGAAGGGGAATTGCGCAATTCTGTCTCCCGATGATTCACCACATTTCAACAAGTGATTCATCTGAGAATGTGCAGAGTTGTTGCACATGCCAACCGCTCCATATTTTCCGATGGCAGCAGCAGCAGCGCCGGTAAGTGTGGCAAAATCGATGACAAGCTGAGGCTTGTATCTGGCTGCATAAATCAGGGCATCCGCAAGAATTAATCTGCCTTCGGCATCAGTATTTTGTACCTCAGCGGTAACCCCGTTGCTGTAGCGAATGATGCTTCCGGCAACATAGGCAGAGGAGTTGATGAAATTATCCGTAGAGGGAACCAGCCCAATCAGGTGAATAGGCCACTTTTGTGAAGACGCAAGGGCAAGGGTGCTGCCCACAGCAGCTGCTCCTGCCATGTCGCATTTCATGTTTTCCATCCCTGAGCCAACTTTGATGTTGTATCCTCCCGTATCATAAACAACCCCTTTGCCGACTAGCACAACAGGTTTCATTTTTTTTGCCGAAGGATGGCAATATTGCATGACAGAAAATGTAGGGGCATATTTACTTCCTCTGTTTACCGCCAGCAATCCTGCCATTTTAAGTGCTTCTATTCGCGCTTTGTTGAATACTTCAACTTTGAAGCCATGCTTTTTTCCTAGCTGTTCAAAAACCTTTCCGAGCGCTACTGAATGCAATTCGTCAGGAGGTTCGTTAACCAGATCACGACAGATAAAAACCGAATTTATTTTTGAACCAAGTGTATTTTTTTCCGACTGAGAAAAATCAGTTCCTGAAAAAGAAATAAGGGCTTGTTTGTTTTCAGCGGAGCCTTCCTTCTTGTATTTGACAAATTTATATGAAGACAGATGAATGCCTTCAGTCAAGGCCATGCCTGACTCTTTTTTAATGCCATGAAGATGCAATGTTGCTTCATGCGAGTGAAAGGATTGCATCCATGACCAAACGCGGCTTCCCATGCGACGGCATGATTCGGTGTCCTGGTCTTTGATTAAAATATAGAGGCGATGCTCAGGATATAGAGAAATTGAAACAAAGTTGTTCTCTTTTTTAATCTCAGAGTGAAAATACGCCAATGCATCTTTCTCGATTGAGGGGACATGTTTCTGATCACACAGGTGAACATGAAGCACAGATAAATTTTTGTTTATGTTTTTTTGTTTGGAGTTTTTTTTCATTGGTGAGGAGTCAATAAGGATTGTCAGTTTCGGTTATAACTGAACAATAGGAGATCGGGTTTGTTGTAGGGAGCGTGAATATAAATAACTTTGTTTCTTCATGTCAAAAGATTCGATGAAAATACAATCCCTGCTGACTAAATCACTCAACGGAGAATTCCTCAGTGCAGAGGAAGGTGTTTATCTCTTTAAACATTCCCCTTTGGCAGCTTTGGCGCATACAGCCCACACCCTGCGCCTCCAAAAAGCCAATCCCGAGCAGGTTACCTGGATCATAGACCGCAACCTCAATACCACCAATGTTTGTATTGCCAATTGTAAGTTCTGCAATTTCTACCGCATTCCAGGTCATGCAGAAGCCTATATAACCGATATCAACACCTACCGAAAAAAAATTGATGAGACAATCCGATATGGTGGTGAGCAGCTCCTACTGCAAGGAGGACATCATCCTGATCTTGGACTTTCTTTTTACACCAACATTTTCAGGGAAATCAAAAAAAATTATCCAAACATCAAGCTACATGCACTTGGACCTCCGGAAATTGCACACATCGCCAAACTTGAAAAAACCACCCATACCGAAGTGCTCAAAGCACTTATTGAAGCGGGAATGGATTCGCTACCCGGTGCAGGTGCCGAAATTTTAAATGACCGTGTACGCCGTCTTATTTCCAAAGGAAAATGTGGAGGAGGAGAGTGGCTCGATGTAATGCGTGCCGCACACAAACTCAATCTCACCACTTCTGCAACGATGATGTTCGGTCATATCGAAACCATTGAAGAACGATTCGAGCACCTAACACTCATCAGGCAGGTACAAAGCGAAAAGCCCGAGGGTGCAAAAGGCTTTATTGCCTTTATTCCCTGGCCCTTTCAGGATGATGGAACCTTGCTCAGAAGACACAAAGGGATACGCAACAGGGTGAGTGGAGACGAATACATTCGCATGATTGCCATGAGCCGCATCATGTTGCCCAACATCAATAATATACAAGCCTCATGGCTTACAGTAGGCAAGGAAATAGCTCAGGTCTGCCTGCATTCCGGTGCCAATGATTTTGGCAGCATCATGATTGAAGAGAATGTGGTTTCTGCCGCGGGTGCTCCTCATCGCTTCACTTACAAAACCATTCAGGAAGCCATTAAACAGGCAGGTTTTATTCCCGTACTACGAAATCAGCAATATGAACCCCGGCCATTGCCGGAACATATCGAAGAGCAGGTAATCGATTATTGACTTTTGGGTTTGCTTTTCATAGATTTGTCAACTCAAGCCAACCATGAGAGCAAGTCTTTTTTCCGCAGGACTGTTTCTCGGAATTTTTTATTCCCTGAATTCCAATGCCCAGTTTTACATCACAGGCATGCAACAATTGCCTTCGGTGTATCCCCAGCCGGTAAGCGTACTCGTAGATTTGGCATTTCCTTCCTCAGGCTGTCCGCATAATGCCCTTACCCTTAGCATCAACGGAAACACCATTTCTGCCAATGCCACGCATTGTCTTGGGTTTCTCACCACTATTTGCTACACAACCGACACCTTTACTTTTTCTCTTCCTTCACCCGGGCAATACCTCTTTCAGTTCAATCTCTCCATGGGTTCAGGTTCGGTTCCCTGTTCACCCGGTTTCTTTCCTCCCCAAACTGATACATTGACGATTCAATACGGCCAGCCCAGCAGTGTTTTTAATCATGATGGAGATGGAATTAAAATCCTTCAAAATCGTTTTTCGTTCTCTCCCGAGTGGGATGGCACCATCCTTGAATTTTTCAATCTGCAAGGCAAGCTGATTTTTCAAACCCGGGTTACCGATGAATTTACGATTCCTTCAGAAATGCCGGGAGGCTTATATCTGCTGAGGATGCAGAACAATCAAAAAATGTTTCGAGGCAAATATTTGATTCCATGAATCGTTTTTTTTTCATTGTTTTTTCTGTTTTTTCCGGCGCATTATTTGCCCAGCCCGGTAAAGACGGGAACAGAACCATCACTTCTCCTTCTACCCAAGTAAATACGATAACTGCATTAAGTGCGAATGCCAATGCAGGAAGCAGCAGCATTCAGGTTGTACAGTCCGGCCTAGTCTCCAATGGCATTTTTTCTGTACCACTTTCTGCTGGAGATTTAATCATGATTTTCCAGCCTGCAGGAGCCACGGTGAGTGGTAGTTTTTACCCTTCAGGCGGCAATACTTATGGCCTGCCCAAGGATTCATTATGGGGAAGTGTTGTGTCTTATAATGGTGCCGGCAATTATGAATGGCAAACCGTAAGCAGCGTGCTTGGCAATACCATTAACCTGAACTGTCCTCTTCAAAAAAGCTATACCACCTCCGGTAAGAGTTTTGTCATTCGCATCCCCAGATTTCTTAACCTAACGGTGAACAGTGGTGCAAGCATTACCTGCGCAACTTGGAGTGGACTTGGAGGCGTCATTGCCATTGAGGTTTCCGGAAACTGCATGATCAACGGAACCATTGATGCAAGCAGGCGGGGATTTCGGGGAGGAATGGCTGTAACCAATTCTTCATTTAATGGTTCCGGTGAAGTTGCCACAACAGATGCCAGCATGGGAGCCAGAAGAGGAGAGGGTATTGCAGGATTTGAAACGGAATTGAATTATGTCGGGGGGATGTATGGCAAAGGTGCTGCCGCCAATGCAGGAGGTGGAGGAACTTCCCAGAATGCCGGTGGCGGCGGGGGAGGAAACGGAGGGAATCCAAACAATTACAACGGATATGGTGTGCCGGATGTGAGCAATGCATCCTGGTTACCTGCATGGAATTTATTATCACCCGGATTGTCGGGCATCACATCATCCGGTGGTGGTGTTGGAGGCCTGTCAGCTTCTACATCCAATCAAAATGCACTCACCATAGCACCCGGAGCTTCCGCATGGTCGGGTGATTTCCGTCGCCGACAAGGAGGATTCGGTGGCAGGCCAGTGGATTATGCAAACGGCCGCATCTTTTTTGGTGGTGGTGGCGGAGCCGGACAACGAGACAATGCACCCACGGGTGACATGTCCGGAAAAGGTGGCAACGGAGGAGGAATCGTAAACATTTATTGCAGTGGAAGTATTTCCGGTTCAGGAAGTATTTTGGCAAATGGTGAAAATGGAACCAATGCAGAATGGACACAGACTTTTTCAAATACCGGAGATGACGGTGCGGGTGGAGGAGGAGCGGGTGGTACCATTTTCCTCGATGGAACCACCAACATCAGCGGGATTAGCCTTCAGGCAATCGGAGGAAACGGAGGAAACCAAAACCTCCAGAATACGCCACTATCTCCCAACTTTAAAATACAAGCACATGGGCCGGGTGGAGGCGGTAGTGGCGGATATGTAAATCTTCCTATTGCCCTCACTACAGTAAATGTAAACGGAGGAAATAATGGTACAACAAATTCCACCGGACTTAGTGAGTTTCCTCCCAATGGGGCATGCAAAGGAGGTGTTGGTACAGTCAATCAGTTTCAAGCTGTTCAGTTTGTTTTGCAAAATGATACTGTTTGTCCCGGACAAAATGCAGTGCTCACAGTGACAGGCCCTGTTGGTAGTACTTACTCTTATGATTGGTATGATGCTGCCATAGGTGGAAACTTTTTGGGAACAGGCAACAGCTTTACTACTCCTCCCATCAACACTACCACCGACTATTATGTGCAGCCCTGTCCCTTTCATTTTCGACTCAAATTAACGGCCACACTCATCGGCGCCAATCTCACCAATATTGCTGGAAGTGACCAGCAAACCTGTAGCTCTCAGGTGGCACTGAATGCCACATTGCCTCCGGCAAGCAGCGGAGCATGGACAGTTTTTCAAGGCAACGGAAATTTTTCAGACAATACAAATCCACTTGCCAATGCATCTTCCCTTGGCATGGGAATCAATCGTTTTGTGTGGACAGTAAGCGGCAATGGTTGTGTGCTGGGTTCAGATACAGTGAATATCACCAGATTGGATACGGCAGTTGCTGCTCTTGCCGGCAGCGATCAAACCGTTTGTGGATTTTCTGTTTCACTCAGCGGAAATAATCCGGCAGGCATGATCAGTCAGTGGAATGTGCTCTCGGGAAGCAATGCCGTTTTGTCCTCTCCCAATACATTTTCCACAAGTGCCAATAATTTATCAGTTGGCGTCAATCTTTTTGAATACACTTTAAGTCCCGGAAATGCCTGCCCTGTTTCTAGAGACACAGTGCAAATAACTTCCATCATTCCTCCTTCTCCTGCTGTTGCAGGAACAGACCAAAGTGTATGCGCCGGTTCGGTTACATTGAACGGGCAAACAACTTCAATCGGAAATCCCCAATGGTCTGTGCTATCAGGATCAGGTACATTTGTTGATGCTACTTCTGTTGTTACCCAGGTGAATGGATTGTCTCCCGGCCCCAATCTTTTTTTGCTTACCATTTCACAGAACAATTGCGCCAGTTCATTTGATACAGTTGTTATCACACGCATTTCCTCACCACCTCCTGCCAATGCCGGCAACAACGCAAGCGTTTGTGGAAGCAGCTACACGCTTCAGGCTTCCGCCACCGGCTCTGCTACCGGGAGTTGGAGTATGCTCAGTGGAAGCGGAGATATCCTCAATGGCAACAGCCCGAATGCACTTGTCAGCAACCTCTCGCAAGGCAATGTCTCATTGCTTTGGACAGTGAGTTTACCCGGCTGTCCCTCTACCTCTGATACAGTAAATCTAAGTGTGGTTTTCCCTCAGATTCCCGAGGCAGGCAGCAATCGAACAGTATGTAGTGATACAATTCAACTTGGTGGTAATTCAATCAATGCTTCCTGGAGCAGCAATTCAGTTACAGCGCTCATTGCTTCTCCCGCACAACATGATGCCATGGTTACTTCCTTGTTACCCGGGAATCATACCTTCTACTGGACTACCTCACCGGGCATATGTCCATCACTAACAGATTCAGTTTTGATTCAGGTGCTTGCACAGCCTCTTGCTATTGCGTCTCCTGATACAGCCATTTGCGGCAGTGTACTCAATCTTCAGGCCCAGCCTGTTTCGGGTGCTGTAGGTGCATGGTCAGTTTTGCAAGGTGGAAGTGCCTTGTCAGGATCAGGTGCATCGGTTACGGCAAATAATTTAAGTGAGGGAACGAATCGCTTTGTGTGGCAGGTTTCACTCGCCGGTTGTCAGCCTGTTAGCGAGACGGTTGTGGTGCAGGCTTCTCTGCCTCCACCTGTTGCCGTTGCAGGAGAGCGAGACACCATTTGCGGCACACAGATCGCTCTTCTTGGAAATGTGCCGCTTTCGGGAACAGGTTCATGGTCTGCCATCACAAACGGAGTCCTTGTCAGTGGTAATCAGGCAAGCTTTGCATTACCCGGTTTGTATCAGTTGGAATATGTTATCAGCAGCGGGATTTGCATTCCTTCCAGAGATACTTTACTTGTGCTGGTATATCCGGCTTTGCAACCCTTTGCAGGCAGCGACAAAATCATCTGCAGTGATACCCTTACACTTCAGGGAACCAGCAATGCAGGAGTGCTTTCCTGGAGCAGTCTTTCAGGCGGAAACATCACAGTTATCGGCAATGGCCGTATCAGGGTTAACAATATTCCCACGGGCACAGGTTCGTATGTATTGTATTCCAATCTGCAGGGTTGTGCACAGCGTACAGATACAGTCCGCATAACACGGAATCAGGCAGTGCAGGCCCTTGCAGGAGATGATGCATTTGCATGTGGGTTGCGTTATACCATGAATGCATTGCTGCAGGCCGGTTCTCAGGGTGTATGGATTGTTCCTCAGGGCATGAGTGTAACAGCGCTGAATGATCCCAATGCCGGAATATCAGTTGCCGACAGCGGAAAATACAGATTGTATTGGCAGGTTTCACAAGCCGGATGTGCGCCTGCAACAGATACAGTGGATGTTACATTTTTTGGTGACAAACCTACAACAAGAGCCACTGCTGATACAGTGCTTGTTTTGGGAGATAGCATTCAGCTGAATATTCCGGGCGCGGTAATTGCAAACTGGTCACCCGGAAGCAGTTTGACATGCACCAGTTGTTTGAGTCCCATAGCGAGTCCTTTGTCAGACGAAACTTATCTCCTCACTTATACAGACGCAAGAGGTTGCATTTTTGAGGATACCGTTGAAGTAAAAGTTAACAAGAACAATTATGCTTTGCTGCCTGATGCCTTTTCGCCCAACGGAGATGATACCAACGATTACCTTTTTGTAAGGCACAATGGATTAAAAGACATTGAACTGTATATTTATTCTGAGTTTGGAGAAGAGGTTTTCAGGATACAGGGAATCCAGGCTGCTGATCAGCGTTGGGATGGAACACTCAGGGGAAAAACACTGATGCCACAGGTATTGGTTTATATGATGCAGGGAAAATTCCTGGATGGAAAATCCTTCCTCAAAGAGGGAAGAATTATGCTGATGCGCTAAATTGCGTAATTTCACGCAGGTTAAAAACCATGAATCCTGCACCTGCCGAATCAAAAGAAATCCAAACGGAGAAAGAAATCCTGCTCAAGGCATTTGAACTGATGAGCATGGCGAGATCCATGACTGAGCTTTACGAGAAAAACCGTGAAGTTACTTCCCGCTATGTGCATGCCACTTCCCGCGGACACGAAGCTATTCAGTTGGCTGTTGGCATGCAACTCAAATCCTGTGATTTTGTCTCGCCCTATTACCGCGACGACAGCATGCTGCTCGGCATGGGTTTAACACCTTATGAGTTAATGTTGCAGTTGTTGGCCAAAAAGGATGACCCTTTTTCAGGAGGCAGGCTCTACTATTCTCATCCCAGCTTAAAAGAAGAAGACAAGCCCCGCATCATCATGCAAAGTTCTGCAACAGGCATGCAGGCGATTCCTGCTACCGGAATAGCCATGGGGTTTTGGTATAAAGAACTAAATGGAATGGATTCCGGGGCAGATCATCCATTGGTGGTTTGCTCTCTGGGAGATGCTTCCGTTACCGAAGGAGAAGTGGCAGAAGCCTTTCAGATGGCGGTACTCAAAAAATTACCTATCGTTTATCTTGTTCAGGACAACGACTGGGATATTTCTGCTTTTGCTGATGAAACGCGTGCCCAGGATGCAGCTACTTATGCCAAAGGTTTTCATGGTTTAGAAACCCGTAGCATAGATGGTACTGATTTTCTCCGATGCTGGAACACAGTGAAAGAGGTTTTTGAAAAAGTACGATCAGAAAGAAGACCTTTTTTAATTCATGCAAAAGTTCCTTTGCTTAATCACCACACCTCCGGTGTGAGAAAAGAATGGTATAGGCATGATCTTGAAGAGGCTGCCACAAGAGATCCTCACAAGAAACTTTTCAATCGGCTCGTGCTGTCTGATGTGGATGTAAAGGAAATTAAAAAAATAGAAAATGCTGCTGCATTCAGGGTGCTCTCAGATTATTCAAAAGCCATGTCAGCTGAAGATCCCTTGCCGGAAGATTTGTTCTCGCATGTATTTGCACCCACACCGGTGGTGCAGGAAAAAGGAGAGCGAGAACCCGAGGGTCGTGAAAAAATTCTGATGGTTGATGCTGCACTTTTTGCTATCAGGGAACTTATGCAACAGCATCCCGAATGCTTGCTTTACGGACAGGATGTGGGAAAACGATTGGGTGGCGTATTCCGGGAAGCAGCTACGCTTGCACAGCAGTTTGGGGATCACCGTGTGTTTAATACGCCCATACAGGAAGCTTTCATTATTGGCAGTACAGCCGGCATGAGTGCTGTGGGCTTGAAACCCATTGTGGAGGTTCAGTTTGCAGATTACATCTGGCCCGGACTTAATCAGTTGTTTACTGAAGTGAGCCGTTCATGTTACCTGAGCAATGGAAAATGGCCGGTATCCTGTATTATCCGTGTGCCAATAGGTGCTTACGGAAGCGGAGGCCCTTATCATTCATCCAGTGTGGAATCAGTGCTGTGTAATATCCGTGGAATAAAAATATGTTACCCTTCCACCGGAGCCGATTTAAAAGGATTGATGAAAGCCGCTTATGATGATCCCAATCCTGTGCTGATGCTGGAACATAAGGGATTGTACTGGAGTAAAATCAAAGGTACCGAAGAGGCCCGATGCATTGAACCTGATGCAGATTATATCCTGCCCCTGGGCAAAGCAAGAATCGTTTCTCAGGCCGATGAGAAAAAGCAAAATACACTTACCATCATCACCTACGGAATGGGCGTATACTGGTCGAAATCTGCTGCTGCAAATTTTGAAGGATTAGTGACGATTGTTGATCTAAGAACATTGGTCCCGCTTGATGAAGAATGTGTGTTTAGCAGCGTAAAAAAATCAGGAAAATGTCTGGTGGTAACCGAAGAACCCGGTGTCCATTCTTTTGCGGCTGCACTTGCCGGAAACATATCTGCAAATTGTTTTGAATGGCTGGATGCACCTGTTCGTGTTATAGGATCAGAAAATCTTCCTGCCATTCCCTTAAACACCACGCTTGAACAAACCATGTTGCCCAATGCCGAAAAAGTGGCAAAGGCCATACAAGAATTACTCTCATACTAATGGGCAAATTGATTTTTTTTTGGATTCTGATGATTGTTTCAGCTTCATGCTCTGCTCAGTATGCAGCCAAAATCACCCATTTGAACAACAAGCAAGAATCTTTTCTGCAGATTAAGGAAAAGTATTATTTCCAGGAACTAAACAACAAAGAACTTTTTTATCTTGAATTAACTGCAATTGAAAAAAACGAATTGGTTTTTGGAGAAAAAAAAGTAGCACCTGCCTCACTCAGTTTTTTGAGCAGGAAACATTACCGAAACAATTTTTTCTCTGCCTTTCGACGAAATGCGATATGGAATTTTGGTATTCTTCGCGCACCAAGCTATGATTTTGAATCTACTCACTTTCTGGAAATTGTATCCCCTGATTTCAGCCCTCAGAAATGAATGCAAGACATTGCTTATTTTTAATTTTCATTCTTTCCTGGGAAATAGCCGGAGCCGACACTATTTTTTTTCGTCCAAAAAGTTTCATCAGTAATACTTGTAATGATTTTGCGCTTCAGGCACAATCTCCCTTCAAACGCAGAAATGCCATTAATACACTATGTGTGGTCGGTGTATGTGCAGCTTTGATCCCTCTGGATGCATCAATCAACAGAGAATTGCTAAGCTTTCAGCCTACCGGTAATTTTTACAAAGAAAGCATCAATCAGATATCCCGTTTAGGGGGAAGCTACGGCTATATTGCTCTCGGTACAGCTGCCACTGTTTCTTTGCTTTGTAAAAATCAAAAAGCCTTTGAGCATACCATGCTCGCAACGCGTGCTGCCATTACAACCGCAATTTGGATCAGGATTCTCAAATCTCTTTCAGGCAGAGAGCGTCCTTATTACCAAGCGGGCAATTCGCCTGTTTACGGACGATGGAATGGCCCCGCCGGAATTTTCAAACCCTTCAGAGAAAGAGGGAAGTATGATGCGTTCCCTTCCGGTCATACCGGAACTGCTTTTGCTTTGGCCGGTGCCTTTGCCATGGCCGGAGCAGATACACCCTGGATTCCCCCACTTTGTTATGGTACAGCCGCCCTTGTTGGCTTTAGCCGCCTCTCAAAAAACGAACATTGGCTGAGCGATGTCGTCCTGGGTGCTTTCATTGGTCTGGCCTGCGCAAGGCAGGTTTTTTTAAATGAAACCAAATACCATAAAAGGGTCTTCAACAAAAAAAACGGACTACAAAGTCTGAGACTCCATATTGGTATGTATCCTCTTATGTGATGCGGAGACTGATTGTTTTTCTGGTTTTAATAGGGTTGGTAAAATCTGCACTTTCACAGCAGATATTCATCCGCGGAAAAATCAAAGAACAAGGAACAGGTCTTCCTTTGCCATTTGTGAGTATCAGCAAAAAAAACAATTCCGCCGTTACATTTTCCGATATGGATGGCAGGTTTTCCCTCGGTGTAGCAGCTTCTGATACTGTGATCATTCGTTTTTTAGGATACAACACACTCAGGTTGCCGGCCAATTATTTTTCCTCCGACAGCCTTGTCATGTTGAAACCAAGCGTTACCCAACTTCATGAGTTTGTAATCGATGCCGGTGTTAATCCCGCTCATCTTATCATCAGGCGGGCATCTTCCAACAAGGAAAAATTTGATGTGCCTGATACAGCCATCATGCAGTATACATCCTATACCAAGAATCAGGTTGATGTTTCTAACCTGAGACCGAAGTTTCGGGAACGAAAACTGATTAAAAAAATACTGCGTAGTTACGACAGACTTGCTAAGGCGGAGCAAACAGAAGTGCCCAATCTTCCTCTTTATCTGTCTGAAAACACCGCATGGGTGCAGGCCACCGGCGGACTCACAAACATCAAAGAAAAGGTGAACGGAATACACATCAATTTTATAGGGAAAGACCAAGCCGATCTAGCGGCTCAGTTATCCGGATCGGATTATCAATCCTATAATTTTAACAGGAACAATGTCATGGTTTTCCGAAAAGCCTTTCTCTCCCCGCTGGCTACGAACGCCTTGCTTTTTTATGATTATCGACTGATTGATACGGTTCAGATAAACGGGAGAGATCATTTCAGGATCATGGCGATTCCAAGAAATACATCCGATTTGCTATTCAATGGGATGTTATGGATAGAAGATTCAACATACGCGCTCACTCGATGCGATCTGGAAATTTCTTCATCCGTAAACCTCAATTTTGTCAATCGTTTTCATATCACCCAGGAATTACTTCCCCTGCAAGGCAACATCAGAGTTGTTGGCAGAATGAATTTATTTACTGAAGTGGTGAACCTCAAAAGAGATTGGTTTAATATGCTGCTTCACACCACCGTCATCAACAGTGAGCATACCCTTGTTTCAGATACCAATAAGCAGCAAATCCCACGCAAGGCATTCGATGAAATGGCACTTAAGCAAGCTCCTGAATGGTGGGAACAGAAAAGGCCTATACCCCTGAATAATGCCGAAGCAGAATCATTCGCGCTGATTGATACTTTGTCCGCACTTCCATTTTTAAAAGCATCCTTCAAAACCATTTATGCTCTTGCCACCGGGTATATCCCCGCAGGTTGGTTTGAGCTTGGCTCGCTTCAGAGTTTTTATGGCAGCAATGCCATCGAAGGCGATCGTATTAAACTCCAGGTAAGAACCTCTCGTTTTTTTAGCAATCGTTTCATTTTTAGGACTTATGCTGCCTATGGCACACGCGACAGAGCATGGAAGTACAACCTGCAGGGCGAGTATGTTTTTTCTCGTGTACCATGGATCAAGTGCGGTATTCAGAAGCGAGAAGACAATGACCAGTTTGGCGTAAATTATAATTATTCCAGAAGTCCTGCCATCAACTCATCCCGTGGAAGTTTATATGCCATCTCTGCTCAGATTGGCTCGGTTAACCGATTGAACCGTAACAGGGAGTGGAGAATTTGGTTTGATGCCGAGCCCCTGCCGGGTTTGCAGACCCGTTTGATTTTTCAGCGTATTCAATCCACACCCTTGTTCACCCTGGGAGATGAACAAAATGTGACCACTTCATTCTTCCGTATTCCTGCCATCACTTCCGAGATGCGTGTTGAAGGCAGATGGCACCCCGGGGAATCATTTATCCAGTTTGGAAACGAAAGAATCAGTCTTGGAAACATCCGCACACCAACCATTTCTTTTGTTTATACCAAAGCATTTAAAGGTATTTTGGGAAGCAGCATCTCCTATCAAAAGCTATGGATAAATGTGCGACACAGATTTAATATGGGCATGCTCGGATTCAGTGAACCCGCTTTAACCATGGCAAAAATATTTGGCAGCGTTCCCTATTCCATTCTAGAAATTCACAGAGGCAATGAAACCCCATTTTATTCTTCCGGTGTGTTTAATACCATGCAGTTTTTTGAGTTTGTGAGCGACCAGTTCGTTACACTTTCTTTGAATCATAATTTTCAGGGCATTCTGCTCAACCGCTTGCCCCTGATAAAAAAACTCAGATGGAGAGAACTGATTACTTTTAATGCGGTATACGGAAACCTCTCAAAGGCCAATAAGATTTATCAGGAAACATCGGAATTTACCACACTCTCTCAAAGGCCTTTCATGGAAGCAGGATTTGGGATTGATAATATTTTAAAATTCATCAGGCTTGATTTTCTCTGGAGACTGAATTACCTCGATCAGAATTATCTCGATACCTATGCAAAATTCTACAGAACATCTAATCCTGCCAGATTCGCCATGAAGTTTTCTTTTGCTTTTGGTTTGTAATCAAGCATTCTTTTTTGTTTGCTTGCAGATTTTCCGGCACAAGGGCTGAATTAATATCCTCCTCTGTTTTGGGCATTGAAGGCATTGCATACCTTTGCAAGCAATGGATCAGGAAAAGGCAATAAAAGTAATCGACTTGCTCAAAAAGCAAGGCCCGGTTATCATCATCACACATCATCATCCCGATGGTGATGCAATCGGCTCATCATTGGGTTTGTATCATTTTATCAAAAACTTGAATGCGAACACCATGGTGATGGTTCCAAACGATATTCCTGCCTTCCTGCAATGGATGCCTTCCTGCGATAAAATTTTTGTGGCCTCGCATCATCCCGAAAAAGCTTCTCTCATGCTGCAAGAGGCAGCCCTTATTTTTTGTCTCGATTTTAATGCACCCTCACGCATTGAGCATTTGCAAAAGCAACTCGAAGAGAGCAAAGCCATAAAGGTTGTGATTGATCATCATCCACAACCGCAGGATTTTGCAGATTATCTCTTTTCAGATGTCACGGCTTCCTCCACCTGCGAAATGGTATTGGATTTTGCAGACGCTGCCGGCTTGCAAGAAAATCTTAACAAGGATGCAGCGTCCTGTTTATATACCGGCATCATGACAGATACCGGCTCATTTAAATTTCATTCCTGTACCGCCAAAACGCATATTATCACTGCACGCTTACTGTCAACGGGTATCAACAAAACAAAAATTCACCAGGAAGTACTCGACACCAATTCAATCAACAGATTGCGTATGTTGGGCAATTGCCTGATGAACTCCCTTCAGGTATTTCCGGAAATTCGTACAGCCACCATGCATTTGTCCAAGGCAGACCAGGAGCATTGTGGCTCGGCCACAGGAGATACTGAAGGGTTTGTAAATTATTGTTTGAGCATCAAAGGTATTGACCTCGCTGCCATGTTTATTGAAAATGCCGAATACATCAAAATTTCTTTCCGCTCAAAAAATACCATTGATGTAAATCAAATTGCCAGAAGATTTTTTAATGGGGGTGGTCATGCCAATGCCGCAGGGGGAAAGGCTTTCGAATCCCTTGCCGATTCCCAAAAGAGGTTTATCGATACCATCTATAGCCATGCTTCGGAAATTCTTTGAGTGCTGTCTTTTGGTTTCTGTTTTAACTCTTCTTTCCTGCAAGGAGAAAACGGCCCGGGAAGCGCGCATCATAAACATCAGTGACACGCTCAAGAAAGCCAATCAATCCATTGTGGCTGAGCAAAAAATGGTTATCGAAGCATTTTTATCACGCAAAGGATGGCCTTATAAAACCACAGGTACCGGACTTTATTATCATGTTTATTATTCCCCTGCTGAGCAGAAAAAGATTGCCGACGGCGATTTTGTATCTATTGCTTTCTCGTTGGAAGACCTTAAAGGAAATGTTTTTTACGATGTTTTTCACAAACAAAAAGTGACCTTTCGGGTAGGACATGACCGCATGGAAGCAGGGATTCATGAAGTCATGCTCAATTTAAAAAAAGGCGACAAATGTTATGTGTTATTACCCCCGCATCTTGCCTTTGGTCTCACCGGAAACGAACATATTCCACCATACACCATCCTGCTCTACAACCTTGAAGTACAAAGGGTGGAACCATCATCTCAAACCAACAACAAATAACAATGGAGGTTTATAAATTCGGCGGTGCTTCAGTAAAAGATGCACACTCTGTTAAAAATGCTGCTTCTATTCTCTCTCATGCATCAGAGACATCAAATTACTTGGTGGTGATTTCAGCCATGGGAAAAACCACCAATCACCTCGAGCAAGTGGTTGATGCCTATTTATCTTCAAGCAGCTCCTTGCCGTCCTTGCTCAAAGACCTGGAAGAAAATCACCACTCCATTTGCAAAGATCTTTTTCCTGAAAAACATCCTGTTTTTGAAAAACTCAATAACCTGTTTGCCGAGTTACAATGGAATTTGGAAGAGCAGCCCGAGCAAGACCGCGATTATGTTTACGACCAAGTGGTAAGCTACGGGGAATTGTTTTCTACACTGATTTTTTGTGAGTACCTGAATCATCAGGGCCTTCCCGCCATTTGGATTGATGCGCGCGATTTTATTAAAACCGATGAAACCTACAGGGAAGGAAAAGTGGATTGGGAAGAAACCCAAAAACAAGTGACTACTTATTTTACCAACAAACAAGACCGTATTTGGATTACACAAGGATTTATTGGTTCCACCTCACAAAACACCACCACAACCTTAGGCAGGGAAGGCAGTGATTACAGCGCAGCCATTTTTGCTTACTGTCTGGGGGCAGAAAAAGTAACCATCTGGAAGGATGTGCCCGGTGTGCTCAATGCCGATCCACGGTATTTTTCTGAAGCGATTGTTTTGCCACATCTTTCGTATCAGGATACCATCGAACTCGCCTATTATGGCGCCAGTGTGATTCATCCAAAAACACTAAAGCCTTTGCAAAACAAAGGGATTCCCTTTTTTGTAAAGTCATTTACGCATCCTGATTTGCCCGGCACCACCATCGACGACAAGGCAGATATCATGCACCAGCCTTGTTTTATCCTGAAGAAAAACCAGGTGCTCCTCAGTTTATTTCCCAGGGATTTTTCATTTATCGTAGAAGACAATCTCAGCGAGATTTACCGATTGCTCAGCGAATGCAGGGTAAAAGTAAATGTGATGCAAAATTCCGCGCTCAGTCTCACCATCTGCAGCGACGATTCGCCTTCTCTTTTTCAGCAACTGATTCCAACGCTTAGCCAAAAGTACAAGACACTTTATAACCGCGACCTTGAACTCATGACCATCCGTTATTACAACCGGGAATCCATTGAGAGCATCAACCCTCGCGGAGAGATTTTACTTGAGCAGAGAAGCAGGCATACCTTTCAGGCGGTTATTCGCGCCCATGCGAAAAACCAATAAAGCAGCTCACCGGATAATGGTCGGAGTAGGGGACTTTTCGAATGGCAAATGCATCAGAATAGATTTCCTCACTGTGCAGGATGTAATCAATGCGCAGGTTAAACAGGTTGTCGTGAAAAGTTTGTCCGAACCCAAAAGCATGTCCTTCCCAGGCATCTTGTAAGCCTTGCGAAAGCCGCTGATAAGAATAGGAAACAGGAGAATCATTAAAGTCGCCCGCAAGCACCACAGGATAGGGGCTCGACTGCATGTGTTTGTGCACGAGCTCCACCTGCTCGGCACGCTTGATAAATGCTTGTTTGATTTTTGAGGCAATGCGTCTGGAGCCTTTCATACTCTCCACGCGCGCGTTTCCTTCAGAAGTAAGAGAGTCAATAAAATCGTAATCTTCCTTTTTAAAATGCAGCGACTGAAGGTGAATGTTGTACACCCTTACCGTATCTCCTTTTGCGGCAATGTCGGCAAACAAACAGGAGTTGTTGCTGCGGGTGCTGAAATTGATGGTACCGCTGCGCACAATCGGATAACGCGAGTACAAAGCCATTCCCCAATGATTCGTTTTTCTGAGCGTGATGGTGTAATGCACGGCGTGATGTTCCATGCCCAGATGCTTTTCTAAGGAATCGGCATTGGTAAATGCATTGTCATCATCGGAATAAAATTCCTGAAAGAGCAGGATATCGGAATTTTCCTTCCTTAAAAAATCCAGCATACGGTCGCGCGTTTTTTTATTGTTCGACCAGTTGTACAAGTCAAACAATCTTACATTGTAACTGGTAACCTTGAGCATGCCCTTGCTTCTTGCATTTTTTTCTACTGAATTTTTATAGAGAGGATTCACCTGCACCAGATTTTTCACCAAAGGAAGCACAGCAAGCAGAGCAATCAGAGAAATCAGTGCACGCAGGCTAAACTGGGAAGTAAAGAACACAAGAAAAAACACATTCAGTACCACCAGAATAGGGAATCCCAATCCGATAAAAGCAAAGGGATAGAAAGTAAGCGGACTTACCTGCACGCAGGCATACGACAAAACCAGCAATACAGCCACTGCTATATTCAGCAAAAGCAGAAAAATTCTGAGAAATGAAACCAACACCTAATACTCTTGCCCTAAAGATAATATAAAATCACTTATATAACTGAAGATTGCAAATGGGAAGTACTGTTGCAAGAGCAAGAATCATTAGTGGGATGCACTTAGCTTGACTCCAGCGGTGGGTGATTTTTATTTGGGCGTGTCGCCGCGCAAAGCGCGGCGCCGGGCTTTCCGCTCAAACTTTTTTGTTGCCGCAGGGCAACAAAAAAGTAACCGCTGCAATCCCTCACGCGGAGTCGGGGGCGTGGGGCAAAGCCCAGCGCCCCGGAAGCGCAATGAATAAACATTTACATAAACAAACCCTCCGAAATTTACGCTCGTGTAAGCACCCAAAGTTTGCCACTTATAAAAAGAGCATTTGATGTTTTGTGAAACCAAAAATCCTATTTTAGCGATAGAATGATGCGCTACGATATAGCGCATATTCAGCCAATTTGGGTGGATATGCGAAGTTTTTTAGCGGGTATAAGCTAGTTACCAGTAAGTGTAAATGACGACAACGACACCAAATATCAGTAAGGAACTTTTTGTAGAAATTCTGCAAGACAAAGACCTTGTGCAACCTGACGACCTTCTCATTTTTCAAACTTTATATTCACTCGACAAACAAGAAGCATCAGCGACAGACCTTGCAAGAATTATCGGTTGGTCAGACAAAAACGGTGTTGTTGGGAAAATTGTTGGACTTGGACAACGCATCCTTAAAAAACACGACATTAAACAAACAGAGCGTGAAGATGGAACAAGAAAACTTTGGGACTTCTTTTTTACAGGATACTACAAAGGAACATTTTTCATTTATCAACTCAAACTAGAATTAAAAGAAGCATTAGAAGAATGTGGTTTGACAGAAAACATAAAACCGATTTCAATTCAAAATTCTTATCTCTTTGTTTGGAACCCTAACAAATGGAGCCAATGGATAGACCCAAACAATGAACCATACATTGAGAAAAACATTGAAGAACTTAAAAACACAGGTAAGGTAACTTTAATGTGGAGTTGCCGAAGTCATAAAAGTATTCGACCAGGCGACAGAGCGTTTTTAGCAAGAGTTGGTTCAACACCAAGAGGAATTTTTGCATCAGGGAAAGTTGTTTCAGAACCATTTCTTTCACAGCATTGGAGCGGTGAAGACAAAGATGTTCCGAGAGTATTAATTGAGTTCGACACTTTATTAAATCCCGAAAAAGAACCAATTCTAACAGTTGAAAATCTCGACAAAGGAAATTTATCAAAGCAAACTTGGACACCACAATCTTCAGGAATTTCAATAAGACCTGAAGTTGCTGACGAACTTGAAGAAGAATGTTTTGAGTTTTTAATAACACAGAACATTCGTTACAGCCCATTTTCAGAAACAACCGACACGACAATAACATATATTGAAGGTTCTGCAACACAGGTTACACAGACACGATACGAACGAAATATTTATGCACGAAAGGAATGCTTAAAACACTACGGTTACTCTTGTTCTGTTTGCGACTTCAACTTTGAAAGGTTTTATGGTAGTTTAGGTTACAAATTTATTCACGTTCATCATTTGACACAGGTAGCGACAATCAAACAAGAATATAAAGTAAATCCAATTCAGGACTTACGACCTGTTTGCCCAAACTGCCATTCAATGTTGCATAAGCAAAACCCACCATTGACAATAGACGAACTTAAAGACATAATAAAAAATGCTTGACAGCGGACACGAACGAAGAACACCTACTGGTAACAGCGTATTGGCAATAGGCGGGGTTTCGTGCTCCGCAGACAGTTTTGTGGTAGCCGAAAGTTCAGTTCTCCGCATCAACATTTGTGCTAAAAAGCCCGCCCATCGCAAATCTGCAAAACATTAGCAATTCAATAGAGCATGTTGATGCTATTGGGTTTGTTTGTGGACTTCTCTCGATTTTTTTTGGGGAAGCGGTGCTTCCCACCCCGCTCGCAAAATTACTGCTCAAGAATGTTGAAAGGCGGATCTACTCGGATATATCCGGATATACACGGATATATTCGGATAGAAAGTACATTGATAGGCATCTACAGCCACAAGATTGTTTTGTTCATACTAACCGCCGGAAACCCGGGATCGCCATCTGCCTCATAGCCCTAAGGAATTGACTGAAAATACAGAGAAACATGTTTCGGATTATACACTGCAAACAATGTTAATACATTAAAGGAATGGGGGCATATTTTTTAACAATCTTGAGGTCCGACTACGAAAAAAAAGCCCTCCAAATGTTAAACTTCCGACCAAATACTTGCAAAAAACAAAACTGTTTTTAGATTTGTTTTCGCAAGCACAAAATACAGACAAATACAACATACAGGTTGTAGATAAGACTGTAAAATGTACTTGTATAAGCGAGTTATGCCCAATTTTAAAACGACATCAGTATGATAACATTTGGAACACCGAAACACCATTGGAATTATTTCTTAGCAATTGAAAAGGACTTAGAA
>JBKCNM010000008.1:0-24759 GCA_046297395.1 Bacteroidota bacterium
AAAAAGACCATTGCCAATCATAAATTCATCAAACTCTAAGTCATGAAAAGAAATTATATTATTTTACTGCTTTGTTTTGTTTGCAAAACATCATTTGCGCAATCCGATGGGCAATTAGATAGTATGTTTGGCATAAATGGAGTGTGTCTGTCAAATTTTCAAACAGGTGCTCTTAACTTTAGTTCCATGGAACTAGATTATCAACAAAATATTATCATGGCTAGTGTTAATAAAGCAATAAAATTTAATAATCATGGGTTAAGAGATACTACTTTTGGCAATCATGGAATTTTTGAATTTAATTTTGGATTTGAAAATAACATTTGTAAGTCTGTACTGGTTCAAAACAATGGTCGAATAATTTTGGGTGGATCGTCTGCAACGACTTCACCTTTTGGGGGTGGAGAACTTCAATTATCCATCACAAGATTGCATAATAATGGAATTATTGATTCAACTTTTGTCAATAATGGAAAATTTGAATTTAATCCATTTCCTGACAGATGCAGCGGATTAACTATGGCATTACAGTCTGATGGTAAAATAATAGTTGCCGGTGGGTATTATTCCACAACATTGGGGTCTGCCATTTATGCCATGAGGATTACCTCTGATGGAGCACTCGATTTAAGTTTTGGAAACAATGGTATTTTTATGTATGTGTATCCTCCAAACACAACAAATGTTATTACATGTTGCGCTATTCAACCTGATGATAAAATTCTTCTGGGTGTATATACCTCTCTTGGAAGTCCCTCTAACTTCGTTTTTGGACTTATTCGACTTACCTCAATCGGAAGTTTTGATCCTGATTTCGCAGGTAATGGTTTTGTTAAGACCGATATCCCAATGCAGCCAATTGATGTTCCTAACGCTCTTAAAATTCAGGCTGATGGAAAAATATTATTGGGTGGAAAAACAAAAAACAACAACTTAATGGCAATATGCCGGTATAATACAAATGGTACTCTTGACTCTTCTTTTGCTGAACATGGAATAGACACATTAAATATTTCATTAGATGACGACATCATTAATGACCTGATTGTTTTGCAGGATGGTAAAATATTACTGGTAGGAAGCACTGCTAGTAATGCTTGTGTAATCCGCTTAAATTCAAATGGAACGATTGATCATACTTTCAATAGCGATGGTATCATAACCTTTGGAAATTCAATGGGCGAGTATTTTATTAAAGCGATCTTGATGACACCTACAAAACTTTTAGCAGGAGGAATGATAAAAGATGGTAATCAATATTTTCAACTTGGCGTTGCTGCCTATGATTTTAATTTATTCAGCGGCATTGAGGATGCGGGAGGGATGCAAGAAGCAGCGAGTATTTATCCTAATCCATCAAGGAACAGTATTCAGTTTAAACAAGCACCGGTAAGTTTCAATATGAGTGTATGTGATCTTACCGGAAAATTACTGGCACAAAAACAGATGCAAGCAAGTGAATCGTATGATGTGAGCACATTACAAGAGGGTTTGTATTTTATAAAACTACAAACGACTGAGGCTACGCAAGTCATAAAGTTTTTGAAGCAGTAACCCTATGTTTTAAAGGCGGAAACCATACAAGAAGCCAAATTATTTGGGTTGTTTTCTATTGATAAAATTGTGGATGTAGATATAGTTTTCTGGCAGGGGGATGATGTTGGGGGGTGATGGGAAAACTTTTGTGAGGTTTTGCTTTGGGGTTTTGTTTTCGCAAGAAACTTCGTTAAGAGGTTACAGGAACAAATACGATTTACATATTATCCCTACTATTTTTCGGTTGGGTTAGTGTTTTACCGTTCGTAGTTATTTTTACTCACCCAAATGGGGCGTTGCCCCACCCGAGGATTCGGGACCAGTCACTTTTTGCTCATGAAGGCTTGTTTTTTAAAGGTATTCGCGAGCTCGCTTCGCTCGGTAGCCTTGATGCAAAAAGAACCAAAAAAATCAAGAAATTCCCGAGGCAATCAGCTGCGCTGACCGGAAGCCAAAGGCTAAACCGGGTCCAAGGCTTCCACTTTTCTTAAAGTCTTTGTCTTCCTTTGCCGGCGGGAATTTCGGAAGGGCTTTAATCATTGAGATTTGGGATGGTGGATGGATGATGGAAAATAAGAGTTTAAAGGAAAGGCTGTAGCCCTTAAGCGTTAGGGATTGCAGCGGTTACTTTTTTGCCGGGCAAAAAAGTTTGAGCGGAAAGCCCGCCGCGGCAGGTAAACCGGCCGCGGAACGCCCAATAAAAAATACCCCCCTCCCCTGCCCTTTTGTGTTATTTAAAAAATACGAGCACTCATGCCGACACAATTGCTACCTTTGCACACTTTTTTTACATGCAGGAAATTCGCAACATCGCCATCATCGCCCATGTGGACCACGGCAAAACTACCCTGGTTGACAAAATTCTTCACCAGTGCAGGCTTTTCAGGGAAAACCAGGAGACCGGTGAACTGATTCTCGACAACAACGAACTGGAAAGGGAAAGGGGCATTACCATCCTCTCCAAGAATGTGTCGGTTACCTATAAGGGCATTAAAATTAACATTATTGACACCCCCGGCCACAGTGATTTTGGCGGTGAGGTGGAACGGGTGCTTAACATGGCCGACGGTGTGTTGCTGCTTGTAGACGCCTTTGAAGGTCCCATGCCTCAAACCCGATTTGTGCTGCAAAAAGCCCTCTCTCTGGGAAAAAAAGCCATTCTGGTGGTAAACCAAGTAGACAAACCCAACTGCCGCCCGGATGAGGTGCAGGAAGAGGTGTTCGACCTGTTTTTTCACCTGGAAGCAACCGAGGAACAACTCAACTTTCCAACCATCTATGGCTCTTCGAGACAAGGATGGATGTCGGACGACCATACCAAGCCTGCAGAAGATATTACTCCCTTGCTGGATTGCGTGCTGGAGCACATACCGGCGGCTCCCTACCTTGAGGGCAATCCGCAGATGCAGATTACCTCTCTCGACTTTTCGGCTTATATCGGCCGCATCGCGGTGGGCAGGGTATTTAGAGGCACGCTAAAGCCCAACCAGCCCGTGTCGCTGGTAAAGCGTGACGGCACGGTGAAGCAGTCGCGCATCAACGAATTGGTTTTGATTGAAGGCCTTGGCAAGGTGGCAGCGCAGGAAGCCCACAGTGGTGATATTTGCGCCATTACTGGCATAGAGGGATTTGAGATTGGCGATACCATCTCTGATATTGAAAACCCGGAAGCATTGCCGGCCATTGCCATTGATGAGCCAACCATGTCGATGTTATTTACCATTAACAACTCTCCTTTCTTTGGAAAGGAAGGCAAGTTTGTCACTTCTCGCCACCTGAGGGAAAGGCTTTTTAAGGAAACCGAAAAAAACCTGGCTCTTCGCGTAGAGGAAACCGACAGCTCTGACAGCTATATGGTATTTGGCCGCGGTATTCTGCACCTTTCTATCTTGATTGAAACCATGCGCAGGGAGGGTTTTGAAGTACAGGTGGGACAGCCCCGCGTGATGATTCGCGAGATTGACGGGGTAAAGTGCGAACCTGTAGAAATACTTACCATTGATGTGCCTGAGCCTGTGTCAGGCAAGGTGATTGAGCTGGTGAACCAGCGCAAGGGCGAGATGATGGTCATGGTGCCCAAGGGCGACCAGGTGCATCTGGAGTTTTATATTCCCTCGAGGGGCATCATCGGGCTGAGGAACAACATTCTTACGGCCACTGCCGGAGAGGCGGTGATGTCGCATCGTTTTCATGAATACCGTCCCTGGAGAGGAGAAATTCCGGGCCGCATTGCCGGTTCGCTCATCTCTATGGAGTTGGGTACTGCCATTGCCTATAGTATAGATAAGTTGCAGGACAGGGGATCATTTTTTGTAGATCCGGGCGAAGAGATATACGGCGGACAGGTGATTGGGGAGCATACGCGACCCGACGACCTGGCAGTGAACATTACCAAGACCAAGAAACTGACCAATATACGGGCATCGGGATCCGATGAAAAAATGCGGATTGCCCCGGCCATCAAATTCTCGCTGGAGGAAGCCTTGGAATATATTCAGGCAGATGAGTATGTGGAAGTAACTCCAAAATCTATTCGCATGCGTAAGGTGCTGCTCGACGAAAACGAGCGCAAGCGCCGCCAGAAAAGCGAGTTTGCCTAATGATAAACCAAAGGAGACGGGGCTTTAGTTGCCTCCGTTAAAATAGCTGTTCATTTCGTCGATGCTCACCATTTTGGCTTGTGCATTGAGCGTGAAGAGCTCGTCGGAAACCGATTCGCTTGTTACTTTGGAGGCCGTAAGGTGCATACGGATGTTGTATCGGGTAACCTGAAAATCCATAAGCACACCTTTTACAGGGGCGTAGGCATTATAAAAATTAGGATTTTCAATACTTATTTCATCGGTGTAATAGATTTCGTAAGCCGTTCCGTTTTCGGGGCGTACCAGGGCTTTTTTACAATTGTAGCCGGCGATGATCTTGCTGCCTTCCACAAATTGGAAAGTGAGTTTAGGCTCTTTGGAGATGAGTTCGGGAAGGCCTGAGGAATCTACTTTGCAGGCATACTGTTTGCCCAACATGCTAAGCGTTTGGGCGATGGTTTTGTGGTTGAAGTCGGAGATAAAGGAAGTGGAAAACATGCCCATGCCTGCGGAGAGTTCCTGGGACATGTTATTGTCTTTGAAGCGGGTGGTCATGGTACCGGGCAGCATATCGGTGGACATGATGGGGTTATTATTTTCGATAACTTCCAATTTGTATTCGATGACGCCTTGGTCGGTGCCTCCCGTTTTGCCTGACTTACAGGAAGGGAGAAACACGCACAAGACAGAGAGGCTAAGCGTGCAGAGGATAAGCGGGTACCGTGATACGGGCATATTTTACAAAGAAAGAAAAAAAAGCCTCACAAAGAAATTGGGGCTTTTCAAGTTATTCACAGAGGGGCTGCTGAAAACCTTAAGCATTGAGAGGATATGCGGGGGAGATGATGTTTTGGTGAGCCTGTAAAATAAAAACCGGAAACCAGATGAAACCCTTTTTTTTCGAACTGACTGCTCATTTCATTTTCTCTTGTTAATGATATGCTGCCACAGCATTGTGGTGTAAGGGATTTTTTTGCAGTGATTCATGCGGTAAATGCCAGTTGTAATTCTCCATCCATGTTTATGCTTCCTCTCTCACTGGATGAAAGTAGCAGGGTTCATTTGTAAGGAGGCATCCGGCTTTTCATTAAATTAATAAAGCGAAATTCCAACCAATGTATGCATCAATACATCATGCCGGCCGAATGGTCTCTGGTAATTCCTTGAGACAACAAAACTCCAGTTGGTTTTTAATGTTAGCCTGTATATTCTATCATCATTGAAGTCCAAAATGATGCTTGATAAAAAAGAAAAAATCCTATTTTTATCACCACTTATAAACTGAGGATTGTAAATGGTTTTTTCACAGTCTGATGTTATCGCACATAAATTGCATCGCTAATCTGATAATTACAAACTTATGGAGACAACAAAACAGACTTCACAGGAGTATTTTAAAATACTTTCAAAACTTCATTTGGCAATGATTATTGGAGTTTTTTTTATGGGATTGATTGTAGCTTTCCTAATTACGAGTGGTACAATGTCTAATGATATGGGAGATCTAAATGAGACTTTTTTATATATAGTTTCAATAGCAGTACTTGGAGGATTATATGCCAGCAATTGGATTTATAAATACAAGTTGAGAGGATTAAAAGAAGAGAATGATTTAAAAACCAAAATGACAAATTATAGAGGTATATTCATTCATAGATATACATTCATAGTAGGGCCGGCATACTTCTCTATTTTTGCAGTTTTATTGACAAGTAATTTGCTGTTATTAGTTTTTACCGGTATTTCGTTATTATTCATGATTTATTGGAAACCCACCAAGACTTCCATCATTAATGATTTGGAACTAAATCAACAAGAAATATCAATTATAGAGAATCCGGATTCAATAATTGCATATTAAACTAAATAAAGAAAATACATATATATGCCAACACATAGCCTCATTGTCAATGTGGGTTTAGGTGGTTTGCAAAAGGCAGTGGTTTCTATAACATTTGCTCAATGTTGAGACGCTAATGCTATAAAAACCTTTACTGGCCATACGCTATAATTATCTGGCTGTGAAAAAAACCTTGTTTTCTTTTATTCTGAGCAACTCAACCATTTTTACGACTGATTTTAGCTGTATATTTTCGTTTTAAGAAAGGCTTTTTTAGGCAGCCTTTTCTAGGAAAACTTCAAAGTGCTCTCCAATGTCTTGCTATCGAATCAATGTTGATGAAAGCATTCGAATACTCCTGTAATCGGCGTTGCATTTTATTACTTTTTCATACTACATGATAAAGTTGTTGGGATGATCCACCATTTTTACATCATGAAAACATTGATCACCTTTGGCATGATCAGCCAAAAACATGAATTGTAAGCTGTTTTTGTTTGTATAATGCAAAGTTCCGATGTCAAATAAAGCTTGATCCTCTGCCTCGTTTATTGGAAAAAATCTTACTTTTATCATGACGAATCACCTGTTATGTTGAATGAATTTCCACAACCTGAACCTATGATCCAATCTATAAAACCCAAACAGTTTTAAAATGAAAAAAGCCGTTATAGTAGCCTTTGACAAGTTTACTGACATCGATATCTTTTTGGCATGGGACATCCTTAATCGGGTAAAATACCGTGACAAAGCGTTTGAAGTAAAAATTGTTGGAACAGCCGCAAGCCATCAATCTGTTACCGGAATGGACCTAAAAACCCATGGATTTATTGAAGAATGCAATGAAGCAGACCTGGTGTTTTTTGGCAGCGGACCCGGGACAAGAAATGTGATTAAAGATGAAGGCTACTTAAATCGCTTCCATCTCAACCCAAACCAACAGCTCATTTGTTCCATGTGTTCGGGTGCATTAATCATTGCCGCTCTCGGACATCTAAAAGGACTTTCAGCGACAACCTATCCAACTGCATTTGAAGCATTAAAAACATATGGCGTTGAAGTACTAGAAGACAAACACTTGGTCACTCATGGCAATATTGGAACGGCCGCAGGTTGTTTGGCAGCTGTTGATTTGCTTTCCTGGGCCATTGAAAAACTATACGACGATAAAGTGAGAGAAGATGTGATTGCATCTGTTTTACCAATCGGACAGGGACAAGTATGTCTTTACTGAGAAAAATAAAGAAGACTGCGCATAATGGAATCATCTACCCTTTAGCTCTAACTCCTTGAGCAGCCCAAACCAAGGTCATGCTGATATTTTTTAATTCAAACATACCTCAGTAAAACTTGTTCAAAAAAGACATCTTGCGGCATTTCATTATTGATATGACACATGCGTAAACTGATAAGTAAGAAGAAACCAAGTCAAACATTCCAAGAAAACCCAATAATCAATCACAAACATGAAGTCTCAAGCAAGTACAGTTGAAGAATATCTCAATGAACTACCCGAAGATAGAAAAGAAGCAGTTTCAAAATTAAGAGAAACCATCCTCAATCATTTACCCAAAGGTTTTGAAGAAACACTCTCTTACGGAATGATTGGTTATGTAGTCCCACATTCGATTTATCCCCAGGGCTATCACTGCAATCCCAAGCAAGCCCTGCCATTTTTAAACCTTGCCTCACAAAAGGGTTTTATAGCCCTGTACCACATGGGCCTTTATGCCAAACCCGAACTCATGGACTGGTTTACAGGAGAATATCCCAAGTATTCCAATGAAAAAATAGACATCGGAAAAAGTTGTATCAGATTTAAAAAGACCAATCAAATTCCATATGAATTGATTGCTCAACTGGCAAAAAAAGTTTCGGTGAAAGATTGGATTGAAACATACGAGAAGCTATACAAACCCAAATAATTTCCATCAATTGACAGTTACAAGTCATCATCACGCCATTTTAGACATCATTTCCGTTTGTAATTCTTTGAAGTATAATGGATTTGCTTTTACCTGTATTTTTGAACTGATTAGGTAAGAACACATTCAATTTTCTATGCAAGTAGATTCGATTTTCAAAATATCAGTCAAATCAAGTCCATTGGCTCTTCATGATGAAAATTCAAAAGGTCAACACATCCCATACCAACAATTTAAATGAAAGAATAAAATAGCCTTCCCCTGTATTAAACCTTCCTTTGTCTAAACAGTCCCATACATATGAAAATGAAAAATATCCTCACCCTCCTTTGTTTATTACCTTTTACTTCCGGCTTTGGTCAAAACATCTACGACAGTATGTATGTTGGAAACCGCTGGCGTACCTTTATGACGCATCTGCCAACAGGCTACAATTCCAATACCATTTATCCTCTGATTCTTGGCTTTCATGGCGGTCAGCAGGCAGCTACAAGTGCTCAAGGTTGGAGTGTTTTTGCCTATCAAAGCAAGCTTTCTGAAAAATCAGACAGTGCAGGATTCATTGTTGTTTATCCTGAAGGAGTGGTGATTAACCAAAATCGTTCATGGAATGCCGGCGATTGTTGTCCACCAGCCATGAATCAGCAGGTGGACGATGTGGGGTTCATCAATCAATTATTAGACTCTCTTTTTTCTCATTATTCGATAGACAGCACGCGCGTATACGCAACAGGTTCTTCAAACGGTGGTATGCTTTGTTACAGATTGGCTTGTGAACTGAGTCACCGTTTTGCAGCCATCGCCCCCAATGCTTGTTCGCAGATGTATAGTCCGTGCAATCCCCAAAACAAAATCCCAATCATTAGTTTTCATTCTCAAGTAGATCCCATAGTATCATATGTTGGCGGCATGGGAGGTGCACCACCACTAACAAATATTCAATTCCCCTCACAGGATAGTATTCTCCAGTTCTGGTCACAAAGAAACAATTGTCAAACCAGAGATACCATCATCAATGGCAATGGCATGAACTATACCTATATAAACATACATAACTGTGCATGCCAAACAGAGATTCATCATTATGCTACTTCAGATGGGAGTCACAGCTGGCCTGGGGGAAATCCAAACAACAATCCTGTATCCATGCAATTAAGCGCGACATACTTGTTATGGGAATTCTTCCAGAATTACACTTTGGGATGTATAAATACGAGCCTTAATCCCATAGATCAATTAAATAAACTGTTTGTTTATCCCAACCCTGCCAATGCTAAAATTGAAATTAAAAATGTAAAAGCTGAAAAGTCCTTTGCTGTATTCAACACGATGGGTCAAACTGTATTGTCAGGGACAATCGCTAATGAAATTGATATAGCAAGACTTCCCAAGGGCGTTTACTATCTGAGAATAACAAATGAAAACGCATCCCATGTAGCGAGATTTATAAAAGAATAATCTAGTTTGATGCACCATGTAAAGGTTGCCTTCCTAAGTCCAAAGGGAAAAGCATCAGAAAGTATTATATTTATGATCCTTGACGAGATTTGGATGCTATTACAGTTTTACCCTTTGCGCCAATTAAAATCATGAATGAAACCCTACACCAAGCAGATGATTTAAAAAATTGGAGACTTGCCGGACTATTTGCTTTAAGCGTACTAGGATTTCTGCTGCATTACATATTTACATGGACCCAAGAATCAAGGGTTCTTGGTTTTTTTGTTCCTGTAAATGAAAGTGTATGGGAACACTTAAAATTAGGGTACCTGTCGCTTGTATTGTTTTCTGTTCCGGAGTATTTCCAAATTAGAAAAATCGTTCACAATTATTTCCTTTCGAAATTAATAGGTGTTCTTGCTCTGGAGTTAAGTATTCTTCTGATTTTTTATGCTTATTCACCAATCATCGGAAAAAGTATTTTTTACATAGATATTCTCTCCTATATCCTGGGCGTAATTGCATGTCAATATTTGAGCTATGCGCTCTTCCGGTATAAACCTCTTTCCGGAAATCTAAACAGACTTAGCCTTGTGGCTTTTATTGCCATTGGAATTTTTTTTGGAATAAGCACCTACCATCCTCCGCATGCTGACATATTTATGGATCATCGCACCAAAACATTTGGCATCCATAAAGAAAAATAATAAGTCTCAACAATGGAATCACAGGTGACTTTTATTCGCAAGTATTATCGGTGATGAATAATTGTCTACATTTATTCCAATTCAATGATTCTTATGAGAAAACCGTTTTTGCTTTTGTTGGTCCTCTGTGCTTTTATCACCTGTAAAAAAAGAAACGAAGACATTCCTGAACCTGCAAGCAAAGCAGCTATTTCGGGCTCCGTAAACCTCTATGATGAAGCCACCTTGCCATTAAGCAATTCCGACATGAAAGTGAGCGTGCTTGGCACCACACCTTTGATTTCCGTTTCTACCGATGCAAGCGGAAAATATCTGTTGCCATCCGTTCCTTTTGGAACATACACGCTGGTGTACGAAAAAACAGGCTATGGTACTTATCTGAAACCGGGCGTTGTACATGCTACCGATGGCTCACCTACCATTCTTACCAATACCCCATCACTTGGCAAAAAATCTACAACCACCATCACCAATCTAACAATTTCGCAAAATGCTTCCACTATTCTTGTAAATGCCAGCACCAATCCTGCGGGTTCTATGGGTAATACGAGGTATATCCGTTATTTTTTATCTGCATCATCTGCTGTGAGCAAAGACAACTACAGCTATGCCTCAGCCGGATTGGTTTCACGAATCAATCCTTACGAGATTACGCTTACACCAGGGATCCTGAGCACTGCAGGTTTTGCGAGCGGACAAACAGTGTATATAAAAGTATATGGTGATGCTTTTTGGAGCAATGAATACCAGGATTCTTCTACCGGAAAAAAAGTGTTTCCTAATGTAAATGAGAGCGCTGCAAGTGCGGTTTCATTCATCGTTCCATAAGGTCATTTAATAAACAAAAAAAGGACAGCCCATCATCTAAGAGATATACGCTTAGCAAAATGATCTGCAAAAAATATTTTGAAAAAAAAGATTGAGAATTTCCATTTAGCAAAATTTTGAACACTATTTTACAATCATTATCGTTATTTATAATGATAAAAATCAAGGAAAAACATCTCCTTCCATACAAAATACTTTTGAATTTGTATTGCTGCCATTCGCAATTATTAGATCATCTCGCAAACGAAATGTTCTGATAAATTGGGTTTGAAATCGAAAACTGGCAAAAGGAAAAAGAAGGATGTAACAAAAACAACTTCTTTCTCTTTTGGTATGTATTGCATACATGAAAGGATTGTTACAAATTTGTATCATGACAGGAAGATGGTTCATTATAAGCGGCAGGCAATTACATTTAAAAAACATAATGATTGCTGCCTTTATTATTATGAGTCAAACTTACTGTTACGCGCAAAACAAAAAGAAGGTGAAGAAAACAGTAAATCCAATGTTATGCAAACCGGAAAGAGGTTTTTGTGAATTACCCATTCACAAGGAAAATCATCCTGATGGCGGTGAACTCAAGCCGAAAGAGAAGACCGTAAAACTCATTTACTTTACCGATCCCATTTGTTCTTCATGCTGGGGAATTGAGGCGCAGCTGCGCAAATTAAACCTGGAATATGGTACCAACTACACGATTGAATACAGGATGGGCGGCTTGCTTCCGGATTGGAATTACAATGTAGGCGGTATCAGTAAACCCTCCGATGTTGCAACACATTGGGAGCAGGCAGCCGCTTATTACGACATGCCAATAGATGGTGATGTTTGGCTGGAAGATCCCCTGCATTCTTCTTATCCACCCTCTATAGCATGCAAGGCAGCACAAATGCAGGACAGTGAAAAATCGATTAAGTTTTTGCGTGAAATAAGAGAGATGGTTTTCCTCCGAAAAAAAAATATCACCAAATGGGAGCACCTGGAGCATGCAGCAAAAAATGCCGGTCTTGACATTGGGCAATTCAAAACTGATTACAATGAAAAAGCCGGGGCACTTTTTGAGGAAGATTTAAAATTAACAAGGTCATTGGGTGTGAATGGATTTCCTACCCTGATTTTTACAAATGCCATGGGAAATAAAGAACAGGTATATGGATCAGCACCTTATCAAACTTTTGAAAATGCCTTGCTCAAAGTTTTTCCTGCGGCTTCCAAAACCAATTACGATAAAAGCTGGAAGGCATTGTTCAACAAGTATCATTCGCTTACAACAAAAGAGTTTGCTGTCCTGAGCGAAACATCCCGAAATGAAAGTGAAAAACTCCTCAACAAGCTAACAGCTGAGGGTCATCTTACAAAAACAACATACGGCAAAGGTGCCCTCTGGACAGTAACCAAACCAACACATTGACCTAAACAATGACCTCGTAAAATTCCTTGCCAAATAAGATTTAAAAAAACTCTTTTTGCACACCTGATTTTTCTTAAGATACATAATTAGGTTGATATATAGATGGCGGGACAATGCTCCGGATCATAAAAAAACCCTGCCATGTTTTTCACAGGCAGGGCTCAAATGAAGTATTGTATTTACGAAGATCAGTGGTGCAGATCAAAACGATCAAGTTCCATCACTTTGGTCCATGCAGCAACAAAGTCATGCATAAACTTATCTGTGGCATCTGCTGAAGCATATACTTCCGCGAGGGCACGCAACTCGGAGTTTGAACCGAAGATTAGATCAGCCCTTGTGGCTGTCCACTTTGCTTTTCCGCTGGAGCGGTCGTGTCCGGCAAACACTTCGCTATGGTTGTCAATGGGTTTCCATACAGTGTCCATGTCGAGCAGGTGCACGAAAAAGTCATTGCTCAGCGTATCTTTTTTATGTGTAAATACGCCATGCATACTCTCATCGTAATTTGCATTTAGTGCCCTCAGCCCTCCGATCAGCACGGTCATTTCAGGCGCTGAGAGAGAGAGCAGCTGAGCTTTGTCGATAAGCAAATCTTCCGTGGAGATGGTGTATTTTCCTTTTGTATAATTTCTGAAACCATCGGCAATGGGTTCAAGCACACCGAAAGATTCCACATCGGTTTGTTCCTGTGTGGCATCTGTGCGTCCGGCACGGAATGGAACACTGATAGGATGGCCCGCATTGGCAGTTGCTTTTTCAATAGCTGCACAACCTCCAAGAACAATTACATCAGCCATGGAAACTTTTTTTCCGCCCTGCTGAGATGCATTGAATGTGGTTTGAATTTTTTCGAGTGCATCGAGCACCTTGCCCAAACGAGCAGGATTGTTGGCCTTCCAATAGCGTTGTGGTGCCAGTCGGATGCGTGCTCCGTTGGCTCCTCCCCTTTTATCTGACTGGCGGAATGTGCTGGCGGAAGCCCATGCAGTGAACACGAGGTCAGACACAGAAAGTCCGGAAGCGAGGATGGAGTTTTTTAAGGAAGTAATGTCATTCGCTTCGAGCGGTTTTGCGGTATTGGCAGGAAGTGGATCTTGCCATATGAGTTCTTCGGCAGGTACTTCAGGTCCGAGATACAGGGACTTGGGGCCCATGTCGCGGTGTGTGAGTTTAAACCATGCGCGCGCGAAGGCATCTGCAAAAGCATCCGGGTGTTGAAGAAAACGACGAGAAATTTTTTCGTAGGAGGGATCGAACCTGAGGGCTAAATCCGTGGTGAGCATCATGGGTATATGCTTGATGGAAGAATCGTGTGCATCCGGAATATTGGCGGGTGCATTTTTTGCTTTCCATTGTTTTGATCCTGCGGGGCTTGTGGTAAGTTCCCACTCATAAGCGAAGAGATTCTCAAAAAAGTTGTTGCTCCATTTGGTGGGTGTGGTTGTCCACACAAGTTCAGGACCACCGGTAACGGTATCTTTGCCTTTTCCTGAGCCATTGCTGCTAATCCATCCTATGCCCTGGTTTTCGATGGCGGAACCTTCGGGTTCAGGACCCAGTTTTGAGGGATCTCCTGCACCGTGTGATTTTCCGAAAGTATGTCCACCTGCAATAAGGGCCCCAGTTTCTTCATCATTCATGGCCATGCGCGCAAATGTTTCGCGGATGTCTTTGGCCGCTGCAATAGGATCGGGATTCCCCTCGGGACCTTCGGGGTTTACATAAATCAAGCCCATCTGCACAGCTGCCAGGGGTTGCTCCAGGTCTCGCTCACCGGAATATCTTTTGTTGCCTGCAAGCCAGTTGGTTTCCCTGCCCCAGTAAATATCTTCAGCCGGTTCCCATACATCATCACGGCCCCCACCAAAGCCAAAAGTTTTAAAGCCCATGGATTCCAATGCTACATTGCCAACCAAAATCATCAGGTCGGCCCAAGATATTTGTTGCCCGTATTTTTGTTTGATGGGCCACAAGAGCCTGCGTGCTTTGTCGAGGTTGGTGTTGTCGGGCCAGCTGTTGAGGGGTGCAAAACGCTGCAAACCTTGGGAAGCACCGCCCCTTCCGTCGGAAGTACGGTATGTACCGGCAGCATGCCAGGCCAAACGAATAAAGAAGGGACCATAGTGACCAAAATCAGCAGGCCACCAATCTTTGGAGTCTGTCATCAGGGCATGCAAATGTTTTTTTAGTCCCTCATAATCGAGGTTTTCAAAAGCTGTGCGGTAGTTGAAATCTTTTGCAAGCGGAGTGTTAGATTTTCCGTGCAGGCGAAGTGTATTCAGCCTCAAACTGTTGGGCCACCAATCGTGGTTTCTGGTTCCTGCTGCCGGCCGCTGCTCGTGCATCACGGGGCATTTACCGGCACTTGATTCTTTATTTTCCATATCTCATGAATGTGTTTTTTTGGTTTTTAAAAGTGGGTGCAAATTAAGAGAAAAACATGGTTCAAGAAGGTCCTTAAGCCAATGCCCTTTGCTTTCACTTTGTTAAAAGAAACGAATGAATGCAGGTTTTGTTCTATCACCTGTTTTTTTAATAGAATGATTTCATGATCCTTTAAATACATGCAGATTGACTGAGCAAAAAATATCTTTGCATCAACTTATGGAGAACATTTCCAATTACATCGGAGGGGAACTCGTGCCGCCCATTGGCGGAGGCTACCTCAACAACATCAATCCTGCAACAGGTTTGGAGATTTGTAAAATCCCCGATTCCGGTACAGGGGATGTAGAAAAAGCATTCCTTTCTGCGAAGCAAGCATTTCCCTCCTGGTCGCAATTGCCTGCTGCCGCTCGTGCAGATTACCTTTATAAAATAGCCGATTTGATTGACCGTGACCTGGATATGCTGGCAGAAGCAGAAAGCATAGACAATGGCAAGCCCCTCAGTCTGGCGAAGAAAGTAGATATTCCCCGAGCATCTGCCAACCTTCGTTTTTATGCAGGAGCGGTATTGCATGACCACAGTGAGTTTCACGACATGGGCAAAACAGGATTCAACTACACACTGCGCCGTCCGGTGGGTGTGGCAGCTTGCATCTCGCCTTGGAACCTGCCTTTATACTTGTTCACATGGAAAGTTGCACCTGCGCTTGCCGCAGGAAACACAGTGGTGGCCAAGCCTTCTGAGGTAACACCACTGACGGCATTCTTATTTTCGAAATTATGCATCGAAGCGGGATTGCCTCCCGGTGTTCTCAACATTGTGCATGGTACAGGCCCGGGTGCCGGCAATGCCATGGTGGAACATCCCGGTATTCCTGTGATTTCCTTTACTGGAGGCACACAAACGGGAGCACATATTGCCCGCACGGCTGCACCCATGTTTAAAAAATTATCTCTCGAGTTGGGAGGTAAAAATCCCAACCTGATTTTTGCAGATTGCGACCTGGAAAAAGCTGTAAAAACAGCTTGTATCGCAGCCTTTACCAACCAGGGAGAAATCTGTCTTTGCGGATCGCGCATCTATGTTGAGAAAAGCATCTATGCCGCTTTTATGGAAAAATTTATTCCGGCAGTGGAGCAATTGAAGGTGGGAGCACCCGATGCTGCTGATACACGCATTGGCGCAATTGTGTCGGAGACGCACTTCAATAAAATTTTAGCTTGTATTGCACTGGCAAAATCCGAAGGCGGAACCTGCATCACCGGAGGAAACGCGGTGAAATTGCCTGCTCCACATGACAAGGGCTTTTTTATTGAACCAACAGTCATCACAGGTTTGCCACAGGCTTGCCGAACCAACCGTGAAGAAATTTTTGGACCAGTGGTAAGCGTGGGTACTTTCGAAACGGAAGAAGAAGCCATTGCACTTGCCAATGGTACCAATTATGGTTTGGCCGCTGTGCTTTTTACCAATGACCTATCGCGTGCGCACCGCGTAGCTGCTCAGATAGATTCAGGCATTGTATGGGTAAATTGCTGGCTGCTCCGCGATTTGAGAACACCATTCGGTGGAATGAAGCAATCGGGTGTGGGAAGAGAAGGCGGGTTTGAAGCCCTGCACTTTTTTACCGAAGCAAAAAATGTTTGCATCAGCTATTGATGGTCAAATTTGAAGGATAAAACAAAGTAAAAACTGAGCCCTTGCCGGGTTCTGAATCCACCAATACCTGTGCGCCGTTGCGGTCGGCAAGGAGTTTTACAATGTAAAGCCCGAGACCGTGTGAACTCTCACCTTGTGTAGGCTTGTTGCTGAGTTTCTGAAACTTTCGGAAGAGCAATGATTTTTCTTCCTGCAATATCCCCGCACCCTTGTCCTTAAAATGGATGAACAGGCCTTCGGGTTTTTTCTCAGATCTTACTTCAATCACTGAAAGAGGTGGAGAATATTTGATGGCATTCGACAGGAGATTATCAGCCATTCTTCCGAGCGTATCTTTGGTTGACCGGATGCCATGTGATGCATCGACTTTGGTGATCAAAGTAATTTGCTTGGCATGCAATTGCATGGAATGTGAATTGCATATATCTTCAATCACCTCTGCTATTTTTACATCCTGATAATGATGTTTATATTCCGTTTCAATCTGATTGACCACAATGATATCGGAGAGAAGAGAAAGTCCACCATCGGCAGCGCTGAGCATATTGTGTGCAATCTCCTGTTGGGATTTGCTGAGATGTCCGTCCATCCTGAGTAAACTCACCAGGCCCCTGATTTGGGTGAGGGGCGTCTTGAGGTCGTGTGCCACGATTCCGGAGAGTGCCTGTTGCTGTCGGTTTACTTCTTTCATTTGTTCCATGGCAGCCTTGTAACGCAGGTTGGAACGATGAATGTTCACCAGAAAAAAACTAATGGCCATCACCACAGCAAACATTCCCAAAAGGCCCCAGCGCATGAGTTTGTCATTGTGTTCTCGGTGTAGCTCAATCACTCTGTATTTTTCTGCGAGGAGTTTCTTTTCGAGCTCTTGTTTGTTTTTTTGAAGCAACAGACGGTTTTCCATTTCGGCTTGCATCACTCCCTTTTCGCTGGCTTGTTTCTGCATGCTTTCAGTAAGCTTGGATGACTTTTCAAGATACTGATAAGCCGTTTGCCAGTCGTTTCTTGCAAGCGAAATTTTTCGCAGCACTTTGAGTGCATCACGCCGGTCTTCCACATAAGGTGATTTGATGGAATGGCGATAGGCAAGCTTGGCATACCTCATGGCATCGGCATACTTGCGAATCGAAAAATAAATATTGGCCATGTTGCAACAGATCACAGAGAAACTCGCATGGTTGCTCGAGTCAGTAAGTGATAAGGAATGTTTATAGTTATCGAGTGCCTTCTCTGCTTGTTGCCGATCTTCATAAAACACTCCCATGTTGTTGTACACATTGGCCATGCAACTGGTGTCCCTGTGCTGTGTACAAAACTGAAGCGTTTGGTTGTAATAGTAGATGGCGAGACTATCTTTTCTTTGCTGATCAAAAAGCAAAGCCAAGTTGCCGTAGGTATATGCAAGACCATTTTTGTCATTGTTCTTTTTGCGCAATTTAACTGCCTCATCAAGATATTTCTGCGCCATTGAGAATTTTCCCAGTTGCATGTACACCATTCCGATGTTGTCTGCAAATGTGGCGGTCATTGAATCAATATTGTGATTGATTCCAATGTTATGTCCTTTCAGAAAGGTTGACAAAGCCATTGAAGGAATTCCTTTTTTGAGGTAGAGTTCTCCCAGCTTACTCATCACTTGCCCTTGCTTTCTTATGTTTTTTGTGGCGGCGAAATAGTTTCCGGCGAGGATGTAGCTCTTGATGGCATCCTTGTCTTTGCCTGTGCATTCATATACTTCTCCCAGGTGTGCGAGAATATTGGCTGAGAGTTCGCGATTGCCTGTTCTTTTGGCTGCAGCATTGGCTTCGATACCCATTTGCATAGCTTCAAAACAATCACCTGATGCCATGGCATCACGGGATTTTTGAAAAAGCGCCGATGGGGTATTTTCCGCAGCAAAACCAATCATTTTACTTCCTAAAATAAATAGCAGCGTAATTGCAGGGAGCAGACGAGATGGAAAATACATTGGTTACTTTTGTAACAAATGTAGAAAATCATGAAAGAAACAGAAGCTTCTTCCAAATATGATCACCTGGAGAAGATGTCGGTGATGGAGTTGCTGCAGGGCATAAATGCAGAAGACAAGGGTGTTGCACTTGCAGTAGAAAGGGCCTTGCCGCAGATTGAAGCCCTTTGTATTGTACTGGCAGAAAAAATTGTTGCAGGAGGCCGGTTGTTTTACCTCGGTGCCGGAACCAGCGGACGACTTGGCATCGTAGATGCATCCGAGTGTCCACCCACTTTTGGGGTAGAGCACGGCAGGGTCATCGGACTGATTGCAGGCGGAGACACCGCCATTCGCAAAGCCGTTGAGTTTGCCGAAGACAGTCCCACTCAGGGCTGGGATGATCTTTGTGAGCATATGGTATCAGCAGATGATGTGGTGATTGGTATTGCTGCATCAGGCACCACACCTTATGTGGTAGAGGCCATTAAAAAAGCCCGTAGCATGGGAATCACTACTGCTTGCATTACATGCTGCAGTCAATCCCCTCTGGCTGCTGCTGCTGCATTTCCGGTGGAGGTAGTTACCGGTCCGGAGTTTGTTACAGGAAGCACGCGCATGAAAGCAGGCACAGCTCAAAAGATGGTGCTCAACATGATTTCCACCACCGCCATGATCAGACTCGGCAGGGTGAAAGGAAACCGCATGGTAGACATGCAACTGAGCAACAATAAGCTGATAGACCGGGGATGCAAAATGGTGATGGATGCACTTCACATTGATGTGGAGGCAGCAAAAAAACTGCTGCTTACCTACGGAAGCGTGCGCCGTGCCATTGAAAACGGAAAATTGAAATAAACTCAGTGGCGAACCACACATTTTTTGGTGGTACTCCTCCGGCCATCGTTCAGCAGTAAGCTGTATACACCGGCCGGTAAAGTTGAAACATCAAGCGACAGGCTGCCGGTTTGCCTGCCTTGCATCATTCTTCTACCCATGGCATCAAGCATCTCAAAACGATATGTCAATTGTTCATCGGAGGGATAAATCACCATTTGTTCTGCGGCAGGATTTGGATAAATCTGCCAGTTACGGGACGACAAATCTTTTACATCAACAGTAACGAGTGATTGTAGACGGATGTTGTCAATGTACATTCCCTGGCCGTAATGTCCGCGATTGATAAACATCAACAAATAGGAATTGGCACCTGCAGTGTTGATATACACCGAGTCTGTTCTCCATTCAGAGGCAGCAGGAACAAACAATGCTGAAGTAAGTGGAGCAGCCGTTGCCAGTTCATCACCTCCGGTGAGATACAGGAGTTGGCTTGCGTTACCACAATTATTGCTTCCCCGAATCTCAAGTGTATCGCTGTAATTGCCTCCATAAGGTGCGTAGGCTACATCAAATGTCAATAGAGCCTGTGCTCCGCCACTCAGGTCATATTTGCCTGTCCATAGGGCATCACGCCTGCCCTGCACATCTGCATAGTAATTATCAAAGTACATACAAAATGAGCTATTTCCATAGGCACCTGTCTGGTTTGAATAAGCCCATTGCACACCGTCGTTGCCGTCATCTCTAAGTTTCCAGTCTGCAGGTACAAATACCGATTCAAATGTTTGTGCCATGGGAATGGTGCTGTTTGGCTGTGAAGAAACAAAGGCAGTTCTTAGGAGGGTATCTGCCTGGTTGCCTTCCTGCACGATGAGCTGTACATCATAACTGCCCGGCTGGTTATACACCACCTGCGGATCGCGCAGCACGGAAGAGGAAGGGCTTCCACCCGGAAAGCTCCATTGATAAGTTGCATTTGCACCTGCCACGCAGTGAGCAGTAAAACGCACCGGATCTCCTTCACAATAAAAACTTGCTACATCGGAAGCGAATCCGGCAAGCAGGGAAGAAGGTTCATAAAGCGGTGCTTCCCAGATGCCAATACCTGAATTCGCCAAACGGATTTTTCCTTCCTTGTAGAAGGGAATGATGCCAATGGGATTCGTGATGGCAGGCAGTCCTTGGCTATACGACACCCAATCGGACATGCTGTTGTTGCGATAGAATACCGACCCGTTTTGCATGGCAAGGTACACACCACCGTTGGTGCCCCATTGGTGACAGATGCCAAAAATTCGAAAACCGTTGAGGGTAGAAGTACTCAGGTTGGTCCATGTTTGGCCGGCATTGATTGTCCTGTAAACTTTTGCTCCATTGTTGCCATCGGTGTAAGCAATCCAAAGTTCTTGTTCGTTAGTAGAACCGAGGCAAAACCAAATGTTGCGGTATCCGCTCTGTGGTTGAGTAATGGTGGTCCATGTTTGTCCACCATTGATGCTTCGCCTGATTACAGATGTATTATTCATTGCTGCATGGGCGAAAAAAACCTGAGGATTCACCACACTCTGTTCGATGCCAAGCACATCATATGCCGCGGGAGGCATCACCGGAGATACAAGAGAAAAATTGGAACCTCCGTCGGTGCTTTTGTAAAAGCCATTGTCTTTTCCCATATAGGCGATCTGAAAACGATTGTGGTCAAAAATCACCCTCGAACTACTGTTGAACCAGTAACTCTCATTGGGGCTTTGTGAGATGCCAAATGTGCCTGTGATGCCCGACAAGGAATCGGGCAATCGTCTTCCTCCGATATCGCTGAACAAACAGATTTTTCCGGGAGCATAACTCACATAACCTGTGGCGGCTTCTCCTCCTCCAAGACTCAGAAATTCTCCTTGAGGAAAGGAAGTGGAATAAGCAGCATTGCCATTGTGATAGCGTCCACCTACCATGATGTCCTCATTCCAACCCTGACCGAAACCCCAAAAATCTCCTCCCTTGAGGCCCTTGCATACACTCTCATGCGTGCCAAACCAATCCGTGGAATGATTTACACCTCCGTCTGAACTCAACCATACTTCTTCGGTTGTGGAGGAAGTTAATCTAGAAAAAATAGTTTGCATGTCGGGATGAATACCGGGCACATTGCCCACATATCCTCCCACGGGTGTGAAGTCGGCGGCACCATTGTTGCTTCTCCAGAGACTTAATCCGCCAAATAGAATTTTATTGGCATCAAGTTGTGATACGGCAATTGTTGTGTTGTAATAAATTTGATTGTAGGTATTGTTATCACCTGAAAATGTCATGGGATTGGGGTGAGAACTTCCATCATAGGGCGCACCAATGAGTTGATGAGGAAGCGTGAAAGATTCGCCTGCATCGTTGCTTACATATACCCCTATAAATCCGTTGAGTTGCAACTGGGCAGCCTGGGCAGATGAGCCCACCAGCAATACATACACCTTGTTGGGATTGGCTACTGTTACTGCAATCTTCCCTCCCCTGCTGTCTATCAAGCCTGCATCAGCGGGAGGCACAGTAAACCAACCGTTGCTTCTTATGCTAAAAGTATTTCCACCATCTGTGCTCTTATAAAAATCGGCGATGCCCGAAACCGAATTCTTCCGAAGGGCAAATACAACCTGAGGATTGTCTGCCTTGAACACTACGCTCATGCATTCTTCAGGATACATCTGGTTCCATGTTTGTCCGCCATCATTGGAGCGGAACAGTCCTTCGGTGGTACCGGCAAAAACAAGCTGGGGATTGCCGGGGTGAAAAACAATTTGGTTGGTCTCCTGATTAAGTGCCTGAAAGGCGGCAGAACCTGTGGGCGTCCAGGTGAGTCCACCATCACTTGTACGGAAGATTTTTCCATGGGCTCCGGCCAGCACCTGATCGGGATTAGCAGGATGAATAGCAATGCTGCGAACGGTGCTGATGGGATAGGAAGAAGTCATGTATTGCCAGTTTTGTCCACCATCGGTGCTTTTGTGGATACCTCCCGTTTCTCCTCCGCAATAAAGAACAAGCGGATTGCTGATGGATTGGTCAATGGAATAAATGTTTGCATGACTTGAGGTAGGCTCCTGTGTATCGTTTGCATTGTACCTGGCTTTTAGATGAAGAGACGGACCGGCAAACTGCCAGGTATTTTGCTTGGCACCTGACTGTCCTGCGCGATAGCGATATTCAATCTCACTCCATTCCTGCGCACTGGGATAGTTGATAAACCCTGAATTGTTCAGATAAGGAGAAACCTTGTGTCTCCATCTTTTGTAAACGCCGGCAAAAGGATTGTCGCTATTTTTTTCCTCAGCAGAAAAGTTGATACCTGCCAATTGCGCAAGACTATCTACCTCATAGACATTCGGATTGTCGGCATACATGCGTTGTACCCAAAGGGCCCGGTCGTTTAAGTGAGGCCTGATGTTCTCCGGCCGTAAAAAAAACGGAACTGATGCCGAAACCTGCTGAACGCATACAGAGCAGAGAAGAAGAAAAAAATAGTACCAATTGTTCATATACCAAATGTATTGAATTATTGTGTTTTCGGGATGGAATGCCTGCTTGCCGGAATCACATTTCATAAAAAAACAATAGGGACTTTATCCCTTGCTGTAGAGGTAAAAAGTTAAGCATTTCAGCTTTCAGCCGCTTGCACTATATCCAGTTGCAGTGCGGATAGCCCGTTAGAAACTGCGGCATTTTATTTTCGAATATTGAATAGGGATTAGTAATAAAATAGCGTGGTAAAAAACTACGCCATTTATTTTCGGATCCGGGAAAAGAATAAGAAATATCAGTGTAGTTACAAACTACGCCGAGGGAGTTACTGCTTAATACAACGAACAGAGGCACCGGTTGCCCGGGGTTCGGTATACATGAGTGTATTGCTGCTGCTGAATCCAAGTAGGGCTGGAAAAGAGTTACTAACCGCACTGCTCCAATAACCGCCGGCGTAGCCTTCATTGTATAGCGATCCAACGCTGCTGATGCGGTTGCCCGCCACAACCCATTTAAGAGGTGAGACGAAAGCTCCGAAACTGTTACTTTGGCTCCAACTTAAGCGTTCTGCATCGAGTTCGGCATCCGTAGGTATTCGGTAACCACTCGGACAAGGATTGTTCACCCCGTTCAATCCCTGCCATAAATTGTCGTTTTGCAGAGACCGCCAATCGTAGGGTGCGTTTGGAGCTAAAATAAAGCTGGAATTTTCAGGCTGGTCACTGCTGCTCAAGGCACTTGAGGTAGCAGAATTTCTGCATTGGTGCCCATCGCTTCTGCGACCCCATTGGTATAAATCTCCATATGCATTTGCATCAGTGCTGCTTGTGGCTGCTTGTGCAGCACCAAGGTTCCTGTCCATCCATATTTTTCCGGTGCTCGGGTTGGTTACATCTACAACAGCTGTGGGTCCGGTACAAAATACCGAACCTGCGGGATAAGTGGGTACAATGGGATTGGCTGCGCTTATGCCGGGAACAATCCAATGACTTCCATTTCCCAAATACAAAGTATCCCCTGTTGATGAAACAGAGCGCAAACCATTTCCGGCAAACAAGGCATAAGGTACACTCAGCAATTGTTGGGTACTTGTGATGCTGTAATTACTTCCTCCTGCGGGATCGGTTTCCGTATTGATAAAATACGGGCCGTTTGCCCAGTTGATCGTTAAAAAGCTTCCCGAAACAACCGTCCCACCGCCAATTTCTATGTCAACCAATCCGTTGGTGTTGGTTGTTGGGCTTTGGGTTTCTACATACACTGCCGGTCCACTTGCATTGCCTTGTAAAATGCTTATTCGCATGCCCACTGACTGGTTGCTGATTAAGGCGTTTGAACTGTTGCGGATCACAACCTGGTAGCTCATTTTACTGGGTGCTTGCGCCATAACAACTATGTGAATCACTATAGCTCCTAGTATGGTAAAAAAATGTTTCATAAATTTTGAAGGATAAAAAAAGTGTTAGAGTTAATTGGATATAATCGAATCATTCCAAAGGTAGTTTTTTAATTAAGAAATTAATCAGATGAGGATGAAACTTGAAAAATTTAATTTTCTGTTGATTTATGTCTGGTACCGATACCCCGGCAGAAATAGCGGCATTTTATTTTCGAATATTGAATATGGATTAGAAAAAGAACCGCTTAGTAATGCCGCATCAAGCCAACTGGATACACGGGATTTGTCCTCGGAAATTGACTGTGGACATATAAGACCTGATGATTCCGCCTTCAAATGGATTTATAAAGTTGAGAGGCCATCTCAAAGAATTTCATTCCATTCGGGTGAATAATCAGTGGCACATCATCTTTCGCTGGGACAACAGAAAATCAAACGATTTTAACCGCAACGCTTCTTAACTACAAGTAAGCCGGTAAGAACTGCGCCTTTTAATTCACATCTGGGATATCCTTTTGGAGATAGAGCAGCAGATTTGCATACTGGGCCGGAGAGATCATTCAGGGGGTAGCTTCGCAGATCCCTTCTTTCCGAGAGTCAAAATGAAAAACAGCATGGGCTGTGCCAATGCGTTTTTGTACAGACTACCGAAGGGGGTCGCTTCGCAGATCCCTTCTTTCCGAGAGTCAAAATGAAAAACAGCATGGGCTGTGCCAATGCGTTTTTGTACAGACTACCGA
>JBKCNM010000009.1:0-7008 GCA_046297395.1 Bacteroidota bacterium
CACATTCGCAAACAAGGCGAGATCTGCAACCCAGCCGGCTTTACTGTAATAGAAGCCCATATAAACCAAAACCAGGATGAGTGCAATCAGAAATGACAGCAAACCTGCGCTGATGGCTTCTTTTCCAAGGGAAGGTCCCACAATGTCTTCTTGTACAATACGCGCACGGGCAGGGAGTTTACCGGCTTTGAGAATGTTGGCAAGGTCTTTTGCTTCATTGATGCTGAAGTTTCCGGAGATAGAGGAGCGGCCACCGCCAATTTCACTTTGCACAGTAGGGAAGGAGTAAACATAATCATCGAGTACGATGGCAATGGATTTTCCTATGTTCTCTCCGGTGAGTCTCTTCCAGGTTTGCGCACCTTCTGCATTCATGCTCATGCTTACTTCTGCTTTTGAAGATCCTTGTTCGAAATCTCCATTGGCATCCGTAATTACATTTCCTTCAAGAGGTGCATGTCCGTCCCGACTGGTAATCTTAATAGCCACCAACTGCAGAAATTTTTCATCCTTGTCGAAAGGTTTTACTGTCCACAGCAGGCGAAGATTCCTTGGGAGCATGGCACGAATGGCCGGTTTGCGCAACATGCCGCTGATTGTTGCAGTATCTTTGATGGCAGCAATACCCACCACCGGTCCATCAGTGGGGTAGTATCCATTGTCTTTGCGCACCACTGATGGTGACATCAGGTCGAAAAGAGGATTGGTTTCTTTGGCTTTGGCAGACAGGCTGTCTTTGGGATTCTTTTTTGCAGCAGCTTTATTAAGATCTAGGGAGGCGCCTTTATTTTGCTCGGAGGCAGTGTCTTTGGCAGCTGTTTTTGTGTTGGCTGAGTCAGCTTTGGCGGCTGTTGCTGTAGAGTCTTTGGCAGCAGTGCTGTCGGAGGCACCACCTTTGTTAATGGCTGCCAGTCGTTTGTTCACTTCTACCAGTGCAGGCTGAATTTCTTTGTTGTCGTAAGTTTCCCAGAATTCAAGGTTTGCTGTTCCCTGGAGGAGTTTGCGTACACGCTCCTTGTCTTTCACACCGGGCAATTCTATGAGGATGCGACCGCTGTTACCCAGTTTCTGAATGTTGGGCTGGGTTACTCCAAACTTGTCAATACGGGTACGAAGGATATTAAATGAACGGTCGATAGCATCAGCTGCTTCCTTACGAAGGACTGCAAGCACTTCGTCGTTGGTAGATTCATACTTGATGCGGTCTTTTAGCTCCAGGGTGTTGAACAGGGTTGCCAAACGGATGTTTGGATCAATCTTTTTGTACTCATCGTAAAAGAGCGTAATAAAATCCTGTTGGCTTTTTTTCTGCGCTTTTGTGGCATTTTCAATGGCTTTGTTAAAGTTGGGATCAGGATTGTTGTTGCTCATGGAGCGGATGATGTCCGATTCGGCAATCTCCATTATCACATTCATACCACCTTTAAGGTCGAGACCAAGGTTGATCTCCTTCTCTTTACACTCCCTGTATGTGAATTTTTTGAGGAGGATATTGTATACCGGCTGGGACGAAACACTGTCCAGGTAGCGTTTTTCCTGAAATGCTAGGACAGAATCCGGATTGGCCTGAGCGGCCTTGTCAGCGGATTTCTTCAGACCAGCGAGACGATTCTCGGCGTATTCCTTCGCACTTTTTTCAACCCGACTGGTGACCCAGGTGAATGACAATTGAAAAATACAGGCCAATGCCAGAACGATGGCAAAAAACCTGATGGCACCTTTGTTTTGCATACTGCTTTTAAGCTCTTGTTAATTAATAAGTTACAGTGGTATCTTGCGTCTTTTATTTTTGCAAAAGTCCGCAAATATAGCAAAGGGATTCAATTGAAGCATGATTTTTCCCTTGGCCTTTTAGCATTTTCAAACAAATTAAAATGCAATTGCTGCGCCTTTTTTTTGTTGGTGTTGGCTTGACGCTTAATTTTGCGCGCTTGACTGATCAATTTATGGCCAAACGCAAATTTTCAAAAGAAACCTCTTTGACCTGGTACGAATCGATGCTTGTGATGCGCAGGTTCGAAGAGAAAGCCGGTCATCTTTATGTTCAGCAAAAAATCAAAGGATTTTGTCACCTCTACATTGGCCAGGAAGCCCTGGTAGCCGGTGCAGAGTCTGCTATCAGACCCGATGACAGGGTAATCACGGCATACCGCGACCATGCCCATCCTATTGGAAGAGGCATGCATCCCAAATACATCATGGCCGAACTGATGGCCAAAGTGACCGGATGCTCAAAAGGCAAAGGTGGATCCATGCACATGTTTTCCAAAGAGTATAATTTCTTCGGAGGACACGGCATTGTGGGCGGACAAATCCCGCTTGGTGCAGGAATCGCTTTTGCAGACAAATACCGCAATTCTGATAATGTTACCCTTTGTTATATGGGTGATGGTGCTGTTCGCCAGGGTGCCCTGCATGAAGCTTTTAACATGTCTATGCTTTGGAAACTCCCGGTGATTTATATTATCGAAAACAACAACTATGCGATGGGTACATCGGTACAGCGTACCAGCAATGTACACGACCTATACAAGTTGGGACTTTCCTATGACATGCCCTCTTTTCAGGTTGACGGGATGTCCTGTGAAGCCGTTCATGAGGCGGTAGAAGCAGCTGTGGAGCGCGCCAGAAAAGGTGAGGGACCTACCTTGCTCGAAATGAAAACCTATCGTTATCGGGGACACTCTATGAGTGATCCTGCCAAATACCGCACCAAGGAAGAGGTTGAAGAATACAAATCCCAGGATCCCATTGAAAAGGTAAAAGATGTTTTGCTGAAACAGAAATATGCCACCGAACAGGATTTCGAGGCCATGGAAGAAAAAGTAAAAATTCTTGTGGAGGAATGTGTGCAGTTCGCTGAAGAGAGCCCTTACCCCGAGCCTCACGAACTCTACGAAGATGTATATGCAGATCCACTATACCCTTATATTAAAGACGGCTTTTAACACATAGAAAAACATGGCAGAAATTGTAAAAATGCCCAAACTGAGTGATACCATGACTGAAGGTGTGGTATCCAAATGGCATAAAAAAGTGGGAGATAAAATCAAAACCGGCGATCTACTTGCCGATATTGATACTGACAAAGCCACGATGGAATTCGAATCCTTTCAGGATGGTGTGTTGTTGCACATTGGTGTACAGGAGGGAAAAAGCGCACCTGTAGATTCAATTCTTGCCATTTTGGGTAAGGCGGGAGAGGACATCAGCAGCTTACTCAATGGAGCACCTGCCCCTGCAGCAACATCAGCCCCTGCACCAACACCTGCGTCTGCACCTGCATCTGCACCCATGCCAGCGCCTCCACCCGTTGCTCAATCGACAGCCTCTCCAACATCAAATGACGGTAGAATAAAAGCCTCTCCGCTAGCCAAGAAAATCGCACAGGAAAAAGGCATAGACATCAACCGTATTGCAGGCTCAGGCGATTCAGGTCGAATCGTTAAAAGAGATATTGAAAACTTTACACCATCGGCAAGTACGCCTGCTTATCATGGAGGAACAGAATCCTATCATACTGAGAGTGTCTCACAAATGCGTAAAACCATTGCGAGGCGACTGGCAGAAAGCAAGTTCAGTGCTCCACATTTCTACCTGACCATAGAAGTTTTAATGGACAAAGCCATGGAAGCCAGAGAAGCCATTAACAAGGTAGCTACCTCCAAGGTTTCATTCAATGACATGGTTGTAAAGGCCTCTGCTGCATCGCTCAGGCTGCATCCAAAAATCAATGCCAGTTGGTTGGGAGACACCATTCGCTACAACCAGCATGTACACATAGGCGTGGCTGTGGCAGTTGAGGAAGGATTGTTGGTGCCGGTGGTAAAATTTGCCAATGAAAAATCACTGTCGCAAATATCTGCAGAAGTGAAAGTTTTTGGGCAAAAAGCCAAGGATAAAAAATTGCAACCACAGGATTGGGAAGGAAATACTTTTACCATCTCCAACCTGGGCATGTTTGGAATAGAAGAATTCACAGCCATCATCAATCCGCCCGATGCATGCATCCTCGCTGTAGGTGGAATCAAGCAAACAGCTGTTGTAAAAGAAGGAGCGCTTGCCATTGGAAATGTGATGAAACTCACCCTCAGTTGTGATCATCGTGTTGTTGACGGTGCTACCGGAGCTGCTTTCCTGCAAACCCTCAAGGGTTTTCTGGAAAATCCGGTAACCCTGCTTGCCTGATAGCATCCTCAATGACTTGATGAAGTCCATCATTTTCCGTTGAAGTTTCAACTTTTCCGGAAGCCATGATAGCTTCCCACCATTGACTTATTTTTTCGGGTTTTATTTCGTCCTCATTTAGGAACTGAATGCCGGATTTACGCCTGTTCCATGCTGATAGGTATTCCTGTTCGGTTTGTCCCGGAGTGGGAATCATCAGCCAGGGAATCCCCAGTACATGCGCATCCATGATTGAGGAATAACCGCTGCGAGAGATCACAGCCCGGCACTGACCGAATAAATATTTTAATTCATTTGTATCAGCGAGGTTAACGCAGGAGATATTTGCCGGCAGCGCATTTGTATTTGCTTCGGTACCTCTCACCAGAAAAAAAGGAATATTTAGCACTTGAAGCAGCTTTACCAATTTATTTTCGAGGATACTTCTGGATGGCTCGGGTCCCGATAACAAAACCAGCAATTTTTTATGCTCCCCCTTGTATGCAGAAGTTTTTTTAAATCTGCTGAGTACTCCAATGTATATGCATTTTTTATTCCAGGCAGGATGTGAGAGTTGTCCGGCCAGGCTGCTTTCCTGATTTTCCTTGTCAGGAATCCAAACAGACATTGAGTTACGCGCGGCATATTGTTGCAGTGCGGAGATGAAAAAACCCGCAAAACCCGGTTTGGGATGCAACTGATGTGTGATGTAAATACTTTGTTTGCATGCACGCAGCATCAACGGTCGGCTGTCGGAGATAAGCAATGAAATGTTTTTTTTGTCAATGTAATTTTTCAGTAGCTGTCTTGCTTTTTTTTCAGTAGGAAGTGCAGCAATCAATTGGAATAAAACAGATGGGATGAAAATCTTTTTGTTTTTAGGATATACAAGGGTAGATGAAGGAATTTCTAGGATGGGGGAGTTTGGACATTCTTTTTTGAAGAATTTGAGCTGACTTTTACTGCATGCAATATGCACCTCAATCCCTTTTTGCTCTAGGGAATGAATCAGTGGAAGGCAGCGTGCGGCATGTCCGAGTCCCCAGTCTAGTGGGGTAATGAGGCAGGATGAAATATGTTTTGTCAATCGTTAAATCGAATGAGTAACACGGTTTGTGCACTGCCTACCACCAGTGCTTGCTGTTCATCAAAAAAACCGCATTCATAAAGGTTAAAAGGCTTTTCCAGGGGCATGTCTAGGGTTGTCTCATGGCCCTTGCTAACACTTATCAGCTTGCCGTAGCTGGCAGGAAATAGTTCTCTGTCGTGACATGTGCCTCGGCTCCAAATCATCCCGGTATTGAACATTTTTTTTACGCTGAACGAAGATTTGTACCAGCCTTCTTTTCCCAGTGTGCCGCCTGTGGCTGTCCATCCACCTGATGCATCCTGTTGCAATTCATGGTACATGCCTTTGCCGATGCGCTTCAGATGACGGAAATGATTTTTTTCGATACGGGATTTCAGAATGTGTGAGCTGTTGGGGCGATATACCAGCGCGTTTAGCTGTTGCCGGGCACTGTCGTGAATCACGCACCACACCATGTGAAAAGGAGAGCTATACACTTTTTTCCAGGTTACCCCACCATCATCACTGCGCATAATAAATCCAAAAGGAATCACGCGCTTGGAGTGAGCAATGGCAGATTTTCCGCCGCACACAAATAGTTCTTTGTTATTTACAAGGCAGGCGTTGTACATGCAGTAGGAATCCATGCCCTGAAAGTGTTTGATGCGGTAGCCTCCGTTGTGGATGTTGTAAAACATGAGGTTGCCATGGTCGGCGCAAGCAAGAACTGAGTCAGGTGAAAGTTGAATCAATCGAAAAATGTCTTCACCCAAGAGCGGATGTTTGTGGCTGCGGATGATTCCCTTGTTATTGATGGTTTGCAGAACCCCGTATTTGCCTGCAACAAGAAAAGTGCTTTCATTGATTTTGAGCAAGTCATAATAAGAAGAATCGGTTGCGGTTCCTTTTCCCTGATGAATGACCGTAATTTCGGGAGAGGATGAAAACGCCCTTAAAAAATAGAAATAGCAAAGGATGGTAAGAAATACGCGCATGCTTTACAAAAATGCGAAATTAGGTATTTACGCGAAAGCAGGTGGATTTATTGTTTCGGCGCCGATTGTTTAATCACGCCTGCATACCAGCGCAGCAATATCAGGAAAAAAGAAAGAAGGAGTGGTCCGAAAATGATGCCTGCCAGACCGAAGGATTTTATACCGATAATCAGTCCGAGCACGGTAACGATGGGATGTACATCGGCGATGCGCTTCTGCATCACAAAACGAAATACATTGTCCACCGTGGAAATAACTATAAGACCAAATGCCAGCAGACCAATACCCTTGTATAAATGCTGTTCGGAAATAAGCCATAAACCGGCAGGAATCCATATGAGCGCAGAACCCACCGTGGGAAGAAAACTCATCATTCCGGTGGCAATGCCATAGAAGAAGGGATCCGGAAGGCCTGCGAGTGCATATCCACCGGTGGCCACAAGGCCTTGCAGGAGTGCAAGCACAGGGGCTCCCAATACATTGGAAAATACCTGGGTTTCCATTTCATTTCCCAGTTTTTCGGTGATTTCTTGTTCGATGGGAAGATATGTGTGAATCAGTTGTTCGATACGGCCAGTGTAGAGCAGCATAAAAAAAAGAAAAAAACAGAGCAGGGCAATGTTTCCTAGCATCGCGAATGACATGGATACAATATTGGTGAAAAGACCGGCGATATGGATTTCCAGGCTTTTGATGTTTTCGGGGGTGAAGATGGTAAAGCGGAGATATTTTTCGCTGATGGCATCCAGGGAAGCAGTGATTTTATTTATTTCATCT
>JBKCNM010000010.1:0-10826 GCA_046297395.1 Bacteroidota bacterium
TTTCAAGAATTACTGTAGATCCTGCAAATCCGGATATCATCGCCAAGTGTGGACTCAGTGGTTCCATCAGCAGAGACGGAGGAAAAACATTTAAAAATCTGGGCAGCATGCATCCCGATATACACGACATCGTGTTTGACAGGAGCAACAGCGATAAAATGTTTTTTGCTACAGATGGAGGTGTTTATCGCTCTCTCGACGGAGGTTCGAGCATGGAGATGGTAGAATGTCTCCCGGTGAGCCAGTTCTACCATGTGAGTTACGACAACCGCCATCCGTATTATGTGTACGGAGGTTTGCAGGACAACAATTCATGGTTTGGTCCTTCAGAGAGTCCGGGCGGGATTGAACCCGGCGATTGGGAACCGGTGGGTCGCGGAGACGGATTCCGTGTGTATCCCCATCCCACAGATCCCAATATAGTGTATTCCGAGATGCAGGGTGCAGAAGTGATGTGGCGATACGACATCAAAAAACAGGAAATTAAACTCATCAAACCCTATCCGGGCGAAGGTTCGCCTAAGCTTCGCTTTAACTGGAATGCAGCCTTTACCACCAGCAAGCACCATCCCGACAGACTCTATGCCGGCAGTCAGTTCTTGCATGTGTCGGAAGACAGGGGAGCCGTCTGGAAAATCATCTCACCCGATTTAACCACCAACAACAAAAGCAAACAAAACCAGGAGGCCTCAGGAGGTTTGTCGGCAGACAATTCCGGTGCCGAGAATCACTGTACCATTTTTACCATTGCCGAATCTCCTTTGAGTGATCAGATTATATGGGTGGGCACCGACGACGGCAATTTGCAACTCACCACCGACGGCGGCAAAAACTGGACGAATCTGGTAAAAAATATACCCGGCCTTCCACCCAACACTTGGTGTTATCATGTGGAGGCAAGCGTGCACGGAAAAGGCATTGCCTATGCAGTGTTTGAGGGCCATACCCAAAATGATTATCGCCCGTATGTATACAAAACAAGCGACTTTGGCAAGACATGGCAATCCATTGTCACCGCTGATATCACCACTTTTGTGAGGAGTTTGCAAGAGGATTATCAGAATCCGGAGCTCCTTTTTTTGGGAGCAGAAAACGGATTGTACATCACCCTTAACGGAGGCAAAAGCTGGTCGGTTTTTAGTAACAATTTCCCAAGGGTTGCAGTGCATTACCTGGAGTTGCATCCTACTACAAATGCTTTGCTTGCTGCTACTCACGGAAGAGGAATTATTGTGTTGGACGACATCAGTCCCTTGCGTAAAATCAATGCTTCTCTTTTAACATCCAACTTGAGTTTTTTTGATTCTGATGTTTTTGTGATTGATGAAAAAAACAATTTCGGTGGCCGTTCACAGGAGAATCAGTTTGTTGCGCCCAATCCAAGCTCCAGGGCACAGATGAGGTATTTTTTGCCCAAGCGACACATGTTCGGGAAGATGACAGCAGAAATTTATGATTTGCAAGGGAACCTGGTGACCAAGGCAGATGCCGGAAAATTAAAAGGAATCAATACCATTGAGTGGGGTTTTAATGCCACTGCTCCCAAGGTGGCCAAAGGAAAATCACTTTCGTTTGCAGGAGCACCCACGGTGAAGGCAGGCAAATACCTGCTAAAAATTACCAAAGGAAATGAGGTGTTTGAAAAACAAATAGAGCTTGCTTACGACAAGAATTCCGGATTCACGCTTGCAGAGAGGGAAGAGCAGCAACAGGTAACCAAACAGCTTTTTGATTTTATTCAGGACCTTGCCTACCTGGTTTTTACCATTGAAAAATGGGAAGAAAAAGCAAATGATTTTCAGCAGAAACAAACCAAGCCCAATGCAGGTGTTGCTTCGATGCTTCAGGAAATATCCGCCATTAAAAGTCTGCTGGTGGTAACCACCGGCGACAATTATGTGGGTGCAGCGGAACCCAAGCTGAGAGAAAAACTCAATGATGTGTATGGTTCAATAAATGCTTACCCGGGCGCACCTTCTTCAACTCAAAAAGAAAACATTGCATCCCTGCAAAAGCAGTTCTCAGAAGCCAAAGCCCGATTCTCCAAAGCAGAATCAGGAAGCATACAAACCTTCCGCAAGCTTTTGGAGAAAAACAATGCTGCAGAGACTTTCAAGAGTCCGGAGTTCGGAGAATATTTAAAGTTGTAAATCAGTTCCAGGGCATCACGCCTTTTTGCGTACACTCAATGGAATTGCCCGGCATTTTGCGCGATTCAAGCCTGTCCTGATAATCCAACAGGTTGGATTTACTTCCGCATATTTCAGGATATTCCATCACCTGTTTTCCGGCCGGGGTATATTGTCTGCAGGTAATACACCTTTCACATGAAGCAAATAAAAGTGAAATGGTAAGCAGGCATAGCATCATGAATTTCATACGCATGATTTATTTGGTTAGGACATCCATTTTGTATTTTTCTGTTTTCAGCACTTTCCCCTCTTTGTCGAATTCTTTAAAGGTTCCGTTTTTTTTGTCAGCGGAATAGGTACCCGAAGCTTTCAGTGTTTTTCCGTCTTCAAAATATTCCTTGTAATCGCCCTCCATCAGGTTGTTTACATAAAATGTTTCTGATTGCAGGGCACCGTCCTTGTAATAGGTTTTTTGGAGTCCTTGCAACTTGCCCGACTTGTAATTGTATTCGATGGAAACTTTTCCGTCTTCATAAAACCACTTTGAAATGCCTTCCCTCTGGTCGTCAACAAAAAATCCTTCTTCCTGTGGCTTGCTGTTGGGGTAAAAACTTTTTTTTGATCCATTCAGCTTTCCGTTTTTGTAGAGGGCATCTGATTGAATTTTTCCGCTTTGCAAAAAACTCAGCAATCGGCCATGCAAGAGGTTGTTTTTGTAAGCCGCTTGTTTAGACAATGCACCGGTATTTCGCAACTCTATTTCCAAACCATTTTTGGTTCCGTTCACATATTCACAAAACCCGGTAAAAATTCCATCAGGATTAAAGGTCATCCAGGTGCCTTCTCTGCTGCCATTGCGGTAAAGTCCCTGGGCTTGCGTAAGTCCGCTTTTCTCTACCCACATTCCGGTTTTATTTCCGGAAGCATCCGTTTGATTGAGGCTCGTATCAGGAAGTGTGAGTGGGCGAGGCGGAACAGGAATTTTTTCTTTCCCGCTCCGGTCTTCCTGTGCATGCACCAAGGTGCAAAGCATCAACAGAAGAGTAAATAACAATTGCTTGGTTCTTGTCATGAATGAATCAGCCCCAAAGTTATTTTTTTTGTTCCTTTATTGTTCATCTTTTAAGCATGTCATCCTTTACTTTATACAGGGCTCCCTATCTGTTCGACGGAATAAGTCCGGGTCTCCTTCGTAACGCATGGGTGATTATGGATGAGCAAGGCTTTGTTGTGGAGGTGGGTACCGGTTCAAGTCCTCATGGATTGTACACTGTGGACTGCGCAGACCTGCTATGTCCGGGATTTATCAACAGCCATTGTCATACCGAGTTGAGTTATCTGCAGGGAAGAATTTCATCCGGCACCGGACTGCAGCTATTTCTTGAAGGGATTGAAAAGGAGCGGAATCATGGCAGGGAACATGCTGCCCGGGCCGCTGCCGAAGCCATTGAAGCCATGCACAGGAGCGGAATTGTTTTTGTGGGAGATATCTGCAATACGCTGGACACACTGGAGGCAAGCGCAGGCAGTGCCATGCAGTTCTATCATTTTGTGGAGGTGTTTGGATTCATGCCTTCAGCGGCCTCCAAAGTATTTGAGGCAGGCTTGGAGAAGTGGAAGCAATGGGGTTCACAGGCAGGCATTACTTTTCATGCTACTTATTCTCTTTCCAACGAATTGCTTGCTGCCATTAATCGCCATGCGCTGGAAGAAGATGGCTTGCTCAGCATTCACAACCAGGAGTCGGAAGAGGAAAATCAATTGTATATCAACGGAAGCGGCAAGCTTGCAGAGAGGCTACTTTCATGGGGCATGAACCTGGATCATTGGCAGACGGGACACAAAAGTTCCTTGATGGGCTTGTTGCCAAAGATTACCCGCGAACGCCCGCTGATGCTGGTGCACAATACGGTTACCACCGAAGAGGAGGTGCGTTGGGCCATGCAACATCATCCTCAGTTGTACTGGTGTTTGTGTCCGGGAGCCAACCAATACATCAGCCATCGTCTGCCCGAAGCCCGTATTTTTTTTGAGGCAGGTGCAAGGGTAGTGTTGGGCACTGATAGTTTGGCGAGCAACCGGCAGTTAAACATGGTGCATGAAATGTTTTTGTTGCAGGAGGGATGCGGCATAGCGTTGCCTTCACTATTGTTGTCGGCCACAAAAAACGCAGCTGCATTTTTTCATTGTTCACAATTGGGTAGTCTCTCCAAAGGAAACCGCCCGGGATTGGTGCAGATCACTTCCTTATCAGCAAATGCTGAGCTCACGGCGCAATCGGAATCCATACTTTTACGCAGAAGCATATGAAGATACCTATTGCCATTTTTGCCTCCGGTAAGGGAAGCAATGCAGATGCCATCATCCGTTTTTCTCAATCCCCATCTGCAGTGTACAGGGTAGCGCTGGTCATTACCAATGTGCCTGATGCCGGAGTAAGAGGCGTTTGTCACCAACAGGGCATTCCCTGTTTCCATTGGAAAAACAACGATCCCCTGCTGCCTGATTTTTTGATGCAGAACAAGGTATCTTTCATTCTGCTTGCCGGTTACATGGTGCGCATTGGGGCCTCCTTGCTTGAGGCTTATCCGCACAGGATTCTGAATATTCATCCTGCTCTTCTGCCAAAATATGGTGGCAAAGGCATGTATGGCATGCATGTTCATCAGGCTGTTATTGCAGCAGGCGAGGCCTTTTCAGGCATCACCATTCACGAAGTGGATGAGGAATACGACCACGGAAAAAAAGTGTTTAGTGCTGAGATTCCTGTACTCCCAAACGACACGCCCGAATCGCTGGCACAGCGCATCCATGCCCTCGAACACCTGCACTATCCGGAGGTTGCCAATGCTTATATCGCAGCATTTGGTAAGTGAACAGAGAAAATAAATTTCTCTCTTTTCAGTAGGATTGGAAAATCATGCGCAAAAAAATTTTCCCAAACACAAATCGGGATTATCTTTGGACAAATCCTCAGGCTATGGTCGCAATCATCATGGGCAGTACATCCGATTGGCAGGTTATGCAGGCTGCGGCCCAAGTGTTGCAGCAGTTTGGTGTATCGTATCTCAGCGAGGTCGTTTCTGCCCACCGCACCCCCGATAAGATGTATGAGTTTGCAAAAGCAGCGCATCAAAAAGGAATCAAAGTAATGATTGCCGGTGCCGGAGGAGCCGCTCACCTGCCCGGTATGGTTGCCGCAATTACCTGCTTGCCGGTGATTGGCGTGCCCGTAAAATCTACCCATTCTTTGAACGGACTCGATTCCCTTTTAAGCATCGTTCAAATGCCTTCCGGTGTTCCCGTTGCCACTGTTGCCATAGACGGGGCGGCCAACGCAGGTATTCTCGCCTTGCAGATATTGGCTACAGCGGATGAATCTCTCTACCATAAACTCGAGGAATACAAGGAGTCTCTTAAAGAAAAAGTGAACAATGCCCGTTTGGAATAAGCGTTTCTTTTTTATTCGTGTTTGCTGTTTGGCAGGTTTGCTTTTTGCACTTGTAAACCCACTTTTTTCCAGAAACAATAATGAGCCTGTAGGTACAAGAAGTTGGGGGATGGGCAACGCTTCGGTGTGTGTATCTGATGCCTGGAGCATGCAACACAATGTGGCGGGTATTGCCGGCCTGCGGAGTTTTTCGGCGGGGATGTATGTCAATTACCAGCCTCTTATTCCTCAATTGCAGCAGTATGCGGTGTGTATGGCCAAACCCTTTTCGTTTGGCAGTTTTGGTTTGGTGGTGAGCCGTTTGGGCATCCCTCAATATTCTGAGATCAAAGCGGGCTTGGGTTATGCCAGGATGTTTGGCAAAGGATTTCGTGCCGGGCTGCAACTCAATTACCTGCAAACCTCTATTGGCGATCAGTATGGAAGAAGCAGCCGCCTTTCGGCAGAAGCAGGAATACAAGCAAAGATCACCTCCGGGCTTTGGGCAGGTGTGCATGTTTACAACATCAACCGTGCAAAGTCTTCCGTGTTAGATCAGGAGCGCATTCCCACCATTGTGCGCTTAGGTTTTTTGTACACACTCTCAGAAAAAGTAATGCTTGCAGCAGAGTTTGAAAAGCAAAGCAGCCGCAGTCCGCTTGTAAAAGCGGGTATGGAATACCGCATGCACAGGGCTTTTGTTTTGAGAGGGGGCTTGATGGCAGCCGCCAGACCCGGATTTACAGCAGGAGCAGGATTTTACCTTTCTTCTGTGCGCATAGATGTGGCTGTTTCCTATTTGCCGGTGTTTGGTATCATCCCACATGTGGGAGGGGATTATACTACGGGTTTTACGGGTGTAGACCAGCCTGACCGTAAAATATTTTAATCGTCTGTTTCCTGTTTGTACAGTACGAAATTGTTTACAGACAAGCCGTGCGCCCTCCGTCAACCGGCAGGTTAATGCCATTGATATAAGACGCAGCAGGGGAAGCCAGAAAGGCAACGGCAGCAGCAATCTCTGAAGGTTTTCCGAACCGTCCTGCCGGAATTTCCGCGAGCATTTCCTGTTCTATCTCGGTTTGATGCACACCGGTTTTTTCGGCTTTGTTACCTATAATTGCCGTGAGTCTTCCGGTATGAGTTGCCCCCGGTAAAACATTGTTCACCGTGATACCGTGCATGGCTACTTCTCCCGCGAGGGTTTTAGACCAATTGGCAACAGCCGCGCGGATGGTATTGGAAACACCAAGTCCTTTGAGCGGCTGCTTTACGGAAGTGGAAATAATGTTGATGATACGGCCATAACCGGCCTCTTGCATGCCCGGCAGCAAGGCCTGAGCAAGTAGGTGATTACACAACAAATGAGCCCTGAAAGCATCTGTAAAGGCCGAACTTTTTGCGTGTCGTATGTCGCCCGCAGGAGGACCTCCGGTATTGTTTACCAAGATATGAATAGGATGTATGCTTACTATTTTTTCGAGGCAGGATTCCAAGTCTCCCGGAACGGAAAAGTCGGCCTGAAAAGCATGGTGAGTGCCATGCCCGGGCAAATTGTTTTTCACCTTTTCAAGGGAATCTGCATTACGCGCAAGAAGAATGATGGATGCGCCCATCTCGGCGAGTGCAATTGCGCAGGCTTCTCCAATGCCCCGGCTGCTTCCGCAAACCAGTGCGGTCTTGTCTTTAAGTGGTGAATGTGTCATCTGTAAATAATTGTTTTCTCGTTTTTTTCGGTAAGCCCAACACCACTTGTTCATAGGAGTGATCTATCAAACCGAGTATCATGTTTGCCGGAAGTGAATAGTCTACCAGCACAGTGTTCCACTTGCTTTTGTCCATGTGATATCCGGGTTTGATACACGGATATTTTTCGCGCAATTCTATGCAGCGTTCAGGGTCGCACTTGGCATTAAATTGCAGATTGGGTGTATCGAGTGGAATGAGTAAAAACATTTTTCCTGCCACTTTAAAAACGAGCACATCCGGACCAAAAGGCAAGGCTTCGGTGACATGCGGTTTTCCAAGGCAATATTCCCTCAGGCTATCAATGTTCATGGCAAGTTCACAACCTGTTCTGCAGGCAATGCTTGCAGAAGCTTGAGCCGAAGGTACACATTCATGAGGGTAAGTACATCTTTTTTGCAGTAGTCGGCGATGGACTGCAGGTTGTTTTCTGCATAATAGGTTTGGTAAATTCTGCTGCCGTCCAATTCCTCCTTGGGCGAGGGCAGACCAAGCGTTTTGGCCATCAGAGAAAGGGATGCATAGGATTTGTGGTCGCCGAATTTCCACCACTCCAAGGTGTCGACATGCGGAATTTCCCATGGTTTTTTACCACCCAGATCCAGCAAGTCGGGCAAGGGAATGCCATTGATGATAAGCCTTCTGCAGAGGTACGGAAAATCAAACTCTTTGCCGTTGTGCGCACATAGCCTGGTGGAAGCATCGAGAGAAAGCATGATGTGGGCAAATTCGGTAAGCAGGATTTTTTCGTCGGGGTTGCTTAGGGATTTGATCCGGGCGTGCCATTGTTTTTTTTCGTACACAAAATACCCCATGCCGATGCAGATAATTTTTCCGAATTCGGCATAGATGCCGGCCCTTGGCCATGCATTTTCAATGGCAATCTCTCCCGATCTAACCAAGGGGTCGTATTGCGCTTTCTGCAACCATAGTGATTGCCAGGTGGAATCGAGGTCGGAAAAATTTTCTGTGCAGGGCACAGTTTCGATGTCGATGAAAAAAAGATTTTCTAGGGAATTGGAATGTAGCATAGAATGAAAAATTTATTTTACGAAAGCTACGGGATTTTTCAGATTTTCAAAAGAAGTTAAATCCATTTTAACAGACCCGACCAGAATTTTTGCTTCTGCTCTAACAGGAATGTGATTGGCATCATCGGTAACATACACAGCCAGGTCTTCTTCATTTTTAAAAACCCTTCCTTTCTGAATGATGGGTCTGAACTTCAGGCAGCGCACCTTACCGATGTCGCAGCGGATATTTTCGGTGCCCACATACCTTATTTTCATCGGAAAAAGTTCGCCATCAACAAAGGTGGGGATGCTGAAGATTTCTCCCTCCGCGGCCTTTGAAAAGTCGATGGTGCGTGCAAAATAAAAAGACGATAACATGTCCTGCACATGGGGAGGAACAGAGAGCACTTTTCCATTGCTGTTTACGGTGTTTTCGTGGTGATTATAAAATTGGTTCTGGTTGATTTTAAATCCGCCTTCATCCACATCACGGATAAAAAGAATAGGTACCACCGCTGTTTTGTCGATATAAGTTTCGTAACGGTCACGGACTTTAAAAAACAAATCAAAGGCACGGTTTGTATAGCCTCGTCCAACGGCGTGGTAAACCGTACGGGAGCCTAATTTTTTTTCTTCGGGTTGCAAAACAATCTCGGCAGTGCCGGCATCAATGATGCCATAGTGAACCCGATAAACAAGTTTTTCCCCGGGGGCAAATGCATTGTGTTTTACTTCGCGGAACTGAGCCATGGTATGCAGCACCGGCAACATACACAGCCATAGGAGCAGGGGTTTCATAGGCAATGTCTGCATCATTCATTCAAAAAGCATTCCAAAGTTCTCTTGCCTGCTTATTGGTTTATTTTCCACACCTGCCTCATCAAGCATCCTGCGGATACCCTTGGAATTATTTACCTGTAGGTTTTTTCTAGAAAAGAGGAGGGAACAACAAAAGCTTTAGCAACCCAGGAAGGCCGAGATTTCCTGAGGGGTAATTACCTGTGCAGCAGCCTTGGGGTAGCTGTTGAGGAAGGCCCTGCTTACACTTGCTTTTTTGTGGCTGTTCCATTTCATTTCATAAGCAGTGAGCAGGTTTTTTTCTTTTTCTAAATAATCCACCTCACTCTGGTTGTAGTTTCTCCAGAAATAGCATGTCACTTCAGGTTTGTTCCATGCAAGCCATTTGCGACGCTCGCTGATGGCAAAATTTTCCCACAGCGCGCCCAGGTCTTTTCTTATGCTTACATCGTTAAAATCCCCAATCACGGCATTGCGGATGCCATTGTCCCAGAAATACATTTTGTTCATTTTGCTTATCTCCTTTCTTGGGTTGTTGCTGAAGGCAGGCAAACGAAAAACAACAAAGGATTTTTCGAGCAGGTGGATGTAGTTCTCAATCGTTTCTGACTTCACCTTAAGTTGCGATGCCAGCTCCGCTATCGATACTTCTGAACCTATTTGGTGCGCCAGCAACTGTCAAAGATTTTCGAGCAACTGTGGTTTCCTGATTTCTTTCCAGCCAAGGATGTCCTTATAGAGGTATTGCGATGCCAGGTTTTTCAGCAATACACCTGCCTGGTCGGGGTAATTGAATACATCGGGATAGCAGCCGTAAACCAGGTGAAAAGCACATTTCTGTTCCAGCTCAAAAGGACTCAAGCCCTTGTACATTTCCTTCATCATGAGCGGGTGCAGATGAAAAAGCAAATGCCTTCCCGTAAGCGGTTCAAACACCTGATCGGCTATATCGAGTGCGGAAGAACCGGTGGCCACAAAATGAACCTGCGGGAAGTTGTCGTGCAAGAGTTTCAGTAAAAGTCCGGGATTGGGAATTCTCTGCACTTCATCAATCACCACCTGTTTGTAGGAGCCAACCATTCTTTTGAGGTTTTCCACACTTTGCAGTTGCAGGCGTTCCCGCACGGGACTTTCATCGGCGTTGAGCCAAAGGGTTTCTTTTTTTCCTTCGAACATCATCCTGAGCAGTGTAGTTTTTCCTACCTGCCGCGCGCCTGTCAGCACAAGTACCTTGTGTTTTCCCTGCCAGGCCCCGAGGGTTTTTTCTGCCTCTCTGTGCAAGGGTTTCATCACACAAAAGTATGAATATTTCCATTACAACGGAAAAATTAGGATTAATATTTCCATTACATCGGAAAAAACAATAGAATTATTTCCCTTGTACAGCTACTTTGGTTTTTTGGGCGTTGCGTCGGTTGAAGCCCACCGGGGCTTCCACCGGCGCCGGGCTTTCCGCTCAAAGTTTGCGGAGCAAACTAACCGCTCCCATCCCTAACGCAAAATACAAGACGGGCAAAGGCGGCAAGTTTGGGGCCGGGGAGTAAGATGGCAAATGCTTTTGGTACTTGGCACACGCGGTAAGTTTGGGCATGCATGAGGACATCCCTTGCTTCAGACTGCGGAACTTGGGGGTCTGAATATCGAACTTATGTTTCAGTTTGCTAAAATTTACGTAATGGTTTTATATAAAATCCGTAACTCTTTGGA
>JBKCNM010000011.1:0-46555 GCA_046297395.1 Bacteroidota bacterium
CTGTCGTTCCAGAGGTAGCTGCCGCAGGCAGTTACTGTGTCACTTGAATTTGTAATCGGAGTGATGGTCAGCAACAATGAATCTGTTCCGCAGCCATTGCTGTGCAGATGCAGACCGCTTTGAGTGTAGGTGCTGTCGGTCCCGAAGTAGCTTGCAAAGGCTGTTACTGTATCAGTGGTGTTTGTAACCGGAGTGATGGTGAGCAACAGTGAATCGGTTCCGCATCCATTATTGTGCAGGTGCAGACCACTTTCTGTGTAAGTGCTATCATTCCAGAAATAATTTCCGCAAGCTGTTACTGTTTCACTTGAATTTACAACCGGAGTGATGGTGAGCAACAGTGAATCTGTTCCGCATCCATTGTTATGCAGGTGCAGACCACTTTCTGTATAGGTGCTGTCGTTCCAGAAGTAGCTGCCGCAAGCAGTTACTGTATCACTTGTGTTTGTGATTGGGTTGATGGTGAGCAATAGTGAATCTGTTCCGCAGCCATTGCTGTGCAGGTGAAGACCACTTTCTGTGTAAGTACTATCATTCCAGAAATAATTTCCGCAAGCTGTTACTGTATCACTTGTGTTTGTGATTGGGTTGATGGTGAGCAACAATGAATCTGTTCCGCATCCATTGTTATGCAGATGCAGACCACTTTGTGTATAGGTACTGTCGTTCCAGAAGTAGCTTGCACAAGCTGTTACTGTATCACTTGTGTTTATGATTGGGTTGATGGTGAGATGAAGTGTATCGGCTGATGGACAACCTGCAACATTCAGGTAATGGTATATATGGGTTCCGCTATTTGTATACACACTGTCGTTCCATGCAAAGGATCCGCAGGCTGTTTGGGTAGTGGAGAGATTGCTGGGCAGGTTAAATGTTACTACAACCGTATCTGAGCTAATGCATCCATTGCTGTCCTGTGCACTTAACCAATAAGTTCCGGAAACATTCACCAACAAGGTGTCATTGTTGCTTTCGTCGCTCCAAGAGAAATTATTGAAAGATGATCCTGGAGCAAGAACATAACTTGGTGAGCAAATGGCTGTATCTGCACCCAGGTTTATGGGATGTACGGGAATATTAAGAATAGTTACACTATCGTGTTTCACACAATCGCCGTTGTCTTTTATGGCGATTTGGTATTGCCCGGCGGCAAGGGAGTCGAACAGACTTACAGGCTGATAGGACAGACCGCTATCGATAGAGGCAAAATAAGGAGGATTCCCTCCGAGGATATTTATAAATTCTATGGATCCGGAGCTGCCTGCACAAGTGGAGGGGTTGATAGTAGTTGAAAATTGAATTCCTTCAGGAGGGTTAAGTACAAAAGAACCTGCACTAAAAACACAATCAAATGCATCTTTCACAATCAAACGGTATGTGCCGGGCTCCAGGTTGATGATAGAATCATTCAACACAAAGTTGAGGCTGTCTGTAGAGATGCGGTAAGGAGGTGTACCACCAATTACATTGAGCAAGGCCACGCCACCGCTGCTTTCACATCCGGGTTTAATGGGATCAAATATCACTTGAGATATTCCCATCCCACCATCGAGACTGGCAAAACTATTTGCCTCACATCCCGCTTCGTTTTTGGCATATACCTGATAAGAGCCGGGATGAAGGTTGGAGAAGGTGGGGGATGACTGAAAACTGATTCCATCAAGAGAGTACTGAAAACTGGGATCTGCATAATTGATGGAAACATCTATCTGTCCGTTTTGGGTTCCGCAATAATTGGGTTGAAGAACAGAGAGATTCATATATACTGAAGGATCCTGGCCTACATACACATTAGAGATGGAATAAGAACATCCTCCTGCATCGGTAAGAATCACATAATAAGTGTTTGGAGCGAGACCTTGAACATTGGTAGAGGTACTTTGACTGAAACTACTGGTTTGTGCACTGATTCCAACAGGTAATTGCTGATTGATCTGTTGATTCTGGCCATTATTTTGATATTCTCCTTCCTCTACATAATAATTCTCATACACCGACATTTTAAATGGCGCAGTGCCACCCTGTATATTATCCAGCGTAATACTTCCTGAATGATAACAGGCACAATTTGCATTTTGAGTAAGCACATTGGCTGACTGAATATGTTGAGAACCTTCAACATTTACATAGATGTAAGATCCTTTACAAAATTCAACATCATATACATCTATGCCATTACCAACTTCATAAACAGGAATTGAAAGGTAATTGCCTTGAGGTGTGTAATAACCACTAAAGAAGTTGTTAATGTAAACATAAACAGAACCTTCTATTCCTTGCAAGCTTAAGTTTACCCTTCCATTTTCGGTGCAGGTGATGGGCTCGGTATCAATCAAGACCAAACCGTTTTCCAGGTATTGTGTTCCGGAATATAAATAAATGCTGTTTTGGGCAATGCAAGAACTATTGGTGTCTATAGTTGCCTGTATGTTATAGTACGATCCTCCCGTGAGTCCGGTGAACAAGGGAGTATCCTGCCAGTAACCTTCATTTATTCTGTAAAAAACATTTCCCTGATTATAAGTTGTGAAAACCTCGAGTGAGCCGCTGTTTTCGCAAGTAGGATAGGAGATCACATTGATATATACATCCTGAACGGTATTGCTGTAGACATAAACACCGTTGTTTGCAGTACATCCAACGGCATCTTTTACATAGTAGGGATAAAAGCCCTGAGCAAGGTTGTTAAAATTGCCGGAAGGGAAAAAATTCACATTGTCGAGTGAATAGGTATAAGGTGGGGTTCCTGAGCTGGGTGGAAACAGCAATTGAATACTTCCGTTAGGAGAATCACAATCCGCAGGAGTAGAAGTTACAGAAAAATCATTAGAGATGTTTTGGTTTGAAATGTTCACCTGATCTGAAACCAAACAGCCGGATGCATCACCCAAAAGAAGTGTATGTGTGCCGGGTGAAAGATTGCCGATGGTGAGGGAATTGGTAAAGGCTCCACCATCCACTGCTATTCTGAAGGGTGCAGTGCCGGAACTGAAATTGATTGAAAGGGTTCCTTGTGCCTGACATGTGGCAGGAACACTCGAAATGGTATAGGAAAAGGAAACCCCGGAGCTGGTAACGGTGGCTGAAACAGGCAAGCTCTCACAGAGCAGACCATCTCTCACCATAAACTGCACATTGCCCGGAGAAAGGCCTGAGACAGTTAATCCTGGATTCCATGTTTGTCCGTTGTCTAAAGAATAACTGAATGGTGAATTGCCTTCGGCACTCAGTTCGAGACTTCCATTGTTACTGCCACAAGCTGAGGGTACGATGTTTGAAACGATTACCGATGGCCTCACCTGACTTTCGGGAATGAAAATCTCTCCCTGCACCTGAGTGATGCAAGCTGATTGATCTTTTACAAAGACATGATAAAGTCCTGAAGGTAAATTGCTGAAGGTATTGTTGGAACTAAAATTGATTTGGTCCAAACTATATTCAAAAGGAGCAACGCCTCCTGAATTGACCTGAACCGAAAAAGAGCCAAAAGAAGCACCATTACAACCTGCTTCACTCAGAAGTGTATAGGATGTTGATAGGTTTGCTCCGGCAGTGGGAACGGAAACCATTGTTTGATGCTTACAACCGTTGGCATCTGTTACGGTTAATGGCCACGCGTTTGGCAAAAGGTTGCTGAAAAAACCATCTGCCTGTGGATTGTTTGCATTGTTTAAATCATAGGTAAAAGGTGGATTCCCTCCTCTTACTCCGGTAACGCTGATTTGTCCGGTATTATTCCCGCAGAACGATGGGGTGCTCAATACATCCAACCCGGTAATTCCCGGGAAAACGGTAACAGAAAAGGATGCTGATTGAGCAGTACAACCAAAGCGGTCTGTGGCAATATAATAATAACTACCAGAAGAATCAGGCTGCAATTCACGGCAATCTGAAACGGAAACACCCGGCTGAGCGGTATTAAACCACTGGTAAGTGAAGCCCGGTTCAGCCACGAGAGACTCGCCTGTATTGGGGGAACAGATAACAAGATCCGACACAGGCTCACCGCTATTTAGAACGGGACCACCCATCATAATATTTAAAATAGGTGTTTGAAAATTACAGCCACTGTCTGCATAGGCGAGAAAGTATGCACCCGATTCGCTCACCACCAGCGTATCTAAAGTAGATACAGGCTCATAGTTGAAAAACCATTCATGGTTTGAAGTTCCTTCTGGAGCCTGCATGGTGATTTGTTGACCGGGACAAATAGACAAGGAAGGAGTTGAGATCGTTCCTGGCCTTACCTGTTTGATTCGAATGGAACGGCTTACTGTTGCAGTGCAACCCTCCCCATTGCTGATGGTGCAGGTATACAAACCCGGCACACTGATGTTCATCAGGGTGTGACCACCATTAAAATGATTGTTCTGAAAAGTAAACCCATAGGGACCTGTCCATGTATACATGGTACTTTCGTAATCATAATTATCAATTGACGCAGTAAGTGAAGTTGTATTTCCAAAGCAAATGTCTGTTTCCCCGGTAATGGTGGGAGACAAAGGCATGTTGCAGTCGGGCTCACCAACAAAAGAACAATTGCTGCTATAACTTGCCATTGCATCCTTTGCAGAACTCCAGTTAGCATTCATGTAGAGAGGATCGTCTACCTGAATACAAGTTAATTGGGAATTACCGCTGGCATTAAAAAAATTCAAAAATGTATTTTTTCCATTTTGGATATTTAAGTTTGTTAATTGATTGTTGTTACATTTAAAATATATGTATGTGTTATTTGAATTTGTGGATACATCAAGTGCATGTATTGAATTTCCCTCACAGTTGAGATGAGTTAAATTCGTATTGGCAGAAATATCTAATGAATTTAATTGATTGAAACCGCAAAACAATCTTGTTAAACTTGTGTTGTTTGAGACATCTAGTGAAGTTATCTGATTATTTGAGCAATCTAACCAAAACAAAATTGAATTTAAACCAGCATTCAGACTGCTCAGTTGATTATTATTACAAATTAAAGAATATAGATTAAAATTAGCAGAAAGATTGATTGCTGTTAAAAGGTTATGTGAACAATCCAACGAACTCAGATTTATGTTGGATGATAAATTTAAAGCAGTTAATTGATTGTTGCTACAGCCTAATGATTGTAAGAGTGTATTTGAAGTAACATCAATTGCCTCAATATTATTAGATGAAAAATTCAATTGCTGAAGATTGAAGTTATTGGAAAAATCAAGAGTACTTAACTGGTTTAATTCGCAATTCAAATCTTGCAATGCAAAATTTGAAGAAATATTTAAACTGCTTAATTGATTGTTATAACAATGAAGAATTGACAAAGCCTCAATGGCAGAAACATTTAGCGATGTCAATTGATTTTGACTACAATCCAAATTAACCAATGCTGGATTTTCAGAAACATCTAAGTTGACTAATTGATTTCTGCTGCAATTTAATTTTAAAAGCAATGTAATAGAATTTAAACTTAATGTTGAAAGCAAATTATTGCTGCAATCTATAACGCTTAAGTTTGGGTTTGATGAAACATTCAGATTTGAAATTTGATTTGAATGACAGTCTAAGTAAAATAATTCGCTATTAAGTGAAACATCCAAAGAATTAAGAACATTAGTATGACAACTCAAATATTTCAAACTCGTAATTCCCGATAAACTGACACTGCTTAAATTATTGAATTCAAAGCTGAGGGTATCCAAAAAAGGTTTGTTGCCAAGTATCAATGTGGTGAGTCCATTTTCAGAAACATTTAAATTTGTGAGTTGCTGATTTGGCGAAAAATCAAGAGCTGTAATTTGATTGCCGCTGCAATTGAGGCGTTTCAACTGCGGATTTCCGGAAAAGTCTGCTGAGGTGATGCTGTGGTTATTACAGTCCAATCCCTGCAGTTGGTTAAAGGCTTCTATGCCCGTAAGGTTGGAAATGCCTAAGTTGCTGATATCAAGAATGCCAATGTATCCTGCTGCCTCAGCATTTGAAATTTGTCCATCGCCATTGGTATTGATGGCAGAATTAGCCAGCAAGGCAGCCTTTAAATTGGCATCGGGAATGTTTACATTGCCGCCTGATGCTGCAAAGGCCCGGCCTCCCTCAAAGAGAAAAAGCAGGAAAAAGGCCAATACAACTTCAGACACCCGAACAAATGATTTTCTTTTTGCCTGGCCAAAAGCTGTGTTGAAATAGGATTCCGGAAAAAGAACACGGATAACAGTGTATAATATCTTCATAAGCGAAGCCTTGATGTTTTGAAAATTGAAAAATTGTATAAATCTATAAAAAAATGTTAACGCCGAAAAGTATATTCAGCGTAAATTGTTCGGTGTCACAAATAATTTCTGGTATCAGGAACGCGCTTCCTTGCTTTCAGGAGCAACTTGCATTCCGTAGGCCGGACACCTTTCGTGGGTTTTACAGGAAACCAAGCCTAAAGACAAAAGAAAAGCCAATAGGCCAATGAGCAAAAAGGTTTTTTGATGCATAGTGGTGGATGTTCCGGCATTCATTTCAGCCACAAAAGTATAAATATTTCTTAAAAACAAAAGCCTAATCAATTTTTGTTTGCTGCAGTTTTAAAGCAACAATTTGTCAGGGGGAGGAAATCCTCCCAACATTAAGGGGTAGGCGGATTTATCTGTTGGATTGACAAAGGTGGCGACAAATTGAGCATCCCTTACCCTATCATAACAAGTATGTAAAGCGAGTAGAGTGCCGCCAAAATTCATCAGCATATTGTTTAAAATAGGCGAATTAGGATCATTTTCTTCGTATTGTAACCTAATTTTAATTTGCATTTTAGCAGTAGAAAAATGTATTTTTGCGCCGCCAAAACATAAAACATGAAAAAAATTAACTTAATCGTAGGATGCGCAATTCTTTCAGGATTGGTTGCCTGCGGTCCATCTGCCGAAGAAATTGCTAAAAAAGAAAAGGCCAAAGCCGATTCCATCGCCGCAGTTGAAAAAGCCATCGCAGATTCTATTTCTGCTGCCAAAGAAAAAGCCATGCAGGATTCCCTGAATGCTGCCAGAGAAAAAGCAATTGCAGATTCAATAGCAAAAGCTGAAGAAGCTGCCGCTAAAAAGAAATCTGCACCAAAACCGAAAAAAGAAACCAAGAAAGAGGAACCCAAAAAACCTGAACCAGCCAAGCTTGGTGGTTTGCAGAAAGGTGGATCTTCAGAATCAAAAATTAGTATCTCTGACAAAAAGAAAAGAAACGAGGCAAACAACAAGTAATCAAGTTCGTTTGACCCGCCAATTGTAAGGAGGCCATCTTATTCAATTAGGAAAACTTCCTTACAGTTACATCACTAAAAACCAGAAAAGCAGCCGATAATATCGGCTGCTTTTTTTGTATAAGAGGTGTATTCTAACAAATCTCATTGCATTTGGCTTCAAGCTTATTATTTACAATCTCTTGTAAATAAACTTGGAATAAAAACATAAATAACAAGCACTACCATATATTGCATTAAATCAAAACAATGCTTGTGTAGTTATTGAGACAATGCCAATGAAGAGCTTTATACAACCGGTTTATTGTTCACTTGAAAAGGCTCAATAGAATTACGATTAAACAATTCCACTTTCTGCTGATAAATTAAAACAAAAAAGGGGGAAAAATCCCCCTTTTTGTTACCCATAAAAAATGGCTTGGTGGCTGAAACTTCAGCGCCGTTTGAATTAACGGGTTAATGTCATTGTACAGTTTTCAGTATCCGTACTGTCTGTTCCGGTGTAGCTAATGGTAATTTTCTTGCCATCATTTTGAATTGTTCCGTTTCCTGTAAAAGTTGCACCTTGTATTGTTACAGAGGGAACTGTCAGGGTTAATCCATTGTCACCGGAGATGTTTGCAGTTACATTTACACCGTAATTACCGAAATTTCCAATGGTTATTTGCGTAGCTGATGTGCCTTGAGCGATGGTAGAAGAGTAAGTACCGGGACCGGAAATTGTGCAGCTTTCGCTAACATTGTATGCAGCGGCTACGGATGAAGCATCAATTTTTACCCTTACTGTTCTTGTGGCGGTAGCAGCATTACCGGCCTTGTCGCTTACCTTGTAAGTTACTTTATAGTCTGCGGCAACTTTGTTGTTAACAACTGTGGCATAATCAGAGGTCACATTTGCTGTAACATCTCCGTCATTATCATCATTAGCAGTAACACCGGGATCAGTAGCAGTAGCATTAAGAAGTACAACCTGAATGGCATCACCTTTGAGTGTGATAGTTGGCACCGTTTCATCTTTCGAGCAAGACACTAGTGCAACGCTTGTGATAAACAAGGCAGTGATTGATTTGATAATGGTTTTTTTCATATTTGTGTTATTTGGGGCAAATGTATAAAAGAAAATAAACTACCAGGCAACATAATGTCTAATTAATAAAAATGTATGTCCTTTCTGATAATTTCATTGCCAATTGAAACAATAGATGAGAAAGTTATCTAAATTTGCACACCCAAATAAAAACAATGAAAAAATCCATCTTTATCGTAGCTGCTTTCGTAGTAGCTGCCTTCGTTGCCTGCGGCCCTTCTGCTGAAGAAAAAGCCGCTGCTGAAAAAGCAAAAGCCGATTCAATCGCCGCTGCTGAAGCCGCTGCTGCTGAAGCTGAAGCTGCAAAAGCACAAGCTGCTGCCGATTCTGCTGCTGCTGCATCTGCAGACACCACAAAGCCTGCTGAAGCTGCTCACTAAAAAGCACACAACGAACATTTTCCAAAGCCGGTTTATCCGGCTTTTTTTATTACCTGAACAAAAGGTTCTGTTGTACGCCTCGCCTTAATAACCACAATGGCAAGACCACAGAAAACCAGCAAACAAATAGGGCACCGGCATTAACACCCAAGAAGGAAACCCAATCCAGGTGTACCGGTACAAAAGAGATGTAATATGAAACTGGATCAAGGCCAATCCACTTGAACTTTTGTTGTAAAAAAATCATCCCCACACCCATCATATTGCCGGCAAGCAGCCCCAGCAGTGCATAACGCCCGGTTAAAAACATAAAAACCCTGCCCGTTACAGCGGCTTGCATCCCCAATGCCTGGAAAACCCCTTGTGTATGGGTATGTTCGAGCATTTGCACCAAAAGGATTGTAAGCATGTTGAGGATGCATACAAGCACCATGATGCTCCCAATGACCACTACATTGGTATCCTGAAGCGAGAGCCAATCAAACAATTGTGGGTTCATCTCCCTCACCGTTCGGCTTTGCATCCAAACCGGCATGAGCTCCTGAAGTTTCATTTGCACGGTATTTTCATCTGCATCTTCAGTGAGCGACAATTCAAGGCCTGCAAACATTTGCTTATCGGCCTTTTGCAATTGCTGTAGTACTGAAGCATGACAGAGCACCAGCCCTTGATCGAACTCACCGAAACCGGTATAAAAAACACCTGCCACCTTCAATTTCCTGAGCTTTGAGGGAGTTTCTAAAAAATAGAATAAAACTTTCTTATTTGTCTCTGTGCTTAATTTCCCGGCAAGTGATGCAGAAAGAAACACCTCGTCTTCCCGCAAATTATGTGTTTTCTCCTTAGTCAGAAAGCGACTGTAATGGACTTTAAAATCTTCAGGTGTAAGGCCCTTCACCAGGACCGCCTCCGATTCATTTTCACTCTTGATTAAGGCGCCCTTGTATAAAAACGGTCTTACCTGTGAGATGCCCTTGATGGAGCGTAAACTATCCGTAAAACTTTTCCGGACAGCAAACAAATCCGGCTCAAGAGAAGGATTTTGTTGATAGGAAGTAAGTTGAAGATGACCGGAAAAGGAGGAGATGGTATTTTCTATTTCTCTGGAGAATCCCTTTAAAATCGCCAGCGATACGAGCGTCACACAAACGCTCACTGCAATGGAAGAAACACTGATAAATAGTGCAGGTGAAGCTAGTTTGCCACGAGCGGAACCGGCAGCAAGCCGACCGGATAACCACCATGACAAAGGCATGATTCAGTAGAAAAATTGAGATTTGCGCAAGCGCAGGTTAATTCTTTTTATATCCCGCAAGCACAGAAACACAACCGGTTTCTTCTACACTGGTGCGGTTTTTGGCACGGGGAACATCCACCTCGATAAAATACTGTTGGGTGGAATTCATCGTAAAATCCCACATCCTGGGATTGCCAAATTTTCTGCTGTCGAAAACCACTGAACTATCTTTTCTGAGGACACGGAAACTTACATCACCAAGACGCTCGTCATTGCAAACGGCTAAGCGGTAATCAGTGTCTGCATAGAAGGTCATTTCAAGCGCGGCAGATTCTCCGGGAGACATGGCTACAATATTGTGAAGGCCATTGTGCTGAAATGGTTTAAGTACAGGGAGGCATTTCTTTTTTGAAAATGCGTTGCATTGCTGAGCTACAGCATACCAACAGGTGAGGACAGTAAACAAAACAGCAATTAAACCTACAGGCAAAAATCTTTTCGCTTTCATAAGTAGTTAGAGTTAAATCATTTGATATAGGTAGAACGGATTTCGCTTACTTTTTTGGTGATGGCAGCCAGTTGTTCAGGGCTGATGCTGGAAGTAGATTTGTCATCCACAACAGTTACCTGAGTTGCCTCATCATGCTTTACTTCGCCGGCTTCAGTGTTGATGGTAACATTGGCGTACAGCGATTCTATGCTTTTCATGTCTGCAAGCACAGGCGTAATTTCCTGGTCTGCAGGATAACTTTCAAGAAGTTTCACGAGGTTGTTGAGTACATCTTTTTGTTCTGCAATCCTTTGAATGATGGCGGTATTGTTTTTAGAAACATTGGCGATTTGCGTTGAAATATAGAGCGCCTCAATCCAACCACCTGCAACGATGATGGCTGTGGTGCTTGCCCTTTCATTTTCACGCAGGTAGGAGTCAGTTGTTGCATACATCTCGGCAACCAAATCAAGTAAGGTATCTTTATTATTCACATTTTTTTCGAGCCTGTTGATAATGGTTTCAGACAAAGCACCTGTTACACCCAGAGCGTCTGCAAGTTTCTTACAAGTGCCCATGTATTGCATGGATTCCTGTGTTTGATCAAAACTGCTGCAATAGCTGAGGTCGGCAGTATAAATACCGAGATTGAGTGCCTGCGTGAGGGAGCTGGAGTACCTGGGCGCATTTGCAACAGGATTAAGCACAGATTTGTTGAATTTGGCTCCGGATTGCTTGATCATGTTGGCCATTTCCAAAGGAGATGGAACCGCGAAGAAAACCTTTACTGCCTTTTCCTTGCTTTGGTTGAGCGCAGCAGAATCGGCAGCAGACATTTCCACACTGCCGCCTTTGTTGCCGCAGGAACTTAACACAAACCCGGCAACGAGCAGGGAAGCACAGGTTGAGTAGCTTGTAATCTTCATGGATGATTTTTTAAGCATATATCAGACAAAAATATATAAGTTTAGCGTAAGTACAAATTTTATTAATTATCCTTGAGCTCCCCTGAAAAATGAAAAAAAACACATTAGGCTTGCGCAGGCAGGTAACTCTTCTGGCAAATATGTTTGCCTGCGTACATAGTATTGTCAATCAGGAAAAACATCCTGATGCAGCCTACTCTGCACTCCTGGGCAGTTCAGGACCCATTACGCCGGGGCAGAAAAAATTTCTCATCCAAAATGCCAAACACTTGATTCGTTACCGACGGTTGCTTGAATCCGCCACGGGTCTGAGCATGGGAGGTACCTTTCGATTGTTTGAGTTTTGGCAGCTTTATGGCACATGGCTCCTCTTAAATGAGATTGATTACATGCGCTATCCTTCCCTCAGAAAGTGGGATGCAACTTCCATCAGAAAAAAACTCAGAACTTTTTCGGGGAACAATGCCATCACCGAATCCTACCCGGAATGGCTGTGGAAAAGGGCCTCATCAGAGCTGGGCGCGCGCTGGCCGGCACTGGCCAATGCCCTCAATGTTCCTGCCTTGCGCCACCTCAGGGTAAACACCCTGCTCAGTAATTTTGGTGAAGTATGGAGCTTTTTAGAAGACAATGGATTCGAACCACAATCCTCTCCCCTTTCCTCCGATGCAGTGATTCTGCATGCCGGACCGGATATTTTTGAAAGTGATTTGTTTTTCACCGGGCGAGTAGAAGTGCAGGACGCTGCCTCTCAATTTGTGTCGAATTTTTGTGGGGCTTTGCCGGGCATGATGGTGGCAGATGTATGCGCAGGCCATGGAGGAAAATCACTACACCTGGCTCAAATCATGGAGAATCGCGGAGAAATATGGGCATACGACATCCACCGCCATAAAACGAAGGAGCTTTCGAGAAGGGCCGCAAGGGCAGGCATCAGCATCATCAGGGAAACAGAGGAAAAAAATCTGCAGGAGAAGGCCGGGCAGTTTGACCTTGTGCTTTTGGATGCACCCTGTTCCGGCACAGGTGTATTCAGAAGAAATCCGGAAACAAAATGGATGCTTAATGAGGACAAACTCGCATCAATGATTCAGTTGCAGGCCTCTTTGCTGGAACAATACCTACCCATGGTAAAACCCGGCGGAATGCTGGTATATGCGGTTTGCAGTGTGTTGCCATCAGAAGGAAAACAGCAGGTTAAAAAGTTTCTATCAGCCCATCCGGAATGTGTTTTTTCGGGAGAAGCTGAGACGAGTCCTGAGCAGTTTGACTGCGATGGTTTTTATGTGGGAAAAATCCTTAGAAAGGGAGAATAATCCTGCCCTCAGAGCTTTTCAATCACCACTGCACTTGCCCCTCCTCCACCATTACAGATGGCTGCCAATCCATACCTGCCTTCTTTCTGCTGAAGGACATGCAACAAGGTTACAAGTATTCTCGAGCCGGAGGAACCAAGCGGATGCCCGAGTGAAACGGCACCTCCATTGATGTTCACCTTTGCAGCATCAGCCTCCATGAGACGGATATTGGCAAGAGAGACTACTGAAAAAGCCTCATTGATTTCGATGGCATCCATCTGGGAAATTTTGAGTCCGGCTTTTTCGAGCGCAATGGGTGCTGCTTTTGCAGGTGAGGTAGTAAACCATTCCGGTGATTGCTCTGCATCTGCATAAGAAACAATTCTTGCCAGGGGTTTTAAGCCCAAAGCCTTTGCCTTTTCTTCACTCATGATCAACAATGCAGAAGCCCCGTCATTAAGTGTGGACGCATTGGCGGCAGTTACCGTTCCTTCTTTGTCAAACACCGGCTTGAGTCCGGGAATTTTATCGAACCTTACATTTTTATATTCTTCGTCTTCGGCCACAGTCACATCTTCTCCTTTTTTGTTTTTGTAGGTGACAGGAACCACTTCCGCGTTGAATTTTCCTTCTGACCAAGCCTTTGCAGAGCGCTTGTAGGATTCTACCGCATAGGCATCCTGTTCTTCCCTGCCAATTTTGTATTCCCTTGCACAAAGTTCAGCGGCAATGCCCATGTGCTGCTGGTTGTACACATCGGTAAGGCCGTCGCGGATAAGACCGTCAATCAGCGAACTGTTTCCGAGCTTATAGCCATACCTTGCTTTGTCTAAATAAAAAGGTGTCATGCTCATATTTTCCATCCCACCGGCGATGACCACCTCGCGATCTCCAAGCATCACTGCCTGTGCTGCAAACATTACCGCTTTCATGCCCGAGGCACAAACCTTGTTGATGGTGGTGCAGGGAACATGATCGGCAATACCTGCAAATCTTGCTGCCTGACGGGCAGGTGCCTGTCCGGCTCCACCCTGAAGTACCATACCCATGAATACTTCACCAATATCGGAAGGACTGATACCTGAGCGTTCTATAAGACCTTTGATGGCTGCTGCACCCAAACGGGTGGCAGGGATTTCTGACAATGCTCCCCCGAAGGAGCCCATGGGTGTGCGCACGGCGGCAACGATAACGGCTGATTTCATAAATGATTAAAAAGGGTCGGAAAGATACTCATAAACCTACCTTGACAAAGTACTTTTTCAAGATTCATTTTGAAGCATGCCGTATGCATAATCCTTGCTAAAAAACCCGGAATTGCAGGAATTTTGCTGCTCACACGCAATGCTTACCTTTGGTGTCATGGAGATAAGATCGATCCTGGAAAGGCTGCAAACCAATCACTCAGGCATCTTCCGAAGTGTGCTCTCGCTTGGCTGTATTGCAACAATTGTTTTTTTCATGCCGAGGGAACAGGGATTCCGTTTTGAATATTTCGTAAACAAGCCCTGGATGCATTCAGACATGATTGCTCCTTTTGATTTTGCGATTTCCAAATCAGAACAGTTGCTGTTGTCAGAAAAAAACAGGGCCCTGGGTGAAATCAAACCCTATTTCACGCTGAACACGCGTACAGAGGCGAGGGTACATAAAAAGGCAGATTCTCTTTTCCTTGCCAACTGGCAAAAATCAATCTATGGAAGCAACGCAGGTTTAAAAACAAAACACCAGCAACTCCTCAACAGAATCATTCACGACATCTACAAAAAAGGACTCATTCGCATCAATGATGTGGTTGAACAGCAGCAGGGCGATCAGCGTTTTTATGTGGTAAAAAACAAGCTGGCGGAAGAGAAAAGTCTGCATGAGGTATTCACCTTAAAATCTGCTTTTATCTATGCCGAAACCATCCTGCAATCAGAGAAAAAAACCGACCGCAGCTTTGTGAATGAGATTCTGGAATCGGTATTGGAAAACAACATCATGTATGATCCCGTGCTTACGCAAAAAATACGGGAAGAAGCCTTGCAAAAAATATCTCTCAGCAAAGGAATGAAGTTTAAAGGGGAGTTGGTCATTTCCAGAGGTGACATGATTGATGAGGAAAAATTCCAGCTGCTTGAATCCCTGAGGAAAGAATACACCAGCCAATCCGGGGGTTCAGAAAACAGGTATTATCTGCTGCTCGGACAAGCCCTGATTACCTCGATGGGCATTCTGATGATTATTCTATTCCTTTATTATTTCAGGATTGAAATTCTTACTGATAACGCCAAATTCAGTTTTATTCTGATGATGATTTTTCTGATTACTGCTCTCACAGGACTTTCATTCAGTGTAAATCTGTTATCGGTTTATATCATCCCATTTTGCATTGTGCCGGTTTTGGTAAGGGCATTTCTGGATACCCGCACCGCACTGTTTACCCATTTGGCATCGGTGCTGATTATCGGACAAATGGTACCCAATCCGTTTGAATTTACTTTTGTTCAGCTCACAGGAGGCATCTTCACCATCTTCAGTATCATCAACCTGCGTAACCGTTCTCAGTTGTTTTTATCTGTACTGATTATCTTCCTCGCCTATTCAATTGCCTATATCGGATTGATTTTTACCCTTGAAGGAAAATTCACCAAGCTCGATATTTCCATTTTTGAATCCTTTGCCATTAGTTCGGGACTTACACTTTTTGCTTATCCCCTGATATTTGTTTTCGAGAAATTGTTCGGTTTTGTCTCTGATGTTTCCCTTCTCGAACTGTCCAACATCTCTTCCCCCCTGCTCAGGGAACTGGCTCTTAAAGCGCCCGGTACTTTTCAGCATTCGCTACAGGTGGCCAATCTTGCTGAAGAAGCCAGCCATAAAATCGGCGGCTCCCCTTTGCTTGCCCGCGTAGGCGCACTCTATCATGACATTGGGAAAAGTTCTACTCCCATGTATTTTATCGAAAATCAGCTCTCAGGAGTAAATCCTCACCATGAGTTGAGCTACACAGAAAGTGCGGCCATTATTGTTGGCCATGTACATACAGGCATTGAAAAGGCAAAAGAGCATAATATCCCCGACATCCTGATTGATTTTATCAGAACCCATCATGGTACCACGACTGCTGAATTTTTTCTGAAGATGGAAAAAGAAAACCGAGGAGATGAGCAGATGGACGAGTCTGTTTTTCGCTATCCCGGACCACTTCCCTACTCTATTGAAACATCTGTTGTGATGATGGCAGACGCAGTAGAGGCAGCCAGCAGGAGCTTAAAAAAGGTGGATGCCCGTTCCATAGATAACCTGGTAGAAAGCATCATTAATCACCAGGTAGAACAAAATCAGTTTTCCAATGCGCCCATCACATTCAAACATGTGAGTGAAATCAAGAAAATATTCAAGCGAAGGTTACTCAGCATGAATCACCTGAGAATTGAATATCCAAAGTAAATACTGAACTGTCAGTCGAAATATTCTCTCATTCTGGAGAAGAATGATTTTTCTTTCTCACCAGGACTGGGCTTAAAGGTTTCGCGGTCCTTGTATTTCTGCATCTCCTGTTTTTCATCCTTACTCAGGTTTTGGGGTATCCACACATTGATTCCTACCAAAAGATCCCCTTTTTCGTACCCATTGATATTGGGCAGACCTTTGGATTTTAATCGAAGGATTTTCCCGGGCTGTGTACCGGGTTCTATTTTTATTCTTGCCTTGCCGTCGAGGGTGGGAATATCACAAGTGGTTCCAAGGATTGCATCGGGCACACTGATATAGAGGTTATACACCAGGTTGTTGCCTTCTCTGATGAGTTGCTTGTGGGGTTCCTCTTCAATCACAATCAGGAGATCTCCGGGAATACCCCCTCTTGGGCCGGCATTTCCTTTGCCTGCGGCGGAAAGCTGCATGTCCTGAGAAACACCTGCCGGGATATTGATTGGAATCACTTCATCGGATTTTACAATGCCGTCTCCAAAACAATGTCTGCACTTTTCTTTGATAATTTGACCTTCACCACTGCAAGCCGGACAGGTAGCGGAAGTTTGCATTTGGCCGAGCATGGTATTCATGACCCTGGTTACCTGGCCTCTTCCATTGCAAGTGGAGCAAGTGTGAAAGCCGGATCCGTGATTGGCGCCGGTTCCTTTGCAATAGGTGCACTCTACATACTTATTGACCTTGATTTTCTTCTCCACGCCATTGGCAATTTCTTCCAGGGTAAGTTTTACCTTAATGCGCAGGTTGCTTCCTTTATTTACCCTGCGTCTTCCGCCGGATGAACCGCCAAAACCGCCGCCAAAAATATCGCCGAAAGCGCTGAAAATATCTTCCATGTTTCCGAAGCCTCCGGAAAAGCCCTGGGCTCCACCGGGAGCGGCATGACCAAACTGATCATAGTTCCGGCGTTTTTCCGGATTACTAAGTACATCGTAAGCCTGGGCTGCTTCTTTAAACTTATCCTCAGCAGCTTTGTCACCCGGATTTTTATCGGGATGATATTTCATGGCGAGCTTGCGATAGGATTTTTTAATTTCATCCTCACTGGCGCCTTTAGAAACTCCCAGTATTTCGTAATAATCCCTCATGCGTTTTTATTTCCTACAACCACCTTGGCATAACGAATCACTTTTCCCTGAAAGTAATATCCTTTTTCCACCTGGTCGATAATTTTGTCTTCGAGCTCTTTAGAAGGAGCAGGTATCTGCGCAATGGCCTCATGAAACTCAGGATCGAAAGCCTGGTGAAGGGTTACCATCTCTTCGAGACCTCTCTGCTTGAGGATAGACCTGAATTTGTGTAACACCAGCTGGACTCCTTCACGGAGGGCTTCAATGCTGTTGCTGTTTTGCATCGATTGTTCAGCCCTGTCTAGATCGTCCAGCACCGGTAAAACACTCTTGATAATGTCTTCTCCCGCTGTTTTTGTCAGGTCAAGTTTTTCTCTGGCAGTGCGCCTTCTGAAATTTTCAAATTCAGAATACAGTCGAAGGTACTTGTCTTTTAATTCTGCATTGCTCTCTGACTGGTGAGACTCGCTCTCGGTTGCAATGTCTTCAGACTGGGGTTCGGTGATGAGGTCCTCATGAGGAACTTGTCCCTCCTCGGATGTTGGTTGCTTTTCTTCCTGATTCATAGTATCATCAAACATTTTGCGGGTGTTAGCAAAAGTATTGCCAAATATACGCTGCTGGACATATTGTCAGCATTTGATCGAAGTGCACGACAGAATGTATAGTTTTGCCCCTGCATGCGTGTATTTATCACAGGTATTGGAGGGCTGTTGGGTACCCATCTGGCAGCGAGGCTTATCAGCGAGGGATGGCAAATTACTGCGCTGGTGAGGAATCAGCTATCTGAAGAAAACGCCAAACAAAATCTCAAGCATTTTGGTGCATTGTCAGAAGCACAAATAGCGAACATGGCTTTCGTTCACGGCTCCCTGGATCAGACCTGGTTATATACAAGTTATCTAACAGATGTAAATGCACTTGTGCACTGCGCCGGCATGGTGTCGTTCCATGCAACAGACAGACAGGAACTTTACAGGAACAATGTGTTGGGAACTGCCAGAATTGTGGATGCAGCCCTGGAGGCCGGTGTACCCTATTTTGTTCACATCAGTTCTGTGGCGACGCTATGTTCTGTAAGAGGCAATTCGCACATTTCGGAGAAACCTCTGGATGCGCCAACAGGCAAAAAAAGTGTGTACGCAAGTTCCAAATACCTTGCAGAACGAGAAGTATGGAGAGGCATTGAGGAAGGATTACAGGCCGTCATTCTGAATCCTTCCGTAATTCTTGGTTTCCATGACTGGAACAAGAGTTCTGCTGCCATGTTTCGCACTGCAGCAAACGGAATTCGTTTTTACACCCAAGGTGTTACAGGTTTTGTGCTGGTGGAAGATGTGTCAGAGGCCATTGTAAAATCGATTGAGAAAAAAATCACCTCCGAACGCATCATCATCAGTGCAGGTAACTTTTCATTCAGGGAGATATTCAGTGAAATGGCCAAAGGATTTGGTCAAAAAGAACCGGATGTTCATGCGGGTCCATGGATGAGCAAAGCCTATGTGTTACTTTCAGGCATATGGGGATTAATCAATGGTAAAAAACCATTGGTTACTGCTGAGAGCGCCCGTAGTGCGCATGCCATCAGGCAATTCGACAACAGCAAATCCTTACAACTGCTCCACATGAGGTATGGTGACATCATGCATTTGTTGGTTGGCTTGTGTGAAAAATACAGACAAAAAATTTAAGGTTTGGACGCATCATTTGCCTGCCTCATTTGCAAACTATCAACTACCTGCCTGTAGATATCTAAAAACTGTTCGCCGTTGTTGTTGTAGTAAGAAAGACTTACCGTAAAATCTTTCAGGCTTTGTCGGTGACGCGAAAGGATTTTTAGTTTCAATTCATCGGAATACACCCTTGTCTGAGGGTTTCTTGCATTAAACTGATTGCAGGTGGCCTCAGCCATATGAAAGTCGGTAAGTATACTTACCATTTCAGGTGCCGGAATAATTCCGGGTGGAATAGTTTTCTTCTTGTTCACACAGGAAGTGAGAAACAGCAGAACAGATAAGCCAAACAAAAAAGATTTCGACACCCGTCAAAAGTAAACAATCTTTACCTTTGCTTCATGACAGGGCTCAAGGTACATCTCCTGCTTGCTTACTTGCTTTGGATGGTTTGGTTTTTTCAGCCATCGGGTAAAATCATTTACTCAGAAGACCGAAGAATTGCGGTTTTATTCAAGCGATACCTTGAAGAGAATGCCCGTAAACCGGGAATTGACGGCTACAGAATTCAATTGTACTTTGGTAATGAGCGGGAGAAGGCCCGTGAGGTAAAAACTGCCTTTCTCAGACAGTTCTCTGACATATCTGCGCATGAGAGTTACCAGCAGCCGAACTTCAGGGTGAGGGTAGGCGATTTTCGCACGCGGCTTGAGGCATTGCGTTTTCTGAAACAAGTGAGCACCTCCTTTCCTTCTGCCTTCGTTGTTACAGACCAGATAAACCTTCGTGTAATACCCAAGCCATGATTTCTCACCTGATTCGATCGATGGACGACTACCGGGCTGCTGTTGCCCTTGCAACTGAAAATCCGGAAAGATTCTGGAACGAAGTTGCACAAGGATTTCATTGGCACAAACCCTACCATACCGTCCTTCGTTGGGATTTTATCAATGCCCGTACCCAATGGTTTGCGGGTGGGCAAACGAACATTACCTACAATTGTCTGGACAGACATGTTTCGCAAAAGGGCTCAAAAACAGCCTTTTTCTGGGAACCCAATGAGCCTGGAGAGCCTGGCATTCAACTTACTTATGGGGAGCTGCTCGAGCAGGTTTGTAGAATGGCAGATGCCTTCAAAAAATTGGGGGTATGCAAAGGAGACAGGGTAATTATTTACCTGCCGATGATTCCGGAACTAGCCATTGCGGTGCTTGCCTGCGCAAGAATTGGTGCTGTGCATTCCGTGGTTTTTGGTGGATTTTCTGCACACGCCCTTTCGGGAAGGATTCAAGATTGTGAGGCCAGAATGGTCATTACTTCAGACGGGGCATATCGCGGCAACAAAACCATTCCCATGAAAGCCACGGTTGATGAGGCCCTGGAGGTATGCCCGGGGGTAGAGAAAGTGGTGGTTATCAAGCGTACTTCCGAATCTGTATCATTCACTGACGGCAGGGATTTTTGGTATCACAAACTGATTGAAAACACCAGCAACTGGATCGCCCCTGAATGGATGGATGCAGAGGATCCGCTCTTCATCCTATACACCAGCGGTAGTACAGGAAAACCCAAGGGGGTAGTGCATACTTGCGGAGGATACATGGTGTATGCGGCCTATTCCTTCCTGAATGTTTTTCAATATCAAGCCGAAGATATTTTCTGGTGTACAGCAGATATCGGATGGATCACCGGACACAGTTACATTGTTTATGGTCCTCTGCTTGGGGCTGCCACCTCTGTGATGTTTGAAGGGGTGCCCAACTATCCTGCATATGATCGTTTTTGGCAAGTAATTGAGAAATACGGAGTACATATTTTTTACACGGCACCCACTGCCATCAGGGCTCTGGAAGCCGCCGGCACCAAGTTTGTGGAGCCTTACCGAATGCCAACACTAAAAGTGCTGGGCAGTGTGGGAGAACCCATTAATGTGGAGGCGTGGGAGTGGTATCACAAACATGTAGGAAAAGAAAAATGTCCGATTGTAGATACATGGTGGCAAACAGAAACAGGGGGCATTCTGATTTCACCCCTGGCAGGAATCACACCAACGAAACCCGGATTTGCCACGCTGCCGCTTCCGGGTGTTTTTCCTGCCCTTGTTAACGACAAGGGAGAAATTATTGAGGGAAATCCTGCTGAGGGAAACCTGGTGATTGTTTTTCCATGGCCTTCCATTATTCGCACCACCTACGGCGACCATGAACGCTTCCGTCAAAATTATTTTTCTGCCTATCCGGGTATGTATTTTACAGGTGACGGATGCCGTCGCGACGAGGACGGATACTATCGCATCACAGGACGGGTAGACGATGTAATCAATGTATCCGGACACCGCATTGGTACGGCAGAGGTAGAAAGCGCAATCAATATGCATGCGGATGTTGTGGAAAGTGCTGTGGTTGGTTTTCCCCATGACATCAAAGGCCAGGGTATTTATGCTTTTGTGATTTGCACCAATGCCAACAAACCCTACGAGAACCTGGTGAAAGAAATCCATGCCGAAGTAAACAAACTCATTGGTCCAATTGCAAAACCCGATAAAGTGCAAGTGGTAAGCGGTTTGCCCAAAACGCGTTCAGGAAAAATCATGCGAAGGATTCTTCGGAAAATTGCTGCCAATGAATTTTCAAACATGGGTGATACTTCTACCTTGCTTGATCCGGCAGTGGTTGATCAAATTATCTCAGGCAGGATTTAGGCTCCTTCCAGCGCGAGGATTTTCTTTAAACAAATCATTCCCATTTTTTGGTTTGACTCATTGCTCCATCCGGCAATATGAGGAGTGAGGATCACATTAGGAAAGGTCATGAGTTGACTGATGGCCGGCGAAGCATGAAACGACTCAAAAGATTGACTTTCTTCTTCAAATACATCCAATCCGAGTCCCAGAATTTTTCCGGATTTCAACAAGGGAATCATGTCACCGGTCCTGAGTACTTTGCCCCTGCAAGTATTGAGCAGATAAATATTTTTTTGAAATTGATTGATCCAGGAGGCAGTAACAAGATGATGATTATCCGGAAGATAATTGATATGCAAACTGAGCATATCTGCACGGCTGAAAATTTCATCAAGTTGGACTTCTTTCGCAAAATCTGCATGCTCTTGCCGGAGATAATTCTTCTTGAATTTATCATACACCAGCACTTCCATGCCAAGTCCGCGAAGCCGGCTGCAGAAAGCAGAACCCATCAATCCATAGCCAATGATGGCAAGGGTTTTCCCTTCAAGTTCTGTACCTCTGTTGCCCGGTCTTTCCCAAATCCCCGCGCGGACTTCATTGGCAGATTGATATATCTTTTTGGTGAGGGACAGAAGCATGCCAAGGGTATGTTCCGCAACGGCAGTCATGTTTCCTTCAGGTGCATTGATGCAGGCAATTTGTTTACTTGCTGCATAAGAGGTGTTGATGTTTTCCATTCCCGCCCCGATGCGAGCAATCCAGCGTAAATGAGGAAAACGATTGATGACCTGTTCATCAATAAAGAAGCGAGACCTGATTACAATCCCCCGGATATTTGTAAAAGGAAATTCAGCGGGTAATGCATGATACTCTTCAATGCAATCATACTGATGGGATTGAAGTCCCTGCAAAAGGGAGGGGTGAACAGTATCGGCAATCCAAACAACAGGCTGGTTCATTGCTTACCGAAAACGGCATGAAAGCACGGCAATATCATCTATAAACCCACGGTTGCCTTTAAAAAGATTCAGGTCGTCAATAAGGGCGTTGTTGATTTCCTTGATGCTCTTGTGCAAATTGGACTGAACGATTCTTTTGAGATTTTCCATACCATAATCTTCATTCAGTTCATTGTCTTGTTCAACCAATCCATCTGTGAAACAAGTAACCATGCTTCCTTTGGGGAGATAGGTAATGCCTTCTTTGATTTTGGGAATATCGGGCAACATGCCAAGACCTATGCAGCCTGTGGTGAGGAGCAGAGAAGTGTTTGCCGTGAACAGCACCGGTGGATTGTGGCCCGCATTGATGTAGTTTAAAACCCTTGTCACCATGTTGTAACGAGCCACAAAAAGAGTGATAAATTTTTCTCCTTTGGCGTTTGCAAAAACAAGGCTGTTGAGTTCTTGCATGATATCGGGAAGGGATGACTGGTAACGGAAAAGTGCTCTGAGATTTGCCTGAAAATTAGCCATGAGCAACGCAGCGGAAACTCCTTTACCAGACACATCTGCCATACAGAAAGCGACTTCGTTTTCATTCAGTCTGATGAAATCGTAATAATCTCCACCCACCTGATGATGCGGCTGATAATATGCGCCCACATCCAGGTAACGGTCGTTGGGAAGAACAGATGGGAAGAGAAGGCTTTGCATTTTAGATGCCAGCTCCAACTCTTTGTTGGCAGCAATTTGTCTGAAGTATTCCTTTGCCAGTTTTTTGTTTTCGATGGCTACCACGATGATGTTGGTAAGCGTTTGAATAAAAGGCAAATGCTTGATGGTGGGACTTATCTGTATTTTGTCTTCATCGAGGTCACCAATCAACAAATATGCGAGGGGATGACTCTTGTGAAAAACAGGAATCACCATATCGAAAGAACTTTTGAGGTTTGCAGAAAGCAAACTAATATCGGTGATCTCACTGATTTTTGCCAGGTCGGCTTCAATATCAACCTCCTCATCAATATTTTGGGTACCATAACGAAGCGCACACATCCATTTTTGGTTGTTGATGTAAAGTGCCAATCTGCCAATCTTGAGTTCATTCACCAGGATATCCTGGTATATCTGGAACAACTTTTCTACAGAAGCATTATTGTTGATGGCCTTGGTTACATCAAGTAATGCCGTAAGTTTGATTGTATGGATTTTCTTTTTCGCACGGTCTTTTGAAGCGGAAGACTTGAGTGTTTCCACCGGAACAAAAGACTTGCTCGATTTTTTTTGCTTCAGCATGAATGCTTGCGTTGGGTCAAGATGAACCTCCATAACAAATGTAGCCAAAAATACTGAACAAGAGAAGTTCGTTCTTTGTTAGCGGGTTCATTTTATTAAGGCATTGGTTTTGATAACTTCGTGGTCTAAATTTTGTAATAAGTATGAACAATTACGATAAAAAAGAATTTGCCCTTCAGGAGGATTTAATCGACGAGTTGAAAGAATTTCGGGATAAATTTATCTTTCCGAGGCATGACGGTAAGCCGGTCATATATTTCACCGGAAATTCATTGGGATTACAGCCCTGCTCAACGCGCGATGCCGTGATGAACGAATTGGAAGATTGGGGCAAACATGGCGTGGAAGGACACTTCAGGGCCTCAAATCCCTGGTTCTCCTATCATGAGTGGTTTCATCAACCGGCAGCGAAATTGGTAGGTGCACTTCCGGGAGAGGTCGTAGTCATGAACCAGCTTACTTCCAACTTGCATTTTTTGATGGTGTCTTTCTACAGACCATCGCCACAACGATATAAAATTCTCACTGAAGCAAAAGCCTTTCCTTCAGACCGGTATGCTGTGGTTTCTCAGATCAAGTTTCATGGATTCGATCCCAAGGATGCACTTATCGAAATTGCACCGCGAGCAGGTAAGCATACCATTGATGAGGATGACATAAATGAGGCCATTACTTTGCATGGAGAAAGTCTTGCTATGGTTTTTATTGGTGGTGTAAATTATTATTCCGGACAAGTATTCAACATGGCATCTATCACTTCATGGGCGCATCAAGTGGGCGCCATAGCCGGCTTCGATCTTGCTCATGCAGCAGGCAATATTGAACTTCATCTGCATGATTGGGAAGTTGATTTTGCTGCCTGGTGTTCATACAAATATCTCAACAGCGGACCGGGTGGGGTGGCAGGTGCCTTTGTGCATCAAAAACATGCGCATGCATTTCATCTGCCGCGATTTGCAGGTTGGTGGGGACACGATAAAGACCGTAGATTTTTGATGGAACCCGATTTTGTTCCTATCGCCGGCGCTGAGGGATGGCAGGTAAGCAATGCCCCGGTACTGTCGATGGCTGCTCACAAAGCTTCATTAGAAATATTCGAACAAGCCGGCATGCAAAAACTCTCAAAAAAAGGAAAAAAACTAAGCGGATATCTTATGCGTTTGCTGGATGTGCTGAATGAAAAACATGGGATTCCTTTTGAAATTATCACCCCGAGGGAAGAACATAGAAGAGGTTGCCAGGTATCTATTCTTGTGAAAAAAAATGGAAGGCAGGTGTTTGAGAAACTCACAGCAAGAGGAATCATCGCCGATTGGAGAGAGCCTGATGTGATCAGGGTTGCACCAGTTCCTCTGTATAATTCCTTTGCAGATGTGTATGCTTTTTATGAGGCTTTGGAAGCCATTCTCTCAGACTGATTGCTAACAGCATCAAACAAGCTGTTCCATGCTAAATTCTACTCCAAACTGACTAAGGTGATGAAGAAAGTGTTTGAAATGCATGGTTACCCAATCTTCGTAAACCAATTGTCCAAATACCGGATGGGTTTCATGTTCATGAGTGCGACCTGAAAATCTGTCAAAAAAAACATACAAAGCTGTTTCCACAGCATCGCAGGCATCTTCCATAGAGGCCATTTCGGTAGGAGCAGGCGCTTCACTCAGAAGAGGATGAGATGTATTTGGACGAAACAATTTATCGCTTCGTAAAAAAACCTGAAGCGCAGGAAGCTTTTCCGGATCTGATACCAGACTTGCTTTGTTTCTTCCGTTTGATTGTTCAATAGAATGGAAAAGATGTTCTGCCATTTGCTGGGCATTCATCTTACCAAACAAGGGAGAGGCAGATGGAGCAATTGAGCGCAAAGCGGGCACGCATTGCTTCTTTAAGAAAAGTTCTCTCTGGGCGTGTCCGGGAATCATGATGCTGACTGAAACTTTTCTTCCAATTTCTTAAAACGATTGTCTAAATCCTTGTTAAGGGCATCTTGTTTGAATACCTTGGTAATCATCACCAGGCGCTGCATCACACTCATGGCTTGTTGCTTTTCATTGTCTACATTTTCGGCAAGTTCACCCTTGAGCGTAAAATAAAATCTCAAATCATCCTCATAAATATCCGCAATCTCTTTCACCAATCCATTGGCCTTTTCGATTGCACCGGCTTTGTAATAAGCCTCCGCTACAGGCATGATAAAATAATTAAAGGGAACATTATGACGGGGCAATACCTTGAGGCAATAATCGAGTACTTCTATGGCTTTTTGCTTATCGCCTCTCTCAAGCAGCGATTCAGCGAGCCTTGAGAAATTGTTGCGAAGGTTCATGGTCATTCTGAGGTTGTTTTCATCCATGTAAAAACGGGATTTATCCAATCCTCCCCATTTGAATTTTTTCACCAGGTTGTTGTAGAGCAAGTCTGTTGCCACGCGTCCTGTTTGGCCGTCTCTGTTTATCGTTCTTACAGGTACAAGACGATAGGCAAGTCCTTCGAGCTGAAAATAATCTTCAAGATTCAAGTAACTATCATCACCAACTGTGATGGCAAAATAGACAGGTCTTTCCCAGTTATTGGTGGCGATGATATCAAAAATCAGCAGGTCGTTCTTCATCATGTAATTTTTGCGGATGGTCCAGTTAATTCCGCCTTTTACAATTTGTGCTGCTGCCTCTTTTGGTACGGTTCCGTTTGCCACAACCCTGGCAGAGTCAACCGGAATAAACACTTTGTTGGTTGGCAAAAATGCCAATTCTGTGCCTGATTGGTTTTTCAATTTGGCGCGAGAATCCTCACTGGCAACGAAACGAATTAGGTCATTGATATTGACAAATTTTGAGGTATCGACAATTTCGGGTGAGGGATATACGGGCAGATAGTCGCGTGTGCCTTGCTTAACCTGATCTGCAGTGAGGCTGAGTGGAGCAGGTTTGCCATCGTAGGCTTGTCGGCGTAACTGATCGATATACCAATCAGTATTTGCGAGACTAAGGTTTACGATGCGCACATCGGTACGATAACCTTCTACCTCCTGGGCATACCAGAGTGGGAATGTATCATTGTCGCCGTTGGTGAAAAGGATGGCGTTGGGCGCACAAGAGTCCAGGTAATTAAAAGCAAAATCCCTCGCTGTGTAACGATGCGAGCGGTCATGGTCGTCCCATTCCTCCTTAGCCATAAGGATGGGTGCAGCAAAAAGGCAAACCACACCGGAAGCTGCTGCTGCAAAGGCAGGACTGATTTTGTATTTGCGAAGGAAATCAAAGATGGCAAACACTGCAAATCCAATCCAGATAGCATAAGCATAAAAAGAACCTGCAAAGGCATAATCTCTTTCACGGGGCTGGTAAGGTGCCATGTTCAGGTAAAGGGAGATAGCGATTCCTGTGAATACAAAAAGAAGTAATACAACAAATGTTCCTTTCCTGTCTTTTTTCCATTGAAAAAACAAACCAATCAGACCCAGTATAAAGGGCAGACAGTACATGTTATTGAAACCTTTGTTTTGCTTCATGCTGTTTGGCAATTTTGATTGGTCTCCGAGACGGGGTGAATCAATGAATCCCAGGCCGGAAATCCAGTTTCCGCGCAGGACACTTCCGTGACCCTGAATATCGTTTTGCCTGCCTGAGAAATTCCACATAAAGTATCTGCCATACATGTGACCAAGCTGATACCTAAAGAAGAAACGAAGATTTTCGGAGAAGGTAGGCTTCATGATGGTTTCGGGTTCTCCATCCGGTCCGGTATTTTGAACCGGTGTGCCCTTGTAATCAGACCAATCCTTGTAGCCTTGTATTTTCGACCTTTGGTCGTCCCACATTCTCGGGAAAATGGTACAGAATCTGCGGTCGTAATTGGGTATGGTGGATTTACGATCGTAACTGATTTTGTAAACACCCGCTTCCTTGTCTTTTATGTAGATGGGGGTTCCGTCTTTGTAAGGTTGCTGGGGATCGAGCGGTGAATTGAAATATTGCCCGTACAGCACCGGCCAGTCACCATATTGTTCACGGTTAAGGTAGGACAAGAGTGTAACGGCATTTTCGGGGTTGTTCTCATCAATGGGAGTGTTTGCCTGGGAACGAATGATGAGAATAAAAAAGGAAGAATAACCGAGGAAAAGGAATGCGAAAGAGAGAATGATGGTATTGGCAAATGCCTTCTTTTTTTGATGGGTATATTTTAGCCCCCAAACGATTAGGGCAACGAGCAAAATAAAATAAATGATGGTGCCGGAGTTAAAGGGAAGGTGAATGGTATTCACAAAGAACAATTCGAATTTGGCGGCCAGGTTGGCAATTTGAGGAATGATCCCTCCCTGGATAATTCCCAGAAGCAAAACTGAAAGCAAACATGTGATGAGAAAACCATTGCGAGAGAATTTGTACTTACGGAAATAGTAAACAAAAACAATAGCGGGTATGGCTAGCAAGTTCAGGAGGTGAATACCTATGGAAAGGCCAATCATGTAGGCAATAAAGATGATCCACTTATCGGCATGAGATTCATCTGCCACACGGTCCCATTTAAGGATGGCCCAAAAGACCATGGCAGTAAAGCAGGATGATGACGCATATACTTCACCCTCTACTGCGGAGAACCAAAAAGAATCAGAGAAAGTGTAAGCAAGGGCTCCAACCACACCACTTCCGAGAATGGCGAGATCACTGGCAAAAGAGGGGTTCTCATTATTTGCCTGTAAGAGTTTGCGTCCCAGTGCAGTGATGGTCCAGAACAGAAACAAGATAGTGAATGCAGACATGAGCGCACTCATTGTATTGATCATTTTGGCTGCGCCGGAAGGATCGGAAAACAGTGTAAAGAACCGACCAATCAGGTTAAAAAGTGGAGCACCGGGAGGGTGACCCACTTCAAGCTTGTAAGCAGTTGCGATGTATTCGCCACAATCCCAGAAACTGGCAGTGGGTTCAATGGTTGATAAATAAGTGAACGCTGAAATGCCGAAAACGGCCCAGCCAACAAGGGTGTTTATTCTGAAATAGTTTTTCATGCCTGATTCAAATGACGCTTTAAGACGGGCGAAAATAGCAATTTTCTCAAAGGAATGGCTTAGCCGCTCCTGTATGATTGCCGGAGTAGGTTTGATGTATAACATTTTGTTAAATTAGCCACCGCAATAAAACAAATTCTGACATGAAAAATCTTTTGACACTGGTCGTACTTATGTTCACAAGCACCATAGGATATGCCCAAAACATGGTGGCCAAAGCCATCTTTTTTTCTGAAGAAGGGTATCCTTTTCAGGTTGTGATAAACGGACTCATCCAAAATCCCACACCAGGCACAAATATTCAGGTTCCGGTGACTTCACCCGGTCCATACAAAATTAAAATACTCTTTAAAGATACCGCATTGGGTGTGATCAGCGATAAAATTTACATGGATCCGGGTATGGAACAAACTTATTCCATTGGACTCAAGAAGTACTCAGATGCCGAGAAAAAAGCCAAAAGTGTTGGTTCAAGCATCGGTTATCATTTTACCTCAAAAAGCACCAAAGAATACAAGGAGGAACAATCGAAAATTGATAAACTTGATGCTCGTTTTGTAGTACGCTTACTCAACAAAATTCCGCTTAATCTCCCTCCCCCTGTGCAGCAATCCTATGCTCAACCGGCGCCACCCCCCCAGCAATACTCCCAGCAAACCACAGTGGTGCAGCAGGCACCTGCAGTGAGCCAAACAACTACAACAACTGTAACAGGCACACCGGGAGTTGTGGGAGCCAATGTGGGAGTATCCGTACCGGGAGTATCTATGAACATGAATATAGGCGGGATGCAAACCACCCATCAAAGCACGACTACTACCACAACTACCTCAGGTGCACAAGTGAACCAACAACAGGTTTATGTGATGCCGGGATACAGTGGACCCACCGGTTGTCCATGGCCTATGCAAGCATCCGACTTTGCTGCTGCAAAAAATACCATTGCATCCAAGGGATTTGAGGATTCTAAAATGTCGATAGCCAAACAACTTATTTCCTCTAATTGTCTTTTTGCCTCACAAGTTCGCGAAATCATGGTGCTGTTTGATTTTGAGCAAAGTAAACTCGACTTTGCCAAGTTTGCATATGGGTATACCTATGATATAGGTAATTACTTTAAAGTGAATGATGCCTTTGAATTCGAATCCAGCATTGAAGATTTAAATCAATTCATTGCCGGAAGAGGAAGGTAAAACATAATTATACATAATATGTAAAGGCCGCATTGCCGGCCTTTTTCATTTCTGATTCGGTCCAAACCGCAAAACACTCTAAAGCATTTTATTGTTTTTTTGCAATTAGCAGCCAAAACATTACTTTTGAAAGATGCGGGACAAATTCATTGCTGCGGGTACGGTTGTATTTTTCATTCTTTGTTTTATTCCGTCATTATGTGCTGCGCAGAAAAAACTGGTAGACACTTATCGTCTAAACACAAAAGACCAGAAGACCTTTACATTCACACTGAGTTCACAATCTGAAACACCAGCTGCAATCAAGGATACGGTGATTGTTAGATTTACATTCAGCCTCTTGGGTGAAGGTGAAGAAGAGAAAATAAATGAAAATTATTTTGCCTTCAAGATGAAATACACTCGAGTGAATGTGGTGGTGGCCATTAACAACCTTCCTGATAACATCATTAATAAGCTTCGTTTGAATACGGGAGGATTTCCTTCCACAACGGAAGGGTATTGCAAAGAAAAAATCCTGAAGCTGATGGGACAGACCTTTAAGATCATCGATGGCGATACCAAATTAAAGCGCATCGGGTCTTTTGAATAATGAACGATCTGCATAAGCCTTATGCCAGGCAGCGAAGGCAATGGGCTTAAAAAGATGAGGGCTGCCCGAATTCCCCGATTTTACATAAGCGGAGTAATGTTTTCGAATGGCATACAACTTGAGTTCCGGAATATCTGTTGTATAAAAAATATCATTCATCCAATGGTTCATGTTTTGTAGAATCCACTCCTGATTGGGAGTTGAAAAGCCTTTTTTATCGGTTCGGATCACCACATCAGCGGGCAAATAATCCTTAAATGTCTTCCGCAGGATATATTTATGCATGCCATTATGTACTTTAAGGAATCCCGGGATTTGAAATGCTATCGACAAGAGATCCGGATCATCAGAGAACGGTGTTCTTGATTCAATGGAATAATGCATGGAGCAGCGATCTTCGCAACGCAGATACAATTTTAGTAATGCATTCCCTGCTTCATAACTCAGTTGCTCATTGAGTGAATCTGCCACATTGAGCCATGCCTTCCAATCTTGTAATGCGTCAAGCATCCATCCATTGTCAAGAAATCTTGTTACAGGATACATGCGATGCAGCATGACTTTTTTGGCATGCGTTCCGGGCAACTGATTGAACATCTTAATCAAAAAAAGTTTCGTGTAAAACTTTATCCTCTCCCTTAAAGCATTTTCATTTTTCACATAAAGGGCATGGTGTGGATAGCCTCCAAATAGCTCATCACCTCCTTGGCCGTCGAGTAGAACTTTGACGCCGTTTTCAGAAGCAAGTTTCATCAGTCTAAATTGCAGAAATGTGCTGGTAGACCATATTGGAAAATCCTGACAATAAGCAAGGGTAAGTAAATTCTGGCTCACCTCTTCTGCATTCATTTCAGTAAGATAAAAGGAGCATTTGAATTTGTCGGCAACCATTTTCGCATAATGACTTTCGTCATACTTTTTGTCGGGAAACCTTGCAGTAAAAACCTTCATGGGCTTTTTTGTTTGCATGCAGGCAGATGCCACAATCAGGGAACTGTCAATGCCACCGCTCAAACAGGCTCCCACCTCCACATCACTTCTCAAACGAAGAGCCACCGCCCGATTGAAGCTTCCTTCCAACCTATCCATGTACCAGTTTACACTCTTTTCATGATGATATAATTCTTCATTTATCGGTGTATAATGTGTAGAGACATGAAGGGACTGTTTTTGCAAATCCACTTTCAGGCTTTTACCGGCTTTTAATTCGAGGATGTTTTTATACCAATTGGACTTGCCCTCCTCGATGCGGGTAAACACAAAATAGTCGAGCAATGCATGTGGGTTCGTCGATGTATCCAGGCCTATTTTCCGACAAAAGGGAAGCAGTGCTTTGGTCTCACTGGCGAAGGCAAAATAATCGCCATTCATGACATAATAAAATGGCTTCACGCCCAATCTGTCGCGTGAGGCAAAAATGCGTTTTTGATGTGAATCAAAAATGGCGAATGCCCACATGCCATTAAAATGCTTGGTACATTCTTCACCATACTCTTCATACATTTTTAACACCACCTCTGTATCTGTGAGGCTTAAAAAACGATGACCTTTCTGCTGAAGAAGGGAGCGTAATTCAGGATGATTGTAAACTTCACCATTAAACACAATCCAGTATCTGCCTGAAGCATCACATAGGGGTTGATGTCCGGATTCGGTAAGATCCACAATGGCCAAACGGTTGTGAGCCATCCCCGAGCCGATGGCCATCCCCTCTTCGGGCATCAGTTGCATGGGAGAATATGGCAATGATTTAAGCTCATGCAAACTGTTGGCATAGGTAAGGGTCTCGGAATCCTTAAATAAAACAAGACCGGATCCATCGGGTCCCCTGTGCCGGAGAACCTGATGCATTTCGATTAACCAATCTGCAGGAAATTTTCTTTCCTGCTGAAAACTAAAAATTCCCGAAATTCCGCACATTTACTTAAATAACAGATAAGGTTTAAACAGGGGTGTAAAAAACTGCACGACTGTTGTTTCCTTTTCATTTTTTTGCAAAGAAGAGAGCAAGCAAACAAGTTGTGCAAAATGTCCGCAGAAGATGGAGATAGCAGCGCCGGTGATGCCAAAAAAACGCACGAGAAAATAGCCTGAAATCACTGCCCCGAAAAAAGCGGAGAGGCTGCCAAAAGCACTCAGGTGATAAAGTCCTTGACCACCAAAATAATTGCTTAACACAATTGAAATAGAGAGGATGCAGATGGCTGGTGCATAAACCCTGATAACACCCGGAACATCAGCGAAATCTGTCCCCAAAATAAAGGTCCAGAGCGCAGATGGAATCAGTGACAGCATGATACAAACAAGCGTAGTTAGCCAAAATGCCATGGCGTTTAGCCTGCTTATATCAGGTACATTTTCTTTGCCTGCATTGGCAATTTTGGCATACACAACAAAGGCCATGCTTCCCGTAATAACCAGAACAGATTCCGTGATGGTAACGCCGGTACCAAATCTTCCGAGCATGGCTTTTCCTTGCCATGTATCAATCATCAAGTAGGAGAATCGAATGGCGAGGGTATAAAAAAGATTGGCAATAAAAACCCATTTCCCCCGAGAAAACATTTCAAGCACTGAGGATTGCAGCGACTGTCTGTCAATCTTGCCTTCAAAGTCTTTGAACCAATCAGGAAGTATCGCCATGCTTACGACGCCGAGTGCAAGCAACCATGAAGAAAAATAGTGGTGTAAATCGGGACCAAGAAAATAAACTGCCCCCAAAAAAAATATGATTTGCAGAATAGGGATTGATGCAGTGATGAGGTTATACCCTATGAGTTGTTCCCTACCTGCTCTCAATTGCATCTGTATACTGGTAAAAGCAGTGAGGAAGGAGGTTGCCCAAAGAAGAAATATCCATTCTCGGGGTAGTGTTTGAAAAACCAAAACCAAAGCAGATAGGAAGCTGACAATAAAGAATGACCAAGTAAGTGCAATAAGCCTTAGTTGTGCTGAGGGAATACGCGTTGCAAAAAACACCACGGATGGTCCCGCCATCAGTTCGGTGGCCGTATGAATTACTGCTATGTGAACAACAAACAGGTTGATGATTCCCCTACCCACATCACCCAGCACGCGAGCAGAAACCGTGAGAAGCAAAAGATTAATGATGCCAATGGTAAAGCGGGCGGCAAAAGTGCTGAAGATGTATTTTTTAAAACTATTCAATGTCTGTACAAATCTAAAAATCGCCTGCCAACAATGGCAGACCGTGTTTGAAAACAAATTTTTTCACTGATGGATTTTGCATCAAAACGATGCTCCTTGTTGGCAAAAGAAAGCATTCCGGAGGCCAGGGCCTGGGTATCATCCACAGGAATAACCTTTCCATTGGCGTCGTTCACCAACTCGGGCAATGCTCCTCCGTTAGAGACCAAACAAGGCAAGCCACAGGCCAGTGCTTCAGCCGTAGCACAAGAGTAAGTTTCGAAAAAACTAAACATCACAAAAGCATGTGATTGTCTCAACAGATTTGCAAGCTCAGCGGAAGGAAGGTAACCCAAGAATTCAACGCCATTTTCTATCCCAAGCTTTTTTACAAGTGTTTTGTAGTCATCTACTTTTTCACTTAGGCCCACCAGGGAGAGTCTGAGCCGATTGTTTTTTTGAAAAGCGATTGCAAATGCATTGATGATACCGCTTACATTTTTTTCAAAATCATTAAGTGCAGATACATGAACCAGATGAAAGAAATCGCTGCTTGGGCGAATTGATGCATCAAAATAAAACTCCTCAGAAGTTATATTAGGAACAACATGAACAGGCTTATAAACACCCTTGTTCTTCATGGCAAGTGAGAGTGATTCCGAAACGGCAGTAATTGCTTTTGCTTTGCGCTGTATAACTTGCAGCAAGGTTTTTAAGACCATTCCCTTAAACCTGCCGTCCCTTGGAAAATAGCCTGACCATTGCTCTGAGAAAACAATCACGCCTTTGAAATTCCAAAACATAGCGAGAGGAAAAAAATGCTTTTTATCCAGGATATGAAAATGCAAAACATCCACACCACCGGTAAATTTTTTGGCTTCCGCAATACCTTTTGTATAGGCCATGAGCAGCCGAAAAAATTTGAGCAATGGATTGCCTGTGTATTTGTAGGCCGCCGAAATAAAACTACAATGATGATTGATTTCTTCTCTTCTGATAAAAGACTCCTCAGAAGGATACACATACACACCGGAAACCATGCACTCCTCTCCGAGGCAGGCCATATGTCTTTTCAAAAAAATCCCATGAGATGGAGACTTTTCAGTGGGAAACCAAGCAGGGAAATGTATGACTCGTACCTTCTCCAAGCGGGTTTACTCAAGCCAGGAGGTAAAATATTTTCCGTCGTCAAGCTTCATGGCTTCTTTTGTAATCATCAGAGGCCTGAATGTATCAACCATCACTGCCAGCTCATCGGTTTGTGTTTTGCCAATGCTTCGTTCGTATGCCCCAGGGTGAGGCCCGTGAGGAATTCCTCCGGGATGAAATGAGATATGTCCGGGTGCGATGTCATTGCGGCTCATAAAATCTCCGTCTACATAATACAACAACTCATCCGAGTCGATATTGGAATGATTGTATGGAGCAGGAATGGATTGCGGGTGATAGTCGTACAAACGCGGACAGAAAGAGCAAACCACAAAATTGTGTGCTTCAAAAGTTTGGTGCACCGGTGGCGGTTGGTGCACACGACCGGTGATGGGTTCAAAATCCTTTATGTTGAAAGCCCAGGGATAATTATATCCATCCCAACCAATCACATCAAAAGGATGTGTAGCATAAATAAACTCGTACATCACCTGTTGTTTTTTTATCATCAGGGTGAAGTCTCCTTTTTCATCATGGGTTTCCAGCTGTGAGGGCACTTTAAAATCTCTTTCGCAAAAGGGTGAATGCTCCAGGTGTTGACCTACCGAATTTTTGTAACGCTTGGGAGTGTAAATAGGACTGAAGGATTCTACGATGAACAGGCGGTTGTCCGGAGTATCAAAGTGCATCTGATAAATCATTCCGCGGGGAATAATCAGGTAGTCACCATATTCAAAGGGAATGTTTCCCAAAAATGTTTTGAGGGTGCCGCTGCCTTTGTGAATAAAAATCATTTCGTCGGCATCGGCATTTTTATAAAAATACCCGGTGCTTGACTGCTGTGGTGCAGCCAGAGATATGTGAAGGTCGTTGTTTACAAAAAGGGCCTTCCTGCTTTCAAGGTAATCCGCTACGGGAGGCAATTGAAATCCTTTTAAGCGAAGAGATTTCAGGCTTTTGTGGTGCGCAATTTCGGGAGCCACCTGTTTCTCAGAAAGGATGGCTTTTACCTGTGTGGGGCGATGCACATGATAAAGCAGGGATGACATGCCATGAAACCCTTCAGTGCCGAAGAGTTGTTCGTAGTATAGTTTACCATCTTCTTTGTAAAAGGTGGTGTGTCGTTTATGGGGAATTTTACCCTGTGAATGGTAGAGTGGCATCTTATAAATGAAATGAGGATAACAAATTTAGTGTATTTTTGAAACATCGGAATTTCCCTTGCAAATTGCTGTAAATACAAGGCTTTTAATCAAAGACAGGGTGGACGGCATCTCGCGTTATGCTTATGAATTATTGTCGCGCATGACCCGGGCACATCCCGAAGATCACTTTGTTTTCTTGTTTGACCGTGAGCCCGATCCGGCATTTATTTTTTCTGAAAATGTAACCCCCATCGTTTTGTCTCCACAGGCAAGGCATCCCTTTTTATTTTATTGGTGGTTTGAGTTCTCTGTAGCTTCATTACTCAACCGAATGAAACCGGATGTTTTCTTTTCGCCTGACGGATTTTTATCGCTTCGCGCAAACTGCAAGCAGGTTGCGGTGATACATGACATAAATTTTGCCCATTTTCCGGAAGGACTTCCGAAACTTGTGGCCTTATATTACAATTATTTTTTTCCACGCTTTGCAAAAAAGGCCGATGCAATTATCAGCGTTTCATCCTTCTCTGCCAATGATATTATACATACTTACGGCATTGATCCGGCAAAGGTACAGGCCATTCACAACGGACCCGGAAAAGTTTTTCCGAATACTTCTGGTGATGTGAGCAAAGCCATACTGACAAAGCACTGCATCCAGTCTCCTTATTTTCTGTTTACAGGCACACTTCTGCCGAGAAAAAATATTGAAGGCATGTTACAGGCTTTCGATTATTTCTGCGAACAATCCGAGCAGCCCTATCAATTGGTGATGGCAGGGGGAAAATACCGTTGGACATCCAGCATGGAAAACACCTATAAGAAAATGAAATATGCCGATCGTGTCATTTTCACCGGTCGTGTGGATGATGCGGTGATGGGAGCATTTATTCAGCAGGCAAGTTGCATGCTGTTTATTCCCTTTTATGAAGGCTTTGGCTTCCCTGTTCTGGAAGCATTCTCTGCAGGCGTTCCGGTGGTATGTTCACGCGTGAGTTCCTTGCCCGAAGTAGGTGGGAATTATGCCTTTTATTGCGATCCGCATCTCACTGATAGCATTGTTAAATCGATGCAGGAGGCTCTTGCATCAGTTCGTGACAGGGAAGTTTACAAAAAGGCTTCGGCAGCATTCAGCTGGGATGTGTGTGCAGCCAAAACCTATGCACTCATTTTAAAAACTGTGCATGGTTAAGCGGATTTTAAAATCTTTTCCTGAGGCCGGTTGCGATGAGGCCGGCAGGGGTTGTTTGGCCGGTCCGGTAGTTGCTGCTGCGGTCATTCTTCCTAAGAATTTCAGGGATCCCGGATTAAATGATTCAAAAAAATTAAGCAGGGAGGAAAGGGAGAGTTTTGCTCCTATCATACTTGAAAAAGCACTTGCGGTGGGCATTGGCATTGTTGACAATCATACCATAGACCGCATCAATATTCTTAAGGCTTCCATCGCTGCCATGCACCTTGCCTTAGATCAACTTGGTATGGATGCTGCACATATCGTGGTGGATGGAAACAGGTTTATTGCATACAAAGAAATTCCACACACATGTGTTATCAAAGGTGATGGGAAAATACTGTCAGTAGCAGCTGCTTCTATCATTGCCAAAACCACTCGTGACAAAATGATGATGGACTTGCACAAGGAACATCCCGAATATGGATGGAATACAAATATGGGATATGGCACCCAAGCTCATCGAGAGGTTATCCATCAACTTGGATATACACCTTACCACAGGAAAAGTTTTGTTTTGAAGTCTCTGCAAAAAACACTTGCATTTGAGTAGAAGGTATTCAAAAAAAAGTCCGGAAGAAACTCCCGGACTTTGAATGATTGGTAAGCTTACTTACGACTTTACTGATGCCCTGATGATGTTCAGTGCTCCACCTGCCTTGAACCATTCAATTTGCTGTGCATTGTAAGAATGATTTACCGGGAAGGACTCAACCTGTCCATCACTGTGGGTAAGTTCGAAGGTGAGTGGCACACCCGGTGCGAATGATTGGAGACCTTTGATGGCGATCACATCATCTTCCATAATCTTGTTGTAGTCTTCTTTGTTGGCGAATGTGAGTGCCAGCATACCTTGTTTTTTCAGGTTGGTTTCGTGGATGCGGGCAAACGACTTCACGAGAACTGCACGCACGCCTAGGTGGCGGGGCTCCATGGCTGCATGTTCGCGGGAAGATCCTTCTCCGTAGTTTTCGTCGCCCACGACAACAGAGCCGATGCCGGCAGCTTTGTACTTGCGCTGTACGGCAGGCACAGAACCGTATTCTCCATTGAGTTGGTTTTTTACGGAATCAGATTTGTCATTAAAAAAGTTGGTGGCACCAATGAGCATGTTGTTGGAAATGTTGTCAAGGTGTCCGCGGAATTTCAGCCAGGGTCCTGCCATAGAGATATGGTCGGTGGTGCATTTTCCTTTCACTTTGATCAGAAGTTTCAGTTGAGAAAGGTCGGTTCCTTCCCAAGCTGCAAAAGGAGATAGCAACTGAAGGCGATCACTTTCGGGCGATACTTTTACCTGTACAGTACTTCCATCTTTTGCTGGCTCCTGGTATCCTGCATCTTCCACTGAAAATCCTTTGGCCGGCAGTTCCAGGCCTTGGGGTTCATCAAGTTTTACCTTTTCCCCTTTTTCGTTGGTGAGGTAATCGGTGGCAGGATTGAAGGTTAAATCACCTGCGATGGCAAAGGCGGTAACCATTTCAGGGGAAGCCACAAATGCGTGAGTATTTGGGTTGCCGTCGTTACGGGCTTTGAAGTTTCTGTTGAAGGAGGTGATGATGGAATTTTTTCTGTTTGGATCATCGCTGTGTCTGGCCCACTGACCGATGCAGGGACCACAGGCATTGGCCAGCACCACTCCGCCCATGGAAGCGAAAGTGCTCAGGAAACCATCGCGTTCCACAGTGTAACGCACCTGCTCCGATCCGGGAGTGATCGTAAATTCAGCCTTTGCTTTGAGGTTTTTGTCGATGGCCTGCTGAGCAAGTGAGGCAGAGCGTGAAATGTCTTCGTAGGAAGAATTGGTACAGGAGCCAATCAAGCCCACTTCCAGTTTTGCAGGCCAGCCATTTTCTTTTACTGCAGCAGCAAATTTGGAAAGAGGCCAAGCGAGGTCCGGAGTAAATGGGCCATTGATGTGTGGCTCAAGTTCCGAGAGGTTGATTTCGATAACCTCATCAAAATATTTTTCGGGGTTTGCATACACTTCATCATCCGCACGCAAGTGATGTGCTACTTCGTCGGCAGCTGCAGCTACATCAGCACGATCGGTACCGCGCAGGTAGTCGCTCATTTTTTTGTCGTAACCAAAGATGGATGTGGTGGCTCCAATTTCTGCACCCATGTTACAGATGGTTCCTTTTCCTGTGCAGCTAAGCGACTCAGCACCCTCTCCGAAATACTCAACAATTTTATCTGTTCCGCCTTTCACCGTGAGGATACCTGCCACTTTAAGAATGACATCTTTTGCAGAGGCCCATCCGCTGAGTTTCCCTGTGAGCTTGATGCCAATCAGTTTGGGAAATTTGAGTTCCCATGGCAAACCTGCCATTACATCACAAGCATCTGCTCCGCCTACGCCAATGGCAATCATTCCTAATCCACCTGCATTAACGGTATGCGAATCTGTACCAATCATCATCCCGCCGGGGAAGGCATAATTTTCGAGCACTACCTGGTGGATGATGCCGGCTCCCGGCTTCCAGAAGCCGATGCCATACTTATTGGAAACAGAAGAGAGAAATTCAAATACCTCTTTGTTTTTATCTTTTGCTTTGGCAAGATCAGCTCCTGCACCATTTTCGGCTTGAATGAGATGGTCGCAGTGTACCGTGCTCGGAACAGCAACCTTAGGACGGCCCGCCTGCATAAATTGAAGAAGGGCCATTTGTGCGGTTGCATCCTGCATAGCCACACGATCAGGATTAAAATCTACATATGATTTACCTCTCTCAAAAGGCTTTGCCGGCAAAGCATCGGTGAGGTGTGCGTACAAAATTTTTTCAGTGAGTGTTAGCGGGCGACCGGTCATGGTACGCGCTGCTTCTACTTTTTGGGCGAGACCGGCGTATACATGCCGAATCATGTTAAAATCAAAAGCCATACATTTTTGTTTGGATGGCGAAATTAACAAAAAGCGTGCAAACTCACACCACGCTGTTTTTACCTTCGCTGGCTGAGCTTGATGGCTGTAACAGGATGGATTTCCCAGGCCGTCCCCCTCCAGTTTTTGGGATTGCCCGGCCGGGTATTTTCGGCCATGTTGCTATGTTCGAAATCAAACAGCATCCAGCCTTCCACGGTTACCCAGCGACCCAAAAATTTGCTTCTGAGCATAGAGGTGCTCCAGTCAAGGCCATTTTTTGCCATGAGGCTTCTCACCCTGGGTGTTACCTCCACCACCACACACTTGTTTTTATCGTTATTGAGCGGATCAAGCACCAGTTCTATGTGGGTATCCCGAAGGGATTTGTCCTTGCACTTGCAATTGGTTGTTTCAACACCTCCAGGCTTCACATCTCTCACATAGCCGCTTACAGAAGCTGCTTTCTGAACACTCCAGCGCCTTGTATCATCCCCGGGCTGCAGCATGGCTTTGAGGGTAATACCCTGATCAAAATCTTTAGGTGCAGGAAGTTGGGTGCGGTTTTTATAAGTATTTAAATCTCTTACCCTCGATACTTTTGCATTTCCTTCAGGAGGACAATACACTGAAGATTCGCCTTGTGTGGATTTGGGTTTCTTTTGAGCCTGCAGCGGAAACACAATGCCGATGACAAGGACACATAAGACCGAAACAAAACTGCCTCTGATAATTCTGCGATGCTTGGATTGATGACAATAATGGAGAAACTGATTGACCATATAAAAAGTGATTTGGGAAACTATTTTGTTCTGCAATATTACATGATAATCTCCTGATTATTTTAATGCATCAGAATCAGGGCTTGGCTTTTTTTTCTCTCATTTCTTTGAAAAAATTACTCAGCAGCTCGCTGCATTCCTTCTCGAGAATACCTTTTGTTACAGAGGTTCGGGGATGCAAAATATTTTTTCCTGTCAGGTGATATCCCCTTTTGTCGTCGGATGCGCCGTATACCAGCCTGCCGAGTTGTGCCCAAAAGAGCGCGCCTGCGCACATCACGCAAGGTTCGAGGGTAACATACAAGGTACATTCACCGAGGTACTTTGAGGCAAGGCCCCCGGATGCTGCAGTATAAGCAATTAGTTCGGCATGGGCGGTGCAATCATTAAGGAGTTCGGTTTGGTTGAATCCCCTTGCGATAATTCTTTGTTGAGCTACCACCACAGCACCTACAGGTATTTCTCCTCTATGATAGGCCTGTTGCGCCATGCGAAGTGCTTCACGCATAAAATATTCATCGGAAAAAAGTAGCTCGTCTTCCTTCATCGCCTGTTTTTGTAATACTTTAGCCAAAAATAATGCTAATATGTTAAGAACTCACCATTGTGGAATACTGCGTTTAAGCGATGTGGGTAAAACCGTTACCCTTTGCGGATGGATTTACAAAAACCGGGACCTGGGCGGAATGACCTTTATTGATATTCGCGACCGTTACGGCATTACCCAATGCACATTTAATATGGAAGTAAGACCGGAGTTATGCAACAAAGCCAGGTCATGCGGCCGGGAGTTTGTAGTAAAAATTTCCGGCAAGGTGGTGGAGAGAAGCAATAAAAACCTCAATATTCCAACAGGAGAAATAGAGATTATTGCCGAGGAACTGCAGGTGCTGAATGTTTCCAAAACACCTCCGTTTACCATTGAAGACGAGACAGACGGCGGAGATGATTTGCGCATGAAATATCGCTACCTTGATTTGCGCAGAAACCCGGTTCGTCAAAACCTCGAGTTGCGTCATCGCATGGCTATTGAAACGCGCCGATACCTTGATGAGCAGCAGTTCATCGAGGTTGAAACACCTGTACTGATCAAATCCACACCCGAAGGTGCCAGGGATTTCGTGGTTCCTTCCCGGATGAACAAGGGACAGTTTTATGCCTTGCCTCAGTCTCCGCAAACTTTCAAGCAATTGCTCATGGTATCGGGCTTCGACAGGTATTTTCAGCTGGTAAAATGTTTCAGGGATGAGGACTTAAGAGCCGACAGACAACCGGAGTTTACACAGATTGACTGTGAGATGAGTTTTGTGGAACAGGAAGATATCCTACACATGTTTGAGGGATTGGTGAGACATCTTTTTAAAACAGTAAAACAGCTCGATATCCCTGAAATACCCAGGATGAGTTATGCTGATGCCATGAAATACTATGGCAACGACAAGCCTGATGTTCGTTTTGAAATGAAACTTGTGGAGTTGAAATCCGGTGAAAGAGACCTCACCTCCGGTAAGGGTTTTAAAGTTTTTGATGATGCAGAAATGGTGCTCTGCATTTGTGTAGAAGGCGGAGCCGGATATACCAGAAAAGAAGTTGACGAACTAACGGAGTGGGTAAAAAGACCACAGATAGGTGCGGGTGGAATGGTGTATGTGCGTTGCATGCCTGATGGAACATACAAGTCAAGTGTGGATAAATTCTATGACGAGACAGCATTAAAAACATGGGCGCATGCATGTGCTGCCAAGCAGGGTGACATGCTTTTGTTACTCAGCGGAAAGGCAGATAAAACGAGAAAAGCCATGAGCGAACTGCGACTGGAGATGGGACAGCGTTTGGGCCTGCGCGACAAAAACACTTTTGCCTGCTTGTGGGTGCTGGATTTCCCCTTGTTGGAATGGAATGAAGGAGATCCCAACCTTCCCGATTCGATGCGGGGGCGTTGGGTAGCAAAACACCATCCCTTTACTTCTCCGAGGCCGGAAGACATCAACTTGCTGGAAAGCAATCCGGGAGCGGTGCGTGCAAATGCCTACGACATGGTCATCAACGGCGTGGAAGTAGGCGGTGGTTCCATCCGCATTCATCATTCAGAACTTCAGGAAACCATGTTTAAGGTACTTGGATTTACACCTGAAGAAGCACACAAACAATTTGGGTTTTTATTGCAGGCATTTGCTTATGGTGCTCCTCCTCATGGGGGTATTGCCTTTGGCTTCGACCGTTTGTGTTCACTTTTCGGAGGCGCTGAAAGCATCAGGGATTTTATTGCATTTCCAAAAAACAATGCCGGAAGAGATGTGATGATTGAATCTCCTTCGGCCATATCAGAAGAACAGATGCAGGAGTTGGGTATACAGCATGTACCTGTTCAGACACACTGATTTGTTTACATTTACACGCAGTTAAAAAAACATGAAAAAGCACGCATTATTGCAGGAAAAAAAAGCCGCCGCCCTGATGGGAGGAGGTGCCAAACGCATAGAATCACAACATAAGAAAGGCAAACTCACCGCACGCGAGCGTATTGATCTGCTGATGGATTCGGATACTTTTGAAGAAATAGGCATGCTGGTGACCCACCGTGCCACTGACTTTGGACTCGATCGTGAAAAATATCCCGGCGATGGAGTGGTTACAGGCTACGGAAAAGTAAACGGCAGACTGGTGTATGTATTCTCACAGGACTTTACGGTATTTGGCGGATCGCTCTCTGAAACGCATGCAGAAAAAATATGCAAGGTGATGGATCTTGCCATGAAAAATGGTGCTCCTGTGATTGGCCTGAACGACAGCGGAGGTGCACGCATACAGGAAGGGGTTGTATCACTTGGCGGCTATGCAGATATTTTTTACCGAAACACACTTGCCTCAGGTGTCATACCTCAGCTATCAGCCATCATGGGCCCTTGCGCAGGCGGGGCTGTTTACTCTCCTGCCATCACCGATTTTATTCTGATGGTAGAAAACACCTCTTATATGTTTGTTACCGGACCCAATGTGGTAAAAACCGTAACACATGAGGAAGTAAGCAGTGAGGACTTGGGGGGTGCCAGTGCCCATAGCACCAAAAGCGGTGTCACGCATTTTTCCTGTCCCAGCGAACTTGAATGCATCCGACACATCAAAAGTCTTCTCACATACATGCCCCAGAATTGCGAAGAAAAAACACCTATGCACACTTATATGGGCGGGGATGAAACCAGGGCTGAACTCGATCAAATTGTACCTGAAAATCCAAATCAACCCTATGATATCCGTGAAGTAATTACACATACCATTGATGAAGGCAGTTTTCTGGAAGTACATAAGAACTTTGCCGAAAATATTGTGGTAGGGTTTGCACGACTTGCCGGAAGAAGCATTGGTGTTGTAGCCAATCAACCTGCATTTTTAGCAGGTGTGCTGGATATACATTCTTCCACCAAGGCGGCGCGTTTCGTAAGGTTTTGTGATGCGTTTAACATCCCACTTCTGGTGTTTGAAGATGTGCCCGGATTTTTGCCCGGCACCGATCAGGAATGGAACGGGATTATCAGTAATGGGGCGAAACTCCTATATGCATTTTGTGAAGCCACCGTTCCGCGCGTAACGGTTATTACCCGTAAGGCCTATGGAGGAGCATACGATGTGATGAACAGCAAACATATTGGCGCAGATATGAATTATGCCTGGCCAACTGCAGAGATTGCGGTGATGGGTGCCAAGGGTGCTGCAGAAATTATTTTCAAGAATGAGATTGCAGCAAGCGCAGATCCGGAAGCCAAACTCAAGGAAAAAGAACAGGAATACATAGAGCATTTCGCCAATCCTTACAGAGCAGCAGAGAGAGGATTTATTGACGAAGTGATTTTGCCTCGAGACACACGCAAAAAACTCATCCGGGCTTTTGACATGCTGGAAAACAAAGTAGCCAACCGTCCCAGAAAAAAACACGGAAATATTCCCCTGTAGGGATGAACCCAAAGAAAATGGCGAAAGCGCAGCTTTTCTGAAAAAACTGCTTATCACATGTGTGACTCATCATTGAGTCATCATCAGATATGTTTAAAAAACAAGGTTTGTATCGGACTAGCAAAAAAAGAGCATGTCTAAAAAAAGCATGATACCGTGTATTGTGAGCAGATTCGCAGGAAGAAGCAGCCATGCTTATTAAGTTTATATTTGCTTTTATGAAATCAAAAAAATGTTTGCACTGAACAGGCATCCCATCCTCAATACAAGTATTGCTGCCATCATGGTGTTTATCATCTGCAACAACCTTGTATTTTCTCCTTCCAATATTCTTTCCTGGGATGTATTCGGCTATTACCTCTATTTGCCGTTTGGATTTATTTATGGTGATTTAGGTTTACAGGATTTCTACATCCTTGAAACCATCAACAAACAATATGAAAATACTGCAACACTTTATCAGGTAGTTTCTCTGCCTGATGGTGGCAATGTTATGAAATACCCCATGGGTCTGGCGATTTTATACCTGCCATTTTTCGCCCTGGGTCATTTCTGTGCATATGTTTCCGGATATGCCACAGATGGATTTTCTTATCCTTATCAGGCATGCATTTTTGCAGGAGGAATTGTTTACTCACTCATCGGAATCTTTGTATTGTCGAAGGTACTGAAACATTTTTTTTCGGAGGTCGTCGCGGCTGTTACACTCTTATTGCTGGTGTTTGGCAGCAATTATATTGTTCACATCTGTATGTATGGCCAAAATGCGATGTCACAAAATTACCTCTTTACCATGTATGCGCTCATTTTGTTGTTGAGCATAAGGTGGCATGAGTCTCACAGATGGGGGGTACTCATTTTTCTGGCCTTGGTTTGTGGTGTTACCATACTGAGCAGACCATCAGAAATTGTATGCCTGATGATACCGGCATTTTGGGGAAGTCCGATAAAAGGATTCCTGAAAAACAGACTGCAACTTTTTAGAACACATACAAAACAATTGTTGGTTTTTTCAATGGTGCTTGTTTGCGTTGGAATGCTTCAAATGTTGTACTGGAAAATTTACACGGGCAAATTTTTGTTTTATAGTTACGGTGCGAATGCAGGAGAGGGATTTGAATTTTTACATCCTTTTGTGGGAGAATTTCTTTTCAGTTTCAGAAAAGGATGGCTGGTGTACACACCCATCATGCTTGTCGGTATTGCAGGATTGTTTTTGCTCCGAAAATCAAAACCTGAGTTGTTTTCTGTGCTGCTTATTTTCTTTTTTATCAATCTTTACATCATCTGCAGCTGGTCGAACTGGTGGTATGCTCAATCCTTCAGTCAGCGTGCTGTGATCCCCTCCTATCCTCTGATGGCAATAGGGATCGCAAGTTTTCTGGAGTTTGTAATTGCCCACAGAAAATGGTTGATACCCTCTGTATTATTTAGCTTGGCTTGTGTTGTTCTGAATATTTTTCAGACGATTCAGTTTCACAAAGGAATCATTCATGGCGATAGGATGACAAAGGCCTATTACCTAAAGACTTTTGGCAAACTGAGTGTTACCGATGAGGATAAAAAACTATTGTTGATCAATCGCTCTTTTGATGGTTCAGAATCTTTTGAACATGCAGAAGACTATACCTGTCGCTTACAGAAACGACTGGAATTTGAAAAAGAAGGAGTAAATGCTCCAGATAAAACATCCATGATGGGAAAGGTTTACAGGTTG
>JBKCNM010000012.1:0-69593 GCA_046297395.1 Bacteroidota bacterium
GAATTATGCTGCGAACATCGTTGATGTATTAAACAACTACCCAGAGAAATTTGAAGCAGAAAAAACTTGGCAAGAATTAGGTCAACCACCGACAAAATTCAGTGACTATATTAAAATTACATAACACAACTGAAAGAAGAAAAACGACCGCATAACATTCAGCCGGGTAGGTGAAAAAGCCCCAAATAAAAAGCCCCTCTTGTAAGGGGCTTTTTCATTGCGCGTCTTCCGATGATGGTTTCCAAAAATGGCGTAGGAGCGGATCTTCATAAAACCTCGCGGAAGAATATGCTACGCAAAACGACGAAGAAATTCCGCTTTACTCAGCGTCATCAATTTATTTCGGAACCGGAAAAGGTTTTTTAATCACCTTTTTGCACAAGAAGCTCCAGGCATGTGCCACCATGCTAAAATTATCTTGCTGGGCCTTGAAAGTATTTTTGATGCAGTGTTGTCGTCGGGCAGCACATGCAGAATTCTTTTTTGTTTTCATTTTGGTATGTTTGAATGAACCCTTAATTTAGTAAAATAGAAATCAAGTTCAATGAATGAAATATTTTCTCCGCCTTGGCGGTTTCGGTTCAACAACTTGTAAGCAATAATAACTTGCCGCAGGCGGAACACAAGGCAACATCGCTTCACGCAAATCGTTGGCTGTGATTCTATGGGACCTCGAAGCATACAACCGATACTAAAATAATTTACCGATGACATAAAATTTGATTACTTTAGAAAAATGAAATTACCTAAGTATCCATTATCTTCAAGCGACAAATTGCTGACATTTGAATTTATTAGTGAAGGGAACAATGGGCTAATTCATAAACTAGTGCGTTATCAACCGACCAACCTCAAGGGCATTTATAATCTTGCTTTGGGGGACAAAGACCACTCAACCGGCGAAATTGACGACACAGTAATTTCGAATAACGGGGATAGCGAAAAAGTTTTAACAACAGTAGTTGCAACACTTTACGCATTTACCGACAAATATCCTGATATCTGGATTTATGCCACAGGAAGCACAAAAGCAAGGACGAGACTTTACAGAATGGGCATTACAAAGTTTCTATCAGAAGTAACAGCGGACTTTGAAGTTTTGGGCGAAAGAAATGACGACTGGGAACCCTTCAAAAAAAATATTGAGTCTGAAGGGTTTTTAGTGAGACGGAAAAAGAAATAATATTACCTTTGAGACAGTTAAAATTTCATGTAATGAAAATAACGACAGAGTTAAAAAAACGGAAAATTCCAATTGTTAAGATTGATAAATCTTTAAACAAATATGACGACATTGTTTTATTCCCTGACAAGTTGGAAAAAGCAAACGAAATGTTACGAAAGGTTGGAATTCCTAAACAATGGACGAATGAGAAGCGCCACAGCTAAAATTCAGCCGGGTAGATGAAAAAGCGCCAAATAAAAAGCCCCTCTTGTAAGGGGCTTTTTCATTTTACCCGGAGTTGGCCGAAGGATTTATTACTCGATAAAAGAAATCTTTAAATATGCTTGTCAAAAAAGAAAAACACCTATTTTTATCATGCATTATAGAATGAGAATTGCCAATAATTTTTTCAAGTTCTGACATTATAGGCAAGTTAAAAAATATAGAGATTTGACAAAGACACAAAAAACTGAAATCGACCAATGTAAACTGCATATTTTTGTTGACTAAAAAATAGTAAAGACCAGAGGCCACTTCAAAAATCGGCTAATAATCTGAAAATTGAAAAGCGTACAAATAAGCAATTTAAAAAAGTAAAACATGAATATTAAATCAATCCTTCTGACAGCAGCAGCAACAATAGGTTTCGCGACTTCCATTCAACTGCATGCACAGGTTACCCGACCGGTCGGCATTAACATCTCTTATGTGGCCGATTATTCCACCGAACTCGTTTTTACCAATGCCTTTCTTCAGTGCCGCGATTGGATTTCATGCAACGCCAACAATACCGGTCCCTGGGATACTCAGGTCTCTGTGCCTCTCAGACCGGATGGTTATCCGATTGAGCTACCTTATGACGACGGCGTTAACCTGCCACAAAAATTAAAGACCCTATTGATTTGGGATCTTTTTTCCGCAACACCAACAGGTACCTTTCGTCTCAAATCAAGCGGTACCGGTCAAATCAAATTAAGCAACGGAGCAACCGGAACCTACAATAGTCCTGTTGACACCCTTGTACAGGTTACCGGCGGTGTTATTCTGGAGCTTGTTACCTCAGATATTAACGATCCTGTGCACGACATTAAGTTTATCCTGCCAGGATACATCAATACCTATCAAACGCAAACATTTACCTCTGAATTCCTTGATTTTTTATCAGATTTTCAGGTCATCCGCTTGATGGATTTTACCCATACAAATGGTTCTCCGGTGGTGAGTTGGTCAGATCGCACCATGCCCGATTATTATACCCAGGGTAAATTTGGCGGTGTAGCATGGGACTATGTAGTTCAGCTTGCTAACATGACTCAAAAAGACATCTGGATAAACATCCCCCATAAGGCGGATAATGCCTTTCTCGACAGCTTGGCAAACTTCCTTCAAAATGGGCTAAATCCTTCCATTAAAATTTATCTCGAGTACAGCAACGAAGTTTGGAATGGTGCATTCTCACAGAATGCCGATTGTGCTCAAATGGCACAGAATCTCGGTTACACCGGGCAACAATGGGAACGCGCTTGGAAGTATACCGCCAAGCGTTCGGCCGATGTGTTTAAAGCATTCGCTGATGTTTTTACAGACGATGCTCGTCTCATCAAAATTATTCCATCACAGGCGGCCAACAGTTGGGTCACCAATCAAATTGTAAATTTCTTCAACGACCCGTTTTACAATCCAAGTCAAATTGGCGCTGATGCAATTGCAATTGCTCCCTACTTTGGCCATAGGGTAGCCAATGCTATTGCAAATGCCGGATTGGCCTCAACCATTTCTGTTCCCGATATCATAGATTCGCTCCAACTTTCCTTCCCGGAAGCACAGGGCTGGATCATGGCCAATAAAACAGTAGCAGATAACCATAACCTCGACCTGATTGCTTACGAAGGTGGGCAGCATCTTGTAGCAACCGGCAACAACATCAACAACGATACCCTTACCCAAAAACTCATTGCAGCCAACCACGATACAGCCATGTACGGGCTCTATTGTGACTATTTTGATTTTTGGTACAGCAATGTTGGCAACCTCTTTTGCCACTTCTCTTCAACCCAGCGATAGACCACATGGGGAAGCTGGGGACTACTGGAAAACCAGCAGGATACCTTAAATCCAAAATACCGCAGCCTAGGGGATTGTGTATTTAGTTTTAACACCATCGCAACCGCTTTCGATATACCTGATAATTCGTCTGAAATCAAAGTTTTTCCAAATCCATCTGATGGCCTTGTCTTTCTTGACTTTCCGGATGGTCGGGCAAGGCAGTATCAACTATTTGATGCCACCGGGAAGCTTTTGGAAACCAACACCGGAAGAGCCATTAGTCTGCGAAATCTTGCCGAAGGACTTTATATGATCAAAATGGAGAACCTTACCTTTCGTGTCATTAAAAAATAAATTTATTTTGCAATCATAAGGCACTTCAATGATTCCACCTAGCCAGTATCCACAAACAAAGAACTGCATGACCATCTAACAAAAAATGAGAGAAATATTAAAGACATACCTTGCCAACAACTTTCAGACAAGCAAAAGCGAAATAGAAAAAGTAGTATCTACATTCACAGAAAATGCTGTCAAAAAAAACGAAACCCTAATTTCAAAGGGAGAAATTTGTCGATATACCTTTTTCGTTTGTAAGGGATCCGTACGAGCATACTTTATAGATGATAACGGACAAGAATCAACAAGATATATTGCTCTCGAAAACCAATTTATTACTACTATACACTCTTTCACTTCACAGACTCCTACCAATGAATTTATAGAAGCTACCGAAAAAGGAGAAGTTCTTCAAATATCATACAATGACTTTAAAATAATATTGGGAGAAACAAAGCTGGGAAAGGATTTATACAATAAGCAACTTGAAATTGCCTATATGACAAATCATGGGCGTTTAGAAAGTTTCTTAAAAATGACAGCTAAACAACGATATGACTTTTTGCTTGAAACTAATCCGGCCATTATCCAACGACTCTCTAACAAGATAGTAGCAAGCTACCTGGGAATCACCCAAGAAAGTTTAAGCAGAATTAAAGCCCAGAAGTGATTTTTTATCATTTGTCAATGCTTTTCATTTAAATCTGCTTGAATATTGCAACCATAAATCAAACCAGTATTTATGGTAAAAACGACAAAATACTTGCTGCTTACTACGGCTTTTTTCTGTGCCTTCTCTGCAAAGGCTCAAAAGTACACCTTATCGGGATATTTAAAAGACAGCCTAACCAATGAATTTCTCATAGGAGCATCCCTACATATTGAAAACACCGGGATAAGTGCTTCTTCAAATGCATATGGCTTTTATTCATTGCCTGTTGAAAAAGGAAAATCAACTTTAATAGTTAATTATATTGGATACGAGAAAAAAATAATAAAGATTGATGTTGCTTCTAGTGTAGCACTGAACATTTCATTGAAAGAGAAAAGCAATTCGTTAAAAGAAGTTGTCGTTTCTTCGACAAGAAATGACCAAAAAATAATTAGTACAGACATGGCTGTGGAAAAAATGTCTGCAAAGGAAATCAAGCAAATCCCTATGGTATTAGGGGAAGCAGATGTAATCAAATCGATTCAATTGCTTCCGGGTGTTTCCGCACCCAATGAAGGCTCCGGAGGTTTTAATGTAAGAGGAGGATCTGCAGACCAAAATTTGATATTGCTGGACGAAGCGATTGTTTATAATCCATCTCATCTATTTGGCTTTTTCTCTGTTTTTAATGCCGATGCACTTAAGGATGCTACTATATACAAGGGCGGAATACCCTCAAAATTTGGTGGCAGGCTTTCCTCCGTATTAGATATTAGAATGAGGGAAGGAAATAATAAGAAATTTAATGCTACGGGTGGCATTGGGCTTTTATCAAGCAGGCTAACACTGGAAGCACCCATAGGCAAGGTGTACGAAGAGGGCGCAAAAGGTTCATTTTTGATTTCCGCCAGAAGGTCCTATGCAGATGTCTTTTTGCCGCTATCCTCCGATACCAATATCAATCGTAACCAACTATATTTCTATGACCTCAATTTGAGGAGCAACTATCGTGTGTCCTCCAGGGATAGAATATTCCTTTCAGGATATTTTGGAAGAGATAAAATTAATGTACCAAAAGGATTTGGAAATACATGGGGCAATATAACAAGTACCTTGCGCTGGAATCACTTGTTTAGCCAAAAACTATTTATGAATATGAGTGCCATTTATTCTACATATGATTATGAAATCACTTTTTATCCGGGAAATAGTTTTCAATGGAACTCTTCACTTTCCAATTTAAACATCAAGGCTGATTTTGATTATTACGCAGGAGAAAAACACAAAGCAAAATTTGGTATAGGTTCCATTTCTTACCAATTCAATCCCGGAAATATTAAGCCTTATGGTTCCAATTCTACGATTAATCCAACCAATTATAAAGAAAAAAGGGCTTTAGAGAACTATGCATACTTACAAGACGATTATCGGATTTCTAATAACCTAACAATCATGTGCGGATTAAGAGTATCTCAATTTGCTCAATTGGCAAACGATTCCATTCCGGTATATGAAAATGGAAAAAATATTGTCTATAATCCTGTCATCAATAACTATGAGAAAGGAACAATTTCATCATACAAGAATTATAAAAAAAATGAATTCTTAAACAATTCATTTGGTATTGAACCACGATTTAGTTTAAATTATCAAGTGAATGAGTTATCAAGTATTAAATTGGGGTATAACCGAATGTACCAGTATATTCATTTGCTTTCTACGGCTACATCGCCAACACCTTTGGATATTTATACGCCAACTTCTTCAATAATCAAACCGCAAATAGCTGACCAAATTGCAACGGGATATTTCCGAAATATGAATGATCATACAATTGAATTTAGTGTAGAAGCATACTACAAATGGATGCAAAATCAATTTGATTTTATTGACGGTGCATCACCCCTTCTCAATAACTCCCCTGAAACCATTATTCTCAAAGGCGATGCAAGGGCATATGGTTTAGAGCTTATGATGAAGAAAAGTGAAGGGCGGTTCACTGGATGGATCAGTTACACACTATCAAAAGCCGAACGCAGAACTCCCGGAGTAGATGGTGGAAGAGGCATTAATAATGGAAATTACTATTCAACAAATTACGACAAACCTCACAACATCGCCATTACCGGCAACTATCAAGTTTCGGAGAAATGGTCTATTTCTGCGAACTTCATCTACCAATCAGGCAGACCTATTACTTATCCTGAATTAAAATATTCATTTAACGGAATTTCTGTACCTGAGTATAGCGAACGAAATGCCCATCGCATGCCCGATTATCATCGACTGGATGTTGCAGCCACCCTAAAAGGCAAACAAACCAAACGATGGAAGGGTCAATGGGTATTTGGAATCTATAATGTGTATAATCGTCAGAATGCTGCCAATATTACCTTCAAAGAAACCTTGACCAACAACAATAGTGAAACCGGTTTAGGAACTGGAAACAACAAGGCATATAAGCTTACTTATTTTGGTGTGGTACCAAGCATTAGTTACGAGTTTAAATTTTAAAGAATACAAACATGAAAATATTCACAACAACCTGTCTTCTTTTAGCAATATCTTCTGTTTTTATTTCTTGCGAAAAAGAAATAAACTTAGAATTGAAAAATACCAGCCCGAAACTTGTAGTTGAAGGAAACATTCTATGGGGTATAGACACTGTTATCAATCAGCAAGAATTAAAAATCAGCCTTTCCGCAAATTATACAGGCAATACGAGTCCCCAGCCTGTAACAAATGCAAGTGTGATGGTAAATGATGGAACAAATACCCACATCTATAACCATATTGGAAATGGGATTTACAGAAGTAGCTTTATTGCTGCTACAAATAATACTTATAAATTAATCATCAAATATGGAGAGGATGAATACCATGCGTTTGAAACATTAAAAGCAGGAGGTGCCGGCATCGATAGCCTGAGTATCAATTATTTTCCATCTGCATTAGGCAGTCCGGAAGGTAATTTTATCACAGTAAACACAACAGATCCTTTGAATGAGAGAAACTATTATTTATGGCAACTATACATAAACGATTCATTAATGATAAACCCTTCACCGGGAAACATTTATAGGGCTATACAAAAAGATGAATTTTTTAACGGTCAACCTCTGTTTAACTATTTGCCATTTGATAATTTTCCGGTGCTTACCGGCGATATTGCTAGGTTACATCAACTGAACATCTCTGAACAAATGTATAATTACTATTACTCTATATTCAATTTAACGGCCTATTCGCCTGTCTCCGGAGATGTGCCACCCGGAAAAATAAAAGGCAATATCATCAACATAAACAACCCGGATAAAAACGCTTTGGGCTATTTTGGTGCTTGCAGTATATCCATCACAAAAAAATCAATTAAAATTTAAAATAATTCAAGATAGCCACTTGCATTTGCCAAGTATTGTTTAGCCTACTCACCCTAATTCCTTCTTCCATATTCAATCATTAAAAAGTAAAAAGCCCCTCTTGTAAGGGGCTTTTTCATTCTACTAGGTGTTGGCTTAAAAGAAGCTTGAATGATGCTTGATAAAAAAACACCTAATTTTATCATCAATTATACACAGACACTTGTGATATTTTTTTCCGGATCTTATATCTTGTACTATATTTTTATCACTTAAAATAAACGACAATTGAAACCATGCAAAAAATAAAACAATTTACTTTTGTAACACTTTTAACCTTTTACTTTGAGGCAGTAAATTCGCAAGAGACAGTCCTTTTAAGCGCTTTTGATAATTCATTGTCTTGCTCCATGAGAGTTTATTTTGAACCTGATGAACCACCTTTTCCTCTTACAATGGAAAAGGATAGCAGGTCAACTTTTTATGCGAATGTTAAAACTGAACCTGATATTTGGTATAAAGGAAGAGTAATTCGGAGTAAAGGCACATGTAAATGGCTAATCCGCATTACCGATGCGAAAGACACATCATTGATGGGGAAATTAATTGAACCCACAGGTATCATTCCTAAAATATACCAAAAACGGGGAACTCGGCTTCGTTTCGAAATGACTCCGCTAAGACAAGCAGTGCCTGAGGGGTGTAAAGCCGACTTTGTAGCCTCTATAGTAAATCTTACAAAAGAGTAAGTTTCCTCAAAGCAAAGGCTCTTACATGCGGAACGATATCAATTGTTGAAGATAATTATATGGGTAATGAATTATTCGTTTTTTTACAATCAGATAAATTCCCACACCCAAATTCCCAAAATGTAACCAGTCAATCACCCTTACCCATCTGAATCATAAAATTGTAAAATCAGTGAAGAAACAGCAACAAATAATCTAACTTTTGAATATGGCGACTAAACAATAATTCATACGATATTGACCAATTAATGAAAAAATTGGGATACAAAAAAACTAAAAAAAGCCATACTAAAACAGTACTTAAAATTTGGCCGCATCGTTTAAAAAGCCCCAAATAAAAAGCCCCTCTTGTACGGGGGCACCATGATACTCTTGTTTTTTAAGCAAGTTTCAGATTACAAAAGAAAAAACAGGATTACTTTCTATATCATTGAACAATGAAATTACACTTTTGACATGGGTGTTTCTTCAGGTTTTACTTGTGTATCTTTCGAATAAAAAAGGAGATTGAACAAAAGAGATTTTTCAGCTTGCCGGGAAATGCATGATGAAAAATTCAACTTTTTATGCCACACAGGAAAAAGTCGTTTATCTTCGTAAGCAGAACCATTGAGCAAAGCCAATGATGATAAAGAATAACAGAGCGTTGTCAATCATTTTTACGAACACATCCATTGCGGTATGCCTCAAATTAAAAAAACGAAAAAAACATCTATGATGAAACTACACATCCAACCTATTGCAGCACTCCTATTTTTGTTCTCACTGCGCGCTGCCTCTCAAAATTTATACTTTCCACCGCTAAACAACAACGCAAGCTGGGATACACTCTCTCCGGCCTCTCTGGGTTGGTGCGCAAACAGGATAGATTCACTTAACGACTACCTGCAGAGCCAAGATACGAAAGCCTTTATCGTACTCAAGGATGGAAAAATTGTTTTAGAAAATTATTTTGGCACTTTCACTGCCGATAGCTCATGGTACTGGGCATCTGCAGGAAAAACCATCACTTCTTTTTTGGTTGGCAAAGCCATTGAAGAAAATTTTTTGTCCCTGAATGATACTGTATCAACAATTTTAGGCAATGGGTGGACAAACTGTTTCCCTATTCAGGAGAGAAAAATCAAAATCATTCATCAATTGACCATGACATCCGGTTTGGATGATGATGTTCCTGACAACCATTGCACACTGGATTCCTGCCTGCTGTGCATCAGCGATCCGGGAAGCAGATGGGCCTACCACAATGCACCATATACCTTATTGGAAGATGTGATTAGCACTTCCACAAATCTTTCATACAATGCATTTACCCAAACCAGACTTAAAAACCTCACCGGAATGACCGGTGCCTGGTTTACCCAGGGATACGACAATGTATTTGTAAGCAAACCCAGAAGCATGGCCCGTTTTGGATTGCTAATTCAAAACCATTGCATTTGGAACCAGGATACATTGCTTCACGATACAGCCTATGTAAATGCGATGACAAGAACTTCCCAAAACCTCAACAAATCCTACGGGTATTTATGGTGGCTCAACGGAAAAGCATCCTACATGGTGCCCGGTTCTCAGTTGGTGATACCGGGGTTTGCCACTCCTGAAGCACCCGCAGATATGTTTGCAGCCATCGGAAAAAATGGTCAGTTATTAAGTGTTTGCAGAAGCCTTGGATTGGTATTTGTTCGCATGGGCAATCAAACTAGCGGCAATGAAGTACCTATTGCACTGCTGAACAGTATTTGGGAAAAACTCAATGCATTGACTTGCAATCCAACGGGTTTGCAAGCCAATACAAGAGAACAGGAAGAGGTCAAGCTCTTTCCTAACCCTGCCAGCAGAAACATTCAGATTGACTGGAAAGGCATGGATCCGCAAAAATTGTATGCCATGCAATTGATCAATCTTCAGGGAAAAATGGTGTACGCACAAAACATCAAAAGCAGTGAGCATGTCTATGTATTGCCTGAATCAGTTTCTGCCGGGTCCTATGTTGTGCAATGTATGGATGTGAGCAGTGGTGAAACCTGCTGGAGAAAAAAACTCATGGTGAAATAAATACCGCAGCACCATTTCTATTCGAAAGGCAATAAACATACTTCCACTATTTCCATGTAAACAATGTTTGCCATGACCCGGAGACTGTGGGGTTTGGCACAAATAAAAAAGCGGGGCAAAGGCCCCGCTTCTCTCATGATGGGTGTGTAAAAAAATCTTTTATAAATTACCTGATTACCAGGCGACGGGAAGCACCGTTTTGGTCCACCAAGAGGTAGAGACCGGGGCTCAAGCCCTGCAGCGACATGGAACGGGTATTGGAGGCCTGAGCCACCTTGCTGCCTGAAGCAGAGAAAATCTGCAGCATTGGAAGAGTTTGGGAAAACTGGAGCAGCTCACCATTGTTGGGATTTGGATATGCCTGCCAGCTGGCATTGCTCTTTGTTACCGGCATGCCGGTGAGTAATGAAGAAGTAACCAGGATATCGTCAACCGCCAACTTAGGACGGGCACCTTGACCAACACCATCAGAATTATAAATCCAGCGCAAATAAACAACTCCTTGATTTTCGCAATCTGATGGCAGCATATTTGAATAAACAGCGGAATCTCCGTTTGAGCGATAGGTAGTATCATTCAAATTACACCAAAAAGCATTGTCTCCGGGCACATCTGTGTAACCCAAGGCAGTGTCGAGAGAGTACTGCAACTTAATATTAAAGAATCGATTACTTTGTCCGGTTACCGGAAGAGAATCTACATAAACCAATGACGACAGCATCCTGCCTGTCCAGTTTACCATGATATTCTGGCGATTGGTAGTATTGAGAGCCAATACAATTTCACCTACAAATCTTTGTGATATGGAGGTAGGACTATTGGGACAGTTTACATTCAAACCCTGTCCTGCATTTTGAAAGGCAATACCATTTGCAAATTCAGCATTGAACCGGGAGCGTACTGTTAAGGAGTATCTGCATGTAAAATCACCGGTTGGTTTGGCTGTATCTGAAGGTTGGGCACTGCCCATGGTATGAAACATCATGTTGGGCGGATAAGTGCCTGCAGGAATGGTATCCATAGAATTTAAGGTGTAATCCCCGGAAGACAAATCATAAGGACTGGGCAATGTTTGGGCTGATGCTAAGGAAGCAAGTCCCAGGAAGGAAAGCAACAAGAATGCTTTGGCAGTAATTTTTTTCATGCTGTGTTTGGTTGAAATGAAGCCCAAAAGTAGGTTTTTTAACAATTCTTCTTGTCATGCCTCAAATTCTCATCTTTGATAGCTATAATTCAATACAGGAAAATTAAGTGTACTTTTGACACACAGATATATTTTTTATGCAAAACAGAACGGTGATTGAAAAAGTGATTCCTCTTCTAGAAGGAGGGCTTTACCGAATAAAAAGAGAAGTCGGAGAAGAAGTAAAAGTGCATGCGCACATCCTCTGCGACGGCCACGACGCCATTCGTGCATCCCTGTTATTCCGTAACAAGGGAACTAAGAACTGGAAGGAAACCTTTATGCATCACAAGGGAAATGATGAATGGATAGGCAGTTTCCAGACAGATGTCCCCGGCATCATGGAGTTTACTGTTGTCTCCTGGGCGGATGAAGCATTAGACTGGTTTGAAGGAACCCGAAAAAAAATTCAGGCCGGTGAACAAGTGGCCACAGAAATGCTGATGGGAGCGGATTTGCTTGAGAGGATTGCAAAAAACCACACAGGGAAAATTCAAAAAAATATACTTGCGCATGCCACATTTCTGAGAACAGAGAAAGAGCAGGAGAAAAAAAATCACCTGCTGCAGTCAGATGTGCTCGCCAATTTAATTGAACAATATCCGCTCAAGGAACATGTTACCCGCTTGCCGCATGTTCAGGAGAGTCAGGTGTTTCCGGCAGGGCATCATTTTACCACCTGGTATGAGTTTTTTCCGCGAAGCACCTCCGGAAAAAACCATTTACATGGCACCTTCAAACATTGTGAAAAAGTGATTGATGCGGTGGCAAACATGGGCTTTGATGTGGTGTATTTCCCACCCATTCATCCCATTGGGATAAGCAGCAGAAAAGGAAAAAACAACAGCACAAAAGCCTTACCGGGTGATCCGGGCTCTCCCTGGGCCATTGGAGCAAAAGAAGGTGGTCACAAATCCATTCACCCCGAACTGGGCAGCATAGAAGATTTTGAGAAGCTTGTTGCGCATGCTGCCAAAAAAGGCATTCGCATAGCCCTCGACATTGCTTTTCAGGCTTCTCCCGATCATCCCTGGGTAAAAGAACATCCCGATTGGTTTAAGTGGAGACCAGATGGAACGGTTCAGTACGCTGAAAATCCACCAAAAAAATACCAGGATGTATTGCCCTTTCACTTTACCTGCGAGGATTGGAAAGGACTTTACAAAGAACTCACCTCGGTTTTTCTTTTCTGGGCTTCAAAAGGAGTGCGCATCTTCAGGGTAGATAATCCGCATACCAAACCTTTTGCTTTTTGGGAATATGCCCTTGCAGAAGTGAACAAAAAATACCCGGATGCCATCTTCCTGAGCGAGGCATTTACGCGTCCAAAAATCATGAATCGCTTGGCCAGAATTGGTTTCACGCAATCTTATACCTACTTTACATGGCGTACCTCCAAACAAGAAATTCAGGAGTATATGCTCGAGCTCACCGGGTCGGAAGCAAGGGAATATTTCAGGCCAAACTTCTGGCCCAACACACCTGATATTCTTCCCTATGACTTGCAAAATCAGGGTGAAAAAGCCTGTGCCATTCGCTATGTACTCGCTGCCACCTTATCATCAAGCATAGGCATTTATGGTCCTGTGTTTGATCTGCTGATTACCGAGCCATATCCTGGAAAAGAAGAGTACAATCACTCCGAGAAATATGAGATAAAGGATTGGGATTATTTTACACAGACACCTTTCAGGAAATTCATCAAAAAAATCAATGAAATCCGCAAGAAGCATCCTGCCTTGCAAAACACTTACAACATTCGCTTTATAGAGAACGACAATCCGCGCTTGCTCAGCTTTATCAAACAGAGCGGTTCGGATTGTTTGCTGGTGATTATCAATCTCGATCAATACCACAAGCAATCAGGTTTTTGTCATTTCCCGGCCCATCCATCAGGGGGAATACCCAGGCAGGTGATGCTCACCGATGCCATCGACGGATCGCAATACACATGGAGCAAAGAGTGGAACTATGTTGAATTGAATCCTGAGAAACAGGTGTGCCACATCTTCAGCATTCATGAAATATGAGAAGAAGTCAGCAAAAGAAATGTACGGCAAATAATTACCTTTGATGCATGCCTGACAGCACCGGAAATCCACTTTTGTCGCATCCAAGAGTAAGACAATTTCTGCTTGATAGCCGTTGGTTTGCAGGCAAGGGAAAAGGCATCGAACGACTTTCATTTATCGAGAGAAAAAAGGTTTATGAAACAGAAAACGGAGAACAGGCATTTCTGTCATTGATTTTCATTGAATTCAGCGATGCCTCCTATCAAACCTATTTCATGCCTTATGTATTATTACATGCGGGAGAAATTCCCTGTGAAGGTGCGGTAGAAATTTCAAAAGGCTATTGGTTTGCTGATGGCTTGCACTCTGAAAAATTCCGGCAGTACCTATACGAAGATGCGGTTTATGAATCGATGAAACTATCGGGCGACAACAAGCATCACCGCAATGCCACTTTGCCCGAAAATTACCAAGAATCAGTATTACTGTCTGCCGATCAATCCAACTCAGCCTTTGAAGTAAACGGGAAATACTTTTGTAAGGTTTTTCGTCAGGTACGCAAAGGTATCAACACTGACGCGGAAGTGCTCCTCTATTTTACAAGACACACAAATTTCCGCAAGGTTCCGCTTTACATCGCCGGTTTCGACATCGATGTTCCAAACCCCTGGGAAGAGCTAAATGGACATGCGCTGGCCTCTCAACGCTACCTTGTCATGAGTGTGATTCAAAAAGTTCATAACCGAGGAGATGCATGGCAAATTTTCAGAGAATTTGCAGGCAACTTCTACCGGGAAGCCCTCAACGAAAAAATAGAACTCCTTTCCTACCCCGAAATCAGGGAAACCACAGACCGGATTATCAGGGAAAAATTTGGCATCGGTTTTTTTCACAAGCTCGAAAAGCTGGCTGCTATTACTGCTGAGATGCATCTGGCCATGAGGGAAAATCCCGATGAACTTTTTGGTTTTTGCAGCGAAGCCCTCCAAGAAAACAAAACCTTGCTTTTGGAAGAGCTGGACAAAACATGCCAAAGGTTGTATAAACTTCCTCTAAAAGAAGCCGGCAATAACCAAGACGCAAAACCGGTGTTTGAAGAAGCCACTCTTCATGTGATGCAAACCCGCTTGAAAACCATTTTGCAGGAAGCTCCCAGCCTCACCTGCATCCGCATCCATGGCGACTACCATCTGGGACAACTCCTATGGACAGGAGATGATTTTGTGGTGATTGATTTCGAAGGTGAACCGGGTAAATCACAGGAACTTCGTCGCAACAAATTTCCTGTTCACAAAGACCTGGCTGGCATGTTGAGATCATTCAGCTATGCCGCACTTGTTGCCCTGGATTCTTTAAATGATGAAGCGCCCGGTATTGACAAACTGTTGAGGCCGTTTGCCAATGCATGGATACGCATGGTAAGTGATACCTTTTATGAACGGTATCTCTATGTCCTAAAAAATTCGGACTTGGTGTATGCTTCCGAAAAAGACAACAAGCAACTCCTGGATTTTTTCATGATGCAAAAAGCCATCTATGAATTTGACTATGAATATCACAACAGACCTCAGTGGACACAGATACCCATGCATGGTATTCAGGAACTAATGGAACACTTATCTACTTAACAGCATGTACATCTATAATGTAACAGTTTCAATAGATCCGGATATAGCCGATGAATGGCTGGAATGGATGCAGAAGGAGCATATTCCGGAAGTTCTGCAAACGGGTAAATTCACCGGCTTTGGCATGCTCAAGATACTGAGCACCGAAGAAGAAGAAGGCATCACTTACAGCATACAATACAAATACTCCAACCCGGAGGATTATGAACGATACAAAAATGACCATGCGCCTGCCCTTCAGAAAAAAGCCTCCGATCGGTTTGGCGGAAAGTTTGTAGCTTTCAGAACCCTTCTTCAGGTTGTCTCATGAGTCCGGAATATCATTTTAATAACCAAACAGGATTTTACCGCGGAAAAGTTCGTGATGTATATAGCATCGGAGATCATTTTCTGGTGATGAAAGCCAGCAACAGACTCTCTGCCTTTGATCATATTCTGCCGAAAGAAATACCGGGTAAAGGTCAGGTGCTCAACCAAACCGCCTGGTTTTTTCTGGAAGCCACCAGACATATCGTTCCTAACTGGGCCATGGCCTGTCCATTTGGCAACATCACCTTTGGTTTGCGCTGCGAACCAATCCCTATTGAAATGGTGGTAAGAGGCTATCTGGATGGTCATGCTTCGCGGCTCTACAACGATGGCATCCGTGAGGTGTGTGGTGTACAAATGCCGGAAGGATTAAAAAAGTACGAGGCCTTTCACCAACCTATACTCACGCCAACCACCAAAGCCAAAGAAGGCCATGATGAAGATATTTCTGCCCATGACATTGTCGGAAAAGGAATAGTGCAAGCAGCCCTTTATGAGGAAATGCAACACACAGCACTTGCCCTTTTTGCTCATGGAAGTGCCCATGCAAAATCCATGGGGTTGATTTTGGCAGATACCAAATATGAGTTTGGATTATACCAAGGAAAACTTTGCCTGATGGATGAGATTCATACACCGGATTCCTCGCGCTATTACCTATTGGATGGTTACGAAAAAAGTTTGCAAAATGGCGAAACACCTCCACAACTATCCAAAGAGTTTATCCGGCAATGGCTCATCTCAAAAGGATTCATGGGCAAAGAAGGACAAAGCATTCCCGACATGCCTGACGAGCAAATAGAAAAGGTAAGGAATCAATACATCCGTTTGTTTGAGCAGGTAACAGGTTCGGCGTTTAATGCCCTTCCGGATGCTCCTGCAAACCTTGTAGAGAACGAGATAAATGCCTTGGTAAAAAAACAATCCCGGCCCTGATTTCTTGTCCCCTGCCCTCGAATTTCCGAAGTACACAGGCATGCGCCAAAATTCTTTTAAAGTATAAATCAGGCTTCTATATGGAGGTATGAGACTGAGCAAGAAGGTGAGGGTAAAAGTTGTATTTTTAAGGCTCAGTTATGAAAAATCTTCTTCCTTCAGTATTGTGCTGCTTAACGATCATGTTTTTGCACAGCCACACCAAAGCACAGCCTTCCATCAATCTGGTTCAGTTTTCCACAGGCTTTACATCTCCGGTTGACATGGCTCATTGCGGAGACAGCCGTTTGTTTGTGGTACAGAAGGCAGGACGCATCATTATTGTAGACTCTACAGGAACAAGGCGGACCACTCCTTTTCTCAATATCACCTCATTGGTAAGTCAAACCGGAAATGAAAGAGGCTTGCTTGGTCTTGCTTTTCATCCTAACTACAAGCAAAACGGATATTTTTATGTCAACTACACAAGGTCGTCTGATGGTGCTACCAGGGTCTCGCGTTTTAGTGTAAACCCCAATGATTCGAACCTTGCATTGGCAAATTCGGAAGTAAACTTGCTTACCATCACACAGCCCTTTTCCAACCACAATGGAGGAAACCTGGAATTTGGTCAAGATGGATATCTCTATATCGGTATGGGTGATGGCGGCAGTGCAAATGATCCACAAAACAATTCCCAAAACAATTCGTCGCTCTTGGGTAAAATGCTGAGGATAGATGTAAACAGCGGCAGTCCTTATGGTATACCGGCCGACAACCCAAATGCGAATAGTACTACACTACCAAAAGAAATCTGGTCCAAAGGTCTTAGAAATCCCTGGCGTTTCAGTTTCGATAAACACACAGGTGATTTGTGGATTGCTGATGTTGGACAAAATGCCTGGGAGGAAATTGATTTTGAAGCGGCAGATGCCCAGGGCGGCAGAGATTATGGATGGAGATGCTTTGAAGGAAATGTTACCACGCCCGGAATTTCACAAGCCGGTTGTCCTTCTTTTGCTTCTACAACTGCGCCTGTGTATGTGATGGATCACAACCAGGGCAATTGTTCTGTTACAGGAGGCTATGTTTACCGTGGCGCTCAAATGAACAATACCTTTGGTTACTATCTGTGCACCGATTATTGCTCCGGAAGATTTTGGTGGATTAAGAAGAACGGAAACACATTTAACAACGGGCTGGTGAATACTTTTCTAACGAACCAATATGTTGCTCTGGGAGAAGACATGTATGGAGAATTGTATGTAGTGGGAAATGCAAATGGAATCATCTACCGCATCACCACCGCCAATCCTTGTCCGGTAGCCCTAATCATGGAAGAAGATACCATTCACTATTGTGCCGGTGCCGGTACGCAACTGGAAGCGCTTCGCGGGAGGGGGCTCACCTACACCTGGACACGAAATGGTGTTCCTGCCAATACCAATATCTATGTGCTCAATGCCAATCAGCCCGGCGATTACCAGGTTACCGTAAGCAATTCTGCAGGATGCTCCTCTACTTCCCAAACCGTACACCTGATCGAAGATCCCTCTCCTACGCTAAACTACACACTCAGTGTTCCCGGTCCCCTCTGTGAAGGCGACACCACCGTTCTCAATCTCAATGGAGGAGATTATTATGTTTATAACGGAAACCAAAATATTCCGTCTTCTCAAATCATCACTGGGGATTTCTCTCATTATGTTTCTGCCGTAAACAGCTTTGGCTGCAAAGACAGCACACTCATAGAAATCATCAAGTATGAATATCCCAACTTCCTAATCAGCTCCACGCTAACAAATAATATTTTATGTGAGAACGGAAACACATTTACACTCACCGGCACAGGTGGTGATGGAAATTACTTCTGGCCTGCCAACACAGGAAGCATCAACGGATGTTGTGCAGAATTTGATTTTGCCGGTCAGTTTCAATTTTATGACAGCGTAGGAACATGTTTTTATGAGAGTCCTATCCTGTTGGTGAATTTAGCCACACCAAGCATTCCCACGCTTTCAGGGTATTCACCTGTCTATGACAGTTCTTCGGCACCCGATACGCTTTTTGCCAATCTCTCAGGCACGGTCATCACCATTAACGGCATCCCCGGCAATGTAATTTTTCCCTCGAGTCTATCGCAGGGCTATAATGACCTGCAGGCTTCCTATACGGATGCCAATAATTGCACATGGACTTTCACTGATTCGGTATTCATGAACTTGAATGTTGGCTTGATTCATAACAATCCCGGTGGAATGATGCTCTTCCCAAATCCAGTAAGCAGAGGACAAATACTGCAACTCACACACACCCAATCAGGGGCAACGATACTTATCAGTGACATTGCGGGAAAGCTCGTATCAAGAAAGATATGCACTGAAAAAAATACAGCCATCGATACCGGATCTCTCGGCGATGGCGTCTATCTGATGTACTACACAGGTGCAGACAAAAATGAAATTTACAGATTTGTAGTTCAACAATAACAATGGATCAATTTATCGTTTCGGCAAGGAAATACCGTCCTTCCACATTTGAGTCAGTGGTGGGTCAAAAACACATCACCACCACCCTACAGAATGCATTAAAAAACCACCAACTTGCTCAGGCATTTTTGTTTTGTGGTCCAAGGGGTGTGGGTAAAACAACCTGTGCACGCATCCTTGCCAAAACCATCAATTGCATGGCAGGGCCCGACAGAACGGAGCCATGCAATGCCTGCGAATCATGCGATTCTTTCAACAAAGGGCAATCCTTTAACATCATTGAACTGGATGCTGCTTCCAACAATTCCGTAGACGACATTAGAGAGCTGGTAGAACAGGTGCGCTTTGCACCACAGCTCGGAAAGTACCGTGTGTTTATTATTGATGAGGTGCATATGCTCTCTTCCTCTGCCTTTAACGCCTTTCTGAAAACCTTGGAAGAGCCTCCGGCACATGCCATCTTCATACTTGCCACCACAGAAAAACACAAGATTATTCCAACCATCCTGAGCCGTTGCCAGATTTTTGATTTTTACCGCATCAGGGTGCAGGATATTGCAGAGCACCTGGCCTATATTGCCAAACAAGAAAAAGTTGAAGCAGAACCTGATGCGCTCCATATCATTGCGCACAAAGCCGACGGGGGACTGAGAGACGCCTGCTCCATGTTCGATCAGATTGTGAGTTTCTCCGGAGGCAAGGTAACTTATCAATCGGTGATTGATAACCTCAACATCCTTGACTATGACTATTACTTTGGATTGATAAACGGTTTTTTAAAAAATGATATCTCCGCCGGATTTCTTACGCTGGATGATATCCTTGCAAGAGGTTTCGATGGGCTCAATTTCCTTTCAGGACTTGCCACACATTTCCGCAATCTGGTAGTGGCAAGGAATCCCGCTACTGTGGGACTGATTGAAACCGGAGAAACCATCCGTGAAAAATACCAGGAACAGGCAAAACGATGCACAGCCATGTTTATTTTTCAATCACTCAAATTGTTGAGTGAGGGGGAAGTACAATACCGACAAAGTAAAAATCCGAGACTTGTGGTAGAGCTTACCCTCATGAAATTGTCGCTGTTGCAAAAAGAAAACAGGGACGAAAAAAAAAATGACATAAGTGAAGGAATACCACCGAAGGCAAAACAAATTCCTTCGGAAGATTTGAATATCGCTCAATCAACAGTCGCAGAGCCTAGACCGGCAGCATTTGCTCAAAAACCGGTGATGGCTGCAGAAAACATCCAAAACACTTCACCTGAGCACGCAAAAACACCTATACAAGCGTCTGCTCCAACAGCCCCTGCAGGTTCATTAGTTAGCAAGGCCAGCATGCCAAGAATCAGCACCTTGCTGAATAAAGTTGAAAAGCAGGATAAAACAGAAGCACCCGATGCACATGTCTCATTACTTGATAAACCGGGAAATGATCCTTTTAACGAAGAAATGCTGCGCAACAAATGGGCCGAACTTGCCGGCCTCTGGAAAAGCGGGAAAGGAGAATTTGTTTATTCCACACTGGTAACCGGGGAATTGACCTTGGGTGAAGACTGCACGATTCATTTTTTGGTGAACAATGCATCCCAAACAGAGATGATGAACGGACTGATCACAGAGATGGCCGAATGGCTTCGGAAGAGTCTGAACAATCAATCCATCAAGCTTCGTTTTGGATTGATTAAAACAGAAGAAGGAAAAGAGAAAAAGGCTTATACCTCCAAAGAAAAATTTGAAAAAATGGCGCAACTCAATCCCAATATTCAGCTGCTCAAACAAAAGCTGGATCTGGACATCTTGTAATCAAGGGCTGCAAGCGAGAAGCAAAATTTATCAGTACAGAGTAAAAACCGACATACCCTTTTCAAAAGGATTTGCCCTCAAGTATGGAAAAGCTTGCATGGCAATTAAAATGAGAGCAAGAAAGTTTCCGGTGAAGGGGAATAAAGCCCATTCCACATTCAAATTTTCAGATGAAAGGAAGATTGACCTTGAGCAGGCGAAAGAAAAATTTCCGGTAATTATCTCGAAAACCTGATGCAGGCAGATGCAGTGAGCCAGATGGCCTGATCAGAAGTGCCTGAAAATATTTTTTCCTGTGCGCGAAACAACTTCCCCTCCATCCTGAGCATCACAAGACTATTGAGCTCATAATCGATGTTAGCCGTGTATCCCATGGTACGAAAACCCTTGCTTTTTCCGGTAACGAAAATAACCTGTTCCGGGTCATGGAAATATTCTGTTCTAATGGCAAGAAACCATTGCTTGGCCAAAGCAGTTCGCAGAATCAAAACGGGCGAATACCAAGAATGGAGTTTCCCGCCTTTCGCTTGCTCCGTTCCTGCATCGAAGCCAAAGATGATTCCATTTCCACGGTTAGACTTGTATTGAAGAAAAAAATTGTGGTATTGACGCAGGGCAACATTGCCTTTATTAAAAACCTGACCAAGAAAATAACTGTAGTTTACAGTGTTGTTTTCACCGGTTTTATGCATCACCTGCAGGCCCAGAGAAGGAGATTTTACCAGCGGATGAAGGGTGATGGTTTGCCATCCGTTCAGACCAAGCAAGGCAAACTGCCACTTCTTATTGAGGCTGGCATAACTCAGGCGTATGCCTGATTCATAATAGGGAGAATTTTCCGCCAAAATACTTCTTGTAAGGTTCCATGAATCTGCGCCAATGGGACTCTCAAATCCTATGTGAGAAGGCATGATGCCGGCATCCAGCCAAAGATTGTGGGAGGAAGAAAGTTTAATGCCCATATTTGCTTCATATACAAATTGCGCCCATATGGGTTCATGTGCAAGATTGTATTGGGCGTAATTGCCTGCCATCACACCCAAATTGAACCTGTAGCGGTTTTGCGTTTGTGAGGCCTTCAACATAATCAAATTGGCATTCAGTTCACCAAGTCGTTTATGGTTAGAGAAAAAATCCGGTTTCTCTCGTGTAGCATTTTTAGCAAGATCGTGACTAAAATAAAATTCAGCATACCCTTCAACAGCAAATTTTGGGAGAGAATCTGATTGAGCATGAAGCCTATTCACAAGTACAACCTGTAAAACGAGGGCGCATGCCAAGCCGCATTTACAGCCTCTTTTTTGACACCCTTCGGAGAAGGAAAGTGAACTCAAAAAAGAAACAAAGACCTTAACAACTTTCAGCAATGGCATCCTTGTTTACTTTCTTCACCAAGCCTTGCAGGACTTTGCCCGGACCTGCCTCGTAAAAATGGTTTGCACCGTCGGCAATCATTCGTTCTATGGTTTGGGTCCATCTCACGGGCGCGGTTAATTGCTCCACGAGGTTGGATTTTATTTGCTCGGGATCTGTTGAAGGCAGTGCATTTACATTTTGGTAAACAGGGCAAACAGGCACACGAAATGTTGTTTGTTCAATGGCCTTCTTAAGTTCTTCTTTGGCAGGTTCCATAAGGGGGGAATGAAAAGCACCTCCCACCTGCAATGGCAATGCCCGCTTGGCACCGGCTGCTTTCATTTTTTCACAGGCTTCCTGAATACCCTCCATGCTGCCGCTGATGACCAACTGTCCGGGACAATTGTAATTGGCTGCAACCACCACTTTGCCGGAAGAGGAAATTTCGGCACAGATCTGTTCTACTATCTTGTCATCTAAACCCAAGATGGCAGCCATGGTAGAGGGATTTTGTTCACAGGCTTTCTGCATGGCAAATGCCCTTTTAGAAACCAGAAGCAGGGCATCCGAAAAAGAGAGACATGCATTTGCTACAAGTGCTGAAAACTCACCCAGCGAGTGACCTGCCACCATGTGTGGAGTAAATGATTCACCCAATGCCTTGATGGCAGCCACAGAGTGCAGAAAAACTGCCGGTTGGGTTACTTTGGTTTGTCTCAGGTCTTCTTCAGAGCCTGAGAACATCGCATCTGTAATAGAAAAACCCAGCACATCATTGGCTTCCAGAAACAGTTGCCTGCAATGGGGATGATTGTCGAAATACTCTTTTCCCATGCCGGGAAACTGGGAACCTTGTCCCGGAAAAACATACGCATTCATATCAGTTTGTTTGGGGTGTTTTATGTGAGATCGAGCCATTGTGCATGACCATCACCTTGTCTGCAATTTTTGACAGTTCCGGATTGTGTGTCACGATCACAAATGTTTGGTTAAATTCTTTTCTCAGGGTAAGGATAAGCTTGTTGAGTTCCGATCCATTGCTTGCATCCAGGTTGCCGGAGGGTTCATCGGCAAACACAATTTCGGGGTTGTTTACCAGCGCCCTGGCAACTGCCACGCGTTGGTTTTCACCACCGGACAGTTCGGCCGGTTTATGATCTTTCCGATGTGCAATATCCAGAAACTCGAGGAGTTGAAGTGCCTTCCGATAGGCTTCTTTCTTTGAGTCACCTGCGATGAGTGCGGGCATGCCGGCATTTTCAAGTGCAGTGAATTCAGGCAGCAGGTGGTGAAACTGAAAGACAAATCCTATGCTCTTGTTGCGAAGGGCATATAATTTTTTTGTGCTGAGCGAAAAGAGGGAGGTACCATTCAGCAGCACCTCACCTGCATCAGGATTCTCGAGTGTACCCAGAATACTTAACAGGGTGGATTTACCGGCACCGCTTTTGCCTTCAATACACACGATCTCCCCACGGGATACTTCAATATCTATGCCCCGAAGGACTTCTACCTTTTGGGTACTGAAATAGGATTTTTGGATGCCGTTTGCTTTGAGAAGCACAGGGTGTATATTTGAGGCAAAATTATCAAAAATCAGTACCCGTAAGGTTCATATTGTTTCATTTGATGTTCCTTTTCCGGCCGATTACGGAGGAGTAATTGATGTATTTTACAAAGTAAAAGCACTTGCGGATGCCGGTATCGGTGTTATTCTGCATGCATTTGATTATGGCAGAGGAGCATCTCCCCTGCTTGAGAAAATGTGTGAAAGGGTAGAATATTATCCTCGCAAGATGCACTCCTGGCTGTTTTTTCACAAGCTGCCCTTCATTGTTGTATCGAGGAAAAACCAACAACTCCTGCATCATCTCACAGAAGATGAACATCCTGTTCTTTTTGAAGGAATTCACACTTGCGGATATCTTGCAGAAGAGTCCTTGGCAGGAAAAAATCGTGTGGTACGCAGCCACAATGTGGAACACAATTACTACCATTCTCTCTCTGAAGCAGAGCAAAAAATATTTAAGCGAAGTTACCTGCGCAGGGAATCAGTAAAACTCGCGCACTTCGAATCCATTTTCAGGCATGCCTCTCATGTAGCTGCCATCTCCATGCATGACGAATTATATTTTTCGGGTAAAGGCTATCCTGTTTCTTTGGTTTCTGCTTTTCATCCTCATCAAAAAGTAAGTACAAAATCTGGCAAAGGTTCTTTTGCTTTATATCATGGAAACCTTGGTGTAGCTGAAAATGACAAGGCTGCGTGTTACCTTATTGAAGAGGTTTTTTCCGGCCTTGATGTTCCCCTTTGCATCGCGGGCAATCATCCGAGTAAACGACTCAGGCAATTGGCAGCAGCGCATCCTCATATCCGTCTTGCCTACAATGTGAGTACAGAGCATATCCATCAATTGATTGAGGAAGCCCAGCTGAATATTCTTCCTACCTTTCAGCCAACGGGTATCAAACTAAAACTGCTTTCGGCGCTCTACTCCGGCAGGCATTGTATTGTAAATACACCCATGGTAAAAGACACCGGACTCGAGCAGTTTTGCCACATCGCCGATCAGTCTGCCGGCATGCAGGCGCTGGTAAAAAAATGGTTTGATATCCCCTTCGGGACAGATGCACTGGATTTATGCAAAGGGATAGAGCATGGCAGGTTCAGCAATGAGCACAATGCCGAGAAACTCATGCAACTGCTGTTTCGCTAAAAGATATATTGCTGCTTAAACGGCAGCTATTCTATCGGCCATATACTGACCTGACTTCAATTTGGAAACAATTTTTGAAAATGCATCAATGGTGTAGTTCACATCTTCCATTGTATGCACAGCTGTTGGAATCAATCGCAGAATAATCATCCCTTTGGGCACCACAGGGTAAACAACCATGGAACAGAAAATATCAAAATTCTCACGGAGATCCATGATCAGGTTTGTGGCTTCCGGGATAGAACCATTCATGTAGACGGGGGTTACGCATGAGTTGGTTACACCTATATCAAATCCTGCTTTTATAAGCCCCTGTTGAAGGGCATTGGTAACTGCCCAGAGTTGATCTTTGTATTCGGGATGGGTGCGCATGAGTTCCAGGCGCTTGAGCGCTCCAAGTACCAAGGGCATGGGCATGCTCTTTGCGAAAATCTGTGAACGCATGTTGTAGCGGAGATATTCCACCACCTGTTCTTCACTGGAGATAAATCCTCCGATCATGGCGAAGGATTTTGCAAATGTTCCAAAATACACATCAATATCCTCTTGGCAACCTTGCTCTTCTCCGGTACCGGCTCCTGTTTTGCCGAGGGTACCCAAACCATGGGCATCATCCACAAACAATCGGAATGGATAGTACTTTTTGAGTGCTGCAATTTCTTTGAGTTTTCCTTGGTCACCGCGCATACCAAAAACCCCTTCGGTAATTACCAGAATGGCACCACCGGTTTCATTGGTTATGTTTAATGCTCTTTTGATTTGCTTTTCGCAGTCTTCAACATCATTGTGTTTAAACACAAAACGCTTACCCATGTGCAAACGCACACCATCGAGGATACAGGCATGAGATTCGGCATCATATACAATCACATCACGGCGATCTACCAAACAATCAATGGCTGAGACCATGGCCTGGTATCCGAAATTACAAAGGATGGTATCTTCTTTATGGACAAATGCAGAAAGTTGGTTTTCCAATTCCTCATGAGCATTGGAGTTTCCACTCATCATGCGGGCTCCCATGGGAGATGCAAAACCATATTTAAGAGCAGCATCGGCATCGGCTTTTCTAACCTCCGGATGATTGGCGAGACCAAGATAATTGTTCAAGCTCCAGTTAAGCCGCTCTTTTCCGCGGAACATCATGCGCGGACCTATATCGCCCTCCAGCTTGGGAAAGGTAAAGTAGCCGTGAGATTCCTTGGCATGCTGCCCAATAGGTCCTCTGTTCTTTTTAATTTTTTCAAATAAATCCATCTGCTTATTCAATGGTAGCTGTGAGTCCTCTTCCAAGGAGTTGGTTACGAATAGGTTTTAGGTTGTTGAATGTATCAGTCATGACATCACACTTTCCTTTGAAATGAACAAGATAGGTACATTGTTCTGCCTGCAAGGCATCGTGATCACAAACTTCGATAAGTGTTTGTATAACGAAATCAAAAGTATTGTAGTCGTCGTTATGTAAAATAAGGGAGTGAACTTTCTCGGTTACTTCTGATAGTTGTGCTTGTTCCAGCCATTCAGTTTGTTGTGCCATGGATGCTGATTTTAGAAGGTCAAAATTACTGAATATATTATTTGATGCCAAGGATGGTCTTGGCCTGCTCAACGGATATTTTCCGGTTTCCGGCGAATCCCACGACAAATGCATCATCCAGCCCGGCTGCTATGGCCTCGCGACGGAGGTTTTCTACCTCAGCAAGCGTGTTAAAATTTCCTATCGTATAGGTTGTTAAACCATCTGCAGATTTGCTTACATCAATTCCTTTGGGTGCGAGCTTGAGAAACACATTCATGGTTTCAACAGGAACATCTTTTCGGAATACACCAATCTGAACCCTTAGCTTCACATTCGCCTTTTCTTCATTGCTGAGATTCACTGACGCTTGCTGAGATATAACTGCAGGACCTGAACCGGGCTTGGCATTGACAAATGATCCTTTTACCAGAACATCTTCTCCCCTTTCACGCTGCAGTCTGTTTGACTCTTCCAAGGAGATTCTTCTTTTGTTGTAATAAGGAATGACAAAAGCATCTTTGATGCCTCTGTCGACAATGGTTCTGCAGGCATCTGCCGCATCCTTTCTGTTGTTGTAGATACCTACTGAATAACGGATCAGACGCCTTCCGATGGTATCGTAATAAAGCGGAGAGAGATTGTATAATCTTGAAGCCGGAACCAAGGTGCGATAAACACCCACCTGCACGGTGTAAAGCAATTCGGTAAATTGTTTCAGATTGCCTTGCTGATCATCGGGAATCGCATTCCTGTCAACTCCCACACCATTCTGAGCCAGTTGTGATTCGGGCAGGGGCTGGTTATCACAACCTGTACCTCTCCTGATGTAAATCATTGCCTGACGAACAGAGATGCGTTCCCCATTACAATAGGCAGTTATAAATGCATCTGTTTGCCCATTGCCGCGGAAGAAATCACGCGCTGTTTGCGCTTCCGGTAGGTTGTTGAACATCCCGGCAGAATACACCACAAGGTTGTTTACCTGACGGCCAAAAAGTGGATATCGGTCACCAAAAGGGTTGTTGTTTACCCTTCGGTTATAGGCACCCACCTGGATGCGAAAAACAATGCCTGCAGGAAGAGGAACATCATACTGAATGGAGCCCGGTGCATATACCTGTGCTGTTGAAGCATTGTTGGCAGCAGCAATTTTCTTTTCCGAAGCTGCATTGTTCACCTGCTCTGTTAAATTCTTCTTGCTGTTGTTTGTTTCCGTGTTAACGAATTCTTGCTTGTTGGTTATTGGTGCATTGGTTTCTTTATCTGCAGGCTTTGTTACAGCGGCTTGCCGGTTGGCTGTTGGCGCATTGGATTCTTTATCTGCAGGCTTTGCTACATCGGAAGCAGCATTAGCAGCAACCTGGGCTTTTTTAAGCGCCTCCGCTTGGGCTGCTTCTATTTGTCGCTGCCTGGTTTGTGAGAAGGCTGCAAAATATTTCTCCACCAGTGGAGAGTTTGAGTAGAACTCTTTTCGTGAAATTTTGTCGTAAATCACTTTGTAGTTTGATGCTTCCCTGCCATCGAGCTGCTGTATCAAACGAATGGTTTCATTGTCTTTGGTATCGATGATTTTAGACAATTTCTCACTTTCTGAGTAGATTGAATCAGCGCGTGCAAGAATTTTATCAGCAAGTGCTTCTTTTTGCTTGGCTTGAGATTTCAATGACTTGGCTTCGTCTTTGGAGACATCTTCGGCCTGCTCCATCAGATCGGCTGCTTCAGAAGCAATAATTTTTACCGTGTCGGACAAGGTTTGGCTTTTCTTTCCAAACATTTCATAGAAGAAGTTTGCGCTATCCGCTTCTTGTCTCAGATTGGTGTAATCGTTAAACGCTTTGCTGGTGATGATTGCAAGGAGTTCATCTGCGGAATATCCCAATCCTTCCACTTTTTCTCCGGGAACATAGCCCGGATATTTAACAGAAGCCTTTGGCAGGTTGCGAGCAGTTTGTTTCGTATTTTCTGCCTGAGAAGCAATAGGGTTTGTGTTGACATCAGTTGCTTCTCCGGATGCTTTGGCAGCATTTACAGAATTTTCTCCGGTGACGGCTGTATTCTTGGCATTGGCTGTTGTTGGGCTGGATGTGTTCTCAGCACTATTAATAGCGGGCGAGGATTGCGATGTGTTGTTGTATTGCTGTTGCAGTTGAGCGAATCCTGAGGAACCCAGAGAAGATTCCATGCTCTTGAGTGTAGCCATGGCTTCTTCTTTTTTGGTTTTGGCAGAAGAGAAGGTACGCTCCAGAGAGTCTGCTTTTGCCAGCTCATCATTGCCGGAGGCATCCAGGGCCATCGCTTCCTTGATGGCGGCTTTTCTTTCTTTTTTACCGGCCTCTTGTGCAGTCTCCAACACTTGAACAGACTTCTCTATCTTTTCATTGCCTGATGTCCTGAGTGATGAAATCTCCTGCTCCAGAGAACCATATTGTCTTTTGAATTCATCTATTGCTGCACGGGCTGAAGCATAGCGGGCTTGCTCTTCAGATGAATTGCCGGCTGCAGCAGATGGACTTGTGGCGTTTATAGCCTTGGATGAAGAGGACAGGGAGGAATTGGCTGAAGCTATATTTTCGGAGCCATTGCCTGGCATTGAAACAGTCTCAGGCTTTGTTTCCGGGATGGTTATTTCAGGTGCAGGAGGTTTATTGGCATTGTCTCTCACATCTTCTGCACGGGATTTTAAAGTTCTTGCATTGGCAGCGTAGTTATCTGCAATTTTTTGAATGGAGTCGATGGATTGACGCTTGATGGCTGCTGATTTGTCGTAGGACAAAGCGGCGCTCTCTGCATCTGCTTTTTTGGTTTTGTTTTTCAATCCGGCAGCATAGCTTCTGAGATTCTGAGCATTGTCTTCATCTTTTCGCAAGGCTTCGCGAATAGGTTCTGCGCTTGCCAATACTTCGGTAGATTTTTGTTCAAAAGCGGTTGCCTGTTGCACCAATTCTTCAGATTCTTTGATGCGTTCTGCGGCGTATGCAGCCTGCTTTTCTTTGGCAGCATTCACCTCCTGCAACAAGCGCTGTTGGTTGGAGATCACTTTCTCCTGCAAGATCCTGGCACTCTCCAGTTTCTTGGCCTTTACTGAAGGATTTTTTTCGGAAGCAGCTTGCTGCCTTAGGTTTTCAGCATCGGCAAGCATGGTCTTGTTCTCCTGGTTGAGTTTGCCTGAGAGAGCAGGGTCTGCAGGAAGCGTGGCACTGTTTAGTTCATCATTTGTTTTTTGAATGGATGCGGTCTGTTCAGCAATGAGTCGGGATTCCGATTTGATTTTTTCTTCTTGTCCTCGTCTCACTTGTGTTTCGGCCTCTTTGAGCATCTTCACTTTTTGAGCCGGATCGGCAGTCCGAGCAGCGCGCTTTTTAAGTGCATCTGCATCGCGAAGTATTTTTTCTGCGCCCGAGAGCTGTGCATATGCATCACCTGCTGCTGCGGGGCTTGAGAGGTTATCAGTAACAACGGTCTTAGGTGTGGCTATATCACTTGACTTTATGTCATTACCTGTATTTGTGTTTTGCGTAATTCCTTGAGTTGTTTCAGATTTCTTATCGAGGCTGTTTTTTTCTTGTGTAAGCGCATCAATCTGCTTCTGAACCCGATCCTTGTCCTCAGGATGAGTAAGTCCTGCCTGGTCTTTCCTGAGTTGTGCTATTTGCTGCGCAAGATCGGCAGAGGATCCCTTTTCAACAGCCACTTCCTTCGCTTCTTCTTTTGCAGGCATGTCTTTTTCCTTGTCGAATCGGGTGGTTTTGAGTTTCGCAATTTCTGCATTGTCTCCGCTTTTTACAGCCGTTTCCAGTCGTGAGGTATAGTTGTCCTGCCAGTCAGCTTCTGCTTTTTTCTCTTTGTATTTTTCCTGTGCCTCATTTGCCTGGGCAAGCAATTCAGAGGATTTCAAACGATATAAATCTTCCTGTTTTTTGTAGGCAGGGGTCTTGCTGTTGGCGTAGAGTCCCGCCATGATATCAGCCGAATCCGCTTTTTGCTTAGATAATTTGAATAGCTCCTCTTGACGGTTTTGCAATACTTTGGCTTCTTCTCGGGTCTCAGTGGCGTCTTTTCTTGCAGTTTCAATCAGGGCATCATTGGGATTTGCTGTTGTCTTTGGTTTAGTTGCCTCGGTGGGTTTTGATGCAAGGAGCAAACCCTCATTGATTTGCTGACCCATGTTTACATCCAGGTTGGCGCGTTCCCGAAAGAATGCAGTGATGGCCTGTTGGGTGCTCTCATCAGGAGGTCCCTGCTGATACACACTGCTGATACTGGCTTCGTCGGTGCCGCCGGATTTAGAAAGGGCAATTTCCTGAATGAGTGGTGCTGTTTCGCTGTTTTCAGGAATCGAGACCGATTTTGTAATGGCTTGGTAACCCTCCGTCTCTATGGTGTACTGGTATTCCAGACCTTGACGCAGGATAAGTTGATAGAAACCGGCCTTATTGGGCTTGATGGTTGAGACCACATGGTTTCCGGATTGGTTCCTGATGGTGATTTTGGTGGATGGATGCGACTTGTCTTCCCCGGCTGCAAGAGAACCACGCACCAAAACAATCTTGCCGGGAACCCTTTCTTTTTTGATTTTAAAAACGGTGATGTTACCAGCATCAGTGCTGCGACGGGAGGAAAAAAAGGCAAAATCCATCTGGCTGTCACTGATGTAAAGCATGTCGTCATCAGGAGTGTTTATGGCAAAATCAATATTGATGGGAATCTGAAAACTACCCGAGAGAGAATCAAATACAGCACGAAAAACATCATATCCGCCCATGCTGTTGTGCCCTTTGGAAGAGAAAAAGAGACTTTTGCCGTCGGATGTCACAAAAGGATAATCTTCATCATAAGGCGTATTGATGACATTGCTGAGAGGCTTGGCACGGCTCCAGGTAAAATTGTCGGTCTTGAGGATGCGATACAAATCCTTTTCACCTTTGTCGACTTCTCCATAACTGGAAAAATAGATGTAAGGATGATTGGGATTGATGACGATAATACCTGACTCGTTTTTCTTTTTGTCGATTGTGGAGCGGAGGTCATCAGGTTTGGCAATGATTTTAATTCCTGCTGTGCCCAGGTCGTATGCCCTGAAATACTCAGCCGTGGGAAACTGATTTTTCTGCACAACGGTAAGATCGGTGATGGTCTGCAAGAGGGACTTGCCATTTTTACACATCTCAATCTGCCTGTCTACATCGTATTTCAAAGTTTTTTTATCACTTGCTTTGGAGCGGTAAGTGTTGTAATGCTGTATGGCTTCATCAAAACGATAATTGAGATGACAGGCCTTTCCGAGGTAGAAAAAAACTTCCATTTCAGCATCAGTGCTTTTTGAAGCATTTGAGAGATATGCAATGGATTTTTCCTTTTCCTTGCCAGCCATCAGAAGACAAACACCGTAACGATAATTGTATTCGGCTTCTTTGGGATAAAGACTAAGCAGTTGAGAATAGAGCGGAAGACAGGAAGCAAAATCATCGTTTTTAAAATATTTGGATGCTTTGTTTCTGAGTTCTTTCTCGGAGCCGAAAGAATCCTGTGCCCTTACTGAAAATACATTCAAAAAAACCAACGCCAGCATTCCGGCGAGGTACAATCTGAGGGAAATTCCATTGATCGGCATTTTTGCTTCAGTCACTTATTGCGCTATTTTACGGATAATTGGGGACAAGCCGAAATAAAATCGACCGAATGGGTATCATGCCATGCGTTTACGACCCGGACTAAAAATCCTGCCTTCCTGTTTTTTGAGTAATCTTTCAATGTTTTTTTGATGGGTGATAAGAAGCAAAAAGGCGATCAGCATGGAATAAACAACCATGGTAGGATATTCAGTTTGATTGATTACGATTACTGAAAATGGATAAAAGAGTGATGCTCCTATAGAGCCAAGAGAAACATATCCGGTGGTAAGCAGAAGAATAACAAACACTCCTAATGACATCAGCGTGGGTTCCCAGCTGATTGCCAAACAAGCACCAAGCAAGGTGGCCACACCTTTTCCGCCCCTGAATTCAGCAAAAACAGGAAACAGGTGACCCAAAAATGCTGAAATGCCAAGGATGATTTTGAGGTTGATGAAAGCCTCTGAGCCCGGAGGAATACCCAAAGGAGAATAGGCCAGTTGAACAGCCATGAAGCCTTTAAGAACATCGAGAATCAATACAGGTATCCCGGCTTTTTTACCGAGCACCCTAAATGTATTTGTGGCTCCGGCGTTGCCGCTTCCAAATTCCCTTATGTCCTTTTGATAAAACCATTTGCCAATCCAGATAGCAGAAGGAATGGAACCCAGCAGGTAGGAAAATATGAGAAGCAATATGTTGCCTGGTGTAATCAAATGAACAACAATTGCCGCAAATTTAATATTAATTTAACAATAACAAAATCAAGGAAGTAACATACTTTTTCCTGATTTATTTTCGAACCAGGCACCAATGACCAAGCCAAGAGGAATGAGGAGCAAAAGGTCGGCATGCAGAAAATAGCGAATCTCAATGTTGCGCAGCATATTGGCATTGCCAAAGCACATGATGAAATAGAGCAGCATAAAATACAATAAAGCCAACCAATTCAGGTGATTCTTCCGTCCGTATGATTTGCTCAATAGCATGATCAGCGCAAACAAGCCAGAAAGAATGAGTAAGGATCTGATTTGAAACATCAAGGTAGACAAAATCGCATTAAATCCTTTGGTGCTTTTCCAGTTTAAACTGGATTTAAAAATGGCTTTGTTGAGGTTTCCCAGCGGCACCCACAGCCAGAAGTGGACTGGATGTTCACGAATGATTTTTGCCCGAAGCTCGGTAAAGATAATAATCACTGAATCCGTTTCAGGATTGTTCTCAGTCAGCTTTGGACGCCAGGAACCTGTCCAATGGCTGAACCCGAAAGAATTCGAAGAAGCTAATTTGAATGCTTTCATCAGTCGGATACTATCGGTTTCACTGAGTGAGGCCCCTCGGGGATAGGTAACCGGTTTTCCGGCCACAATCTCATCAAACTGTGGATTCCAGTCGGTTTGCACAGCGTACATGAACTTCGTAAATGCCATTACATCCTTGTACCAATTGGGACTTCCGGAAATATCTTGTGTAATCACTAAACGCTGATGAAAAATATAATTTCTTGCAGGCCAGGGTCCAAAACCCAGCAGAAATCCCAGTAAAAATGCCATGCCAAAACGAAAACCCTTGCGCACATTTCCAGTCTCAGGCAAGAAAAACGCCAAGGGAAAAAGCATGACAAGCAGCAGCAATTGTGGCCTTAGCAATACAGCTAATCCCAGAGCAAAACCTGAAAAAACATACGAACGAAAACGGGCTGCAGGAGAGGAAGAGAAATAAAGTGCGAGTACCAAGAGGAAAACACTCAGCGCCTCGGTATATGCCACAGGTGACCAAACCAGATAAAATGGATATAATCCAAACAAGAGCGAAACAACAACAGCTTTAATTTTTGAAGAGGTAAGGTTGATTACTGTTTTGTAGACCAGCCATACGGCCATACAATCGAGAAAAATCTGAAACCAGGAAATTACATTGTAAGTAAGCATCCAATCTTTTCCGAGCAGCAAATAGAATACCCCCATGTAGAAAGAAAAAAGTGGCATCCTGGAAAAATATCCGTTGGCATTGTTTGGATCAATGGTAAATTTTCCGGTTTCCAAAAGAAAATCAAACGCATTGGACCAACAGATGGTGTCGTAGGACATGAAAAAATCTTCTCTGCCGTAGAAATAGCGAGCGAGAAATAACCTGAAAATCAATCTGAAAAAAAAGGTGATGGCAAGTACTTGACGGATTCCTGTATTTCCCAAAACAATCTTGATTCTATCCATATCAGTGCAAATATAAATCTATTGCCACAATATCCTTACCAGATACAAGGCAGTTTGATCTAAAGAAAAATCATTCCTCCATGGCTGCCAAAAAAAAGGCTGATCCAAAGAGCTCACATGTGTTTGTCTACTGTTTTTTTGTAATTGAGATAGCTTTTCGCCTCGACAAAAAAAATACCTGTAGGCATCGTCTACGAAAAAAATTTCTTGCGGAAAACTTTTGACTTTTATCAGTGTCTGAAGCGGAGCAATACAATCCGAAGAAACTATCATTACCCTCGGATTTCCGGTTTTATCGGCTATCATTTGAATCCGGCTTGAGATTTCCTTTCCGCATCGCAAAACAGTTACATCCGGAAAATATGTCCCCACTTGATCATCCGAAAGATGGGAGAGAATACCATCAGGCTTTGTGCGGTGAGAGACAAGCCAGGGTATGATTTCCGGCTCTGCCCATAGCGCACCGCCCCATTCCAGCAACTCGCCGAGTGTTGCAAAATTTACAGCTGGATGCAGAAGCAATATCGTGGCTTCCTGATGATCTCTTACCACATGATGAGAAGACATTATCCAAGTTTTTCGGCAAGCAGTTTCATTTCAATCACCGGTGAAATCCTTTCGTAGATAATGTTGTAGACTGCACGGGTAATAGGCATATCAACCCCATACTTTCGATTTACTTCTTCAATACATTTTACAGCATAATAGCCTTCGGCAATCATGTTCATCTCCATTTGGGCAAACTTCACCGAATAGCCTTTGCCGAGCATGCTTCCAAAAGTTCTGTTTCTGCTAAATTGAGAGTAAGCAGTAACGAGGAGGTCACCTAAGTATGCCGGACTTTTAATATCGCGTTGGATGGGATGAACTGCTTCTACAAATCTTTGTATTTCCTGAATGGCATTGGAGATAAGCACTGCCTGAAAATTATCACCATAACCCAGCCCATGGCAGATTCCACTGGCAATTGCAAATATATTTTTCAATACGGCAGAGTATTCTGTTCCATAGATATCATCGCTTACTTTGGTTCTGATATACCTGCATGACAAGGCAGATGCCATCACGGATGTCATGTGTTCGTCTTGACCGGCTATTGTGAGGTATGATAATTTTTCCAGTGCCACTTCTTCTGCATGGCAAGGACCTGTAATTACACCCATTTTATTTTCAGGTAATCCACATGAACTCATCAGGTAATCGCCAACAATCTGATTTTCTCCCGGAACAATGCCTTTGATGGCTGAGAACACATGCTTTTCGGCCAGAATTTTTTCGTTTCCCCGGATCACATCTTTTAAAAAAGCAGAAGGTACAGCAAGAACGATGATATCATGTTCTGAGATGATGCGTGCGGCATCATCAGACAAATCAAGCCTTTCCGGATCCAAATCAACACTGCTGAGGTATTTCGGGTTATGGCGGTATTTCTTAATAAAATCAATGGTATCGATGCTACGGATCCACCAACCGGCAATCTCCACATTATTAAGGAGCATTTTAACAATGGCTGTGGCCCAGCTGCCTCCACCCAGTACTGCAATTTTCTTTTTGGTATCCATACTTATCTGTTGAGGGTAAAATCATAAAGACCCGGATTGCCGGGGAATGAATGAATTTGCATTTGATAAATTTTCACTTCTGCCTTATCGTGTTGCCAAAGATAAAACCTGATCAAATCTTCCTGCTTTACAGAGGGTGGTATCCTACTTGAGAAATAGATTTTTCGACGCTTGCCTGAATCCAGCCCAAAAGCCTTTGCCGAGGAAGATCGCCAATAAACAACTTCATTGCCTCGTTTCACTTCCATCACCAATTCTGTGCCTTGCAAAGTTCCGTTGACCATGATATCAACCATACAAGTTACTATTTGTCCTGCGGAAACATACACATCTTTAACTGGCTTTTCGAAGGTAGGTCCATATGGATTTTTTTCACTCAAGAGCACATTGCTGTCGCAGGGAACCGAAAATGACAACTGTGGCAGGTCTTCTGAAAATCCTTTGCCCGCTTTGGCAAAAAGATACCATTCGGAATTGTAAAGCCAGCGGCGTTCCACAAGGCAGGGATATTTTTCCCGAATCAGATCGAGCGTTTCATATGGATTTACAAGATTTGACCATGCAAAACTGAAATAATCTGTAGTGGCATTGTCAACACTCTTACGAAAGGAAGCAAGTGAATCCCTTTGTGGAATAGCATAAAAAACATATTCAGGGGGATGGGAAAAGTGCCGCAGGGAATAGGTTCCGAAAAAAGCACTCTCAACATTCAGTGTGTGGGTAATTTTTCCTTTCCCGAATACCTTATCTGCATTTTCTGCATAGGCTGACAATGCTCGGTATTCGCCGAAGAAACGGCGTGCATAGAAGTTTTTTCCATAGACAGTGATGAGGGAAATCAAGGAAAAAAGAATCACTGAAAACCATTGATGAAACAAGGTAAATGTGCGGGGCATCCTGGAGGTGAATCCGAACACAAGAAATGGAGTGGAAAAAATCAAACCACTGATTTGCAGGATGGGATTGACTTTAATCGAGTAAACATAAAAAAATACAGGTGGCAACAAGCCCCAAATAAGGCATACCATGAGACCGGAAATGGAAGGTTTGCCTGTGGCAAAAAAAGTGCTCATTAATACTATAGAAGTCACTATCAAGAATGCAATAAGCAAGCTATGATTGAAGAAATAGGTGGTGAAATCGTTAAAAAAGGAAAGGTCCGGAACGCTTAACCATCCATCCGGGCCACCCACTCCACCATATCCTGTTTGGAGGATAAACAGATTGATATGAGGCACGAACAAAAGCGACGCGAGCAAGCCCGAAAGCATCCAGTATAGGCGGGACTTTCTGCCTAACAAAAAGAGACCGGAGATACCTGTAAGTGCCACAAAGAAGAATGCCAGGTAATGGGTATACATGGCAGCAACCATGGCGAGTGCAGCAGCGATTGCGTATCCCATCAGCTTCCTGTCTTTGTCTTCGGACAAGATAAGCTGCAAGAACCAGACAACAAGTAAACAAAAAAATAAGCCCGGGGCATAAGGTCTTGCCAGGCGGCTGTAAACGACAAACAATTGAGAAACGGAGCAAATGCCCAGCGAAAAGATAGCAGAAACATCTCCGAACCAATTCCTGCAAATAAGATAGATGAGAGGTAATGCAAGCGTACCGCAGAGAAAAAACGGAAAGCGAATGGCCCATTCTCCCGTGCCTGCAAGTTTGCAGTAATAGTACATAAATACCTGCACGCCTGCAGGGTGAAAATCTGGAACTACCCCATGAAGAATAAGCTCTGAGAAACTTCCGAAACGAATCCGGTCAAGCACACTTAACTCATCGGCTGTAATAGAATAATTACCGAGGTCCCAAAAACGGAGCAAGGCACCCAGCAGACAGAGAAATATGGCAACCTGACGGGATGATGCAGGTTCTTTCAACTTATCTATCCCCGGAAAATTCATTCAGTTTTTTCGGGCCTCATCTGAGGGAAAAACAATACATCCTGTATGGATGCGGAGTTGGTTAGAATCATGGCAAGCCTGTCGATTCCGATACCCAATCCGGCTGTTGGAGGCATTCCAAATTCCATGGCACGCAGAAAATCTTCATCGAGCACCATGGCTTCCTCATCACCTTGCTTGGCCATCTCCAGTTGCTCCTCAAAGCGTCTGCGCTGGTCAATCGGATCATTCAACTCTGAGTATGCATTGCAAATTTCTTTTCCGTTACAAATCACTTCAAATCGCTCCACAAGTCCGGGTTTGCTCCTGTGCTTTTTGGCAAGTGGAGACATTTCTTCCGGGTAATCTGTGATGAATGTAGGCTGAATAAGCTTGGGCTCAACCTTGAGACCAAAAATCTCATCGATGTATTTAGACCTGGACATAAAAGAATCTGTTTTGATTCCCATGGAGGTAGCCGCTTCTGCCAATTCCTTTTCATTCATGTTTTCAATGTCGATGCCGGCAAATTCCTTGATGGCCTCATACATGGTGTATCGTTTCCATGGCCTTGCAAAGGAAATGGTATGCTCACCAACCATTGCTTCTCTTTTGCCATGCAAATCCATGCAAACCTGTTCAACCATGGTTTCAACCAATTCCATCATCCATAAATAATCTTTGTAAGCCACATACAGCTCCACCTGGGTAAATTCAGGATTGTGAAACCTGCTCATGCCTTCATTACGAAAATCTTTTGCAAACTCATATACTCCATGATACCCGCCAACAATGAGTTTTTTTAAGTAAAGTTCATTCGCAATGCGCAGATAAAGTGGCATGTCGAGTGTATTGTGATGGGTTTTAAAAGGCCTTGCAACAGCACCACCATGAATAGGTTGAAGGATAGGTGTTTCTACTTCGAGATAACCTTTGCCATGCAGAAAGTGACGCATGGTCCAAACCATTTTTGAGCGTTGAATAAAAGTATCCCGTACATGAGGATTTACAATCAAATCGAGATAACGCATGCGGTAACGCTGCTCAGGATCGGTAAAAGCATCGTGCACTTTTCCGTCTTCATCTACTTTCACAACAGGCAAAGGCCTGAGTGCTTTACTCAATAGCTTGAGACCTGTTACATGGATGGTAATTTCACCCATCTTTGTGGTAAACACATAGCCCTCTACCCCCAGAATATCTCCTATGTGGGTGAGTTTTTTAAAAACCTGGTCGTAAAGCGTTTTATCTTCTCCCGGACAGATGTCGTCACGGCGAATGTATACCTGAATTCTTCCTGTATCATCCTGCAATTCTGCAAAGCAGGCTTTTCCCATGTCGCGCACACTCATCAAACGACCTGCAAGAGAGATGTTTTTATAAGCAAGTTTATCACGCTCATAGTTGCGATGAATATCTTCGCTGCTGGCATTGATGGGGTAAGCCTCGGCCGGATATGGATTGACGCCCAGGTGAAGGAGATCTTCTAGGGCTTTTCTTTTTACTTGTTCCTGTTCGCTTATCGTGAGATTCATTTTATTTGTAAAAAATTTAGCGACAGCAAAGATAATGTTCTCGGTTATATGGTATAAAAGACCCATTGTGTTAAGGCTTGTCCTGCTTACTTGCCTGTTCTTGCCAGTGTCAATCATGGCGCAGGATGATTATGCCGAGACCGAACTGAGGTATGACAACATGGTCTATCGCAGCAAGATCAAAACCATCCAGTTTCATCCCTTGAATGCAGAAATGCAAGCACCCATTTATGAGCTTGGTAAAGAGGCACCGCTGGTGCTGAGTTTTGATGACCTGGATGCAGATTTTAAGCAATTTCATTTCACTTTCATCCATTGTGATTTCAATTGGCAGCCCAGCAGTCTTATGCCCATGGATTATATCAACGGATTTCCGGAAGATGCATTCACGGAAAGAGCCTCTTCTGCAAATACCATTCAACTGTATACCCATTACAGGGTGATTCTTCCTACACCCAACATGAAAATCACCAAATCAGGAAACTATTTACTCAAAGTATATGAAGACAATGATCCTTCAAAACTTGTGCTGACCAGGCGTTTTTATGTGGTGGAAAAAAGGGTTTTTGTTTCGGCCAATTGTCATGCAGCTACTGCAATTGAAGACCGTAACTACAAACAGGAAGTGGACTTTGAAATCAATTTTGCGGATTATCCGGTTCAGAATCCCATTGGAGATATCATGGTTAGTTTGAGGCAAAACCAGCGAAGCGATAATTCCATCAATGATTTAAAGCCCATGTATGTAAAAAACAATTCCGTAACCTATGATTATGATGGCGGAAATGTATTTAACGGAGGCAGTGAATTCAGGGAGTTTGATATTAAAAATTTGATGGTACCCTCGCTGAGGGTAAATTATTTTGAGCGAGAGGAAAACCGATTCGTACATGCTTATCTCCAGAATGATGAAAGCAAGGCCTTTAAGCGCTATTCATTTGCAAGAGATATTGACGGACAGTTTGTTGTTCGCTGCATGATTGGAGATCCTTCGATTGAATCGGACTATGTGATGGTTCATTTTTCATTGCCATGTGAAAAGCCCCTGTCCACGGGTGATGTATACATGATTGGTGCTTTCAGCGGCTTTGCCTGTTTGCCGGAATACAAACTGCAATATGATGATAAAGCCCATGCCTATCGTTGCGCTGCATTATTTAAACAGGGTTTTTATAATTACCAGTATGTGGTAAAAACTCCCGGTAAAGCTGTCTTTGATGAAACTGTTTTTGAGGGAAACAGATTTGAAACTCAAAACACTTACCAAATCATGGTGTATAACCGAGGCATTGGTTTTTTTTATGACCGCCTGATTGGAGTGCAACAGTTCTTTTCAAATTCTTTCTCCCGATAATCAGCGTTCGAACCATGCATGCAGCATCTCCGGCCGGAGTAATTTCTTCTCCTCACCACTGATGTCGCGGATGATTTTTCCGTGTTGCAATTGAACAAGTCTATTTCCATAATCAACAGCGTGTTTCATGTTGTGTGTGACCAACACTGTTGTGCGTCCTTTCGCCTTGATTCGCCTTGCGGCCAGTTCCATCACAGCATCACCTGCTGAAGGATCGAGTGCGGCTGCAGGCTCATCCATCAGCAACAGGGGAACATCCGGCAATGATGCCATCAATACAGACAAGGCCTGTCTCTGTCCTCCCGAAAGTTGTTCCATGCTGCGATGAAGCGTGTTTTCAAGTCCCATCTGCAAACCCTCCACCTGTTTTCTAATTTCTTCTTCGTCTATTTTTCCCATCCTTCGAAAGGGGCTTTTTACCTTGCCATGTAGGGTGGAGAGCCTCATGTTTTCAAGTACGGTCAACTCTCCGGCAGTGCCCAAATGCGGATGTTGAAAAACCCGCGAAATCAATCTGCTGCGCAATTCTTCGGAGAGTTGTGTTACATCCATTCCGTTAATACTTATGCGGCCTTCATCCGGAAGCAAGCTACCCGCAATGAGGTTGAGCAGTGTTGATTTTCCGGAACCATTAGCACCGATGATGACAGTGAAACTTCCGGGATCGAGTGAAAAATCAAAACCCTTGAATACCTGCTTTACCTGTCCGGTTTGCCCCTTGAATGCGAGGGAAAGTTGTTGGATGTTAAGCATGATGCGAGGATTTACGGAACAGGATTGGGATAGCCATGATTCCCAGCACCAATAAGGATGAAATCAGCTTAAGCAAAACAGGATCTATCCCCAATGAAAGAGAAAAAGCGAGGATGAACCTAAACAACATGGTGGCCGGAAGCAACATGAACAAACGAATGAGCAAACTTCGTACACCAAATGCTTGCAAGAGTGTTTCTGAAATCATGACTGAGCCAAGGCCGGCAATCACGATACCAATGCCCATTCCCATGTCGGCAAATCCATGAAATCTGGCCACCATGGCACCCGAGAGCGCAGTGAAGCCATTGGCAATCATGAGCCCGGCAATGCGCATACGGCCCGGAAAAATGCCTTGCGATTTAACCATCTGCTCGGCATGTCCTGTAGCACGCATGGCCAAGCCATAATCGGAATACAACAACCATGATATACCACCCAGACATATCATCAACACAAGCAAATAAATGAACCATGACTCAAAAAATGAATCTGCATCGGGACTCAATGGCAAACTCATGTTGGATTTACCCAAAAGGAGTAGGTTGATGCTATAAAGAGCTGTCATCACCAAGATGCCTGAGAGCAAGGGTTGAATATTGAGTTTTTCATTGATGATGCCTGTAAGAAATCCGCCCAAGCCTCCTGCAAAAAATGCCAACAGGAGGACGGGGAGTATGGGCTGTTCGGTATTTTGCATCATGAGAGCATAAACAACAGCACCCGAGGTAAATGTGCCATCAGTGGTGATATCAGGCAATTTAAAAATTCTCAGTGTCACAAAAATGCCCAGGCTCATGAGGGCATAGGCAAGTGAAACCTGTATGGCAGCAAGATACATGTCCATCACATAAGGATCCAGGTGCTATCGGCCTGCAATTTAAAATGTGCAGCTTTTTTGCGGTTCATCATCTTTATCCGTCCTTTCAGCAGCACAGGCTTGGGTAAAACGGAGGGATTTTTTAAATAGGCTGCCATCTGCTCACCCGACTGCTCACCCCAGCGATACATATCGGCTCCGTAGGCTGCGAGCGCACCACGCTTTACCAATCCTGATTCACTGGTAAAGACCGGTATATTCTTTTTGTCGCAGGTTCTAATGATGGTTTCAAAGGCAGCAAAAACCGAATTGTCCGGCAAAGCAAAAAAAGCATCGGGTGACTCCTGTAGCATGGAGAGCATGGCCTGCTGCACCTCTGATGATTGATTGATGCCACGACTGGTTAAGTTGATATGCAGGGCTTCACAGAGCACTTGCATTCTTTTGAGTGCAAGCACCGATTGTACTTCAGCCAAGTTGTATAATACAGCCAAAGATTGGATACCCGGCACGAGTGTTTTCATCAGCATCACCGAAGTATCGATGTAATCCTGAGTTTCGTAAACACCAAAAAGCTGTTTGGGATAATGAAGACTGTCCTTACACAAACCGGCAAGCACAGGTTCAGGAGAAACCATCATGCATACGGGAATGCCTTTTCCGTGCTGCACAGCTGTGATGGTGCTTACGGTGGGATTAGTGGCAATGGCAGTGACCTGAGCGGATGTAAAATAATCGCAGGCCTGCACCAGCGTTGGCACATCGCCCTGGGCATTGCGGTATTCAATGGAAAAATCATTTTTCCCCGAAACAAAACCATTCGCTGCAAGGGCATCACAAAAACCTTTGTGAGCCTGTTCGAGAGTTTCGTCCTTAAATGCATCCAGAAAACCCACTGTAATGCCTTTTCTTGGACTTTGACAGGAGACTTGGAAGAGGATGACAGAAAGAAAAAAAAGTCGGCGCATGAACATGGTTTGGTTTGCCCAAAGTTACGATTTGCCATGGACAAGGAGAGATACTTTTGAAGGGCGGGAAAAAATCTTTAGGTTTGAGCCATACAAAACAACATGTCTGAAAAAGGAAGCATCCTGGTCATCGGTTCCAGTGGACAAATTGGTGCTGAACTGGTACAAAAACTCCGCGAAATGCATGGCCGCGAACAAGTCATTGCATCCGATATCAAAGATCTTAGTAAAGAAGAAATCAGGGAATTTGCACCTTATGAAACCCTGAATGTGCTCAACGCAAAAAGGCTTTTTGAGGTTATTAGAAAATACGATGTCAAGGAAGTGTACCTGCTGGCAGCACTGCTTAGTGCCACAGCAGAAAAGAGTCCCATGTTTGCATGGGACCTCAACATGAACGGTTTGTTTCATGTGCTTGATCTTGCCAGAGAGGGATATATCAAAAAAGTGTACTGGCCCAGTTCCATTGCGGTGTTTGGCCCCACAACGCCCCGAGAGCATACGCCCCAGTTTACCGTGATGGAGCCCAATACTGTTTATGGCATTTCTAAACTTGCAGGTGAAAGATGGTGTGAATACTATCATAACAGATACCATGTAGATGTGCGCTCCCTGCGTTATCCGGGATTGATTGGCTGGAAAACAGCTCCTGGAGGCGGAACCACCGATTATGCCGTGCATATCTTTCATGAAGCCCTTAAGAACGGAAAGTACACCAGTTTTTTGAGCAGCCAAACCATGCTTCCCATGATGTATATGGACGATGCCATCAGGGCCACCATTGAACTGATGTACAGCGACGCCGAAAAAATAAAAATACGGAGCAGTTATAATTTGTCGGGGATGAGCTTTACGCCGGAGGAGCTGGCAGGCATCATCAAAAAAAGTATCCCATCATTCACTATTGATTATTCGCCGGATTACCGGCAGGCCATTGCAGACAGCTGGCCCGGAAGTATTGACGACAGTGTTGCCCGGGAGCATTGGGGATGGAAACCTGCATACGGAACAAAAGCACTTTGTGAAGTGATGATGAAAAATCTTACACCCCTCTACGCTCCTGCCTGATGATATATTTCCTGGCCATTGTCATTGGCATTGTGCTTGGATTCATGGGAAGCGGAGGAAGTATCCTTACACTTCCGGTATTGGTTTATATTGGTCATTTTTCTCCCGTAGAAGCCATTCCCATCTCTCTTGTAGTGGTTGGTATAGCTGCTCTATCAGGAGCTATTCAGCAAGCCATTAAAGGCCATTTTGATTTCCGCGCTGTTTGGCAATTTACCCTTCCCTCTCTCCTAGCTGTAAGCCTCACCAGAAAATATCTTTTTCCTGCCATTCCTCAAGAAATTTGGGGCCTCAGCAAAGATGGGTTTCTCATGTATTTTTTTGCGTTTTTGGTAATGGCTTCTGCCATGAGTATGCTGGTGAAAAAAAAAACCTTAAAGACAAATGATGGAATTGGATACTTCAGGTTTTATGGTGCAGGATTACTCACCGGTCTTATCACGGGGATGGTGGGTGCTGGTGCAGGATTTATCATTGTTCCGGCACTCGTAATAGCCGGTAAACTACCTCTGAAAACAGCGATGGGAAGCTCACTCCTCATCATTAGCATCAATTGTTTGGGGGGACTTGTTGTTCAACCCCTTCCAAAAGCACAACTGTTTATTCTTATTTTTTCAGGGTTAATAGTTGGTGGAAGTTTTGTTGGTGTTTGGCTCAACAACAAGATAGATGCAGTCCATTTAAAAAAATATTTCGGATATTTCCTGTTGCTAATGTCGGTACTGATATTAATTGGTGAATGGAAAAAATGAACAACAAATGCGCTTGTAAATTTTGTTTACAATTCCTCAATCTCCTTTTGTTTGTTTTTTTTTCAAAAGGGTATTCCTCACATGCTGCGCCTGTTGATGGTAGCACCAAGCAATCATTACAGATAAGTCTCTACATAGATAAAGACAGAAAAATACACCCCGAAAATATACTATCATTCCCTAAAGTCCTGCTCAAAAAAGAAGTACCAAGTCTTGGTTTTTATGACGGAGCCATCTGGCTGTCCTTTAGTATAAATGCCGATGAGTGGCCTGAGGAAAAACAATTGATGTTTAAAAATCCTAACTTGGATAACATTCAACTATATCGCAGAATACATACTGAAAAAAAATTTAGCCTTAAGGAAGAAACAGGAGACATGCTGCCATATTCATTAAGGAAAATATGGCATCACCGAATGATTCTTACGCTAGAAAAACCTGCCGGAAAAAGCTTTGAGTATTTAGTGAGAATTGACAATCATGGCGATCAATTTTTTGTTCCTTTTGTAATTGGTACCAAAGAGGAAATTGCATCATCTGATTATTCCGAGCAGTTTATCAATGGCAGCTATCTGGGTTTACTAATTTTTATAATTCTGCTCAACCTCTTTATCATCCTTTTTGTAAAGGATTATGAAAACATATACTATTTGCTTTATCTGCTTTCTTTTCTCTTTTTGCAACTTGCACTCAGCGGATATTCCTTTCAATGGTTCTGGCCCGAGCATCCCTGGTGGCACAACCGCTCCTTGCCATTTTTTGCTTCCTTGGCGGTATTGTTCATGGCAAATTTTACCACGCACTTTCTGCAACTAAAAAACTTCCTACCTAAGGTTCATCAATTTTTTATCATCAGCGGAGTAGTGCTTGGCATCAACGCATTTCTTGCGCTTGTGCCGGGTTTGTTTTTTTATCGAACATCAATCCTTATAGTGAATGTTTTAACGCTTTTGCTTAACATGTTTATCCTTCCGGTCGCATGGATCATTTTAAATAAAAATTACAAACCGGCAAGGTTTTATCTCTTGGCTTTTTCATCGCTCATTGTAGTCGTTTTTATCTTCGTATTCCGCAATTTCGGAGTCGTTCCGAGCAATGCATTTACGGACTATAGTCTTCAATGGGGTTCAGCCATTGAAGTGATTTTACTCACATTTGCAGTGATTGATAAGTTTAAATCTTTTAAGGATACAGCACTCGAAAAAGCTAATGAAATCAATGTCCTCAAAAGCACCCAGAACAAGATGCTCGAACAACAAGTGAAAGCCCGCACAGCAGAAATTGAGGAACAGAAAGAGAGGATTGAAGAAAAAAACAAATCTATTCTCGATAGCATCAACTACTCCCTTCGTATTCAACAGAGCATGTTGCCGGGAAAAAAGCAATTAGATGATTGTTTAACTAACTATTTTGTTTTGTACCTGCCAAAGGATATTGTGGCGGGAGATTTTTACTGGACCCAAGAAATCGTGATTGAAGCAAGCACCTATGTGGGGGTGGCTGTTGCAGATTGCACAGGACATGGCGTGCCCGGTGCACTTGTGAGCATGGTATGCGCAGCAGCATTAAACAGGGCATTTATCGAAGACCGAATTACCCAACCTGCAAAACTTCTGGAAAGAGCAAGAGACTTGGTCAGCGAAAACCTAAAGAGTGATCATGAAGACATCAAAGATGGGATGGATATTTCTTTGCTGGTAATAGAAAAAGAAACAGGAAAAATATACTGGTCGGGTGCCAATAACCCCATATGGATAGCCCGAGAAACAGGGATAGAAAAAATCAAAGCCGACAAGCAACCGGTTGGTTTTGATGAACAGAAAATGCCCTTTACCAATCATGAAGTGTTTGTGAATGCAGGAGAAATGGTGTATTTGTTTTCAGATGGATTCGCTGACCAATTTGGTGGAAAAGACAACAAAAAATATACATACAAAAGATTGGAGAATTTACTGTATTCGGTAAAAAGTTTATCCACAGACACACAAAAAGAAGTGCTAATCAAAGCTTTTGAGGAATGGAAAGGCGATGAGGAGCAAACCGATGATGTATGTATGATTGGCATCAGGCCATTTACAGTGGGATGAACAAATAAAAGTAACGGCAATCATCTCTCTTTTATCGATTGAGTTCATGAATTTAATTTTATTAAAGAGATTTTTTACTTATCAGAAAAAGTAACATCAGCAACGCAAATGATTCCGTTAGGGATTGCAGCGTTTACTTTTTTGCGGGGCAAAAAAGTTTGAGCGGAAAGCCCGGCGCTGCATGCCTTGCAGGCAGCGCAACGGCCAAAATAATGACCTTAAAAGAAGTAGGATAAGAAATTAGTGTGTAGCAGGTTGACGACAAAAGAAGACAAATCCTCCGCGGCTCCCGGTCTTTTTGAATTCCGGAAATTGATCCATCTCCTGCACTTTGTTGATGCGTGTTACCAAGTGCACAGGCTTGTCTATCGCACCCTTTAGCAACCAGTCGTTATCGCTGCTCTCAGGCCGTTCACCAAAAGGTTTACGGAAGTAAAAATACTGGGCGTAACTTTTAAAACCGTAAGTAGTTACATAAACCTGCTTGCCTTGCAAGGAACGGTAAAATTGTATGGCCGATCCCTGCGAATGTTCTTCCACCCTGGGAACAACAACCACAAGCAGCAATGTAAAAACAAAGGCGTTGGCAATAAATAATCCATGCAAAAAAAAACGAGAAGAATTTTTGCAATAATTCATGAAGAAATACACCGAGGAAACGAAAAAAAACACCCCCGCAAGCCATTCGTATCCCAGCCATCGAACAGGCAAAAGGAGCGCTTCAACCGCAAATGGATCGCGTATGTATGGAATCAGAAAATGTTTGAAATACCCAATCATGGGAAGGAGAACAAAAGCAAGCCCAAATAAAAAAGCCACGATAAAATACATCCACTTTACTGCTTTGTTGTGTGTGATTCCCCTCTCTAAGGAAAGTGCAGCGATAAAAGACAATGGGAGATAGCACATGGAGGAGTAATGCACAATTTTGGTACTCACAAGGCTAAAGAGAATAAGTACCACCCAGAAAAGGGCTTGCATCCATCCTTCGAAACGATGAAGGGCAGTATGATTGTCTTTTTTACGAAGCAGGGAGGGAAAGGCAAACTGAGCGATGGGAAAACACCCAAAAAACAAAACTCCAAAGTGGTAATAAAATGGTTGCCCATGGGTGGCAACAGGCTGTGTAAGTAATTCTATCTGATAAGAAATAAATTGTTTGATGAACCAAGTTCCGTTTTGGATAATTTCATAGGCATACCATGCAGATGAAACCAGCAGCAGAACAAACCCAAAAGCCATGTATTGAAACCATCGGATATTTTTTACATAGGGAGTCCGAAAGAACTGAAAGGCCACTGTAAGAAAAAGGATTAGAAAACCTACGGGACCTTTGGTCAGCACGGCAAGGCCGGCAAACAATCCTGAGAGCAGCGGATGCCATGATGTAATTTTGTTTTCCTCAGTGGCTCTGATAAAAAAGTAAAGTGAGAGGAAAATAAACAGGCTAAATACCGGATCGATAATTCCGGAAGTAAAATAAAAATGAGGGAGTAACGAACCCAGGTAACAAAGCGACCACAATCTGCCAAAGGCAGGAGAATTGATTTTGGCACCTATGGAATAGAGCAACTGAAGGGTGATGATACCGGTGATGGCATTGGGCAACCTTGCAGCAAAATCAGAAATGCCAAAGGCTTTCATGCACAACACCTGCATCCAGAAAAAGAGTGGAGGTTTTTCCCAGAAGGGTTTGTAATCAATTTGCACACGGGTAAAGTTGCCTGAGGCAATCATTTCGCGGGCCGATTCAGCGAAATTGATTTCATCCCAATCAAAGAGATGAACGATTCCAAGAAAAGGCAAAAAACAGAGCGCGCTGATGAGCAATAGCCATGTCCTGAAATATTGCTCAAACAAATTTTTCATTCGTAGTGCTTCTTGCCGTTGAGCAATCCCATCCTCACCAAAAAGTATGTAAATGATACCCTGAGCACACCCAATCCGTAAATGGTACTGCGCTTAAAGTTGATGGAAGAGGCTTCCGGAAAATATTTGGTGGGGCAGGTAACTTCACCGATTTCGTGTCCGTGATAAAATATCTGTGCAACGATTTCGCTGTCAAAAACAAAATCATCCGAGTTGCGGTGGAAATTCATTTGTTTCAATACATCTCCTCTGAAAGCCCTGAAGCCTGTGTGATACTCTGAAAGTTTTTGTCCCATGAGTAGGTTCTGCATCAAGGTGAGGAAACGGTTTGCAATGTATTTATATACGGGCATTCCCCCTTTGAGTGCACCTTTGCCGAGAATGCGGGAAGCAAACACCACAGGATAAAGTCCGTTGGCGATGATGCTTACCATGGCATGAATGAGCTTGGGTGTGTATTGGTAATCGGGATGCAACATCACGATGATGTCGGCATGGAGTTCGATGGCTTTGGCGTAGCAGGTTTTTTGGTTGCCACCATACCCCCGGTTGTTGCTGTGCTGCATGATATGGGCAATACCGAGTTCTTTGGCCACAGATACCGTATTGTCTGAACTTTTGTCATCGGTGAGAACCACTTCATCCACGATATCGAATGGAATTTCGTTATAGGTGGCGCGTAATGTGGATGCGGCGTTATAGGCCGGAAGGATGACGATGACTTTTTTTCCTGCGAACATGTTTGAAGCGTAAATAAAAGAAAAATACGAGAAGAGCCAAAACCTGCAGTGCCACACTCCTAAAAACCATGGTGAGGAAATTGTTTGGGGTATGCGTTGTTGCAGATAAAGATTTACCATGATAACGGAAAACCGGATTCAAAAAAAAACGGGTACCATCCTGAAAGGTCAACTCAGTTCTGAGGTAAGTATCTTCATCAGCAGCCACATAAACAGCGGTGCTGTCATTTTGCTTCATGAACACGGTTTTTCCGCCTTGGCTTTTGATGGAGAGCTGCGAAAATATGCGAGAGAATCGAACACGAAGGGTATCGCCCTGCATGCTTAGGGATGCCGGTCCTCTCAGTTGCTGTAGGAGTTTTTTGCGGTATGCGAGAGAAGAGTCTTGCTCGATGGGAAGATCAACAGCAATGGTCATTCCGCTCTTGAGTGCTTTTTTTACAGAAGCTTCGGAAGGCCGGGCATACAGAAGGGTAAGATTTTTTCCCACTTCCATAAGATTGCGTATGTCGTGTCCGTCGTCGTTGGCTGTGGCAAAGGCCGGGTAACCGGAAGAGAGCGCTGTGTCCCAGGAGGCCATCGATTGCCTAACACGGCTCAGTATTTCCATGTTGTGGTAATTACCCAGGAATCTGAAATCAGTGGGATCACTGCCAATGAAAATTCAGGATGGTTCATCACTACCACTGCATCTGAATCTTCTCTGAGACAATCAATCACTTCCTGACGATTATGAAGGCTCTGAGGCAAAAGGTATTCTTTCCAATTGACACTTTTTGCACCAATTACCTGATGATGTATCCGTGCAGGACCATAACCATGCTCATATACCGGCAGATATCCGGCTGTATTGCTGAACAAACGATTGATCGACTGGTAATCGGAGATACATGCTACTTCATAACCCAGCCAATGATACAGGCTATCGATTGTGTGCGGATTGGAATGTCTACCGTTGGTTAAATTTCCCCAGACATTGCTATGAACATGAAAGTTGGCCTTTATCCATCCGTTTTCATCTGTACCTGCATAAGGGTTATACCAACATTTTCCTTCAAATTTTTTGGGCGTTCGCAGAGTGTATTTTTTGCCCCACAGATACTGCCATACAGCAAACAACACGACGATGACAAGCAACAGATTAAGGATCATGAGAATGATTCGAAAAAATTTTCTGAGGATTGTCATTCGGGAAATGCCTTGCAAAACTAAAAAAATGCTGCACGCTTCCTGAATTGTTATGCAAACCAATCCTGTCTTTCATTCTGCTTGAAGTCATTTACTTTTTTGCAGATATGATTTACATACCTTAGTTTTAAGCAGTTGAAACCAGCAGAATCTTTACACAAACTCACCAAGGCTGACGCACCGGGATGCGTACTTTCGTCAGTTATGGATGAAATTTAAAAATCCACACCGGCTCTAACTTTATGCATATAAACAATTATTCAGAGAATGTATTTCAATGGCTGGAGAAAGTTTCTACAGGTCGTTTTTTTGTTCACCAACTTTCAATCCTGCTTCTGCTTTTATCTTGGTTCTTTGTAAGTCCCGCAGCATGTAAGTTTTTTACCCATCCTTTGCCCTATGCATGGGATACCATTTTGCTCAAGGCATCTGACCTCACGAATAACCTGGAGCACATTGCGCCTACATCCTGGCGGGCAAAAAAAGTTTTCCGCATCACCATTCCTGTCATCATCAGGTTGCTGCAAGTGAGTCCTGCCTTTATCGTGCTTATGCAAATTGTATGCGGATATGCCCTTTATTATTTTTCCTACCGTTTGGTACAGCGAATCACCGGCGATGCCATACAGGCAATATTGACCACCTCTTCTCTGGCATTCCTTTACTTTGGAAGAGCAGCCTGGTTTGAATTCGATGCTGCGTGGTTCGATGGGTTCTCTTATTTTTTTATTCTGATGGCCATGTATACCAGCTCTGTCTGGGGTATTTTTCTTTTTTCAACCATGGCAGCCTGGAATGATGAAAGGGCATTTATGGCTTTGTCCATTGTTTTGTTGTTTCACTTTCTGTCTGACAAAGGCGATAAAAAAACGACATTTAAAAATCTTGTTTCACTCAACAGGCAAGCCCTTGCCGCTGCAGCCGCCATACTTGCATACATCCTGTTGCGGGGATTTCTCTCTGTATATTATCACATGCATACACCCAAAGACGGTGCCAACCTGGATGTATTGATTCATCAAACGCCAAATTTCCTTCCCTTGGGTGCATTTACCTTTATGGAGGGATTCTGGCTGCTTGTGTTGTATGGGCTTGTGTGGGTGTTTTTTAAGCGCGATTACCTGATGCTTTTTCTATTGCTTGCGCCCATCCTGGTGCTGGGCATGGTGGCAGGATGCGTAACAGACATCACACGCAGCGGATCATTTATGCTGCCACTTGTGTTTGTTTTTATTCGTTATCCGGGATATTTTTTTAGGCAATCTCAGATGCGTAGCCTGCTCTTTTCATGCTTCGCCATTACCTTTCTTTTTCCCCCTGTTTTTGTTTGTCTGGATTGGGGTGCAGCCAACTGGTACTTCTCTCCTTTCCTATTCAAAAAAATACTGCTTCTATTTGGTACATTTTTATCAGCCTGAAAGAATCTTTGCTCAGGCAGGAATTGTATTTCTTTGTCTCAATGCCTCGTAAAGAATGACTGCTGCGCTCACCGAAACATTCAGGGAATCGGCACTTCCAAGCATTGGAATATGCACTGCCTGTGCATGTGCGCCATTCCATGCATGACTTAATCCCACATCTTCTGCACCCAATACAAGTGCAGCCGGGCCTTTGAAGTCAACTTCTGTGTAGGACATACTTCCTTCTACACGGGCGCAAAAAATACGAATGGATTTTTCATGCAACCATTGCATGCATGCCTCGCTTGTACATGTTGCCCAGGGTACAGAAAAAAAACAACCCAAACCTGAACGAAGCACATTGGGATTAAACATATCTGTATTGGGATTACATACAATCAGGGCGTGTGCACCGCAACCATCGGCAGTGCGAAAAATGGCACCCAGGTTGCCGGGTTTTTCAAGTCCTTCCAATACAATGACCAAGGGGTTGGCAGGTAATTCCAGTGAAGCAAGCGGTCGGTAAAAAGTATCGAAAACCCCCAATACGCCTTCGGTGCCCGGACGGTAAGCCATTTTTTCGTAGACGGGTTTACTTACCTCATAAACCTCAGGTATATCAGCATGAGGAAAGTGGCCGGCAATTTCCTCACAAACAAAGAGCATTCGAGGTTTGTAGCCATGCGCAATTGCCCTGTTGGTTTCTCGTTTGCCTTCGGTTACAAACAATTGGTGTTTACGGCGTTCTGATGCCTGTTTCTGCAATTGCACAACCAGTTTAACCTTTGGATTGGCCGGAGAAGTAATGCGCATCATGCTTTGTTTAATCGGCTGTGCCGGTGCCCATAAAGGAAATAAATAACCAGGCCTGCGATGAGCCAAAAGGCAAAACCAATCCAGTTACTGATGCCCAGTTCACTCATCATATACAGACAACTCAATAGTCCTGTGAGGGGAATGAGGGAGAGACGATGACGAACAGAGAGATATAAAAATACCAGCGCAGTAATGATAAAAATCCAGACCGGAATCAGGTGACGAAAAATTTCCCATCCGGATTCATAAATATTCCTGCTTTCCTTGTTGAGCAAGAGCATCACGCGGGTTTGTTCACCATAAGATAAACTGTTTAGCCAATTGATCAGGGCATTGGGCTTGGCATAAAATGAGAGAGGAATCAGGTTCATGTCCTGGCATTTTTTCAACGCCTCAAATTGTTCGGGTGAAGACATCGCCCCCACAAAAGTTTCAGGACTTTGCAGTTTGCGGGACAACAGAAAATCCTGCATGGCTTCTGTGCGAGTGATGAGCAATGCCGAAAGGATTCCAATAAAAATCAGCGGGTACCAAATTCCTGCATTGATGTATGGAATTTTAAATCGCGGCGCGGGGGCATCCTTCCTTTTTTCGAGGACCAACACACCTCCGCAAACCATCACAAAGGCAAACAATGTACCTATGCTACACAAATCCGTAACAGCAGTTAAATTGAGAAACAGCGCAGGTATGGCAACCACAAATCCTGTAACAATGGTAGAGAACCATGGCGTTTTGTAGCGGGGATGAATCTTTGCAAAAACGGGCGGCAGCAATCCGTCTCGGCTCATGCTCATCCAGATGCGCGGCTGACCCAGCTGAAAGACAAGAAGTACACCTGCCATGGCCACCACAGCGCTCATGGAGATGATGCCTGAGATGCCATGGAGGTTTACTGCAGCAAAAGCATGTGCAAGCGGATCACCCACTGCCAGGCTATGGTAAGGAACCATGCCGGTAAGTACCAGGGCAATGAGTACATACAATACCGTGCAGATGAGAATGGAATAGAGCATGCCTCTTGGCAAATCGCGTTGTGGATTGCGGCATTCCTCCGCCGTGGTAGAAAGCGCATCAAACCCGATGTATGCAAAAAAAACAGCGCTTATTCCCTTGAGCACGCCTCCCATGCCGTTGGGCGCAAAGGGGGACCAGTTGCGCGTATCCACAAAAAAGAAACCGGTGCAGATCACCAATAACACCACCGCAAGTTTCACCACAACCATGGCATTTCCGGCCATCTTGCTTTCCCTAATTCCTCGGTAAACGAGGTAGGTAATCAACACAATGATAAACAAGGCAGGAGCATCAAAAATGATTTTAAATCCACCGATGCCGGGTGCATTTTGCCAAGCAAAAATACCTTCAATGATGGCACTGTTGTTGAGCATGCCACGGCTGTATTCTTGAAAGTGGTTGTGGTATGCGTTGTAAGCACTCAAATAATCCATGCACAGGTATTCAGGTACATGAATACCCCTGATTCCCCAAAAAGGGATGTTCACCATTTTTAGGAGCCCGGTGAAATAGTCGCTCCAACTAATGGCTACTGCGATGTTACCGATGGCGTATTCCATGATAAGCGCCCAACCGATGATCCAGGCAATGAGTTCCCCGAAGACTACATAGCTGTAGGTGTAAGCGCTTCCGGACAGGGGAATACGGGAGGCAAACTCTGCGTAAGCCATGGCTGAAAAGCCGCAGGCAATTGCTGTAAAAACAAAGAGAAGGACAACCGCAGGTCCGCCATTTGCACTGGCGTTACCAATCGTACTAAAAATGCCGGCACCGATGATGGCGGCAATGCCCATGGCTGTAAGGTCTCGAACACCGAGGTGACGACTAAGTAATCCCTCACTAGCTCCATCGGCTGCATGATTTGATGGAGGAATGGCTTTTTTTCGAAACAGAGTGGATGCCACTGTAATTAAAATTCCTTGCGGTTTAAATACCAGTTTGTGGTTTTGTCAGCTTTATCGGATGACTCTGCTGCCGCCGGCACCAACTTATTTCTTGACTCAAAAAACAGGGCGGCTGCAATGGCAGCAGCTCTGACTTCATTTGGGTCGTGGTTCTGCAGAACAGTGGGATCGAAATACTTTTTGACAAAATGTGTATCAAAATCGCCACTGACGAAGGCTTCATGCTGCATCACAAAACGGCAAAAAGGCAGGGTGGTCGTAACTCCGCTTACCTGGTATTCATCAATGGCGCGGATCATTCTGCCAATGCTCTCGGTGCGGGTTGCTCCATAGGTGATGAGTTTGGCGATCATAGGGTCGTAATAAATGGGGATATCCATTCCTTCTTCAAAGCCATCGTCAACCCTGATACCTGCACCCTGGGGCCTGCGATAGGTGATAAGTTTGCCAATATCCGGTAAAAACTGGTTGGCAGGATCTTCGGCATACACCCTTACCTCAATGGCATGACCATTGATTTGCAGGTCATCCTGCGTAAAGGCTAATTTCTCTCCGCGTGCCACCCTGATTTGCTCCTTCACTAAATCAATACCTGTGATCATTTCCGTAACAGGATGCTCCACCTGCAGGCGGGTATTCATTTCCAGAAAATAAAAATTCTTGTTTTCATCGAGCAGAAACTCCACCGTGCCTGCACCATAATACCCGCACGCCCTGGCAACATCAACAGCACATCTGCCCATCTCAGCTCGTATTTCGGGAGTAAGTACAGAAGAGGGCGCTTCCTCCACCACTTTCTGGTGGCGGCGCTGCACGGAGCACTCTCTTTCAAAAAGGTGGACAATATTGCCATGACGGTCGCCCAAAACTTGTATTTCGATGTGTCTGGGTCCAGCCACATATTTTTCAACAAACACCGACCCATCACCGAAGGCTGAGGTTGCCTCGCTCACTGCCAGCTTCATCTGTTCAGCAAAATCGGCTTCGTTTTCCACGATGCGCATCCCTTTTCCACCGCCACCTGCAGAAGCTTTGATGAGCACGGGAAATCCGGCTGTTCTGGCAACTTCTATGCCCTGAGCAACATCAGAAATGGCACCCTCAGAACCCGGTACCATGGGGATCTTGTATTTTTTTACAGCCGCTTTCGCGCTGAGTTTGTCACCCATGACCTCCATACTTTCGGGCGAGGGGCCAATAAACACCAATCCTGCCTTTTGAACCATCCGGGCAAAATCAGCATTTTCTGAGAGGAATCCATACCCGGGATGGATGCCCTCAGCACCCGTAGCCTTGCAGGCTTCAATCACTTTTTCTCCACGCAAGTAAGACTGCGAAGAGGCTGCAGCTCCTATGCATACTGCCTCATCGGCATATCTCACATGTGGAGCATTGCGGTCGGCTTCAGAAAATACTGCCACCGTAGAGATACCCATCTCCTTGCAGGAACGCATCACCCTGAGGGCTATTTCGCCACGATTGGCCACTAAAATTTTTTTCATCGGAGGAGTTTCTTTGACTCCCTGCAATATTAGAAAATACTATCTGTGAATTTAAAATTAAATTAATACAATTGTGTTTTATAAACACTGAGAAGAATCGGCAACTATGCAACACCATTCGGAACAAGCACCGGCACTGAGTTTTTGGCAGATTGTGAACATGAGTCTTGGTTTTCTGGGAATCCAGTTTGGCTGGGCTCTACAGATGGCCAATATGGGTCCGATCTATGAATACCTGGGCGCAAGTGCCGACGAAATTCCCATGTTATTTCTGGCAGCACCCCTTACCGGGCTCATTGTTCAACCCATTATCGGTTACTTGAGTGATCGCACCTGGCACAGGGTGTTGGGCAGAAGGCGCCCGTATTTTTTGTTGGGTGCCCTCCTTTCATCCATCGCACTGGTGCTGATGCCAAACAGTTCGTCACTATGGATGGCAGCCGGGTTGCTTTGGATACTTGATTCATCCATCAATATCAGCATGGAGCCTTTCAGGGCCTTTGTTACCGATAAGCTAAACAGTGAGCAGCGTACCATGGGCTTTGCCATGCAGAGTTTATTCATCGGCCTCGGAAGTGTCATCGCATCTGCTCTACCCTGGATCATGAGCCATTGGTTTGAGGTGAGCAACACAGCGCATGAAGGAAGCATTCCTCTCAATGTAAAACTTTCTTTCTATGTGGGTGCCGCTGCCTTTGCAGGTTGCGTTTTGTATACTGTCATTACTTCAAAGGAATATCCTCCTGCAGACCTGGATGAAGCCGGCAGAAAGATGGAAAGCAACAAAGGATTCGGTGCGGGTATTAAAGAGATTGTGCACGCCATTGCCAACATGCCTAAGAAAATGCAAAAACTCGCTTTGGTTCAGTTCTTTACCTGGCCCGGCTTGTTTTTTATGTGGTTCTATTATAGCGCCGCAGTCGCAAGAGATGTATTTGGTGCGGGAGAAGAGCATTCTGCTCTTTACACCGAGGGTGTTGAGTATGCAGGATTAACCCTCTCCTACTACAACCTGATCACCTTTCTGTTTGCCTTGTTTATTCCATTGATTGCCCGTAAAACAGGAAGAAGAAATACACATATGCTCTGTTTGTTTGCGGGAGCGGCAGGCTTAATCAGCGTAAACTGGATTGAGAGACCCGAAATGCTATTTGTATCCATGACAGGTGTGGGCATTGCATGGGCAAGTATCCTGAGCATGCCTTATTCCATGCTTTCGGAGTGCATCCCGCAAAACAAGGTGGGAATTTACATGGGTATCTTCAACTTTTTTATCGTTTTGCCGGAAATCATTGCCTCCCTTTTCTTTGGCTACATCATGCAACACTTCCTGGGCAATGATCGCATGCTTGCAGTGGTTTTGGGTGGGGTTCTGATGGCGATTGCCGGTGTTTGCTGTCTGCTGATCAAGGAGCGAGACTAATCAAACATTTTTGTTCATTCGTCAGATAATATTGTATGTTTGTAGAGAATCCTACAAACCTCGATGAAGGCTTATCCCCTCATTTTAAAAATCCTCTTCCTAACATTACTTACCACATTTTCTTTTGCGCAAACTTCCAAGTTGGTCTTAGATGGATTAATCAGTGATGAAGAAAGCGGCGATCCGATTTACAATGCCAAAGTGGAGCTGCTTGAAAACGACCAAGTAACCCATGTGGCCTATACACCGGCCTCCGGGAAGTTTTTGTTTGATGTGCCACCGGACAAACAATTGGTGATTCGTTGTTCCAAAGACAATTATGTAGCAAAAAAAATCACAGTAATTACGGATGGTATAGCTTCCAAGCCCGGACAGGAAGAGGTCTTTAAGTTTCCCATCAATGTGAGACTTTTCAGGGAAATGCCCGATCTGGATGTTTCGGTATTGCAATCACCCATTGGATCTATTTTCTACCTGCCCTCCAAGGGAATATTTGATTACACAGTTGACCGGGATTTGAAAAAGAAGATTGAGAAACTTCAGGAAGAGGTTGAAAAAAAGATCAAAGAGAAACAGAAGGACGAGGAGAAACTCAAAAAACAAGTCAAAAAAGGCGAGGAAAAAGCACGGGAAAAAGAGGCCTTGGCCAAAAAAGAAGAGGAAAAAATGCGTGCCAAAGAACGACAAGCCAAGAAAGACCAGGAAAAGGCACAAGAAAAAGAAGCAAAGCCCGCCGCTCATTTAAGAAATGTAAAAAAAAACAAATCGAAGGAAGCGGAAAAACGAAATGAAAACAACCCAAAACCAGTTGAAATTGAAAGCTCTGATTCTCCAAAAAGAGCAACTCTGAGGTTGATTCCTGAGCCTCCACCCCACCCTCCCATTTCCAATGTATCGCAAAATTTCAGAGAAGAAAGTAACCATACAATACTTACTACAACTTGTATTTTTGACATCAACTTTATGGAGCTGTCAAAGATTAGTTTTATTTGGGGAGGCCGTTATTACAAACGAAATAAAAGAGATGTAACCAGCCCTACCTATTACAAACTCATGGACATGATTCAACCTGAGGGTAATGAGTACGACAAGGAAGCGCCCATCCATCCTAAGGCTCAAGATTAAACAGTAATTTACCCGGAAAATCCTTTGCTTGATTTTTTTTGAAAGGGCTGTTTTTTATGACTACGATGCTGCAATGAGTTGCCGGGAAGAAACATCCACCCAATATCTGTTTTTAAGCAGTCTTCGTCCGATAAGTACCGGGTATTTCATGCTTCCTCTATCGGTGAGTGAGAAATGTGCCTTGATTCTCCGGTCGCCAATCTGAATGGTTGTTTTAATGACAAACCTTTCCTCTGTCTCCCCGAATGAATTTTTAATCTTTCGGATCTCAAATTTTTTAAAGCGGATGCGTTTTTCGCTGTACTCCGGGTGTCCCGGATCCAACAAATAGAACTGCAATACCTTGGTTCCATTAATGGTAACGAGACCAATGTGATGGCAGTGGAGGGCACCGGTATATGCACCGGTATCTATCTTGGCTTCAATCATGCGTATGCCCAGTCGTGGAAAACTCACATACTGTGTGCGTCCGATAATTTGAATGTCGGATTTCATGTCAGACAAAAATACGCAATGAAAATAAGCCCTGAAGGATGAGGTGAAAATTGTATATTTGCACCAGTTCTTTTCCCATACCACTGCTTATCCAGAAAGGCCGAGGGACTGCGCCCTGCGAAGCCTTGACAACCCTCCCCATGTGGGAGAAGGTGCCAATTCCTGTCCTTTTAAAAGGAGCAGATAAGCCGAGAGAAGTTTTCAGGGTAATCAGCAACCTTTAGAAATGCTCCCGGCTCCGGGAGAAAAACTACTAGGTGCTTAATGAATATGACCACAAAAGAAAACATCAAAAAAATCCTCTCAGAAAGGGTGCTGGTTATTGATGGTGCCATGGGTACCATGATTCAACGATACAAACTTACCGAGGAAGATTACAGAGGAAAGCGTTTTGAACATCATCCCCATTCTCTCAAGGGAAACAATGACCTGCTTGTGCTTACCCAGCCGGAGATCATTGAGGCCATCCACAAAGAATACCTGGAGGCCGGGGCAGACATCATAGAAACAAATACTTTTAGCAGTACCACCATTGGTATGTCTGATTACCACATGGAAGATTTGGTTGACGAGTTGAATCTTGAAGCGGCAAAAATTGCCCGCATAGCAGCTGATGAGTACACTGCCAAAAATCCAAAAAAGCCAAGGTATGTCGCAGGTTCTATTGGACCCACCAGTAAAACTGCTTCCCTTAGTCCGGATGTGAATGATCCGGGATACAGAGCCATCTCTTTTGATGGGCTGGTGGAGGCCTACGCTCAGCAGATGATAGCCCTGATTAAAGGTGGATGTGATGTATTTTTAATTGAAACGGTTTTCGATACCCTCAATGCAAAAGCTGCTCTGTTTGCCGCCGGTGAAGCCTTTAAAGAGACCGGAAAGGAGCTACCGATGATTGTATCAGGAACCATCACCGATGCCAGTGGCAGGACACTTTCCGGGCAGACCACCGAAGCCTTTTTAAATTCTATTGCGCACGCAAACCTGCTAGCAGTAGGACTCAATTGCGCATTGGGTGCTGCAGAAATGAGACCCTATCTGGAAGAACTCGCCCAAAAATCTCCATTCTTCGTAAGTGCATATCCCAATGCAGGATTACCCAACCAGATGGGCGAATATGACCAAACAGCACATGAGATGGGACATGTGATTGAAGATTTTCTGGAACATGGTTTTTTAAATATTGTAGGCGGTTGCTGTGGAACAACTCCCGAACACATCCGCGAAATTGCTGCCAAGGCTGCTACCGCCAAACCGCGGCAAATACCCCCCGGCAAGCCTTTTCTCCGCCTGAGTGGACTGGAGCCGGTGACACTTCCCGCGGAAAGTAATTTTATGAATGTAGGGGAAAGAACAAATGTAACCGGATCAAAAAAGTTTGCCAGACTCATCGCTGAAGAAAAATACGAAGAGGCTATTTCAATTGCCCGCGACCAGGTTGAAGGAGGTGCACAGGTTATTGATGTGAACATGGATGAAGGGATGCTGGACAGTGAGGCTGCTATGGTTCGATTCCTTAATCTGATTGCCGCCGAGCCCGATATTGCAAGGGTGCCCGTAATGATTGATTCAAGCAGGTGGAATGTCATCGAGGCCGGTCTAAAATGCATTCAGGGAAAGGGAATTGTAAATTCTATTTCCCTCAAGGAAGGTGAAGCTGTTTTTCTGGAACAAGCAGAAAAAATTAAGCGTTATGGTGCTGCTGTAATTGTGATGGCTTTCGATGAAAAAGGACAAGCTGATACACTGGAAAGAAGAATAGAGATTTGCGGTCGCGCCTATCATCTTCTCGTAAACAAGGTGGCATTTCCACCCCAGGATATCATCTTCGACCCCAATATTTTTCCTGTGGCCACAGGCATGGAAGAGCATCGCAGAAATGCACTCGACTATTTTCTGGCGACCCGATGGATCAAACAAAACCTACCACTTGCCAAAGTGAGTGGCGGTGTGAGCAATGTTTCTTTTTCCTTCCGAGGAAACGATGCCGTTCGCGAAGCCATCCACTCTGCCTTTCTATATCATGCCATTCGCGAAGGCATGGACATGGGCATTGTAAATCCGGGCATGCTCCAGGTATACGATGAAATTCCCAAAGACCTTCTCTTGCTCGTAGAGGATGTACTGCTCGACCGCGATCCTGAAGCAGCAGAAAAACTGGTAAAATTTGCTGAATCAGTAAAAGGCACTGCGAGTAAACAGGAAAAAGATGAGGAATGGAGGAAATTACCCTTGCCCGAGCGTATCACACATGCGCTGGTGAAAGGCATTGTAGAACATATTGAAAGTGACATGGAGGAAGCAAGAGGACAATATGCACGCACACTCGAAATTATTGAAGGGCCACTCATGAGCGGCATGAATGTGGTTGGCGATTTATTCGGAAGTGGAAAAATGTTTCTACCACAGGTGGTGAAAAGCGCAAGGGTGATGAAAAAAGCGGTTGCCTATCTCACTCCTTTCATGGAGGAGGAGAAGAGAAAAGGCGGAGAAGCACCCAAGGCTCAAGGCAAAATTTTATTGGCCACTGTAAAAGGTGATGTACACGACATCGGAAAAAACATTGTATCCGTTGTGCTCGCTTGTAACAATTACGAAATTATTGACCTGGGTGTGATGGTGCCGGCAGAAAAAATTCTGGATGAAGCCATCAAACACTCAGTAGATATTATTGGACTCAGCGGGCTCATCACTCCTTCTCTTGATGAAATGGTGCATGTTGCCCGTGAGATGGAACGCAGGAAAATGAATTTGCCCCTGCTTATTGGCGGTGCAACAACCTCCAAGGTACATACTGCCGTAAAAATTGCGCCCAATTATTCCGGTGTAGTCGTGTATGTAAACGATGCCTCACGAAGTGTGCCGGTGGCAAGTAATCTGCTGAGTGAACAATACAGGGAAGGGTTTGAGAAAGAGACGGCAGCGGAGTACGAACGGGTGCGAGAATACAACCGTCAGTCGAGAGATGCGAAACAACTGATTTCTATTGAAAATGCCAGATCAATGAAGTTCGCAACACCCAGCCCTTATGTATCGCAAATGATTGTTCCCAAACACATGGGGAACATGGTGTTAAGGGATTATGATCTCTCGGAAATTGCAAGATATATTGACTGGACTCCTTTTTTCATCAGTTGGGAGATGAAAGGATCTTATCCGAAAATCCTTGATGATGCGGAACGCGGACCGGAAGCCAGAAAACTTTTTAATGATGCACAAAACATGCTTCGTAAAATTGTGGAGGAAAAGTGGCTCAAAGCCCATGGAGTTGTTGGTATCTATCCGGCCCTGGCTGATGGAGACGACATTGAAGTGTATACACCCGACTCAAGCTTCCAACAAAAAACAAATCGCTGCAGATTTCACACCCTGAGACAACAGTCGCTAAAACCCGATAAGCAGCCTTACATCGCACTGAGCGATTATGTATTGCAAAAAAAGGATGCCGGTCAGCTGGATTATATTGGCGCTTTTGCTGTGGCTGTTGGAGAAGGTATTGAAGAGAAACTGAAAGCGTTCGAAAAAAATCATGACGATTATTCATCCATCATGCTAAAGGCACTTGCCGACAGACTGGCAGAGGCGTTCGCTGAACTACTGCACGAAAAAACAAGAAAAAGTATTTGGGCATATACACCATCAGAGGAACTGAATACCGATGCATTGATCAGGGAAGAATACGCAGGCATAAGACCGGCACCAGGCTATCCTGCCCAACCGGATCATACAGAGAAACTTACCCTTTTTGATTTGCTGGAAGTAGAAAAAAACACGGGCATCACACTCACAGAAAGCATGGCCATGTATCCTACGGCTGCTGTTTGCGGATTATACTTCTCCCACCCTGAAGCACGATATTTTGCACTGGGTAAAATCAACAAAGACCAGGTAGAAGATTATGCGAAACGAAAAGGAATGCCAATAGGAGAAATTGAAACCTGGCTCTCGCCTGTGCTTTCTTATCAATGAAACCCTTCATGAACATTTAAAAACAATCGTTTAAAGACCTACATTTGGTAAGATATGAAAATTACCCTTTTTGGAAAGTCCATCAACGACAGTAATATTCAGCCGGTCATTAGATTGGTGAACAAGCTCGAATTGATGGGATGGGATCTTACCGTGCATGAAGAAATTTATAACAAGTTAAAACTTCGTGGTGGGTTTCGTTCAATCGTAAAAGTTTTTTCCGACATCAACGATTTTTCAGGTGATTGCCAATTATTTATTTCCATTGGCGGCGATGGCACGCTGCTGAATTCCCTGCCCTTTATCCGCAACAGACAAATTCCGATAGTGGGTGTGAATACAGGTAGACTCGGATTTTTGGCAGGAATCAATATCGATGAAATTGAAAATGCCATTGAGCAGATCCGCGATAAAAAATTCACCATCGAAAAACGAAGTTTACTTACACTAGAAACAGCTGACGGACTGTTTGGTGATCTCAATTTTGCCCTCAATGAATTTTCCGTCACCAAGAGTGAATCTGCCTCTATGGTTACGATACATGTTTACCGTAATGGGGATTTCCTGAATACCTATTGGGCAGATGGTTTAATTATTGCCACACCCACCGGATCAACCGCCTATTCCATGAGTTGCGGGGGCCCCATAGCCATGCCAGATTCAGAAAACTTCATCATTACCCCTATTGCGCCTCATAACCTCAATGTAAGACCACTGATTATTTCAGACAAAGACATCATCACCATCACTGCCGACGGACGGACCAATCAGCACATGGTTACACTTGATTCAAGATCGAGCATCATCGATTCCATGGTAGAAATGACCCTGAGAAGGGCTGATTTCCAGGTAAGTCTGCTCAGGCTCGATCAGCATGATTTTACGCAAACCCTGCGGAGCAAGCTCAATTGGGGTACCGACAAACGCAATGAATCATAAAATCACTGCACTGAGTTCGGTGATCTCTTGTTTGACCTTCCTTCGAATACTTACATTTACTGAGTAATTTAGAGCATGTACCAAAACCCCGGTCCCATTCATATTTGTATCGCAGGAACAGGAAACCTGGGCACTCACCTTGCAAATTCTGCCTTGCCTGACAAAATAAAAGTTACCCATGTGATTGGTCATTCACTGGAAAATGCAAAAATGTTTGCCGGTAGATATCAGGCGAGCTTCGACAACACCTTTCTCAATATTCCAAAAAACACCCGTTTTGTGATTCTGGCCTTGCCCGATGATCGCATCGCTTCCTGTTGCAAGGAACTGGCAGATTACGAGGGAGTAGTTGTACACTGTTCAGGTGCACTGCCTATGGATGCATTGGCTGCTGCCAAACATTTTGGTGTGATGTATCCCCTGCAAACATTCAGTAAAGAGCGTAACCTTTACCTGAAACATGTGCCATTTTTTGTAGAAGCCTGCAATGCCGAAACATTACATGATATGCAACAACTGGCCTCCTGTTACACCGAAAACATATGGGAAGTAAACAGCCAGGTTCGCAAACAGATTCATCTGGCAGCCGTACTCTCCAACAACTTCATCAACCATTTGCTGAGCTATTCCAAAAACCTGCTGGATGAGGTTGACATGCCTTTTGAAATCCTTCACCCCTTGCTCAAAGAAACCATTGAAAAAGCCATGTTGCTCGGACCGGAAAATGCTCAAACGGGTCCAGCAGTGCGACGCGACAAAAATACCATCGAGACTCACCTCAACAGCTTGCAAAACAAGCCGGATATGCAAGAATACTATACACTTATTACAAAACTGATTCAGGATCATGGAAAAAATAATGCACGCTAAAGACCAATTTGCACAATTAAAGCTGATGATTTTTGATGTGGACGGAGTATTCACCGACGGTTCCATTCTTTTGATGGAAAACGGGGATCAATTACGAACTTTTAACATCAAAGACGGGTACATGGTGCAGCAAGCCACAAAAAAAGGTCTGCATCTTGCAGTGATTACCGGATGCCGCAGTGAGGCAGTAAAAAAAAGATTGGAATACCTAGGAATCAAAGATATTTATCTGGGCATACAGGAAAAGCTTGATGCCTATAATGAATTGCTTTCGATTCACAACCTCAACCACAGCGAAGTTTTATACATGGGAGACGATATGCCTGATTACGACATTATGAAACGAGTGGGGATTCCCGTTTGTCCGAACGACGCCGTGCCAGCCATCAGGGAACTCAGCCGGTATATTTCTCCTTTTAAAGGCGGAAAGGGCTGCGTTCGCGATATAGTGGAACAAGTTTTAAGAGCCAAAAACCTACTTTAGCCAAGCGAATGAGTTCATCTACCGAACCAATCAACGAGCAGGAAAAGAGAGAAATCAATAAACTCGGGCAAATTTGGAGGATTCTGATTCCGGTTTGTATAGGTCTTGCGGTTACGGGCATCTTGCTTTACAGGAATTTTGATTCCGATACGCTCCTGAACATGCAATTGTCAAGTCGTTGGCATTGGTGGTTTTTGGGTGTTCTACTGGCCATCTTTGTTCGCGACTTAGGCTATATGATGCGCATCAGGGAACTTTCTCAAAAGAAGTTGAACTGGAAAAAAGCTTTCGAAGTAATTATGCTTTGGGAATTTTGTTCGGCCATTATGCCGGGGTTGCTTGGTGGTGGTTTCGCTTTTGCCATTGCCATCATTCACAAAGAAGGTGTCAAACTCGGCAAAGCCATCAGCATGGTGGTGATGACAACTTTTTTGGATGGTATTTTTTTCGCCGTACTTGCTCCCCTGGCCTGGTTCTATTTTGGCTCGCATGACCTGTTTAGCCACAACGGTTCCGGATCTGCAGCAACAGGCATGGGAGGACAAACCCTTGAGACCACCTTTTGGTTTATCTATTTTATTGTCCTTGCCTACAAGTTATTGGTTGCCTATGCCCTTTTTATCAATGCCAATGCAGTTAAAAAATTCCTTATCACCTTGTTCAGTTTGCCCCTGCTGAACAGATGGAAAGAGCAAGTTACAGAGGTAGGCGACGACATGATTATTGCCTCCGAAGACCTCAGGAATTTTACCTTTTTCAATTGGTTTAACGCATTCTTCTCCACCCTTCTCAGCTGGAGTGCCCGTTTCTTTCTGGTAAATTGTATGCTTGGTCTCTTCCTCGAGAGTATCCCCGGGCATCTCCTGCTTTATGCCAGACAAGTGGTGGTAAACATTCTTATGATTGGCTCACCAACCCCCGGAAGTTCTGGCGTTGCAGAATTTGCCTTTGCCAGTCTGCTTGGTAGTTTTATCAATAACCCATCCATGGCCGTCATCCTTAGTTTCATTTGGCGTTTGTTCAGTTATTACCCATACTTGCTCGTAGGGATCATCGTTTTCCCCGGTTGGGCAAGAAGAGTTTGGGGAGAAAAAAAATAGCCGGTATAGAATACCGGCTAAAAATATATCGCATGAGATCATAAGATCTCTACTCGCTGATTATTCTTCTGCGCTTCTGATTTTTTCGCGGAAAACAGCTTTGATTTTTGTTGTTCTTTTTTCAATAGAAGGCTTTGTAAACTTTTGTCTGTTACGCAATTCCTTGATCAGACCGGTTTTTTCAACCTTCTTTTTGAATTTTTTCAGCGATTTTTCGATGGATTCACCATCTTTCACCTGTACAATCAGCATGTGTGTTTGTTTATGAATTTGAGGGACGCAAAGATAAGCTTATTTTCAATTCTACAAATTATTTGAGAATTTCACGGGCAATCACCAGTTTCTGTATTTCTGAAGTTCCTTCCCCGATGGTACACAACTTGGAGTCGCGATAGAATTTTTCAACAGGAAAATCTTTCGTGTAGCCATACCCTCCAAATATCTGAACAGCCTCAGTGCTACATCTCACGGCCACTTCGGAGGCATAGTATTTGGCAAAGGCACTTTCCTTGGTCATTTTCTGACCCCTGTTTTTTAGGTCGGCCGCCTGCAGGGTAAGCAACTCGGCAGCCTCTATCTCAGTGGCCATGTCTGCGAGTTTAAAGGCAATTGCCTGAAAGTTTGAGATGGGCTGACCAAATTGTTCTCTTTCCTTGGAGTATTTGAGCGCTGCTTCGTAGGCCCCTTTGGCAATACCAATGGAGAGTGCAGCAATTGAGATTCTTCCCCCATCGAGGATTTTCATGGCCTGAACAAAGCCTTCGCCTACCTTTCCTAATATTTGTGATTTATGTACCCGGCAATTATCGAATATCATTTCGGCGGTTTCGCTTGCACGCATGCCCAACTTATTTTCTTTTTTACCGCCTGAAAAACCCTGGGTTCCTCTTTCCACGATAAAAGCGGTGATGCCATGAGAATCAAGAAGTTCGCCTGTTCTGGCCAACACCACTGCCACATCGCCGCTGATGCCGTGGGTAATCCAGTTTTTGGCACCGTTTATTACATAATAATCACCATCTTCCTTGGCTGTGCACTTCATACGCATGGCATCCGAGCCGGTATTGGCCTCTGTGAGACCCCAGGCGCCAATCCATTCAGCTGTTGCCAATTTGGGAAGGTATTTCTTCTTTTGTTCCTCAGAGCCAAACTGAAGGATATGTCCGGTACATAGTGAGTTGTGTGCAGCCATCGACAGACCAACAGATCCGCAAACCTTTGCAAGTTCAACAATCGCAGTTACATATTCAAAATAGCCTAACCCTGTACCACCATATTCTGTGGGCACCAAAACGCCCATCAGACCAAGATCTCCAAGCTTTTTGAGCGCCTCAATGGGAAACTCCTGACTTTCATCCCATTCCATCATGCGAGGCTTGATATGGGTTTCGGCAAACTTGCGGACAGTTTCAGCAATCATCTGCTGATTTTCGTTGATGGTAAAATTGAGCATATTCTATTGAAGCGGTCAAATGTCGTTCAAAAAAAGCAGTTGGCAAAATAACAATCCTTGTGAGGAGATGTTCAACGGTACCTGATCAAGGAAAATATTTCATCTGCCTTGCTTTGTAGATGCACCCTGCCGTTAAGGAACTCTAATTCAATGAGGAAGGAAAATGCCGCAACCTCAGCACCTGACTTTCTAACCAAATTGGCAGCGGCAAGTGCTGTTCCGCCTGTGGCAAGCAAATCATCATGTATTAATACCCTGCATCCGGTAGCAAATGCATCAGTGTGAATTTCAATTTCTGCCTCTCCATATTCCAACTGATAGGATTCAGAGAGCGTCTGATAGGGCAACTTTCCCTTTTTTCTGACAGGCACAAAGGGCAATTGCAGTTTTTCGGCCAACATCATTCCAAACAAAAATCCCCGGCTTTCAATACCTGCAATGGCATCAATGCCCAGGTGTTTCACCTGTACACCAATGGCATCTGTAATCTCGCTGCATAGGAGGTGATCCTTCAGGATGGGCGTAATGTCTTTAAATATGATACCCGGGCGAGGAAAATCCGGAACATCCCTGACCGCCGACATGAGTTTTGATTCGAGGTTTGTGCTCATTCAGAAAAACTGAGATAGGGCACAATTTTGCGAAAAATCTGATGATCTACCAAAAGACAATGTCTGAGTTGACCGGGACTACGAAAAGGACCATGTCGTTCTCGGTAGTTTACCAATGCCACTGCTAGGTTTTTCCCAAAATACGGGTGTTGCTGTAACTTATATGCCGAAACCCGGTTAATCGGAATTCGATAAACAAAGGAAGTATCAACCACAACAGATGGGCTGATGCTCTGAAAAAGGAGGCTGTCCATGCCCTCAATTTCCAACAACTGGGAGGGATGCAAAAATCCACCCAGCTTTTCCTTGTATCTAAATATTCTTTTTGCCCAATAGGGCCCCACCCCTTTTAGTGACTGCAAAATGGCAGTATCTGCAGAATTGAGGTCTATCACGCGAGGCTTGGGTATCAATGAAGCCGAAACATCACCGGCATTTGCTCTGATGGAATCCTTCTGAGGCTTGGAATGGGAAGGACTCAGCGCATCATAGACGAAACGATCCCTGCCCAATTCCAAAAATGTTTCATCCAACACAAAGCATTTTTTCATCTGCTGTAAGGATGAAAAGCCTCCAAGTGCATTTCTGAACCTTGTGATAACAGCAGCCTGGGCAGGAGTAAAACCCATATCCATCCAATCATCCCGGGTAAGTTTGTTCACATGCACAGGACCTTGGGGGATTTTATAATGTTTGCCTTTGCTGCTTGCGTTCCTTCCGGAATGAAACATCAAAGGAGACTTGCCAAAGGGCTTCTCCTCTATATTATAATCAGG
>JBKCNM010000013.1:0-2010 GCA_046297395.1 Bacteroidota bacterium
TGCATCATCACCCGAAAACAAATCACAAGAAGTTGGAGAAGAACATTCTTTCACAACCACCGAATCAACACCAATCCCGCAAGGTCCGGTTACTGTTACCGAATAGGTACCCGGTGTGGTTACAGTGATGGTTTGTGTGGTTGCGCCTGTTGACCATAAATAATTTGCACCCGGATTTTTGGCGTCTAAAATGAGCGGGCTTGGGGAATTGCAAAGCAAAAGAGTATCCGCGCCCAGAGAGACAAATTGATCATTATCATTCTCAAAAATCCAAGCCGGGAAATTGGGCAAACTGAAAAACTGTGCGCCGGGGTAATTAAAAATGGATGGCTCATAAGTAGGCGTAGAGGTATTGGGGCAATTAATGCGATTCAAACTGATCGCCCCGGCATTAAAATCGTAAGCAAGGATATAAATTTTACCATCTGGTCCTGTTTGAGGAATAGTAAGTAAGCTAGACGAACTGGCAATAGGAACTGCCGAAGCAGGAATATTTGCACTTTGTAAATCATATTGATTGATAGATGCAGGATTAGAAGGTGAACCGGATATGATTCCATAGAGGTATCTTCCATTGGGAGAAAACTCCCCATCCGAAAAATCTTGAGAAAGGAGAATTGGATTGGAAAGCACTCCGGTTGCGTTGTTAAATTGAAATAAGTGAGGTGTACCGCTGGTTATTGATAAGGACAATTGTGCCAGCACATAATCACCTTTGGGTGAAGCCTTAATAGTTTGAATGCCTCTTAAAAGAAAAGGAAAATTGAAAACACCGGCCGGATTTACACCTGCAGCAGTCACGCTATAAACTCCTATGCCGGTAGAATCCCGGTTGATGAGTACCCAGTAATCAACACCATTGGCATGTCTGATGGCGCACAAACCTTCTGCTGATGGTTCATACACCGGCTGATTGGCAGAGACCACTGCACCGAGGCCATTGTTCTGAGACATATCAATTTTAAAATACCTCAGTCCGCGACCGTTTGGCTGTGCGGCATTGGTTGCAGGTGATGCTCCGGCATCAAATTCCAGTTCATCCATCGTAAACAGATAATAAACACCTGCTTGCCCCGGAGCTTCGAAAGCTACAGCAGATTGCTTTGAGCTGAATCCTCCGCCTTCCACACCCTGCATATCATACATCACTGCATTGTTACGATTCCAAATGTGACCAACATCCTGGCCGCTCAGCGCCTCTCTCCCACCTCCATTGGTATAGAACAATAAGTTTCCTGCTGCATCACAATAAGAAGCAGAACCTTCAAATGTCCACATCGAACTACCCGTTACCTGAACAGGCGCACCGGAAGTAAAATCAAGACATCTACCATCACCAAAATGCCAAACATTGGCTTGCTGCTGGGCAAAGGAAATTTTAAGCATACATGCCATCACGAGCATCATGAGAATAAAATTTCTTTTTCTTGATGCATTCTCTATTTCAAAAAATGCATCTTTATTACGGGCTATTACCGATTTAATCTCTGCAATAACAATTTGTTTTTCATCAGCTTCTTCGAAAGCTTGACTCAAACAATTTGAAGTGTTTCCCTTCTTTTCAGACGCGGTATATTTCATAAATTCCTGTTCGGTGTAACAAGTTATCTGCTTAATGTTATTGTTCCGGCTTTCTCAATCTTTTGTCCATCCAGCTGCTCCACATATAACCTGTACACATAAGTTCCGGTAATTGCTTCTGAACCCTTGTGCGTACCATCCCAACATCCATTGATATCGTTGGTAAGATAAATCAATTCTCCCCAGCGGTTGTAGATGCCAAAGGTCATCTCTTTGATACAATTGCTGTACACACATAGTTTTTCATTCTCGGGATTGCCCATGCCATTGGGTGAAAAAATATCGGGCACAAACAATTCATTACAAATAATCTCTACCACGATGGTAACAGAACGCGAGTAGGCACATCCGTTGGTGTCTTTTCCTGTTACAAAATAAGTGGTGTTCTTCAGAGGCTTGGCAATGGGCGTGGAGCAATTGCTGCAACTC
>JBKCNM010000014.1:0-4091 GCA_046297395.1 Bacteroidota bacterium
TCCAGGTCAGAGAGAGAACAAAAAGAAAGACCAGAAAAAGAACACCGGGCGCAAGAGAGGGCTGCTAAAAAACTGGCGGAAGAGAAAGCCAAGGCAGAGAGAGAAGAAAAAGAAAGAGCAGAAAAAGAAAAGCTGGCGCAAGAGATGGCTGCTAAAAAACTGGCGGAAGAGAAAGCCAAGGCAGAGAGAGAAGAAAAAGAAAGAGCAGAAAAAGAAAAACTGGCGCAAGAGATGGCTGCTAAAAAACTGGCGGAAGAAAAAGCGAAGGAGGAGATGGAAGAAAGAGCGAGAAAGGAAAAAGAAGAAAAAGTTGCGCAGGCTCTTGCAGAGCGCATGAAAGCAGAGCAGGAAGCTGCGCTCAAAAAACAAAAAGAGATGGAAGCCTTGCAGGCGAAACTAAAAAATGCTGCCAGTGCAGCTGAGGCGAAGCGATTGGAGGATTTGGCCAAACAGGAAGAGCTGTTTAGGAACAGACAATCCAAATTTGCTCCGGTGATGGGTGTTTACAGTAACACAAGCACCATTATCAATGGCAAAAAAGCGTATGGATACATCAACTTTGGTAACGGGGTTGGCAACCAGGATTTGACCAAGGAAGAATATGAGGAGTACAACTTACGGTTTAAAAAAGAGTATGGTGAAAAGAAATAAGGCTTTTTTATGTTTCAACCTGAGGCTATGTGTATCACTAAAAATGGTTTTGCCGGCTGGGTACGCGGTTGAAATCTTTTAGGCCGGTTAGTGAAGAGGTCTTGGTTTTTAAACGAATCTCTCTTTGAGCATATTATTTTCGTTGTCTTCCTTTGCCGGCGGGAATTTCGGGAGTGATGATTTTTAAATTTCAGCGAATGGAGAGGCTGGAGTAATTGTTGGATTAGCAATTGAATAGAGCATGTTGATGCTATTGGGTTTGTTTGTGGTTTTCTCTCGGTTTTTTGGGGAAGCGGTGCTTCCCACCCCGCTCGCAAAATTACTGCTCAAGTGTAACTCTCCCCAAAAACCGGACTGATTAAAAGTGGACAATAACCATTCATCTTAATCAGTCAAATGAAAAAGACAAGATTCACAGAAAGCCAGATCGTACAGGCTCTAAAGGATTACGAAGTAAGCAAGAAGCCGGATTTAATCGCTTGTACATCCGGCATTTTATTTCATCTAAAATTTAAAACAAACACAAAAAAACACATTGACTCAGCCCTTGTTTGCATGCTAAGCTAAAAAGTCCATTTCAATTTCCGGCATACGGATTACTCCTCAGCATGAAAGCCTTGAGAGTACATGGCAAGCTTCCTCAATTTTTTCTTTGCCCACATCCATATGAGTAACCAATCGTATGCGATTGCCGCCAAAACCCACACAAAGAATTCCCAAGGATTTCAATTTTTCAATACATACAGAAGCGGGTATCTCCGGCTTTAATGAAAAGATAACAATATTGGTCTGCACCGGCAGTACATTTTCTGTATGCCTGCAAGCCATGGCTGCTTCTGCAAGCATGGCCGCATGCCGGTGGTCCTCCGTCAATCGTGATATGTTGTGGTCGAGCGCAAAAATACCTGCTGCTGCAAGAATACCGGCTTGTCTCATCCCGCCTCCAAAAAGCTTTCTAACTTTTCTTGCTTTTTTAATCACCTGTTTGCTGCCAAGCAATGCTGAACCAACGGGTGCACCCAGGCCTTTGGAAAAACAAACAGAAAGTGTATCAAAGAGGCTGCCCACTTTCTCGGGCGCATCTCCTGATACCAGCAAGGCATTAAAAATGCGTGCCCCATCCATGTGTAGAGCCAGTGACTTGTTTCTGCAGAGCGTTGAGATACTCTCCATCTGAGCAAAAGTATACACACTGCCTCCTGCTTTGTTTACGGTGTTTTCCAAACAAACAAGCGATGTCCTGGGCAACCAGTCTGCCTCAGGTTGTATGGCACCTGCAACCTGTTCAGCACTGATGCGACCTGCATCTCCCTGCAACAATTTTACCTGTACGCCCGAGTGAAAGGCAATGCCCCCGCCTTCGTACTGGTAGATATGGGAATTTTCGTCGCAGATAAGTTCCTCCCCCGGATTGGTAAGTATTTTTATGGCTATCTGGTTGGCCATTGTCCCGGAAGGACAAAAGAGTGCGGCCTCTTTTCCAAACAGTCCGGCCACTTTGTCTTCAAGAGACAGAATGCTCGGATCCTCGCCAAACACATCATCACCCAAAGGCGCATTCATCATGGCCTCCAGCATTGCGGGAGAGGGTTTTGTTACAGTATCACTTCTCAGGTCTATCATGTTTACAGATTTTATTCGCAGCCAAATTGAGAAATTTATTTTCGAAAATCATCCTTTGTACAATTTCAAGCAATAAGTTTACATTGCATCGTGAAAAACTCCAACAAAAAGTCCGGCAGGGAATTGTTGCTTATCCTCGAGAAGCGCTTCAACACACATATGCACAGACACCCTGATGTATCTTGGAAGGAGGTGCTGCATGCAATTGAAGCAGAGCCCGTCAAACTTTCTTCGCTCCAATTTATGGAGGAAACAGGCGGAGAACCTGATATACTCCCCCTTCCGGGCGCTGTTCCTCAGATTGCTTTTGCGGATTTTTCCGAGCAGAGTCCTTCCGGCAGAAGAAGTCTCTGCTATGATGCAAAAGCCATGGCTTCTCGTAAAGAGATTGTGCCTTCAAGCAATGTGATGGATATGGCGAATGCTGCAGGTGTTTCGCTGATGGATGAAAATACCTATCGGCTCTTGCAATCACTTGGAGATGTTGATACAAAAACATCCAGCTGGCTTCTTACGCCCAAAGAAATTAGGGATATGGGTGGAGCTATTTTTGGCGACAAACGATACAACCATGTGTTTATCTACCACAACGGCGCACAGTCATTTTATGCAGCGAGGGGGTTCAGAACAATTCTTCCGCTTATGTAAAAAAAAGAGGGCTTGCGGCCCTCCCTTCTTCAAATCATCTTCTTGTCTAATCCTTTATAAATTTTCTGTAGGATGCAAATTCTTTATGGCTTACCCTGAGGATATAATTGCCTTTAGAAAGATTTGCAACTTGCAAAGGCATGGCCACTCTTCGTCCATTTTTTTGCATCTCAGTTTGAAAAACAGATTGTCCGAGAACATCAAAAATCTCAATATTAACAGATCCCGAAAATGGATTTTCAAACTCCAACACAAAACTACCGGAATTGGGATTGGGGTAAATTTTTAACTCAGTATCCGTGTTTATTCGTGAAAATCCTGCTGCAGTGGTAATGGGGATAGTAACCGTGCAACTTTGTCCGCCAATGGCAATAAGAAAATTTGCATCGCCCATGCCTGAAGGGATTCCGAAAACACCAAGGCTCAGGCTTCCTGAACCATTCGCAAAATTACCTGCCGGACACGCTGCAGAAAGTCCCGTTACACCGGTGGAAGAGATGCTTTGAGCGGCAAAACTTCCTGATTGTCCACCTGTGTATGGTATTGAGAGCACCACCCCGCTCGTGCTTTGATTTGCCACCAATTGTCCGTTAACAGTGGCTCCTGCACAATTGAGTGAAGTAATTCCTGCCGGATTGGAGGTGATGGTGAAATTGCGGTCGTTTACATCGAAGAAAATATTTCCATTTCCAACAATCATGATTCTGCATGAGGTTGATGGCGTATTGGGTACAGCAATGACATAAGAACCGGTATTGGGCACATTGCCGGCCAGCTGAACAGGGAATGATGCTCCATTATTTGTTGAAAGAAAAATATCTACTGCTTGGCTATTGATAGGTGCAGCCGTAGTATTTGCCACCTTCCAAGTAATGGTTTGACTGCTTAAACCCTGCCAGCTGATTCCGGTGGAATTCGGATAAGTTACTTTAAAAGTATCGGGGGTATTCACAATCTGAACTGTTAGAGGAGTTGGGGTGTTTACTACCCCGGCACCTCCTGCCCTGTTGTCGCGGGCAGTTAACTTGAATTTAAGTGTACGGGCATAGTTGGGTTTCCATTCTCCGATGGGAGAAGTATTGTTCATCACAGTTACAATTCTGGGACAATACCTCGTGCCATTGTCCACAGGTGGATATGCACGGCATAAAGGAGCATTTCCGGTGGGC
>JBKCNM010000015.1:0-9042 GCA_046297395.1 Bacteroidota bacterium
GAAAAGCAGATAACAAACCCCCCAAATCAAAAAACCGAAGCCCACATCCCTCCCCCTTGTGGGTGGACATGAGCCTTACCTATTTTCATTTCCACCAAAGCAATTTTCATAACTGCAAAATTGCTTATGAAATAACCTTGAAAAAAAACGCCCCCCGAAATTCCCGCCAGCAAAGGAAGACACTATCATCAGGAAGGAGATTCAGCAAACATTTACTAAAGTGGAGATGACCTCGAAATGTGGAATGTTTTTCCTAATTTTTAACAGCAGGCCTTTGTCATCCCCCTGCCGGAAAACTATAGCTTCATACATCAATTATATCAAGGGAAAACAACACAAATAATTTCAGCTCTTGTATGTTTTCCGCCTTTCCCCCTTCGCTTACGCACGCTCAAGCGCACAAGGGGGAGGGAATATGCTTTGCATGAATCCATACATTTTATTTATGTAAAATTTCGATTGCAGGGCAAAGCCCCATTTGGGCCAATAAAAAAATACACGCACTCAAAAAACTCATCCCAACGCAAAACAGAAAGTAACATGTTCAACGCTATTCAGCGAAGGTCAACTTTCAACTTTCAAACATTCTACTTTCTGCATTCGGCATTCTCCCCCCGCGGAGCTTTGCTCCGCGGCCTTGCGTAAGGGATTGCAGCGGTTACTTTTTTGCCTGGAAAAAAGTTTGAGCGGGAAGCCCGACCCGGCAAGGCTTTGCCTGCCGGGATACGCCCAAAAAAAACCACAAAAAAAGCCGGTGATTGCACCGGCCTTCCTGTCGTTTACATGAGGTGTTATTTCTTCACCACTCTGAATGTTTTGAGTGTGCTTTGGCTGTTGCTGATTTGCAAGGTATAAGCAGCCACCGGCAATTCAGCAAGGTTCATCTCCAACTGACGGGACGATAAACGATGTGTGCTTACAAGCTTGCCTGCCATATCGTAAAGGTTGCATTGCATGGCTTCTGTGGGATCGGTTCCAAGAGAGATACGAATACTCTCTGCTGCAGGATTGGGATAAACCGAAGCATCGAATGAACTTGAGGTTTCTTTGATATTGGTAATAAGCAGTTCATGGGGCTGCTGCACGCCTTGAATGATGGAACCGGTAGTTCCGGATACTGCCGAACAAGCAACCTGCCCAATGGAATATGAAACAGAACCGCCTGAGCCCGTTGCTACACCACCTGCTGCTACTGTGGCCTGCTGAGAAAATGCGAGGGAAGAAATGCCTGTGAAGAAGGTAATCAATAGAATATTGGTTTTCATGTTTTAATTATTTTTTCAAATGTACGAAGGGAAATCAAAAATCAAAATCCCCCCTAAAGAATTTTTGTAAACAGGGCACTGATGCCTGTTGCCATAACCAACAACAATACCAGTGTACGAAAATTTGTTTCCGGAATTTTTTTAAGCAATTGCCTGCCCAGCCAGGAACCCGCAAAGCCACAAAAGAACAGCAGAGGAATGAGTTTTAACTGCTCTGTGCTCACAAATCCATTCAGGAAATAGATGAGTAGCCGGCTGCTGTCTACACCCATGTCTATGCAGGCAGAGGTGGCAATAAAGGCATCGCTGCCGAGGCCAAAGGAAGTGAGTACCACTCCCCTCACCGCGCCACCCGTGCCGAGCAGACCGGCTAAAAATCCTGATAGCAATCCACCTCCTGCAAGTACCGTAGGGTTTTGCCGGAGCTTAAAATTGTTGAAGTACATCAAACCTCCGCTCAGAAGTATGAGAAATACAGCGAGCACCCACTCGAGGGCATCGGCTTGCACATAGCGTGTGGCAAATGCACCCAAGATCACAGCCAGCACGGCAGGCAATCCCATCATGAGGATGATGTCTTTGGAAAATCCCTGTCGGAAAAGCCCGATTTTAGAGAGGTTGCTGGATACATGCAAGAGGGCTGTAATGCCCAGCACGGTATGGAAATCAAAAAAGAATCCGGCTACAGGTACAAAGAACAAGGAGGAACCAAATCCACCAATTGTTCCCAATACCTCACAACCCAGTGCGAGTGCAAAAAACAAAAAGGTATCTCCGATGCCTAACAAGATAGATGCACTTGGTTAGTGAAGCACAATTTTGCGTTGCAGGGTTTTGTGTTCACCAATAATCCTTGCCATATAAAGGCCTCTGGAAAGGTGAGCACACGGAACCACACAGCGGAAGCCGGGACTGAAAGACTGGGCGGAGGTGTAGACAATTTTTCCATTCATGTCGGAGATTTCGAGACTTATGTTTTCGAACTCGGAGGAGGCAATGTCAATCGTACATGTTTGAGAAGCAGGATTCGGAAAAATATTGGCTTCCAAAAGATGCTCCGGTTCTTTGATGCCCATGTCAATGGGAGGATTTGAAATAACATAACCTACGGTTAAATTCATCCTGGTAAGGGAACCATAATCTTTTGGGTAATTTTTGATGAGGATTCCATTGATTCTTTTGAGCATCAATTGCCCGCTACCTCCTGCACTATTTGCCCAAAAGCCGAGTCCGTCGCCACCGTATTCGTCCACATCATATACCTCAATCCGGTAGCAGCCCGGAAACAGGTTAAATGTATCGGCATACACGGTGTTGTTGAGCATGCTGCCCACATCTCGCTGGTAGTGGATGTTGCCTTCATCGTCGAAGACTTTGTAGCCCACTTCCTGCCCTTCGTTGTTGGTTTTGATGTACAATACAAGGCTGGTATCATTCACTGCCATGATTTGGTTGCCGGTGATATTGGTTACGGATGTGAGTGTGTCATCGTAGGGATAGCCGGGTGTTTGTTGGTTTACTGAAGTAGCAAACACAGTAAATACCTGGTCGGTGATATTGGGAACGAGGGTATAGGGCAGCACAACGGTATCGGTGGTGAGGCTGGGAATGCTGCAATGGTAATGATAGATGAATTCGGGTTGGTCTTGCAGGTAATATCGGAAGTTTACCTGCTCGATATGGTTTTTGCCCATGTTTTTAAGGATGATGCGGGGATTCATGCAGGAAGGATTGTCGCGCAGAAATACTTTTTTGGAGGTGGGATTGATGATTTCTACAAGCGCGATGTCATTCATGGTGGTCGGCTTTTTTTGTTTGAAAACATAGGCGGAGATATCTTCTCTGGCTGAACCATCCCCACTGTGCTGTTCCATGCTGATGCGGAAGCTGTGGTTGCCGGCAGCGCTCACCGGAAAAGTTTTTTCATAGGGATAGACCAATGCACCCGGACACCAGTTGCCACGGTCGTACACCCAAGTACCGTTTTGAGGAAAGAGCGGATTGTCGCCGCATTTTCTCCAGCGTCTTACGGTATCAACAGGACTGCCATTGTAGTGCAGGATGCGGTACTTGTCGCAAAACTCGGAGCATCCTGATGCATCGCTGCCATGTCCGGTATGGTTGAGACGGAAAGTAAGGAGTTCAGTATTGTTATCTGTTGATACATTTTGCACTGCGAGGCTATCGTTGATGCTGTAGGTAGCGCTGCCATAAGGATAAGATCCGGACCATAATTTCTGAAAGCCCAGCGGCTCACATACCGGCGTGCCTTCGGTGAGCGTAAAGGTGAGTTTCACCTGCCATCCCCTGCCCACATTGGTTTCATAGCCGGTGTGTATGTAGCCAATCTCTACAGAGTCGTGAAAGAAATCGGCGAAATCGGTGATGTCAATGTCCCAATCGAATGACCAGGAGGGTTGGAAGCCAAGTCCGTAAGGCGTAATATATCTTACCAGTTCAATGTCTTGGGAGGCTTGTGATGAGCCGCCTTTTCTGCGGAGCATGAGTCTGTCGATGTAATCCCATTCTCCACAGATCATTCCGGGAGGGCATTTGTATGCCATATTTACACTTACTTTTCTGTATTTGGTGCTAACAGAGGGGAAAAGGCCCCAGGCTTTGTATTCATTGGCACCGGTAGAAGGATTGGTTACCACGGTGACATTGTTGTGGGTAATCACCGTGTATTTGTCACCGGTGGCAGCTTTTGCTTGAACCAAGCAATGTCCGAGCAGAAGGAGTAGCAGGTATTTTTTCATAAGGGAAAGAATGAGATGCTAATCTACTCATTCCTGACAAAAGACAAAATGAATGTGAGAACATCAGCTTGTCCTGTACCTTGAGGAAAAGGCCATCAGTTGAGCTTGTTGCGCACATGAAGAATGGCAGGAAGTTTGAGCGTTTCTAATAGCAGCAAGAGAAACAAGGCAGGTACAGAGGCCAGCAGGATTTCGGTTACCGGTAAAAAACAAAATCCAAACAAGTTGATAATCGCAGGCAGGCGAAGCGAGAGAAAAAGAAAAAGGAAGGCAGCCAGGGAGATAATAATGGCTGCGGGATTGGGTGTTGACAACGAGTGAAAGAACAGGCGGGTTTTTGAAAGCGAGGAGAGGCTAAAGAAAACATTGCAATAGATAAGGGTAGAAAAAGCCAGGGATTTTACATGAGAGGCCTGATATCCCTTGCTTACAGCATAGAAATAAACAGCGGCCACGGCGGCCAGCATCAATAAGCCCTTGGCAAAGTTGAGGAAGATTTTCTGCACGCTGAAAAACACCTCATCACGCGCTCTTGGGGGGCGTTTCATCAACCCTTTTTCGGCCGGCTCGGCGTCAAAAGCTGTTGAGCAAACAGGATCAATAATCAATTCGAGAAACACAATGTGAAGTGGAAGGAGAAGAACCGGCAATGCGGGAGAAAAGGCCGGAATAAGTACAAATCCGATGATGGGCACATGAATGGAAATGATATACCCCATGGCTTTCTGCAGGTTGTCGAAAATGCGTCTGCCTGATTTGATGGCTTCTACAATAGATGCAAAATGATCGTTGAGCAAAACCAAGGAGGAAGCTTCTCTGGCCACATCTGTTCCTTTGATGCCCATGGAAATACCGATGTCGGCTGCTTTCAGGGCGGGAGCGTCATTTACACCGTCGCCCGTCATTGCCACCACTTCGCCGTTGGATTTGAGTGCTTGAATAATCCTAAGCTTTTGTTCGGGCACAATGCGCGCAAATACAGCCGTGTTTTTTTTCTGTGAGGCCAGTTCATCGGCCGACAGGTTTTGGAGTATGCTGCCGGTGATGGTCTTTCCCCGATGGGCAAGTCCTGCTTTTTCGGCCACATGCAAGGCTGTTTCCGGAAAGTCACCGGTAATCATGATGACTTTTATTCCTGCCTCCGCACATTCCCTTACGGCATCAGTCACACCCTCTCGCAGTGGATCGACAAATCCGGCGAGACCAACGAAAGAGAAAGAGAAATCATTTTGTTTGTCGGGCAGTTGATTTGCATCTACCAAAGCCCTTGCTGCGCCGAGCACACGGTAGCCATCAGCTGCCAGCTGTTTTACATGCAAGGTGTGATACGATACTTGTTCGGGACTTAGTTGGCAGAGGGTAAAAATAGTTTCGGGTGCGCCTTTACAAAACACTTTTGCCAGGGCATCTTCCTTGCTTTGCAACACACGGGACATGGCCGGCAGTTTGCTTTCGAGCAGGTATTCACGAATGGGTAAACCTATGTCATCGGAAGTGAGGTTGCTGTTGCGGAAGGCATCGGCAATCGCTTTTTCCATGGGGTCGATAACAAGTGCAGCAGAGGCATGAAACAGCACCTGCAGCAATTCCTTTTCCATTTCTTTCTTTTGGGATTCACTTACAACTTTGGTGGGGAAATCTGCCGGCCTGAGTGCGCCCAACTGCATTTGATTGAGTGTGATGGTTCCGGTTTTATCGCTACAAAGCACGGTTGCGGAACCCAGCGTTTCGATGGCCGAAGGTTTTCTGGTGAGTACTTTTATTTGAGACAGTCGCCATGCACCGAGTGTGAGAAAGATGGTGAGTACCACGGGAAATTCTTCGGGGAGCAGCGCCATTGCTGCTGATAATCCATGAAGGATAGATTGCAGGAGATCGCCTCTTGTAAAATAAAAAGCAGCTGCAACGGCAAGGCTCACCAGGATACCTCCCAGAAACAAACGCTTAATCAACCAGCGGGTTTCCTTCTGCAGCCGTGTTTCTCCTTCTTCAATCGTTTTAAGTGCCTGACCAATCTTTCCCATTTTTGTATGGATCCCCGTGAGATTTACCCTTGCCATCCCTTTGCCTGATACCACTAAGGTTCCGCCGAACAGTGAAGATTCATCGCAGCTGTTTGGGGTCATCTCTTTCAGAACAGGAATGGATTCACCGGTGAGCATAGACTCATCTACCATGAGTTGATGAGCTTCTAATAAATGGGCATCTGCAGGAATGCGTTCTCCTTCATGTACGAGAATAATATCGCCAGGCACCAACTCTCTTCCGGCAATCCTACAGGCTTTTCCATCGCGCATCACGGTTGACATGGGTGAGGCAATCTGCCTCAGTTTACCAAGCGATTTTTCTGTTTTTCGGTGCTGGTAAATGGTGATGTAAATGATGACCAAAATCCAGCAAAGCAAGAGGATGCCTTCAGCATAATCGCCCAAAAGAAGGTACACGATACCGCAGGAAAGGAGCAAGATAAACATGGGCTCCCTGAGAACTTCAAGAATAATTTCGGTAATGTGCCTGGATTCTGTTTCCGGCAATTCGTTATAACCATGTGTGAGAAGCAATTCTTTGGCATGGCTTTCGGAAAGACCGTTGAAGGAGGACATATCCAAAACTAAGCAACTCTTTCCACCGAAATGAAAAGAGTTGCTAACAGGTGATAGAAAAACCGATTACATCATCACAAACCGAAGCACCACTTCATGTGCTCCCCTGCCCCTGGTGAAGGTGGACAAGCCTGAGGTGTTTACATCAAAGGAGTATCCTAAGGAATATCTGTAATAGTCTGCAAGGATTTTGATAACAGCAGCGTCGTTGGCTCGTCCAAACACACCGAAAGAAATGGAGAAGGGTTTTACGAAACCTGTGTATTTACTTGCATTGATAACCTTGTATTTATAAAATCCACCAAACAGGTATTCCGAAAATGAACCCTGGCGGAAGATATATACGGCCGGCATCAGGGCTCCTCCCCCATTGTTAATGGCAAACTCTGCATTAGAGAAGAAGGTGAAACGAATGGGCAATTTGGCATTTTCTGATTGTAAAAATCCAAAATCAGGACGGTTCACATGATAGGCAGAGAATCCGATGTTGATTAATTTATCGATGCTGCCCACGAATGCACCTTTTCTTTTTTGGTAAGAGTACAACACACCTACCCCGATATCGGGATAGCTTTTGGAGATATTCAGGCTGCCTTCACCGCTGGGGATAGAGGCGTTGTATTTGGCACCGTCATATTGGTTGCCCCATCTTCCTTCGGAGGCCCTGAGTGAACGCTGTCCGAATCCGGCATGCAATCCGAGACCAATTCTTGAGTACTTGCCAACTTTTATTTGATCGGCAATACTCAGGGAGATGCCATTGTTGGAAATTGAGGGTGCACCTGCTTTGTCGGCCGTTACCTGCAGACCCATGCAAAGCCAGTTGGAGGGTCTTTTTGTGGTATTGCTCACACGCCCGTGAACAGCTGCATTTACAGTGGAGTAAGGAGCGCCAAGACTCGACCATTGGTTGCGGTAATTTAGCATGCCTTCCATTTCATAATTTGCACCTGCGAGGGCAGGATTGATAGAGAGAGGCGTCATCTCAGCGAATGAAAAGTGCATGTCTTGAGCATATCCGAGGCATGCAAAAAAGCTAAGCAGAAGGGTTAAACGATTTGTTTTTTTCATGTTTTATAGTGTTTATCTTATGAGGGTGATGTTACCTGATTTTTCAATTTTTTGACCATCGAGTTGTTCAACATATAAACGATAGACATATGGCCCTGTCATCGATTCTTTGCCGTTGAGTGTGCCATCCCAGCAGAGATTCTTGTCATTGGTAAAAAAAATCTGTTCTCCCCATCGGTTGTATATGGCAAAGGTAATTTCTTTGATGCAGTTGCTATACACGCATAGTTTTTCATTTTTTACATCCCCTATTCCGTTGGGTGAAAAAATATCGGGTACAAAAAGTTCGTTGCAAACAATTTCCACCACGATGGTTACAGATCGGGAATAAGCACAACCATTGGTGTCCTTTCCGGTAACGAAATAGGTGGTGTTTTTCAGGGGTGATGCAATTACATTCGGACAATCAGTACAATTTAATCCTGTGTTTGGTGTCCAGGTAAAATCTACTCCTCCAGTTACGGCAATCCTTACTGAATCACCCAGTTGAATGAGGGTATCTGTAGCAGCCACCAATACTTGGGCGGGCGGGATGCTGCTTACATTAACCTGCGAGGTATCCTTGCAACCGTTTTGGTCGGTTACGATGGCAGTATAACTTCCTTCTGCCAGTCCGGTTGCAAAAATTCCGGTTGCACCATTAGACCAAAGATATGTGTAGCTTCCGGATCCACCGCTTGCAGTAACAGAAGCTGTGCCATTATTGGAATTGCAACGGGAAGGTGTGGAAGTGATTGTTGCAGCGGGACGAGATGACACCACTACCGGTGTAGAAAAAGTATCTGTTAAACAATCGAAGGTGAGGATTACTTCAACCTGATAATTACCCGGGAGATTAAAAACATGGCTTGGTGATGATTGAGTGGAAGTATTTTGGGTTCCTGATTGGTTGTCATCAAAATTCCAGGCATAAGTACTCACTGTTGAGGAAGCAGAAATTGCAAAAGAAAGAGATGTACCTGCACAAACAACATTAGCTGTGCTGATAGAAGCGGTAGGAAGAGGTTTAACTGCGATAGCAAAAGTTGCAGGCAGAGATGAACAGCCACCAAGGGTGATGAGGAGTGAATAAGTACCGGCAGAGCCTGCAGTGGCATTTGTGATCACAGGATTCTGCAGGGAGGAGGTAAAGCCATTAGGACCTGTCCAGGTATAGGTAGCTCCGGGAATGTTTGGGGTATTCAGGTTGATGCTTCCACCTGCACAAACCGTACTATCAGCATTAATGATTGGTAAGGGGAGCTGACAACTTGCAAAACGGGCCAAAAAACCGTCAGTTTGATCGTTATATGAAGCTTGAAATGCCTGCGCAGATGCTATGCTCCCGGTACTACTTGTTTGTCC
>JBKCNM010000016.1:0-26107 GCA_046297395.1 Bacteroidota bacterium
GGCCGATTTGGAAGAACGCATCAAGAATTTTCAGCAAACAGCGCAGGAATCTCTTCAGAAAAAACAAAACGAACTGCTTGAGCCAATGATTAAAAAGGCTAAAAAATCGATTGAAGAAGTGGCGAAAGAAAACGGGTACAAACAAGTGCTGGATACGAGCTCAGGATATGTGCTTTACAATGACCCCGCTGACGACATCATGCCCTTGGTAAAGAAAAAGCTGGGCCTGTCAGTTGATGCTGCTCCTTCAAAAGAAGCCGCTCCTGCTCCCAAGAAATAATCCATTCCTCACCGGCTTATTCAGAGAATTATGTTTTCTCTAAGTCGGGGTAAAATAGTGTGCGTTTATTTTCTTTAGGGGTTTTCCAAAAGAAACTTTTCCTGTTTACCGGCTTGATCGCCGAAGGCACGCAGATAAGAAGGGTTTTCGTCCTGCACATGCACGAACTTTCCATGGTATGATTCCAAGGCAATGGTATCACCACCGTAGCGGTGAATGGTAAAAATTTCCCAGGTGCCAATCTTTTTTCGGTTGGCAGTGATGCTGTCGTTCCTCTCTCCATCTGCGCTGAAAAAATATCCTTCGGCATTTTTTACCAGCACGCGTCCTTTTTCATCCACCCTGATGATGCTGAAAACTTCTGACTTTTCAGGGGAAACATGTCTTGCAACCAGGACATGGCTTCGGGAATCTGTGAGCAGATAGGCTCCAGTTAGGGTTTTAATCCTTGCTTTTTCGTGGTCCTGCAAATCAATCATCAGGTTTTTACCAAAGATTGTTTTCATGATTTTTCCCTCCCCCACATTTTTTTTAAACTCAAACCAATCCCAATCGGGTTTTCCGTTAAAGCAATAATCAAATGCAGAAAGGGTATTCAGGTTGATGAGCAGGAAAAGCGAAAGACATGCGTAAACCATTGTCTTTTTTCTTGTGCCCGAAATCCCTGACAGAAGCGAAAAAAAAGGCAAGCTCAAGAGCGGCAGAATATCAATTACCGCCCTGCATCCGTATGCGCAACCTAAAAACCAGGAGTACCAGGAAGCATAGAGATAACTGAAAAGGAGGAAGCAGGCAAGACTAAAAAATGCAATGTATTTTTTTTTAAAAATTTGATGCAAGGAGGAAGCAACAACAATAAGCAACAAGGGATTGTATAAAAACATTCCATTGAGCGGGGAAAACCACAATTCGGCAAGCTTGGGCGAATCGAGGTAAAGAAAAGACTCATCTGCATAAGTGTTCACAAAAAAATGACCATAGGCAAATTGGTTATACAGCAGTTGAGGAAAAACAAACAGGATACACAGGGAAGCATAGGATATCAAACGCCCTGCCTGAGATAATGTAGGCCACTTTGCACGCACCCCGACCAAAGGAAAAAAGCAAAAAACAAATACAAAAGGGACGAAGATGATATTGAGGTTTCTTACAATGAAAATCAGGGAAACCACAATCGGCATGCCGACAAAGTATCGTGGATTATTTCGCGATGCAGGATGATGCAGATAGGAATGCAGCAGAAAAAGCAGCAGTGAAAAAAGAAAAAAACTATAGATGTGCGACATCCCCGGTGCGTACATGGCATAATAAAACAGGTTGGTACCAAACAGCAGAAAAAGCAGTCCGATAAAGATGATTCTTCCGGAGAAAAAAAACCTGAGATAACGATAAAGAAAAAACAAACCGGCGTAGAGGTAGAGCATCGCTGAGAGGCCTATGGCCAGTTGGTACACCTCTGAGAAACCATCGGCCTCACACCGAAAGACGAGGGCAAAGGCATGGGCGGCTAAGAACGCCGGGGCATTGAGCAGTGCCACACCATAAGGGTATTTGGTGATCACTTTGCCCTCCTTTACCACAAACCCATTGCCCAGCAATGGCAAGAGATGCTGCGGCATGTTGTCGTTTGCGAATCCGTAGATAAAGGTGCAGGGGAGGTAAACATAATACCCGGCTGCGTCAGCATAAATAGCTTTTTTATAGTTCTCGAATACTGAGGAATGATAATTAAAAGTGCGGATGAGAAAAAAAAATCCCAAGGCAAGAAAAACAAACCATTGGACTCTCGGTTGGAAAATCTCAGACATGCTCATCTCCTTGTTTTTCATTCAACAAAGCAAAACAATTTTTGAAAATACCTATCTGTGGATACCCCTTGCAAAAATCAATTTTTTGGAAAGCGGCTTCTGCTGTTTTGTCTTGCATGGACTTTTGTCACGCCTGAGCGCTGAGATGCTGTTCAGGTATCCGGGCAAAGGCTGTTGGAGGGTATAAAACAAAATCGCCCACCCTTGAGGGTAGGCGATTTGTAACAATCAATTAAAAGAACCCGGTTTAACTGCCGCACATCTCACAACCTTCGGGATTGTCGAGAGAGCAGGCAATCTGAGCCATGGCGAGGTTTTCTGTTTCGTCCGGAGCCTGTAACATGGTCGACTGATTGACAGGGATAGAGAATAAGTCTTGCTGAGAGGCATCTCCTGTTGTATGCGTAGGATTTTCTGCAAGGGGCTCGCGGGATTCTGTTTTCTCATTTGATTTTGGCACCTCGGCAGCGTGTTGTTCTACGGTAAATTTGATAGCATCTGCTGCTGCTTTGGTACGCAGGTAATACATGCCGGTTTTGAGGCCTTTTTCCCAGGCATAAAAATGCATGCTGGTGAGTTTACCGAAGCTTGGATCCTGAATAAAAAGGTTGAGTGACTGCGACTGACAGATATAGGCACCACGCTCAGCGGCCATGTCAATCACTGTTTTTTGTTTGATTTCCCAAACCGTTTTATAAAGGTCTTTGATGTTTTGAGGAATTTCGTCTATCTGCTGGATGGAGCCATTGTTGAGGATGATTTTATTCTTCATCTTTTCGTTCCACAAACCAAGATTCACCAGATCCTTGAGCAGGTATTTATTAACGATGATAAACTCTCCGCTAAGTGTTCCTCTTGTGTATACATTACTGGTAAAAGGTTCAAAGCACTCATTGTTTCCGAGTATCTGGCTTGTAGAGGCAGTGGGCATGGGCGCGAGCAAAAGCGAATTGCGCAAGCCATGTTTCATAACTTCTTCGCGAAGCACATCCCATTCCCAGCGATTTCCGGGGGTAACTCCCCACATATCAAACTGGAATACACCTTTGGATGCAGGAGAGCCGGGGAATGTTTCATAAGAACCCAGCGTCTTGGCAAGGTCCTTAGATGCAGTCATGGCGCCGTAATAGATGGTTTCAAAAATTTCTCTGTTCAGTTTTTTTGCTTCTTCGGAGTCAAACGGCATACGCATCAAACAAAATGCGTCTGCCAATCCTTGCACACCAATGCCAATAGGACGATGCCTGAGATTGCTGTAGCGCGCTTCCGGAACCGGATAAAAATTACGATCAATAATTTTGTTGAGGTTTTTGGTAACGGTGTAGCTGATTTCAAACAGTTTCTGAAAATCGAATTCACCCTTGTTTACAAACCTCGGTAAAGCAATAGAGGCCAGGTTACAAACAGCCACCTCGTCGGCAGAGGTGTATTCCAATATTTCGGTGCAGAGGTTGGAAGATTTAATGGTGCCCAGGTTTTGCTGATTGCTCTTGGCATTGCAGGCATCTTTGTAAAGCATGTATGGATTGCCTGTTTCAATCTGGGATTCAAGAATGGCAAACCAAAGCTCCTGTGCTTTGATTTTTTTTCGTGCGCGGCCGTCAGCCTCGTATTTGAGGTACAAGTCTTCAAAGGCTTTGCTATGGGTGTCGGAAAGGCCCGGCGCCTCATTGGGGCAGAACAAACTCCATTCCCCATTCTCTTTCACGCGTTGCATAAACAAATCAGGAATCCAGAGGGCGGTAAAAAGGTCGCGGGTGCGAAGTTCTTCCTTGCCATTGTTCTTCCTGAGATCGAGGAAATCGAAAATATCTGCATGCCAGGGTTCCAGGTAGATGGCGAAACTGCCTTTGCGTTTTCCTCCCCCTTGGTCCACATAACGGGCTGTATTGTTGAACACACGCAGCATGGGGATGATGCCATTGGAGGTGCCATTGGTTCCACGGATGTATGAACCTGTAGCCCTGATGTTATGGATGGACAAACCTATTCCGCCTGCGCTTTGCGAAATTTTTGCGGTTTGCTTCAGCGTATCATAAATGCCTTCAATACTGTCGTCCTTCATGGTAAGCAAAAAACAAGAGGACATCTGTGGCTTTGGTGTGCCGGCGTTAAACAGCGTGGGAGTGGCATGGGTGAACCAGCGTTCGCTCATCAGGTTGTAAGATTCGATTACGCTATCGATATCCTCTTTGTGAATGCCCACAGCCACACGCATGAGCATGTGTTGCGGACGCTCCACCACTTTGCCGTTAATTTTTAAGAGATAGGACCTCTCCAGGGTTTTAAAACCGAAATAATCGTAACCGAAATCCCTGTCGTATATGATGGTTGAATCCAGCAACTGGGCATGGGTCATGATGATTTCGTACACATCGTCTGCAATCAGCGGAGCATTGTGTCCGGTTTTGGGATCAATATAGCGGTAGAGTGCTTCTACAGTTTTGGAGAAAGACTTGTTGGTGCTTTTGTGCAGGTTGCTTACCGCAATTCTGCTGGCCAGCAGGGCATAATCAGGGTGGATGGTGGTAAGTGAAGCTGCAATTTCTGCAGCCAAACTGTCGAGTTCCTGTGTATTTACGCCTTCGTAAATGCCTTCAATCACCTTCATGGCCACCTGATAGGGGTTTACATGATTGGGATCGAGCCCATAGCACAACTTTTGAATGCGGGCGGTGATTTTGTCAAATTTGATTGATTCCTTGTTTCCGTCTCTCTTAACTACGTACATATTAGTTTTTCTTTATTGAGGTATTGTTGATGATGTTTTTGGTGTTTTGTTCATTGGGTTTGGGATGCCTGATGAACGGTAACAAAAATTTAACTTTTGAAGTCATCAATCAAGTAGGATGAATCAACAATTGTCAATAGTTTTAAACATTGTTTCAATTGCCTAAAAACCAACACAATCGCAGGTTTTAAACAGTTTTATGTTGATTAGTTTTCTGAAAAAATTAATACAGATTATTTGCAAAAATCCACTCTCTGTGTTAAGCAGAAAAACGAAAAATGGGGATTTTTTGGTGTTTAATCTTTTGTCTAAAAAATTAAACAATTTGGTCCGGGAGTTATTTTCTTTGTTCGGGGACGGAAAATTGAGATCAAAAATCAAAAAAGGAGCATGGGGTAACATGTTTTTGGATGGGGAAGGAAACGCCAAGCAAAAACCAAGTGTTTCATCCGGCTTGCTGAAAGCTGCTCTTTCCATGGCCAACAGGAGACTTTTAAACGGAAGAGAAACAAAGAAGCAGCGTTTTAACCTTTGTTGAATGAACAGCCGGAGAACACAATCATCAGAAAAACTCAGGCAGCATCATAAAAATGGCGAATCAAAACAGGCCTTTGCGGATGTGTTCAGATTAGGAGTAATTTCGCCGCACAAAACCATACATGGACCAAACATACGACATCATTGTCATTGGAGCGGGAGCTGTTGGGATGGCCACTGCACTCAAGCTTAATACAAGACATCCGCAACTAAAAATCCTGGTACTCGAAAAAGAAAAAGAACTTGCTGCTCACCAAACAGGTCATAATTCCGGTGTAATTCATTCCGGCATTTATTACAAACCCGGTTCATACAAAGCGAGACTCTGTGTGGAAGGGCGGAGGGAACTTGTTCGTTTTGCCAAAGAGCATCATATTCCGCACGATATCTGCGGCAAGGTGATTGTGGCAACCGATCCTTCGGAACTGGATCATTTACATAAAGTATTTTCTCACGGACAAGCCAATGGGGTGGAAGACATCAGCCTGATTGGCCCGGATGAGATCAAAGAAATAGAACCCTTTTGTGAGGGAATCAAAGCCATTAGAGTAGGATGCACAGGCATCATAGACTATGCAGATGTTACACGCAAATATGCAGAGGTATTCAGGGAGTGTTTTCCGCAGAGTCAGGTGCAAACCGGAGCCGATGTTACTGCTTTTGAAAAACATTCAGACCATACCCTTATACACACCTCAAGGGGAAATTACAAAGGGAAGTATATCATAGCCTGTGCGGGTTTACAAAGCGATCGAATCGCACGCAAGGAAGGTACGCCCAGTGATGCAGCCATTGTGGGTTTCCGGGGAGATTATTATGATCTGTCTGAAACCGGCATGCACAAAGTAAAACACCTTATTTACCCTGTACCCAATCCCAAATTCCCATTCCTTGGTGTGCATTTTACTCGGATGATTCACGGGGGAGTGGAGTGCGGGCCAAACGCTGTGTTTGTTTTCAAAAGGGAAGGGTATGGAAAAACTGATTTCAGTTTGCGTGATACCTTCGACGCCTTTACTTTCGGGGGCACCTGGAAGTTTTTTGCCAAGCACTGGCGTTTCGGGCTGGATGAATACCGGGGTGCATTTTCCAAGCGCTTGTTCCTGAAAAGACTCAACAAATTGATTCCCTCTCTTGAGATGAGTGACATCGTCCCCGGCAGGGCCGGAGTAAGGGCCATGGCACTGGCTCCCGAAGGAGAAATGATTGATGATTTTAAAATTGAAAAAAAGGGGAATGCCCTGCATGTACTCAATGCACCCAGTCCGGCAGCCACTGCCTCATTGGCCATTGGAGGGGAAGTGGAACGAATGGCTACCGAATATTTCCGACTTTCGCTATAAATGCTTTACCATTTCAGGTAAAATGATGATTTTTGACGGCACTAAAATATCTCTATGTTCACAGGACTGCTGATTGCCCTGCCCCTTTTTGTCTCTCTGCTTATTTTTTTACTTCGTCCTCCTTATGCACGACAGATGGCTGTGGTGGGTTCTGTGTTGCAATTTCTATTGGGATTGTTTGTGATTTCTCAACTGAAACATACCCATGAAGCACAACATGTGATTAACCTGCCCTGGGTATCTTCCATGGGCATTCATTTTTATGCAGGGATAGATGGCATCAGTGCCATTTTGGTCTTGCTTACCAACCTGCTGGTGCCCTTTATCCTGCTGGTCAATGGCAAGGACAAAGCTTCTGAAAATGCCGGATTCTACGCGCTTGTGATGTTGATGCAGGCTGCGCTTGTTGGCGTTTTTACTGCCCGCGACGGTTTTCTGTTTTATATTTTCTGGGAGATGGCTCTCATCCCCATCTACTTTATCTGTTTGATGTGGGGAGGAAAAGAACGGATGCGCATCACACTGAAGTTCTTTATCTATACCATGAGCGGTTCACTGCTCATGTTACTGGCCTTTATCATCATCTATCTGCATACACCGCTGCCCCACCAGTTTTCATTTGAAGCCATGCTCACGGCTTCAAAAAATATGGATGCAGGCTTGCAGGGTATTTTGTTCTGGTTGATTTTTCTTGCTTTTGCCATCAAAATTCCTGTTTTCCCATTTCATACCTGGCAACCCGATACCTATACAGACGCACCTGTTCAGGGAACCATGTTGCTCTCGGGCATCATGCTTAAAATGGGAACCTATGGCCTGATGCGCTGGTTACTTCCTGTGCTCCCGCTCGGTGTAAGTAACTGGGGGTACACAGCCATCGTGCTATCTGTGATCGGAATTATTTACGGCGCCATTATAGCTATCATGCAGGAAGACTACAAACGATTGGCTGCTTATTCCTCTTTTTCACATGCAGGATTAATCGCCGCAGGCATCCTTACCCTGCAAACTTCTGCCCTGCAGGGTGCCCTTATTCAGATGCTGAGCCACGGCATTCTTGTAGTGGCATTGTTTTATTTGATTGAACTCATCGAACAACGAAGCCATACCCGAAACATTGTTGAACTGGGCGGTATCCGCACCCAATCACCTATTTTCTCAGCTGTTTTCATGCTGGTTTTATTGGGTAGTGTGGCACTTCCCCTGACCAGCGGATTTGTAGGCGAATTTTTACTCCTCGGCGGATTGTATGCCTACCATCCCTATCTCGCAGGCATTGCAGGTGTAACCATCATCCTTGGGGCTGTTTATATGTTGCGATCGTTCAGAAGGGCTTTGCTGGGGGAACCTCAAAAGGCAACCTTCGGTTTTGCGGAGATCAGTTCCAACGAAAAATTGATTTTATATCCACTCATTCTCCTGGTGTTTTTCATAGGTATCTATCCCAAGCCATTGCTTGAGCTCTCGGAACCCTCTGTGAAACACCTCTTGCAAACCATACAATCACCCAACTTAACGCTGCGCTGATTCCATGAAATCTCTGATCTTGTTATCCGGACTGGGCGTATTTGCCCTCATCTCTGAAATCATAAGTCTGCGTAAGCTTATTTTTCCTGTCATTCTCATTGGTCTTGCAGCTGTGATTGGTTTTGCTGTAAAAGACTGGAATGCAGAGGCCTTTCATTTTCATAACCACATGATGGTATTTGATAAGCCCGGAATGGCTTTCACCATGCTTCTTTGCGCGGTTACTATCCTGTGGTTCTGGATGGCCAAACCTTACATTGAAACTGAAACACATATTTCCGATGCAGTTGCATTGGTTTTGTTTGCACTTACCGGCGCTGTGATGATGGCTACTTATGGAAACATGGTGATGTTGTTCCTGGGCATCGAAACCCTCTCTATACCCATGTATGTGCTGGCAGGCAGTAGAAAAAACAGTTTAAACTCAAATGAATCAGCACTGAAATATTTTCTGATGGGTGCTTTCGCTACCGGCTTTCTTCTGTTTGGTATAGCCCTGATTTATGGAGTAACCGGCGCTTTTCATCTGCATACCATCGCTGACTATGTGCAGGCAAACAACGGAAACTATCCACCCATGTTTTATGCAGGCATCACGCTGGTTGGTATTGGTATGCTCTTTAAAGTATCCGGATTCCCATTTCATTTTTGGGCTCCTGATGTATACACAGGGGCTCCTACCCCGGTAACTGCATTCATGGCCACGGTCGTTAAAACGGCTGCCTTTGCAGCTTTCTTCCGTCTTTTCTCCTGGTGCTTTGGCGGGATATCGGGTAGTTTCATGCAGTGGATAGGTGTTTTATGTGCCTGCACCATGCTCATCGGAAACCTGAGTGCAATTGTTCAGGACAACATCAAACGCATGCTTGCCTACTCCAGTATCGCACATGCAGGATACATGTTGTTAAGTATTTTGTCCCTCGGCAAAAACGGAAACGAATCTGTGCACAATGCCCTGCTTTTTTATTCTGCTGCCTATTCTCTTGCCAGCATCATCTCCTTCACCCTGTTACATCAGGTTGCACTTTCCTCCGGAACTGAATCACTCGCAGGCTTTAATGGGTTGTTTAAAAAGAATCGTACAGCAGCCATTGCCATGTCGGTAGCACTGATTTCATTGGCGGGTATCCCTCCTCTTGCCGGATTTTTTGGTAAATATTTTCTGTTTTACAAAGCTTTGCAGGGCGGACATGTCTATGTGATTTTGTTTGCTATTCTTGCTTCACTTGCCGGCATTGCCTACTACCTGCGCATCGTTATTGCCATGTTTACCGGAGAGCCTGATGCATCTTCTGCAATGCAGCTTTCTTCATCGCACAAACTTTTGCTCGGACTATGTACCCTTGGTCTGATCCTGTTAGGCGTGATGCCAGGATTGCTGGTGAACATCTTTTAAGAAAGAGAAAAAAAGGCCTGCCGCTCCTCTTTCAGAATTCAGACAAAATCTTTACAAAACCGATAAAAATTAAATTGATTGGACTTTAATTGTTCAAGGATTTTTGCGTGCAGAGAGTCCTTGGATAAATTTTCTACGCGTTTATTACGAATCCATTCAAATGCTTTTTCTGCCATCAGATGTGCTCGTTTATCGGGTGAGGAGGATTCGGAATGGAGCGTATCCAGCAGGACTGAAAGTTCATCAATACCCTGATGAAGTGCAGCAGAAACCTGGGCTGTTTTTTTTTGCATTCCGGCATGTGAAAGCCTGAGCATATCCAAAAGATTTTTAAAAAAAACACTTGCCCCCGGACGGTCGCATTTGTTGAGGACATAAACATCCGCCACTTCCATGACACCGGATTTCATTTGTTGAACATCATCACCCGACTCAGGCACCAGCACCAGCATCGTATGATCGGCCAGGCCGGCAATTTCTACCTCGCTCTGTCCTACCCCAACGGTTTCAATCAGGATGTGGGAAAAACCTGCATGCCTCATCACATCTGTTATCTCAATGATTCTTGCGGTAAGTCCGCCTAGTGCGCCTCTGGTGGCAAGACTTCGGATATATACCCTGGGATGCAGAAAATAATCACTCATACGGATGCGGTCACCGAGAAGAGCCCCCATGTTAAAAGGAGAACTGGGATCAACGGCGACAATACCAATTCGATGTGCGGGGTTTTTAAGTAGGTGAGCAAGAAGGGCATTTACAAGTGTGCTTTTGCCGGCACCGGGAGGGCCAGTAATGCCAAGCACATGCGCACCGCCGGAGGAGGGTAGCTCTTGCAAAAGGCTTTCATATCCGGAAACCTGGTTTTCTACCAAGGAGATTGCGCGTGCCAGCGGCAACCATTTGCCTTGTTTTACGCATTCCTGAATATGAGCGAGGGTGATTATTGGCATGAAAATCGCTATCTTAGCCCGGTAAATATAACAAGCTTATGATACTGGTACCAACTGATTTTACCCAGGTTGCAGATTGCGCAATGAACCATGCACTTGTGCTTGCCAAAAATCTGGGAGACAGCATCCTTGTCCTGCACATCATTGAAAAGGAAAGCCAAAGAAAAGAGGCAGAAGAAAAACTCGGAAAGATATTATCAGCAGCAACTGATCAGGGAATTAAAGCGGAAGGATTAGTAAAAACCGGAAATATTTTCGATGATATTGGCGCAGAAGCTGCGGCCAGAAAAACCAAATACATCATCATGGGAACACATGGTGTAAAAGGCATGCAACACATTACCGGAAGCCATGCTCTCAAAGTCATCACCAATTCATCAATCCCTTTTATTGTCGTGCAGCAGCGTAACATTTCTGCCGAAGGCTATAAAAGAATCATCTGTCCTTTCGATCTTTCCAAAGAGACCAAACAAAAAATGGCCCTCACCATCCAGGTGGCAAAATATTTCTCCTCAAAAATTTATGTAGTATCTCCCTATGAGAGCGATGAATTTTTAAAGAATACCGTGAAGCGCAACCTTGCCTTTGCAGAACATGAATGCAAAATCAATCAGGTTGAATGTGAAACCATGGTCTTTCCGGAAAAAGGAAATTTTGTAAAACAAACACTTCAGTTTGCGGCTTCCGTTAATGCCGACCTTATTACCATGATCAACACACAGGAGCCAGGCGTTCATGAATATATTGCTGGTACAGAAGAGCGGCAGTTTATTACCAATGCAGCTCAAATTCCTGTGATGTGTATTCATCCCAAGGATATAGAAAAATACCAAAGCGTGTTGTTTTTCTAATCTCATCCTGTTGAATCCGAAAGTTCTTCTGATCATACAGCGGGAGTACCTCACAAGGGTGAGAAAAAAAAGTTTTCTTATCATGACCCTGTTGGGCCCACTGCTAATGGCAAGTTTGATTTTAAGCCGGTATTGGATTGAAATGATTCCGCCGGAACCTCAGCAGATTGCCGTGGTAGACGAAACAGGCGTATTCTTCAACAGCATAGAATCCAGTGAGGTATGCTTGTATAAGCTGGTAAATACAAATCTTGAATCGACCAAAAAAAAATTTTTTAAGAGTGATTATGACCTGATTCTTTACATTCCTTCCAATATTTTAAGTGGACAAACCGCACAAATTTTTTTCAAGAAACAACCGGGTATTGAAATCATTTCTTACACCCGCACACAAGTGGGAAAGCGACTGCAGGAAGTAAAACTGATTGCTTCAGGTATTGAAAGGGAAAAACTCTATCAAACCAAAACAAGCATCAAAATACTGAGTACAAAAATGCACGACAATGGAACCGAAGAGGAGGGAAATACAGCTGTTAAACTGATGGTTGGATTTTTAGGCGGCAGCATGATTTATCTTTTTGTTTTTTTATTCGGATCTCAGGTGATGCGCGGAGTGATTGAAGAAAAAGCCAACCGTGTAATTGAACTGATTGTTACTTCAGTAAAACCTGTTGAACTGCTGATGGGAAAAATCACCGGCATCGCATTGGTGGGTCTCACCCAATATCTGGCATGGGTTTTACTCACCTTTGGCATCAGTACATTTTCCATCAACTACCTGATGCAGGAATATCATTCATCCGATAAAGTGGAAGAAGTTTACAAGAGAAATCTGCCAAAAAATGATGTGGAGATTTCACAATGGGAAGACAGTGCCACCCTATCTGCCATCGGCAGCATCAACTTTTACCTTTTGCTTCCCATGTTTGCTTTTTATTTTTTGGGAGGATTTCTTTTGTACGGAGCCATGTTTGCAGCCATTGGAGCAGCGGTTGATAATGAAGCAGACACACAACAATTTATGCTTCCTATCTCGCTTCCCTTGATTCTCGCATTTGTTGCTGCACAGGCAGTTGTTTCAAATCCGGAAGGTGCACTTGCACATTGGTTATCACTCATCCCATTTACCTCACCCATTATCATGATGGTTAGAATTCCGTTTGGTGTGCCTATTTGGGAAGTTGCCCTCTCTGCAGCTTTGTTGATTTTCGGCTTTTGGATGATCAATTTTCTGGCGGCAAAAATTTATCGCACGGGCATTTTGATGTATGGTAAAAAGCCAAGTTTCGGAGAGATGCTCAAATGGATCAAGTACAAGGCCTGACATGAGGGTGGGCATTATTGACTGTGGCACCAATACCTTCAATTACCTTTTGGCAGATGCGAAGGAAGGAAGCAAGCCGATGGTTTTTAAATCCGGAAAATTTGTGGTGAAACTGGGTGAACATGGATTTCCCAATGGGAATATTCACCCTGATGCATTAGAAAGAGCCTACGATGCCCTCAACAACTTTCGGCATATCTGTTTGTCGGAATCGGTAAGGAATTTATATGGCTGCGCCACATCTGCTTTTCGTACCGCAGGCAACGCATCATTATTGGTTGATTACTGCAAAAATGCACTACAATTTCCACTCGATATCATTAGTGGAACCCGGGAAGCAGAACTCATCCATCATGGCGTTTTCGCTTCCGGCGTTCTACCGGCTTATCCTACACTCATTTTAGATATCGGCGGTGGAAGCAATGAGTTGATTATCTCCAGCGGCGAGCAAATACATTGGAGAGGCAGTTACCCTGTAGGAATGGCCAGGATGATGAGCCTGATTAAGCCCTCCGACCCCATCAAGCAAGAGGAGATCGCAATAGTAAACAACTTACTTGATGAACATATGAGAGAAGTTGCATCCATGTGCAAGTCTTATGGCGTGAATCATCTGATTGGCGCCTCAGGTTCATTTGACACACTTGCTGAGATGATCTTGCTCAGGAAGAATATAACGGAAAACAAGCTTGTTTCAAGGGGATACGATTTTGATATGCATGATTTTGTTGCTGTCGAAAACGACATCATTTCATCCTCCTACCCGGAGCGGCTTTCCATGCCCGGCATGATGCCCCTCAGGGCTGAGATGATGGTACTTGCCGTGCTTACCATCCGATGGGTTCTTAACACATGTAAGGTAAGCAGACTATCCATGTCGGGCTTCTCGCTCAAAGAGGGATTTTTGTATGAGCGATTCAGCCTGAAACCGCAATGAATTAAATCAAATTTGTAATTTTGACTGAGCAATCAACGAACTTCATGAAGAGATTTCATTTTGTCATGCTACTCCTGCTTCAATTGGGAGTAATCAAGGACATGGCACAACACAAAAAAACAGTCCCTGTTTCTGTTAATCAAATCAGCAATTACGATGCACTGAAAGCCTCCGGACAGCTGGAAAAATTATATCCCCAATTTCTTCCAAAAACAAGTCCTGAGAAAAAAGCGAACATGCAGCCTGCCGAACCTCGCTTTGGTATTTTCAAAAGCAATAAAAACATGCTTGAGTCAAGTTTCTGGGCTACTTCCAATGTTTGTGCCTCCTGCTTCACCCCGGTGGATTCCTTGTTGGACACGATTGTTCAGTTTACCATCGGACAGCCACCTGAGTACCGCAACGACGACGGCAGCACTGTGCAGATGAACCTGCCATTCAACTTTTGCTTCTATGGTGATACTTTCAATACTTTTTGGATCAATACCAACGGAAATATCTCCTTTAATACATCCGTTGGAACCTATAGTGCATCCGGTTTCCCCGATCCCGATGCGGTAATGATTGCACCGTTTTGGGCAGATGTGGATTTGAGAAATCCTCAATCCGGATTGGTTTACATGAGACGAACCGCTCATTATGTAATCATCAAATGGGACAAAGTGGGCTATTTCAACAGCCTCGCAGACAAGAAGAATGATTTTCAGCTCATCATCTCAGACGGCACAGATCCAATTATTCCGGAAGGGAATAATGTCCGCTTTTGTTATGCTGATATGCAGTGGACTACAGGTGGGGCTTCACAAGGAGTCAATGGCTTTGGAGGGGTTCCGGCCACGGTGGGAGCCAACAGAGGAAACGGGACGGACTTTATTCAGTTTGGAAGGTTCGATCATCCCGGCAGCGATTATGATGGTCCTGCTACCACAACAAATCCCGATGGAATTTCCTGGTTAGACAACCAGAGTTTTACATTCAGTACCTGTTTTTCAAACAATGTGGCTCCAATCGTTACCGGTTTGGGCTTGTGCGACACACTCACTGTATGTGCCGGAGATACCATTTTGATTAACATGGGTTTTCTTGCACCTGAAGTGGGCCAAAACACAGCCATCACAACAACCATTGATCCACCCAACAGCAATGTGATTACCGTTCTTTCCAATACTCCAGGAAACAATGCATTGTTGCAATTGCAAATAGCAGGTAACCTTGCCAATCAGGGTTACACAGTGATGGATATTACGGGTACTGACGATGGCGCACCGGCAGCCAATACCATAGCCCGTTTGGTGGTTCATGTGATTGAATTTAACACCGCAGCTGCTCATCTTGATGCAGATTGTGACACGGCCAATGGAAGCATCACCCTGCGTGGATTTCCCGATTCGGCCAATTTTGAATACAGTATCGACGGGGGAACAACCTTTGTAACAGACACCCTTTTTAGCGGACTATCCGGTGGACTTTACAATTGTGTTATCCGCATCCCCGGAGGCTGTTCTTTTGATACCACCATCTTTGTTTTTCAACCTTCCTCCTTTGCACCCCCGCCCACCAATAGTGGTCCGGTTTGTATTGGCTCCTCTGCCAACATCAATGTGCCCACCATTCCTGGAGCTACTTACTCCTGGACAGGTCCCAACGGATTCACCTCCACCTCTCAAAATCCTGTTATACCTAATATTACTGCTGCAGATACAGGTTTATATTGCGTAACGCTGGTAACCAACGGTTGTACCGGCACACCAAACTGCACCAGACTTGGCATCAATGTGCCGCAGGTGTCTGCAGGGATAGACCGCAATCTATGCGGAAACGACACACTCAATTTACTTGCTACCTTCAGCGGGACATCTGTTGGTGCCACCTGGAGCGGAGGACAAGGTACCTTTTCAAGCCCCGGAACAGCCACCACAAACTACATCCCCGGACCCAATGAAAGCGAAGGCGATACGGTTTTTCTGATTGCCACTTCCATTGAAAATGGAACCTGTCAGGCAGACAAGGACACCATGAGGGTTTTCATTCAGGGATTTCCGGTTGTAAACATTGCTGCTGATCAGGTTCATATTTGTGCCGGCGGAAATGCAGCATTCACTGCCACGCTCGCCGGAACTTCCACCGGTGGTACCTGGAGCAACGGCAATGGTGTTTTTACTCCGGGTAATACCTCTCTAAACGGAACCTATACCCCAACGCAAAATGAGATTAACACAGGACAAGTTCTTCTTATTTTTACCTCTAACACCACCGCTTGCGGGGTTGACAAAGACACACTTAAAGTCAATATCAATGCAGTACCTACTGCGGTGCTGTCCAACAATCCCATTCTTGGTGTGGGACAAACAAAATGCAGTCCAAACGACAGTACATTGGTTCTTACGCTCACAGGACAGAGCCCTTGGAATGTGCGAGTGAATACCCCCAATGGTCCTCAAACAATTCCTGTCAGCAGCTCTCCTTATGTGATAAACGGCAACATGTTGCTGGCAGGGACTTATTCTTTGGATTCCATCAATGATGCAAACAATTGTAGAAGAGCATACACCAACCAGACTTCCGTGGTGAAAAAAATCAATATCGGAAGCAAAAGTTTTATCAAACAGGCATGGTGTAGTTTGCAGAACGGACGGGTATGGGTAAGCGACAGTTTGAATGGAAATCCCGGTGGGCCTTTTAAGTATGTATGGAAAAGGGCTTTACAAAATGATACCATTGGTGACAGCAACGATACACTGTTTAATGTGGGGAGTGGTATTTACACCGTGAGCATCACCGACAGCACCAATGGATGCAGGAGAACCGATAGTGATACGATTGATTTTCTGATTCCATTTACAGCAGGCCTCACAGCCGACAGCCTGGTTGGATTTGTGCCCTTTAATGTCCTGTTTAACAACACAACTACGCTGATTGATCCTTCACTTCCGGGAATCACCTACACCTGGGAGATAGACAATGGATTTAGCGGCAACACACAAACACCTGCAGAAGATTTTGCTTATACCTTTAATTCAGATTCGCTTTACACAGTTCTGCTAACTGTTCGGCTGAGTGAGGGTTGTGAAGACACCGCGAGCATTCGCATCAAACCGGAATTTCCACCAAAAGTAAATCCACCGAATGTGTTTACACCCGGCAACGGCGACAATGTAAACGATTTGTTTAAGATCAATCCTTCCGGAATCAAAAATTTTGAATGCATCATTTTTGATCGCTGGGGCAGAGAGGTGTTTCGCTGGAATGATCCCACCCAGGGATGGGATGGAAAGAAAGGAGATTCGGGGGTTTACTATTATGTGTTGAATTATGAAGTGAAAGCCGATGGATCCAAAAAATCACTCAATGGCTTTGTCCAATTGCTGCGATAGTTGCTGATTATATAATGGGCAGGTCATTGGCTTGCCCTTGATTCTTACAAGCTCCAAATATTGAAAATTCCCAAGCCACCCTCCTCTCTTGTTTGGAATATGCTCTCATTTGCCCTCGTGGGGGTAACGGGCATTCTCATCAACATCATGGTAGTGAGAGAAAAAGGCGAAGAGGTTTTTGGGGTTTTTAACCAAGTATATGCCATTTTTTTAATGTTGTCGCAACTTGCGGCAGGAGGCGTACATCTCTCGGTGCAAAGATTTATTCCCTTGTATGCAAGGCGCGAAAAAACAAGAAGCCAGATTTTATTTTCTGCACTCGGGATTGGCTCCATGGTTTCAATCATTGTTGTGTTTTTAGCCTGGCTGCTACATGATGCTGTTGGATTCTTACTCAAAAGCGATGCGGTAGAACAAGGTTACCTGTTTGCCATCCCGGGCTTGCTGTTTTTTACGCTCAATAAAATTCTCATTTCGTATCACAACGGACTTCAAAACTTCAGGATTTTTGCCATCCTCCAGTTCATGAGAATGGGTTTACTGTTTCTATTTGTTTTTCTTTTCCTACACTTCAGTAATGATTCTGCCATGTTATGCAGTTCCTTTTCGCTCACCGAAGGCACACTTTTTCTGGTGAGTGCTCTTTGCAGCATTCCCTTCATGAAGATTCCTGCAAGAGATGCTTCGATGCGACACTGGCTGGGCATCAATTTTCGTTACGGCAACAAAGCATTTGTGGGTAACTTTCTGCTCGATATCAACACCAAAGCAGATGTGTTTATCCTGGGCATTTTCTTTGATGATGCCAGTGTGGGCATCTACAGTTTTGCATCCACTTTTGCGGAAGGATTCATGCAGCTGGCTGCAGTGCTTCGCAATATTTTTAATCCACTGCTTGCAAGGTTGCGTTTCATCAAAAAAACAAAAAAGGTTTCCATGATCATCCGGAAATTCAGGCGCAGCACATTTATGCTTATCAATGGTGCCGCCTGCTTTGCCATTCTTGTTTTTCCATTTATTCTCAAGCTATTTTCCATAAAGGAAAACAACAATACCTACTGGCTGATCTTTTCCTTGCTTACCGGCTGTTATGCGCTCACCTCAGGCTATCAGGCCTTACTCATGATTTTTAATCAATATGGCAAACCCTCCCTGCAAACAAGGTTTGTGTTTTTTATCTTCCTGAGTAATGTATTGCTCAACCTGATAATAGTTCCCTATGCCGGCATTGCGGGTGCAGCCATTGCCACTGCCTTGTCATTTTTTGTACAGGTAGGCATACAGCGTTATTTCATGCAGAAAGCCCTGCATCTTGTTGCTTTTTAGTTTCAGGTTTGTCAAATGAGAAGGGAGTGGATTACACTTCTTCTTCCTCCAATTTCAATGGAATCAATGAGAAGAGAAGAGCAGAGAAAATACTTCCTGCTTGTACCTCCAGCATGGACTCAAAAAGATAGTTACCTGCTACAGAGAGAATCAGTAATACCAAAACCCATTGTGTTCTTAAAATGGCCTTGTACACTCCCAAAAAAAATAATGCAAGCAAGATCAATGATCCGGGCAAGCCAATGCTGAGCTGGGTTTCCAGAAACTGGTTGTGACAGTTCAGCTGCTTTTCAAGCGCACCACTCATCCCGTGTGCCCGATATGAAGCAAGCAAAGCATCCCTTGAATCACCATTGCCGGTACCAACCCAAAAATGATTGCCAATCAATTCCATCGAACGCGCCCAGATGAGTGTTCGTACATCAACCGAAGAAACCGTTGAACCTGAAATGGGCTTGTGCTCCGACAAGCCGGCAACTTCCAGAAACTGATTCCTTACCTTAAGTCCGATGGGAGTAAGCTGAGAGATGCTACCCAACAATAAAAGCAAACTTGCAAAAAACAAGATTTGCTTTTTAAAATCTCTGAAATAGCGGATAAAAAAAAGGCCAATACTACCCGTATAAAAAATGATTCCTGCTCTTGAAAGCAATTGAAGCTGAAAAAGAGAGAGTATGAACAGAAGAAAATAAATTTTGTAATCGAGCTTGATGTGTTTTCTTCTGATGGCATCCAGTAAAAATAAAACTGCCGCAAGGTTATATAGCGACAGGTAAGAATGATGAATAAAAGGACAGAAGTATGAAGTAAAAAACAAATTGTATCCTATGGGTGAAGGGGCAGCGGTTCCTTGCGAAATTTGGTATAGCTCTAACAGATAATGATAAACAGCCATGCTTTCGCAAAAAGTCATCATCAGCGTTAAACCGGCAAGCAAATAAATAAAGGCTTTGGAAAAATCAAATCGCTCTCTATTGGTAAAAAGGGCAATGGGTATGCAAAGAAGGGAGAGCTTGGTTTCGAGATCCTGAACAGACCTGATTTTATTATCAGAATAGCATATGGAAAGCAAGTACAGACAAAACAATAAGATTAGACAAACAGCACTTGCTGTGATTTTTTTTACGCGGAAAAACCGGGAATCAACTTGTTTGAATCCCTGAATAAGTGAAAGAAGAATAAGCAAAGGGATAGGTTTCTGCCACAAGGGCAAAAAGAAAAACACTGCCAGCAGCGGCTGGGCTACAATCGCTTCGAGATGGTGCTTTAAAGTGGACTTGAACCTGTGCAACAGGGACAGTTATTTACTGCTTTAGCTGAAAGAAAACACTGCCTTTTGCGGTGCTTATACCGGGCTCAACAATTACGGGAGAATTGCTTCCGATGATGGTTGAAGTTTTGTCGGAACTGAGTCCGTCCAGTTTCATTTCCATTTTTATTTCCTTGTTCCGGAGTTTAATCAGGTGCCAAACTTCAAGAGACTCATTCAAGGCATAGCTTCTGTCAGTTTCCAAAATATTTGTTTCGGTGGGAGCAGTACCGATTGTGGTAGAGGTTTCTGTACTGGTTTTTGCACTTAGAACAGACAATACAAGATTTTCCTTGTTTTTAAAATCACCGGATTTGCCGGCAAAATACCATTTGCCGTTTTTGAGTAAAGTTTCCTTCACTGTATATTTTTGGGTTTGAATAGTGCCATTTACACGAACAGGATGAATCTGCTCGTAACTGTAAGTGTAATTGTAGGTAAAATTGCCTTCTTTATCAAAGCTGAAGGCGTGGGCATCAACAGTTCCGGTAATGGGGTGGCTAAAGGTGGTGTCGACGGGAAACTTTAAATTGAAATTTTCTGTTCCCGTGATGCTGAACTCCGTACTGCCAAGATTGAATTCCCGGGTTTCAGTAGCACCATTGGAGATAACATTGCTATAGAGGATATTGGTGTTGTTGTTGATTACCTTCCATTCTCCGCTCAAACGAACCTTTCTGGAACGAAATGAGAGCAATGGGTCTTCCGGGCCTTTTCTGCAAGCCGATAAAATGAAGGCGGCACAAACTGAAAGCATCAGGACAAATGATGAAAACTTCATGTAAAATTCGTTTAAGAGCTGCTAAAATAGGGAATTAGGATGAAAAAAGAGATTTTTATCATAAATACGAATACAAAAAAAGCCGCCCAAGGGCGGCTTTTTCATGGGAAGGATTCCCGAAATTAATCTTGCTTGTAGGTTATTTCACCGGTATTCGTGTACGAGTATGGATTTGAACCAGTTCTTGAATATGAACTGGAGTAGTCAACTACCATTTCGCTTGAACTCATGGATTTTACAGTCCAAATCGAAGAATTGCTGCCGGCAGAGTAAGTTTTTGTGGAGTTTACTGTTTTTGTAACATCAGCCGCTCTGCAACCACCATTGAAATCATAAGTGTATAGGGTAGTTGTAACATCAGCTCCCGCGGTAGTTTTGTAAGTCCACTTGGTAGTTTCTACATCATCTGATTTGGTATACTCAAGAGTCATACGGGAATTTTTCTCGATGTCTCCGGTTGAACCCAGAATAGTGAATTTACCGGTGGTGGTAGAGGTTGTAGTTTCTGTTTCTGTCACAGCATAATTTGCTGAAGTACTAAAATCACATGAAGATGATGTGAAATAGGTATCTTGGTAGGAAGAAACATTTGTAGCAGTCACTTTTGCTGTGAATGCATCTTCTCCTCTGTCAAAAGTATACTCCTCTGTATAAGGATTGGTTGAAGTTGCCGGATTACCTGCACTTGGAGTAGGTACAATTGTGGTTGTTATTTTTCTGGTGGCACCATCTAAAACCGCATTGATGGTAGTAGTGCTGGTGGTTGTGTTGTAAGTGTTTGTTTCCGTTGACTGCAAGGTGCCGGAAGAAAGCTTCCAGGTTCCATCAAGCCTCTTGGAGGTGATGTCTCCCTTTTTACAACTGGTGATGGCAAGTGCGAGAACTGCAAAAGCCATGGTGCTGTTGAGCAAATTTTTCATGTGTGTGATTTTTTGTTTGGGCGCAAAAGTAAATAAATTATGAGTTCATACAAAAAAGACCTAATGGTGATTAAAATGTGATTTGGGTTTAGAAATAAAGATTCAGTAGTAACTGACCACCGCTGTTATCGGTATCTATACCCAGATAGGTGCCCCCGGATTTCGTAATCTGTCGCTGCCGGGTACTTCCACCCACATTGTCCCAGTATTCATTACGCACAAATCCATCATTTCCTATTTTGTAGGTAATTCCCCAACCCAGCTCAATGCCGAGGGAAATTTTGGGCAAGATAAAATATTCAATCCCTCCGAAAGCCCTGGCGCCTAAGCCAACAACAGAACCATCTTTGGTGGCACCCGGTCTGTTGCTTTTTAAAGAAGAGGCAAACCCTGTGGCAGAAGGCTGGTCGAAATCGGTGGTATATACACTTGTTTGGGTGTTTGTAAAGGCATTCCCATAAGTATATTCCACGGAAGATGAAGCAAAACTCAATACGGCTTCCGCACCGTAATACCCTTGTAACCGCGTTTTTCCACGGCGTTTTTCAAAACCTCCGGAGAGGGTAATATTTGTTCCTCTCACCCTTTTGCTGTCGGTGGTGTAGAGCGTATCTGCGGCAGTTTGGGCATTGTCTATCACTGTATTCCGGTATGTTTGAGAAAGGGTTCCCACCCTGGCCCTGAAACGGTATGCCTCTTCCGGTGTTTTAAAATACTTGGCCGTAATGGTCATGGGAAAATTGGCGGGAAAGGCGGCTGTTGGTGCTGTAGAACCTGTTCCGGAAAGCAGCTTGCCCAAGTATTCTAAGAAAGGTGTTGCATCAACCGTGAGCCCACAATCTTTTGCTTCGGGCAAATAAGGTTCTCCCTTTTTGGAAATCAATTGCGGATTTGGCAAAACGCCCTGTGCCTTGGGATTGGGATTCAGCTTTTTTGACCCTGGGGGCTGGGCTTTGGAGATGCCGGCTATCAGAAGCAGAAAAAAAAGGGAGCGCAGAAATTTCATAAGCATGGTTAACGACAGGAAGTGTGGTGTTATTGTGTTGTATCAGTTTTGTTTTTGCTGTAAAAGAGGAACAAACTTACAATCTCCAAAGGTATGGGTAATGAATTCCCCGGAAGTGGTTCTGGTGATTTTTGTCATTTCCTGTTTCTCGGCACCTACCGGAATTACCAGGATGCCCCCGGGCGCAAGTTGATTCAGCAATTCCTGAGGAACATAAGGTGCGCCTGCTGTGACAAGAATTTTTTGAAAGGGAGCGAAGCCCGGTAAACCCTTGTAGCCATCGGCAAAAAACAATTTGGGATTATATCCCAGTGTAGGAAGAATCCGACGGGTTCTGTCGAATAGTGATTTTTGTCTTTCAATGCTGTATACGCGGCAACCCATGGCACAGAGGATGCTTGTTTGATAACCACTGCCGGTACCAACTTCCAGCACTTTTTCACCTTTTTCGGGGGCAAGCAACTGGGTTTGCAGTGCCACGGTGGAAGGCTGAGAGATGGTTTGCCCGGCACCAATGGGAAAAGCCTGGTCGCGGTAGGCAAACTCTATAAATGCATTGTCTAAAAAAACATGTCGGGGTACTTTGCCCATGGCCTCCAATACTCCCTCATGCTGTATTCCTTTGCTACGCAATTCATCAATCATCTTATTACGCAGCCCTTTGGTTCTGAATGAATCTTCTGTCATGTTTTATTCGAAAGAAACCAAAAAACCCATTTGCTTCAAATCTTCCCAAAAACCGGGATAGGATTTATTTACATGCGTGGGATCGGAAATACTTACTTCACCTTTTCGGATGGCAGTCATTGCCAGACCCATGATGATTCTGTGATCAGCCCAGCCGTTAAAAAGCTGGGTGTTCAGTATCGAACGGGTATTCCCAAAAGACAATGCATCCTTTTCAGGATGGATATTTTCTGTGCCCAACCCTTGCAAGGATTTTACCAAGGCATCAATGCGGTCACATTCTTTGATACGAAGTGTGTAGAGACCATTGGCCCTGAGTTGAATCTGAGCTGCAGCACAAGCAAACACAAATGGAATAACAATGTCGGGCACATCAGAAAAATCTGCGATGCACTGTTTGATGGTGGTTTTCCCTTTGCTGATGGTAATACCGTCTTCAAGGTATTCTGTTTTCACACCGAGCATTCCAAAAAAGTCAGCGACTATCCGGTCTCCCTGAAAACTTTCTCTCTTGAGTCCGGGAAGATGAATCTCCGCTTCATCAGCGAGCAGGGCGGCCTGGTACCAGAAAGCAGATGCGCTCCAGTCGGGCTCTACAAAGTATTTGTTCTCCCTGAGGTTGGAATTGCTGTAGGCGCCGGCAAAAACCTCAATAAGGTCGGCGTTCCAATCAGCCGCAACCCCGAAGTTACGCATCAGCCCAAGGGTCATATCAATATAGGGTTTGGATACGATCGGGCCATTTATTTCCAGGGTAAATACATCTTTAGTAAAGGCAGGAGACAACAACAAAAGAGCGGTGATAAACTGGCTCGACACATCGCCCGGTATGCTGAGGTTGCTGCCCTGAAGTTTTTGCCCTTTGATGCGTAAGGGAGGAAAACCGTTTCGGGAGGCATACTCAATGTTTGCACCCAGTTTTTGAAGTGCCTCTACCAGAGGTCCTATGGGTCGTTGCTGCATACGGGAAGTTCCGTTCATGATGCGGGTACCTTCCTGAGCCGCAAAATAAGCGGTTAAAAACCGCATCACTGTTCCGGAGTCACCGGCATCAATCAGGGCTTCACTCGTATGCAGGAGTTGCTGCATTTTTTTTGTATCCTCGGCAGCAGATAAATTTTCGATGTCAAAGGCATCGCCACACAATGCGCGGATAACCAGGCAGCGGTTGCTGATGCTTTTTGAGCCGGGCAATTGGATGCTTCCCTTGAGCTTCCGTCCTTTTGGATATTGGATGTGAACTTGGTTCAAGTCTTTAGGTATAATTGTGAATAATAAGAAAGAGCAAGTTGTACCTCCTGAGTACTCACCAAAACACCATATGCACAGTTTGTAGTTGTTTCCATCAGGCTCATGCGTATTTGACCCCCTGAATTCTTTTTGTCGTGGTAAATGTAATGGCTCAGTTCATTCCATTGAGGTGCGTTCACAGGTAGATAATAAACATGGATTGTTGATAACAACGCATTGAACCATTTTTCTGAAAGATTGAACTTCTTCATGCTGAGATAGGCTTCCATAATCATTCCGGCAGCAATTGCCTCTCCATGCAAAAGTGGAGAGGAAGTATTCAGCGAATAGGATTCAAGGGCATGGCCAATGGTATGGCCAAAATTCAGGCATTGTCTGATGCCTTTGTCATATGGATCTGAGGCTGTGATTTGCGTTTTGTGAAGGGCTGCTTCCCTGATCAGTAAGGATAAGTGATCTGAGAAAAACGAAGGGGTTCCGAGCTCAGAAATATTGCCTCCGGTAAGGATTCTGTATTTGATGATTTCGGCATAGCCATTGATTTTTTCCCGTTGAGGAAGGCTTGCCAAAAAATCCGGGCAAACAAGTATGTGATCGGGCTCATAAAAGTTACCCAGGATGTTTTTTACACCTTTGAAGTCCACACCGTTTTTGCCTCCAATGGCGGCATCGCACATGGCCATGATGGTGGTGGGAATCAAGAGGAGAGCAATCCCTCTTTTGTACACGGAAGCGCAGAAGGCAGCGGAATCTGTTACCACACCTCCTCCAAGGGCAATTAACACATCTGATTTCTGAAAATGATTTTCATGAAGCACATTCCAGATGGCCATGCATGTTTCGATGTTTTTTGAAGATTCGCCGGGCTGCATCACAAACAGCAGGATGTTTTCCGGCAAGAGGTGCCTGATGATTGGCAGGCAATGGGTTTGGGTATTTGCATCGCAAACAACAAGACATTGCTTGCCTTTGCCTTGCAGCAAAGGATGCATCTCCTGAAAGGAATCGAAAAAAACCGGGGGCTTGTTGAGCACAATCACAAAAAAAACACAAACCCTTACATCATTCTTGCGGTGCGCAAAAAAAATACCCCTGCACATTGTTGATAAGTATCGTTGTATGGTGCACCTAACAATGGCAACGGGATTACTTTTGGAATCCATGAACCTACACTGGACCGACTGGAGCATTATTGCTGCTTACCTGGCTCTCTCGCTGGGGATTGGCCTGTATTACCGCAAGCGAGCAGGCCGCAACATGAGTGAGTTTTTTTTGGGGGGAAGATCCCTTTCCTGGTTTCTTGCCGGTATCTCGATGGTGGCCACCACATTTGCTGCCGATACCCCGCTGGCCGTTAACGAACTGGTGGCCAAAAATGGCATTGCAGGCAACTGGCTATGGTGGAGTTTTTTGCTTGGAGGCATGCTCACCACTTTTTTCTTTTCCGGTTTGTGGAGAAGGGCTGAGATTCTGACCGAAGCAGAGTTGGTGGAGTTTCGTTACGGGGGAACACCGGCTGCCTGGCTCAGGGGATTTAAGGCCGTTTACCTGGGACTGTTTATCAATTGTTTGATTATTGGTTGGGTGAATCTCGCACTTGTTTCTATTCTGCAGGTTTTTTTCGGTATCAGCGAGCAAACAGCCTTGTGGTATGTTGGGGGTGCCATGCTTATCACCTCGGTGTATTCAGCCATTTCGGGTTTAATGGGCGTTGCGGTAACGGATGCGGTACAATTCCTGATTGCCATGGCAGGCTGTATTGTTCTTGC
>JBKCNM010000017.1:0-22786 GCA_046297395.1 Bacteroidota bacterium
GAACTTTTAGGCTTATAAAATGAGATGATTCAAGCGAAGGCAGATTTCCTCCCCCTTGTGCGCTTGAAGGTGTGTAAGCGAAGGGGGAAAGGCGGAAAACTTGCAAGAAGCCACATTGTTTGAATTGTTTTCTGATGATAAAATTTGTGCAGGCAGGGATTGTTTTCCGACAGGGGGATGATGGGGGGGTGTAAACATAAATTGTCGCAATGTTTGGCTGTGGGACTTTGTCATCCCCCTTTTAGTAAATATTTTCTGCAATTTTTTTCTGAAACCTTTGTCTTCCTTTGCCGGCGGGAATTTCGGAGGTGAGTTGCGTTTTTGTATTTCAGAGAAATGCGCTTCTGCTAATCGGTTTTTTATTTGATGCTTCGGAGGCCTTCATTGGATGAAACATCGCCGGGCCTGATGCAAAGGGCTTTCTGAAAGAGTACACGGGCTTCGCGGTAATTGCCCATCATCAGGTGGTTCCATGCACTGAGGTGCACGACTTCGTAATCGAAGGGAAAGAGATTGAGCAATACATCGAGGTATTTTTTTGCGAGTGTATAATCCTTGCGGTTATAATAAATCAGTCCTGCCTTGAAATTGGCAGTGTAGTTTTTTGCGTCCAGCTTGATGATTCCATCATATTCAAGCAGCACTTCATTCCATTTTTCGAGGGCGCTCAGGGGATACACAATTCCCAGATGAGGTTCGATAGAAACGGGCATGATGCTTTTCGCTTTTTTATAAAAGCCGATGGACTGTTCATGTTTTCCGGAGAGGTAATGCAACCAACCAAGCCTCAGGTTTACTTCGTAATTGTTGTCGATATTACCTGTGCGCAGGAAAGCAATGGCACTGTCATAATGCTGCCTGTATTCGCAGGCATAACTTTTGGAAAAAACTGTTTCCATTCCTTCCTGGGAAAATATTTTTCCTGTGAAGAATACGATGGTAATCAAGGTTACAAGTGTGGTTTTCATAAGCGGTATTTGATGCTAAAGGTAATGCTTTGTGTGCGATAAGTGTGTGTGGAAAAAGTGGTTTTATAGCTTGCCGGATTGTATACATCAGACATGTTTATTTTGAACACATCAGTGTAGCGGAGCATGTTGTTATATCTGAGCGAGAAAGTATATTTTCCTGCCTGAAAAACAGCCTCGGCCTCGGCCAAGTAACGGGTATTGTCGGGGATAGGAGAAAAAACGCTGCCTGCCAAAGAAACCTGGTTTTGTATGCTTCCCCATAACAATCCTCCCTTGATCCAGGTGTTTTTAAAGGGCATGGTTCCTAGTCCGGCATACAACAAATTTCGGTTTTTGATGCTGTCGGAAGTGGCATACAGGCGAAGGTAGGTGATGAGGTTTTGGTTTCCGAGCGGATAGGCCATACCTGCTAATTCGAGGTTGAGTGTTTTGAGATTTCCGAATTGTAAAAAGGAGGGATTGGCTTCACATTCGATGTACGCATTTTTGTAGAGAAAGTGTGCTCCTGCGATGTATGCGCTGCTGTTTGAGAGTCCGTCTAAGTAGGTATATGACGGGTTGTTCGGATTCCATACTGCCTCTAAAAACATTGCTTGCGAACGCATGGCATGGTAAAACAATCCGGCGCTAAAATGTGGCTGCATCTTGTAGGAAAACAAGCCATAGAAATCTTGTTGTTTCCAGGTGTATTCTTTTGTTATGTTGTCGAAGTTGTTCCATATATCGGAATATGTCTGCATGCTGTTGTTGGTGTATCCGAGCACGCATTTGTAGCGTTTGCTGATGAGGGCTTCTGCGAAAATGGAATAGGCAAAAAAAGCTTTGGGGAAAACAGCGGCTGCAAAGCCATCATTGGCAGTGGTGAAAGATCGCATGTCGGGATTTGGGAGATTGGTGAGCCAAGTGTTTGCGGCTGTGTACAAGCTTGCCTGTATTTTTTTTTGTTTTACATGTTCCCATTCTCCGAGATAATCTTCCTGTGCAGGTTGGTACATTTTTTTACATGCACGCAGATATTCTTCTGCGGCCAGGTTGCGCATGCGCCTAGATTGAATTTTTTCGAACATGGAAATGGCAAGCGCATACTTTTTTGTTTCGTATCCGGCCACACCAAGTCGGAACAGGAGTACATCGTCGGCATTCCCGCTGCGCACTGTGGCGCGCGAAGCCCTGATAAGGTCGCTGTATCTGCCTTTAACAAACATCTCTTCAGAGAGGCTGTCGCTGATGTTTGCGGCAGTGATGGCCAAAAGGTTATTGGCCAAGAGGGTTAAAAAGAATAGACCGAGAAATGTGTTTTTCCGGAATGATAACTCCATTTTGAGATGCGATTATTGTCTACTGTTATTTCTCCACTATAGGCCTTGGCGATGATGCCGGCAAAAGTAAATCTGCATGATACAGTGTAATTAAATTCATGCACATGAGCAGGTTTTTGCAAGACCGAAGTATATGCGGCGCCTTTGATGCTTAGGAAGGGAGCCACAAAATCGAGCAGCCAGCCAAGCAAGGGAATGTTCATCCATAGGGGCGAAACCAAGGCATGCACAGGCAATTCGGGATAATTGCCGGGGAGGATTCGGTAATGAATTAAAAAGAAATGAAACAAAAGTGTGTTGCGCTTGCCTTCGAAGGTTGTGAATTGGAGCAGGGTGCCATCGAAAACAAAAAAGGCGGAAGAATTTGTTTCGCTGCAATACAGGTAAGTTTCATTGAGGGCAGTGGTTTTTACTTCCCACTCATGTATTTTCATTTGGCTGTCGCGAAAACGGAGCAAATAGCCCGGATAAAACCCCATGGCTTCATGCAATCTTGGATCTGTATCAACTGTTTCGGCGAAGGTACCTTCGGAGGGTACGATGCCGGAGCACAGGCGTCGCTGACCATCTATCTGTTCGATAAAATGTCTGAAAGGCCAGGGCATGGTAGCGGCTCCGATAATGGGTTCGTGCTGTACCTGAAAATGCAGGTGCGGCTCGGGAGAGCGGCCACTGTTGCCGCAGTATCCGATAATTTGCCCTGCGTACACATAATCACCCACACGCACCTGTGCAGAAAAAGGCCTGAGGTGACTTACCTGAGAACACAGTCCGGGTGCATGCTGAATAACGATGGAGTTGCCCCAGTTTGCGCCTGTATTGGTTCTGCCAATGAGGTTTTCATCCACACTGTCTTCGAGGGCTGTAACCACTCCGGAAGCGGGAGCAATAACAGGTTTGCCGTAGCAGTAATAATCCCAGGTTTCTTTTCCGCCATCGGCATAGGTTTTCATCTGTTCGTCGAGGACCACAAAGTCGAGTGCTTTTTGCCATTTGCCGAGGTGTGTGATGCCGCCTGCATATCCTTGGGAAACCATCCATTGTCCGAAGAAAGGAAGCCTAAGCGGGAGCGTTTGTAATTGTTTTCGGATGGGCGTTAAAACAGAGTCGATGTATAGGTTTTTCTCCGGTGAAAAATAAGCATGGCCTACCCAGTGAAGACCTTTAAAAGGACGAATAAGGCGCAAGACTGATAGGGAGATAAAGATGCCCGAGACAAAGGGCAGGGTAAAGGGTTTGAGTTGCATCACCACAAGGATTTTCCCAAGAAAAATATTGACAAAGAAGAGCAAGGGAAAAAAGGCAATGGTAAGCAGCAGAGGAATGATACCTGGCACCAGGTAATAGCACATGTAGGTGAGGGTGAAAAACACATAGTTTGCTCCGGTGAGGGAATCGTTTAGTGCTTGGGGAGGAATGCCATAGAAGACAAACAACAAATGGGCTGCACCGAAAGCGATTAGTGCAGAGAGAAACGCGATTCTGGACCACCACAAAAGGGAGAGTGCGAGGAGCAATCCGCCGAGCAGGTTTTTATCGAAAAAAATGCCGCTGAGGATGTGAAAAAAATCCTCGAAAAAAGCAGGAAAAAAAGCAGCAATAATTGCATTTGCTTTTTCGGTGTAGGTTCCTGATTCGAGCACTTGCTCATTGAGGGTGTAGATGCCGCTATCGGAGAGCAGCAGGTTGGGAATGTTGCCTGCACTTAGCATCACCACAAAAGAGGTGAGGATAAACGGCAGAGAAAGATAGGGAAGTCCTGCCTTGTTGGCCCAGTTGCGGATCCAGAAGGTAAAAGAGAAACACAAAAAATGCACCGATACAAAGAGCACTGCAAACTGCAGGTTGGGTTGAAAGGTGGAGGCAAGATAAAGGGCCACCAGGAGATGATTAAAGCCCCAGTAGCCTTCTCTTACTTCTTCTTTTTCTTGGAGGGCAAAATAGGCTGCTGTGTTTCCGAGGAGCACACCCAGGATGCCCATCAAACCATGGAGAGGGTTGAGAAAGGTAATGGCCAGGATGCCTCCGGCCAGCACAGGATTTTTAGAGAAAAAAACCTGTGCATAGCTTTTGTAGAGGCTCTCTGCAAAAAAACTTATTATACCGTTGCCCTTTTTCAAGGTAAAATCAAAGTTGGAATTTGGCGAGATGTGCCGGCATGCGTTCCATCTGCTGAATGGTTTCGATGGTTTCGCGTTCGCGAATGACATGCACTTGGCGGTTTTCATCAATCAACACCACACGCGGACGCATCTGAATAAATTGCATCCACTGTGTCATGTTATAAGCACCTACTTTATGCACCACTACATGGTCTCCTTTTGACAGCAGGGGAAGTGTGATGCTTTCTCTAACCACATCGATATTCATGCACAGGGGACCGAAGCAAACCATGTCTTCGGTATGATGAGAAAACTCTTGTGCGGGAGAAATTTTGTGGTTGTACCAAAAGGAGGTAAACAGGAGGTTTACGCCAAAATCCATGATGGTTGCACGGCGTCCGTCGCTAAGCCTTTTGGTAGCAATGACGCTGCCCAGCAGGTATCCGGCATCGTCTACCAGTACGCGTCCGCTTTCGAGTATAAGCAAGGGCAGCTCATTGGGTTTGAAGCCATAATTGAGGATGACGCTGGAGATGGCTTCTGCATACTCATTTACATCAGGTACTACATCTGCCCCCTGCAGGTAGGAACCTTTGAGGCTGTTTGCAGAGGCAAAACCTCCTCCTAAATCGAGGTACTCGATATTTCGGTTCCACTGGTTGCGAATGTTAACTGCCAGGTCACATAGTTTTCCTGCGGCTACTGCATAGGCTGAAGTGGTGAGCATAAAGGTGCCGATGTGGGCATGCAGGCCGATGAGCTGAATCCATTCATTGGCCATGAGTTTGTTGATGGCATTCCATGCCTGTCCGTTTTCATAATTGAAACCAAAGCGGTCCCACATGGGATATACGCCGGTATCCATGTTTACCCTGATGGCCACGCGCACTTTTTTCTTTTGCTCGTCGGCGATGGCTGAAATTTCGTAAAGTTCCTCAAAGTGATCGATGTGGATAACGGAATTGTTGGAGATGGCGAGCAGCAGGTCTTCAGTGGTTTTATCAGGACCATTGAAAAGGATTTTGTTGCCGGGCACTCCGTTGCCGAGGGCTTTGTTGTATTCAAAACCTGATACCACTTCTGCCCAAGAACCTTCCTGGTGGAAGATGTTGCAAATGGCATTGATGTAATTGGTTTTGTAGGACCATGCGAACTGTACTTTGGGATAGCGTGTTTTAAATGCCCTTACCGCATTGCGGTAGTTTTGTCGGATTTGTCGTTCGGAGAGAACGAAGCAGGGCGAGCCATGGGCTTCGATAATGGATTTTACAGATACTCCTTCGATGTGAGTAACGGGAGCGTATTCTGTTTTTGTTCCGAACTTATTGGTGATGCCCGCATTGAGTTTTTGTATAACGGGTCTTTCGTATGCGATTTTGCTCATTGTAAGTATTGTTAAAGTTCTCCCAGGGTTGTTATTTTTTCAAATTCGTCGAGTCCCACCACCAGGTCATAGGAATATCTGACGAACATTTTGCCGGCCTCGTAGGTCTTCATGGGCTTTACGCTTTCGCCCAGCGCGAGAGACAGGAGGGCTTCCGGATGATTTTGTCCGCAACCGGTGGCCAGGTATACCCATGCCGGGAAGCGGGGATTGATTTCGAGAAGGTAATATTTTCCTTCTTCGCTGCGGATAAATTCGAGCTCGGTACCCCCTCTCCAGTGCAGGGCCTTGATTACTGAGTGTGCTGCGCGGATGAGTGCTTCATCGTCGGTAGCCACTCCGGCCCAAGCTTTGCCCTTGTCGGTGATGTAGAGTTTGCGCATGGGCACCGCGCCAATGCAATTTCCTTTTCCGTCGCCGATGGCGGTTACATTCACTTCCTGACCGCTAACAAACTGCTGGATGATGACCGGAAGCCCCCATTTGGCGGAAATTTTATGGAAGTAGGTACTTACCTGATCGGCAGTGTAAGCGATGCTGGCCTCGTAGTATTTTCCTTTGACCACCATTGGATAGGTAAAATCCTTGCTGAGCAGGGGAATTTCGGAAGCCGAAAAAATCATTTTGCTGTAGGGAACATCGATGCCGTTTTTTTTACCGAACTCAAAGAGAGAGGATTTGTGACGGGCATCAAACATCTCGAGGGTAGGCAGAAACATGCGGATGCCGAAGGCATCGAAAATTTGTTTTTCTGCCTTGATGAAGTTGTGCAGTTCTGCGTCGAAGTTAGGTATGATTACCTCGATGTTTTCTTTCTGATGGATGTAGGCAAGCCGCTGTAAAAGGCTCTCTGCGCCGGCAGTAGGCAATGGAATTTGGTAGGAGCGATCGACCAAGTTGTGCATGTAAATGCCCGGTTCCAGTGCCTCATAAGATAGTCCGATGATGCGGACATCGTATTTGTTGCTTTCGCGCAGCGAACGAATTACGGGGATGCCGGGACCGGGACTATCGATGTTGTTGATACCGGTGACTGCAACCGTAATTTTTGTGCGCTTACTCATGTTCTCTCAGGTGATAGGCTTTGAGCATGTCCATAAAATCCTGCAGGTCGCGTTCGGCCTTGTCGGGTTCTACCTCATATTTTTCGCTGAGGTTTTTGAGGACTTCTTTTTGTGTTTTTCCTTCTTTGAGCCACCGGATGATATCGAGACCGGTGGGGTTGGTTGAGAATGAATCACCGGACGAAGGATTGAATAGAAAGCCGGTATCACTCAATGCAATGTTCTTTTTCATGCGTTGATTGGTTTTAGTTGCGCCATAAAGTTATTATAATTAATTTATTGTAGAGAAGCAGATGAATAAGATAAAATGTTAATGTGCATTTTCTTTTGGGGGATGGTGATGAGAGATGATGAAGCAAACGGTTGCTGAGACAAAACACACAGGAGCCGTTTAGAAAAAATGATTGGTATTAAACAAGCAACAAACTGTGAGAGCAGATATGAAATGTTGCGTTAGTGATTGGAACAGTTACTTTTTTGCCCGGCAAAAAAGTTTGAGTGGAAAGCACGACCCGCAGGGGAACGCCCTGTAAGAAGTGCAAAAAAAATACGACTAACAGACTTTTGTCTATGGACGAATGATGTCCTGTGGTTTGGAATAAAATCCTGATTCGCGGCCGGGGAAGAGCGCTTTGGTTTTCCATCCGATGAGGTCGCAGACGACTACCGAAGCAATAAACATTCCGAAGATGGCGGGTAGGTAGGAAATGGTTCCATAGGCAGATTTTTTAAAGTGGGTGCCATCGGTAACCATAAGGGAATCATCGAGTACTTTTTCATCTGAGAACACGGTGCGTACACCCCGGCTTATGCCCATTTTTCGCAGGCGTTTGCGCAATACCGATGCCAGGTAGCAATTGTTGGTACGGGAGATATCGGCAATCTGTATACGGCTGGGATCGAGTTTTCCGCCGGCTCCCATAGAGCTGACCACAGGCACCTCGTATTTTTTGGCAGCTGCTATAAGGCTACACTTGGGAGAAATGCCATCGATGGCATCTACTATGTAATCAAACTTACCATGTTGCACCAGTGCATCGATGTTTTCGGGTAAGAGAAATTCCGGCAGCACCGTTATTTCGAGATCGGGATTGATGTCGAGCAAGCGGTTTTTGATGACCCTGGTTTTAAACTGACCTTGCGTGCTGATAAGCGCGGGCAATTGTCGGTTGCGGTTGCTGGGATCTACCACATCGCCGTCGATGAGGGTGAGTTTACCTACGCCTGCGCGGGCTATGCTTTCGGCGGCATAGGAACCCACACCGCCCAGACCTGCTATGCATACCGATGCATTTTTAAGCAGGATGGTGTTTTGGTTGCCAATGAGCAAAGTGGTGCGGCTGAGCCAGGGATTGTCCTCCATGCCTGCAAAAGTAGGGAAAGCCTATCATGTTCAAATACACATGTGGCTGTGCAGAAGCTGAAAAGAAAATAGAAAACACCCTTTACAGCCGGATTAAATTTCCGAAATTAGCGGGGCTTAAAAGTCCCTTGGAAATTCCCGGTTTTTTGAATGATTTAAATCCCGAACAACGGGAGGCTGCGCTTGCTGTAGACGGACCGGTGATGATACTTGCCGGAGCCGGCTCAGGGAAGACCCGTGTGCTCACCTATCGCATTGCTTACTTGCTGCACAAAGGAATCGACGCTTTTCATATTCTGGCACTCACCTTTACAAACAAGGCGGCCAGAGAAATGAAGGAGCGCATTTCCAAGCTGGTGGGTGAGCAGGAGAGCCGCAACCTTTGGATGGGTACTTTTCACTCTGTATTTGCCCGCTTGCTAAGAAGCGAGGCGCACCGCATTGGATTTCCATCCAGCTTTACCATTTACGATACAGATGATTCGCGCAGTTTGATTAAATCGATTGTGAAAGAGTTGAATCTGGACGACAAGGTGTATAAGCCTTCTATGGTGCACAGCAGGATATCGTCTGCAAAAAACAATTTGCTGACCTGGCAGGCCTATCGCGACAATGCAGAGATACAGGCCGACGACAGGGCTTCGCGCCGGCCGGAGATTACGCGCATTTTTGAGATGTACCACCTGCGTTGTTTTCAGAGCAACGCCATGGACTTTGACGATTTGTTGTTTTACACAAATATTCTGCTGAGGGATTTTCCGGATGTGCTTCACAAGTACCAGCACAAATTCAAGTTTATTTTGGTTGATGAGTATCAGGACACCAATTTTGCACAGTATGTGATTGTAAAAAAGCTGGCAGCTGCCTTTGAAAACATTTGCGTGGTGGGAGATGATGCGCAAAGCATTTACGGGTTCCGGGGAGCCAATATCCAGAATATCCTAAATTTTCAGCATGATTATCCGGGCATGCGGACCTTTAAGCTGGAGCAGAACTACCGTTCCACCAAAACCATTGTGGAGGCAGCCAACAAGGTGATTAACAACAACCAGGAGCAGTTTGAGAAACAGGTTTGGACGCACAATGAAGCCGGACAAAAAATTCCGGTTTTGCGTGCGCTTACCGACAATGAAGAGGGATGGATGGTGGCCAACGCCATATTTGAAATCCGTATGAATGAGCAGGCAGCGAACAAGGATTTTTCTATCTTGTATAGAACGAATGCACAAAGCAGGGCTTTGGAAGAGGCCTTGCGGAAACTGAATATTCCCTACAAAATTTACGGAGGGTTGTCTTTTTACAAACGCAAGGAGATCAAAGATCTTGTGGCGTATTTCCGATTGGTTATTAATCCGCATGATGAGGAAGCTTTTAAGCGGATCATCAATTATCCGGCAAGGGGTATTGGACAAACCACACTCGACAAAATTGGGGTGGAAGCGGCTGCACGCGGCAAGAGTTTGTGGCAGGTATGTTTGGAATTGTACGAGCGTAATCCGATGCAATTACAAGCGGGCACGCGACAAAAGTTATTGGATTTTTGCACCATGATTCAGCATTTTTCTTTGCGTATGCCACACATGGATGCGTATGAGCTGGGTGCTGAGATTGCTGCTGCCAGTGGGATATTAAAAGAGTTGTATGCAGATAAAACACCTGAAGGTGTAAGTAGGTATGAAAACATACAGGCCTTGCTGAACGGGATGAAGGATTTTACCGAGAACAAGACGCTGAGGATTAGTCCGCCCGATGCCATGTGTGTGGAGGGGGAGTTTGAAAAGGAAGAAGTGGCAGACACGCTGGATGTGTTTATGCAGGACATTGCCTTGCTGACAGATGCAGAGGAAGAGGGGCCGGAGAAAGACCATGCGGACAAGGTGTCTCTCATGACGGTGCATGCTGCCAAGGGCTTGGAGTTTCCGTATGTGTTTGTGGTGGGGCTTGAGGAAAATCTCTTTCCTGCGCAGCAAAGCATGGGAAGTCGCAGTGAGTTGGAGGAGGAGCGTCGCTTGTTTTATGTAGCCATTACACGGGCACGAAAAAGGGTTACCCTGAGTTATGCGCAGAGCCGCTACAAATACGGGAATTTGCTGAGTTGTGATCCGAGCCGATTCATTGATGAGATTGATGAGGAGTTATTGATTCGTCCGAGAAAAGTTTCTGCGCCAAAAACGGCAGAGACACCCTGGGGAGGCAAGCCATTTTTTTTGCGTAAAACAAGTCAGGAATTGCCGGCTGCAAGTAAGCGAGAAACACCTCCTGCGCCTGCGGGCAGGGGCAAACTCAGGAAGATTGAGCAAGATAGAACGCGTGCAGGCGAAGGCGAAGTAACGGGAGCGTTTGTGATTGGCCAAAGGGTTGAACACGGCACTTTTGGTGTGGGAACAATACAAGCGCTTGAGGGAGCAGGTGCAAATCGCAAGGCGAGTATTTTGTTTGACTCCGGTCAAAGCAAACAATTATTGCTTACCTTCGCCAAACTGAAAGCAATTGAGTAAGATTGCGGCGGATGCTTAAACAGCTCCGTTTTCCCAACAACACACACACATGGAATACAACACACAGCTCAACAAGCTGATGATTCCCGAATATGGGAGAAATGTGCAGCGCATGGCGGAACTTGCCGTGGAGGAGCCCGACAGGGAGAAGCGCACAAAAATGGCAGGTGCGATTATTGAAATCATGACCATTTTAAATCCTCATCAGAAGGACGCTGAAGATTTCCGTCACAAGCTGTGGGATCACTTGCACATCATGACCGGTTACAAGCTGGATGTGGATGGGCCTTATGCTGCACCAAGCAGAGAGAATGTAGAGAGCAAGCCCCGGCGGGTGGCTTATCCCAAGGGGAACATCCGTTTTATGCATTACGGCAGTGCGGTGGAAAAATTTATCCGCAAAGCATTGGAGATGGAAGATGAGGAAAAGCGCATGGTATATGCTGAAGCCATTGCCAACCTGATGAAAAAGGATTACCTGGCATGGAACAGAGATGCAGTGAGCGATGAAACCATCCTCGCTCATTTAGAGAAGATGTCGGAAGGCAAAATCCGATTCGACATGAACAAGCGCCTGCATTTCATTGACTTCCGCACGCGGAATGTTACCAATGGCAATGTGCAGGGGCATGTACAGCAGTTTGGCGGGCAAAAGAAATTCCCATCAAAGAACAACAGAAACCACCGCAGGAAATATTGACAGGTAAACTGTTAATTAAATTTTTAATCTGTACACTTATGCTGTCTTAAGAGTGTCTACCTTGTAATCAAGTTTGGTCGTATGAAGAATCTTTTCGTTTTAATTCCGCTTTTTTTCTTTCTGGTTTCCTGTCGCCAGGAGACAAAAACCGAGCAGGTGATTGTGCCTGCAGAAAAAGTACCTGATACACTTGCTGAGGCATACAATAAATTGAAGAGGGAATTGGCAGTAAGGGACAGTGTTCTTGTTTTTTTTACCACTACGATGAGCGAGGTACAGAACAATGTGTTGCTAATAAGAAAAAAGCAGGCGGGACTGAAAAAGGGAAAGAAGGCTGCAGTGATGGCCAACTTAAAGTTCATTGATTCGGTGATGACCAGGAACAAGGAATTGCTGAAAAGGCTTCAGCAAAATTCCGGAAAGGGACAGGGTGAAAGCAATGCTTACAATGGCTTTATCAGCATGCTTAACGATTTGGTTGATGACAAGAGCAAGCAGATTGATGCCCTGCTTACCGACATGGAAAGCATGAACAAAGATTTTGGGAATTTATATGCGCGATACAAAGAGGTAAGTGAAGAGAATGAAGAAAAATCGCGCATCTTAAGCAAGGCGTGGTTTACTTCAGGAACGGAACAAGAGTTGCTCAAAAAGGGCGTAGTCATTAAAGAAGGAGGGGTAATGGGAATTGGTTCGAGCAGAAAACTCAGTGATGCTTTTAACAAATCCAATTTTGAGGAGATTGATATCAATAAATTTAAGAGCATCAAGGTACAGGCTAAGAAATCAAAAATCATTACCACTCATCCTTCCGACAGTTATATACTAACTCAAACCGGAGGCGAAACAATGGTGAGTATCACCCAGCCTGAAAAATTTTGGAATGCAAGTAAATTTCTGGTGGTTTTGGTGTTGAAGCGATAGAATAGTTGATAAAAAATTGCTACCGAGGTTACCTATTTGGCTGAAAACTTTTTCCGGCAATCATGTATCTTTCCTCAAATGTTTTGATGCTTGGGTATTTGTCAGGCTAAATTTTACCAGCTTGGATATGCAAGGAAAAGAGATTGGGTGTGAATGAAAATTTTTTGAGTACGACTTTTACAGCGGGTAGCTATTCGGGTCGAATCCGAGCAGCAGCATATCATCAGTTTGGGGGAGGGTTCCTTGCCATTTACGCAAGGCAATTTCAAATTCGATGTTTCTTCTTTCAGGGGCTACATGCTGCACCCTTTCGAGGATAGCAAGCAATCCTTTTTTCATCATTTTTCTCTTGTGCATGCCACCGAACTGGTCTTTGATACCATCGCTGAAGAAGTAAAAGAAATCGCCTTTTTTAAATTCGTACACATGTTCCGGTAGCATTTCTGCATCAGGTATATCAGCGCCCAGGGTAGGGCCTCTGAGGCTATGCAGGTGCAGAGTATCATCGGCAGCGTCGAAATAAACATATTGCATTTTGCTGCCGGTGATGGATAATTTTTTTTGGTCCGGATCCAATTTAAACACCAAGAGTTCGAGGGCGTCATGCACGCGGGTGTGGGTAGATCCTCCTGCAAGTGCTTTCTGGATATTTTTGTTTACGCTGAGTAAAAGTTTGCGGATATCGTTATTGCGTCGAGAGGCATTGTGCACAATCTGAAAAGAGAGCACAGAGAGTAGTGCAGCCGGGATGCCGTGACCGGTGCAATCTCCAACCGCACCGATGAGTGAATCGTTTTCTTTTTGGCGATAGATGGAACAGAAGTCGCCTGTAATAACATCTTTGGGGCGATTGATAAATACCGGATGATCAAAATACCTGGACCATTTGGTTTTATCTGGAATGATAGATCTTTGGATACGCTGGGCATACCAAATTGATTCGGTAAGTTCTGAGACCGATTCGATGATGTCGTTGAGATCTTCAACGGCCAGGGGTTTGCTTAAAAAGCCTTTGATGTTGGTACCTACGGCTCGTTCAAGATTTGAGTCTTCGGTGTTTCCGGTGATGTACACCACAGGTACAGAAGTTGATTCCTGGATTTGCTTCATGGTTTCTATGCCGTCGGTTTTGTCTTCGAGGCGAATATCCATGAGAATAAGATCGGCTGTGTTTTCTTTGAAATACTCTATTACTTCGGTGCCGGATGTAAATGTGCCTACCACTTCGTGCCCAAGATTCTCCACATAATGTCTGTGGAGTTCCATGATGATTAAATCGTCTTCAACAATGACAATGCGTTTTTTGGACATGCTTTATTTGGAGGGAAAATGGAGTAAATAAGCAAAGTGATCGGAGGCGGGAAATTCTCCGCTGCCTTTGAGTTGTCGCTGCAGGCTGTTGATGAGCTTTAAACCAAAGCCTTCTCCTTTTGCATGGAGTTTTTCGGGAGGAATGCCCGGCCCGGAGTCGCGGTAGGAAAAGACCAAAGTGTCGCCATCGGGTTTTAATTCAAGGGAAATTTTTACCCTGCCATCTACCAGTGCATATTTGAGGGACTTGGAAATGAGTTCGCTCATGAGCAAACCAAGGGAGATTGCCCGAGTGATGTCTAAATAGATATTCTTCTCGATTTTGAAATCGAAGCTCACTCCTCTTTTTGCTTCGGCCATATACAATCGTTTGTAGTAGGCAGACATCTCCTCCACATATTCCGCAAACGGCACGGAAGTGAGGTCAGAAGCATCGTATAGTTTTTGATGAACCAGGGCGATGCTTTTTACGCGCAACTGCATGTCGGTGATGAGTTGTCGGGCAGTGGGTTCGGTAATCTGGATTTTTTTTAATTCAAAAATACCATCGATGATGGCGAGGTTGTTTTTCACGCGGTGGTATACTTCCCCAATCAGCAAAAGATTTTCCTGATACTTCTTTTCAACATCTTCGAGCAATGCCTTGTTGGATGTGTTGTCGTAGAAAGACAAAAGAATGGAATCGTTATTGGCAGCGCTTGACAGGTGATTCAGGCGAATCTGTACATTTCTTGTTTTGGCTTCTGTGCCGATGTTTCTCTCCCATGACATGGGTTCATTGTTTTCGAACAAGACAGGCTTATCGGCTGAGAGTCCAAGGAAAGGGAAAATCGTTTCGATGGATTCAAACACCTTGTGATCGGTGAAAAACTCGCCGGCCCTTTGGTTGAAAAAACTGAGTTTGTATCCGTTCATATTTTCTTTTTCATAGAGAATCAAGCCTTCATTTGCATGATTCATCACAAACTGAAGCATCTGTTCATTGGCTTCCATTTTTTGGGTGGACTTCACCATGTTGGTGATGTCGATGGCAAAGCCAAAGAGGCGTTCTTCTCCACTCGCCAGCACAATGGCTTTTTTGCCGCAGTAGAAATACCTGCTGTCACCATTGTTATTCATCGTTAGATTAAAGGAGATTACTTCTTTGGGTTTCTGAATGGCTTCGCGGTCTGTAGCATTCAATACTTTTTCAATTTCCTCAGAAAAAACCTCTCTGTCATGCAAGCCATTCACTTGCTTTCCCAAGGTGGCATTCATGTAATTATTGGAAAGCAGGTATTGACCATGATGATTTTTAACATAAAGACAAATGGGTAGAGAATCGAAAATGGCGCTTATGAGTTGTTCATGGGCACGGGCAGATTGAATGGCTTTTACTTTCTCTGTGATGTCACGGAAAAATCCATGGGTAGCAACGAGCTTCCCATTCTGAACAAGTGGAACCACATTTCCTTCGACCCAGATTCGTTTTCCCGACTTTGAAATAAACTCCACCTGCACCTCTGTGATGCGTTTGCCTTGCATAACCTCCTGAAACATGATTTGGCAATGGGGCTTATACTCATCTGCGATAATGTCGAAGAGTGTAATATTTTCGAGGTCCTCTTGTGAATATTCCAGTTTTTCGTGCCAGGTGCGGTTACAAAAATGCAGTTTGCCGTTTTGGTCAAAACTTTGGATAATTTCCATGCTGTTTTCAAACAAATCGCGGTAAACCCTCTGTGATTCAAGCAGGCTTTTTTCTGATTTCTTCAGTTCTGTCTGATCCAGCACAGAGCCAAAGATTTTATCTGTTCCATCATCATCCTTAAACAAACGGGCGTTAAGCTGATAAAGAATTTTTTGGCCTTGTTTATTTTTGGTCGAAACAAAATATCCGGAGATGGACTGTTTTGAATAAAGCTGCTCTCTGAATCTGTTGTATTCCTCCTCTCCATCAAAACAGGCAGCAAGTCCGTTTTGACGCATCTCGGTACATGTTTCAAATCCGAAAACAGACGCAAATGCTGCATTGCAGCGCAGGATTTGGGCATCGCCTCCGGCAAGAAACATCCCTGAGATTCCAGTTTCCCAAATCAAATCATTGTAATCCATAGGCCTCGGCTAATATATAGTTTCCCCCATACGCAGGGCCAGCATATCATCGATAATATTGGGTTGCTATCGAATTTTCGATGATTCCTGATTGGCCCTACAGATGGATTTCGTGATTGGCAGAATATTTAAGCAGATAGGTAGAAAAATTAGGTACTTATCTATTTGCTCTGCCAGGAGCTTTTCAAAAGAGTATACGAACGCCTAATATCCTGTTAATTCCCTGATCTTTTCTATTGAGATAGGTTTTTCCAGGTAGCCGGATACGATATTAAAAGACAAGCCCCTCACCCGATCACGGTCGTCGAGGGAGGAGGTAAGAAAATAGAAACGGCTGCCACGGATAGCCTCTTCGGGCAGTTCCTGTATGGAATGAATGAGTTCGAATCCATTGAGCTCGGGCATGCGGATATCAATCAGAAAGATGGTTTCAGAGACCCGCTCTGTCTTTATATAATCCATGGCCTCTTTGCTGCTCTGAAAAGCAAGTACCTCCGCATGTGGGATGACTTCCTTGATGACAGCCTGGTGCAGAAAATTAAAAATATCGTCGTCGTCGATAAGGATGAATCGCAAACTGTTTTTCATGCTTGTTGAATAGGTAGTGTAAATGTGATATTGGTGCCCATGCCCATGGTAGATTCTGCGTAAATATCTCCGCCGAGTTTGTTCAGCACCTCTTTTGAAATATACAAACCCAATCCTGTTCCGGGGAGGGCAGAAGAGCCTCTGTAAAACATTTCAAAGATTCGTTTGAGGATGTCGTCCTGCATACCAATGCCATTGTCGGATACAACAAATTGATAGTGGTTGTTATGAATGCTCATAGAGAACCCTATTCGCGGGTCAAGAATTTCGGTGCGGCGGAATTTCACGGCATTGGATAAAAGATTCCTGAGCAGGACTGAAACTCTACTTTTATCCGAATAAATCTTCGTTTCCTGCGGCATGTCGGGAATAAACTGCAAGGGGATGTCGGACGGCATTTGGAGGTCATGGAATATTTCAAGGGCGAGGTTACGCATGTCAAACCATTCATAATTCACTGCACGCCTTGCATTCCTTGAGTACTCCAGAATTTCCTGTATGGTAAGATCCAGGCGATTGATGCTGTTTTCGGCCATGCGCAAGTACTTGTCCACATCGATGCTGAGGTCATAGGCATTAAAAACCAGCGCAAGGAGTCCTTTGATAGACAGAAGCGGGCTGCGCAAATCATGCGATACACAATAAACAAAATTATCAAGCTCCGCGTTGATTTTTCGGAGCTCATTGTTTTTTATTTCTATCTCCTTATTCAGATGAAGCAGCGCATCATTGCGTTTCAGCAACTCGGTTTTTTCTTCCTCTGAGCGTTGCTGTGCTTTTTTCAGGGCGCTGATTTGATGTAGCAGCTCTATCTGTGAATCATGTGAAGCAAAATCGTTGATAAGCAGGTTGTTTTTTTTCATCTCTTCATCGCTACTCACAATCGGAGCTCCCACAAAAAGCAACTGGCTCTGGTCATGTAGTGGAATAAACTGCCCCTTGATGGACAAATTATTTTTGTTCTTCCGAAGCGAGAGAATGAATACTTTGGACGCATTAGACGCAATTGAATCGCAGGTGTATTCAACACCATATGTCGGGCTTGTAATATCGAAGGCTTCTTCAAAGGAGGTCTCTTCCTGAATAAATCGCGACAGGCTTTTGCCGGTTTTCATAATCTTCAATTGTTTATCTGCAATGAAGTAAAAGGGGAAGAGAAGATCAATCAGTGTTGATTCTTTAACAAGTTGTATCATGGTTTTTTGTGGTTTGAGAAAGAAGAGGGAGTTGAAGGCTGGCTGTTGTTAGCAGAAACTTGTTTTCAGATATAAAAACGCCAATAAAAACCCGGTATAAAAGCACCTTATGAAATAAATCAAATGAAGGCCAACTCACCTGATCCGGGACAGCGGATTTTTTACAAAAAGGGGTTCCTGCAAAAGCATGAAATTTTTTATTAATGAAACTTGTAATTTCTGACATGGGTTTTATCACAAGTAGTATTTAGCTGATAGAGATTTCTTTTTTTGTTTCTGTTTTTTCTGATGGAAGTGAAAGATGCACCGAAGTACCTTTTCCGGTAGAAGAGCTTAGGCTGATGTTGCCACCCATTTTCTGTACAATTTCCTTCACTATGTAGAGCCCAAGACCTGTTCCTGAGCTGCCGGCATGACCCCTGAAAAACATGTCGAAAACCTTGCTTTGGTATTCTTCCGAAATGCCCATTCCATTGTCGTTTACAAAACACTCAAAAGTGTTTCCATGATTGATGAAAACAACTTCCACATAAGCATCAGGATGATTTGGTTTTGCATATTTAATTGCATTACTCATGAGGTTTTTAAGAAGTGCTCCCAGCCTGTTCCGGTCAGTAATTACCTGAGAAGAGCCGGTTATTTTGGTTTTGAGGGTAATGGGTGGATTTGCATCATCGCGTAATTCCTGAAAAACAAACTCACAGAGTTTTTGTACATCTACCTCCTGTCGCATCACTTCTGTTCTGGCATTTCTGGAATATTCGAGAATGTCTTTGATTGTGCCGTCGAGTCGGTTGATACTGGTTTCGGCCATTTTAAGATACCCTGCTACTTCTTCGCTCACGAGGTGTGAGTGCAAAATTAATCCAAGCAATCCCTTGATGGAAAGGAGTGGACTACGAAGGTCGTGAGAAACGCTGTAGACAAAGTTATCGAGCTCGGCATTGATTTTTTTTAATTCCTCATTTTTATTGATGAGTTCTTTTTCTGTCTTTTTTATACTGGTAATATCTCTTTCAAGGGAAATGTAATTAACCACATTTCCGGTAGCATCCTTTACAGGTGTAATCTGCAATTGATTTACAAAAGGCTCCCCGTCTTTTTTGTAATTGATAATGGTTTTTTCTACACTTTCTTTCTGTCTGAGGGCCTTCCGGATTTCTTCGATAATGTTTTTGTCTGTATCCGGTCCATGTAAGAATTCACCGGGCTTTTTTCCTTTTACTTCTCTTAATGAGTAGCCGGTCATTTGTGTAAAAGCGTGATTAATCCAATCTATTTGTCCCTGTCTGTTGGCAATAACCACCGCATTGGGAGTTTGGGTAGCGATGAATGACAGCTGATGAAGTTCTTTTTTTGCTCTTTGAATTTCCCAGCTTCTGAGTTGATTCAAAAAAATGCTTTCTGCCTGATGGCAAAGGATGTCGAAGAGTGTTTTTAAGCGGTTTTCGAGAATGGGAAAGAGTGGTGCATTTTTATTGGTATTGCCTGCCAGCACAAGAAAAGAGTATCTATGGTCCTCTACTTCCACACGGTAGCACAAAAAAGAATCAAATGGCAATCCGGGATACTGTTCCTGTATGGTAGATGATTCCAAAATAAAGGCCACATGAGGTTTGATGTTGTGAAGCAGAGATTCCAGGATGATGGCTATCGACCTGTTCTCATCATTTTTCAAGGACAGTCCTTCGGTGTAAACAGAATAAGATTTGCTTTCGGGTCCTTTGATAAGAATCATCGCAACTTCTGTTTCTACCACATCCACGATTCCTTCGAGCAGGGTGTTGATAAGGTCGTGGGGAGAAATTTTGCGAATGGCTTTTTGGGTGAGTTGCTGCAGGCGCTTGTATTGCTCCAGCTCGTGATCAAGTTTGTCGCGGGTATTAATCAATTCCTGCTCAGTGGCAGAAAATCGGGTAACCCTTAGTTGAAGAGCCCGGTATTCATCAAGTAATTTTTTGTATTCTTCTTCCATGCACACTTACCGATACAGCACATAGAGCGCGGTAGTATAATTGTGATAGGTGTTTTTATTTCCCAATCGAGCAAACTCTCCGAAGCCGTACATGCCTAACCAAGGAGGGCAATTGCCTTGCTTGTCGTAAAAAGGCACCTGCATGCTGCTCACAAGTTCTTCTTTGATGATGCGGTTATGAAGGAATCGTCCTCTTGCGAGGCAATCGGCATGAAACACAGCCACGGGTGTTTTTCCTATCAACTTCAGTTTCATTTGGTTCACCATTTTTTCCATTTCATTGAAGATAAGTGCTTCATCTCTTTTGGTGAGCCACAGTTCTGTTCCTTGTTTGATGTTGGTTGCATAGTGCATGTTTTGGCCATCATGGCTAGTAACAACCCGAAGCAGGTGTTGGTTGCCATACTCTTCTGAGAGTGTAGTACTTAGTTTTTCGCCCAATGCGCCTACCGGAATGGTATCGCCACAGGTGGCATTTTCGGGAAGTCCTAGTCTTCTCAGGTATTCACTCCAGGCGGGTTTTCCATTGATTGTTTCGATGGTGTTTCCCTGGCAGGAAGTTACCACAAGGGGTTCTCCTATGGCCACAAACCCATGAGTGGCGCAGGTTTCCACCTTGAGTGTGGGATCTGAAAAGCCGAGTAAAAACGCCCCGTGTTGATAAAGATGTTGGTTTACACCCTGGTAGTTTACAAACCCTTTCATGTTGTCGGAAGAGGTGGCTCCAAACAGTGTTACCTGTTCTCCAAATACTTCTTCGCAAGCCTGAATCACTGCATTGTTATCGGTATTTATTCCGGATCCCAAAAAGTAAAGCATGTTAATCCCGGGCTTGCTCTGTTTGAGCTCACGGGCCATTGCAAGGGTTTTGAGATAAGCGTTATGGCCGTAAAAATCATTGCAATGGGCAATTCCGAAATCATCTCCTTTGATGGCCATCAGGGCTATGTCTTTCATGGATTCTGAAACTCCTTCTCTGCCAACCACCCCGCAGCAAGAGCTCAGCAAAATGCTTGCATGAGGAGCCAGGCGATGTGCCTCATCCAGAAGTTCTTCAAAATTGTGACCAATAGATGCATGCAAAATGAGTACTGAACAATCTGCAAGATTTTCTCCCAAAGCAACCTCCATGCATTCGTTTACTGCACGGCGGGAATTAATGATTCTGGCCGAAGCCGAGTAAAATGACAACATCCTCTTAATTTGAAGTGTAAATTTAACAAACGGATGTGTTTGCATTTACGGCTTCCTTTGGAGAAACTTTTTTATGGGATAAACGAACAAAAAACAACGAGGAGCGGTGTTGTCCCGATTTTAGGAGCGTATGCCTCCATTCAGCCCGAGGAAAGTGCTTACTGTCTTCGGGCTGATTACAGAGGTAGCGAAGTACTATTGTTTTTCAATCACCAGCTTCAGTGTTTCATTTTGATTGGAAGTATTGACCATTACAAAGTAAATGCCTTCCAACAAATTTTCGGTGGACACTTCATGCATGCTTGTGCCAACATTTTCCTGTTTTAGCACCAATTTTCCACTGACATCGAAAATACTGAACTGCACAATGGGTTCAGGTGAACTGATGGTGAAATTACTGCGGGTAGGGTTGGGAAAAATTGTTGACCTGCTTTTATTTTGTGTGGAAGCATTTTGTTTTTTCTCGTATGCATTTTACCTCTGATTGAAGATGTCTTTTTTCGATAAAATATCGCGGGAATGTTCGTTGTTTTAATGGTTTGATGTGCTTCCTGTTGCCATTCGAATAAAATTGGTTGCACATGTTGGCATTTGTTTTATTTCTGCAAGGAAGTTTGAATGGGTTGGGGTAACAAAGCCCGGCTCCAGGGTAATTCTTTCTCCGGCCCTGAAAATAGTTTGGGCATGGGCTTGCAGGGTAACCGGGCCACAAACATTTGTGGTAGTATAAGTTCCGGAAGGTGTAAGGCTTGTGATTGTGCAGCCGGGATATTTTCCAACATTGTTACCGGCCCGAATGGTCTTATCTGCCGAATGGATTCTTGCCTCCGGGGTTTCGTTTTGAAAAAGCAAATGTTCTGCTTCCGTATCATTCAAAATTTGCATTACCCAAGCAATATTTTCATCGGTTATTTCCACATGGGTTTGGTTTTGTTCGGGTGCATACACCACATCAAAATGAGAGATGGCATGGTTGGGGTCATTCAATCTTGCTGAGCCCTGAAAAATGAGAGGCAAAGCAATATGGCTGTTTTCTACAAGGGCTTCGAAATTGATGATGCCTGCGGCACTTAATGCAGGAATAAAACAATAGTTGGGCGCTTGGGTGGTTGCAGGAGTGAAATAACTTGGTATGTTACAAGGGTCTATATTTCCGCCCAACAAATAAGAGATCCAGTGGTTTAAAAAGGTAAATCTGTTCAAATCTGATCGAAAACTACCGGCAACAATATCTACGCCTCTGGAATTTCTTACCCGAACACTGTTGTCCGTGAAATAATTTAAATAGGATGGCATACATCCTACATAGGGCATCTCAAAATCATAGATTTTGCAATATCCATCACCGTAGTTGGGCAAAGATTGAATATTCACATTAAACACTCCATCACCATCAAACATTGTTTGGCATGACTGCACGCTGCCGTTGTTTTGTCTTATTCCGTTTCTGCTTCCGTTAATGATTGCATATTTTCTGCAATTGATTGGCCAAGTAAGTGCATTCGGATGGTTATTAAATAATGTTCTTTCCATACTTGGGCCTGCTGTTGAAAACTTCATGGGCGAATACCAATCTATCGGATCTGCCAGGCAGCTGTATAGCACCAATTGGCTGGCGCTTGGACAGGTAAGCTTTGTATATTTATCTCTGATCATATCTGCGTTTGGGATTAAAGCAATGTTGCTTGTTCCTTTTAGGTTTTGAAGAAAATATTGCATTCCCAGGTTGATATTGGCGCCCATCTGGGGGGAGTCGAAACTGATGAACTTTCCCACGCAATCTTTGTATTTGTTGGCTCCATTAAGTTCCAGATCCCTGATGGCAAATCTGCTTACGACACCACCCATGCTTGCTCCGCAAACCACAAGTTTTTCGGCACTGCCGTTGAAGTCGAGGCTGTCTTTGATTTGCCTGAGGGCTTTTGACAAAGCGAATCCATTATTCTCCATATACTGCTGCCCGCTTTCAAAATCTACAAATACGATATCGTAGCCGGCATCATAAAGTTTTTGCAACAGCTCGGGTGATTTTTGAACCTGCAAGGGTTCTCCGTCTTCCACCCCCTCGGCGTCTACACCGGTTACTAGGGTTGCCCAATTAAA
>JBKCNM010000018.1:0-7520 GCA_046297395.1 Bacteroidota bacterium
TTCCCCCGGGGAAGCTCCTGTCCGAAGGCCATACACACGCTTGTAATAACATGCACCCATTCAGATTCCGGCAGCAGGCCGGCTACCATGGATGAGGTGGCAAAAACGCTTGCCCGTGTATCCGAACGAAGACATTTCACCTTCGGCATAATTGCCCTTTTGCTGCTTTCCGCTTCGGTATGGATGCTCTTTCCGGCCAAAAAAACCCATCTGCCTGCTCCTTCAAAACTACCCCACTTCCAAAACGGGTCGGCGGAAAAGCGTGTTACAGAAAATAATGCCATTCCCACGGTTCAGCCTACTGCATTATTTTCTATACCTAAAGAGTGGAAGGAAAATTTTTTGTTGGTGCCCAAAGAAGATTCTCTTTTTGCGGATAGTCTGTTAATGGCCTATGTGTGCACTATGGAAGCCTCCCTGGATTCAACGAAGGACCTGCCCAAGGCGAAGCGATTAAGAATTTTGTTGCCCCGCCACAACGAGGTTTGTGAGGCCATACTTCTTAAATTCGATGCCTGGATCTTAAAACACAAGGCAAAAGGAAGACATGCCTTTGCATCTGAAGGGTCTTTTAGAAGCCGGTTTGCGAAACAAAGCCAAGCCATCCGGGAGGCCATTCTAAGGTAAGGCGATAGACACAACAGGGCAGCGGTACGGCCAATTAATGGCATATTCTTCCTCAAAAAATGGAGGGTTACAACCGAATATGGCCAACACAGAGTAGAATGAAAAAGCCCCTTACAAAAGGGGCTTTTTATTGGAGTTTTTTTTCTATCCGGGTGAATGTTATGGGCAGGTTTTTTCATTCAATACCTTCCACAGTACTACCATACCATAGGTGTCACGCTCGCAGTATCTTAGTAAATGTTGGCGAGTTTCTTCGATGTTTCCATCAAAAGAGCCGTTTACTATTGCTAAAAATGTTTCACTGGCTTAACCGCCATTAACAATTGGAAGATCTGCATAACTTAATTCAGGAGCTAAAGCAGGTAATACCGATTTAATAGAGGCTGATTTCCCCATTTCAGGAGTGTAATACCAAGCATTTCTGAATGGTATCAGTAAATCAATAAATCGTGAGCATAAATCGTTTATGAATCCTTTAAACTCAGGAAATATTGGTATTAGACTTTTGAGTACGCTAATTTCAAAGGTAGCATTGTATGCCATTATACTACCTGATGGACCAATGGTAGTTTTTAATTGTTCCAGAAGCAAGCGCCTAGGGTCTGTTACTGATGTATCTTTAAAATCAGCAGGATTTGCTAAAAAATCCCTGTGTACCAGCTCACCATCCGCCGTGTTCAAGATATGTAAAGAATATTGAAACGGTGTTTGCTGAAATGGTCGTGTATCATTGAGGAGCGGAATGGCAGGAAATATTGTTTCGAAATCAAAAAAATACAAAGGATAATCAACTTTGTTCAAGAATTCTGAAATTGCTTTTTGATCGATGAATGAGGCTCCAGTTTTTACACCATCTATTTGTAATTTTTGACGATGATTCAGGGGGGCGCTGTCGGGAATATCTTCTAGTTTTAATATACCTTTATTGTATAACTCCCAATCTTTACCTCTTGGATTGTATAATTCAAAAACAGAGTTCTTTGGCACATGGCTCCAACAGTGGTGTTTGTAGTCACAAGAAAAGGGGGAATGACATTGTTCCCCTATGGATTTAATCGGTTCTGTTTGCGCTTCTAAAATTAAATGTAGTTTTTTTAACTCTTCAGTAACCCAGTTTTGTTTATCTTTTACCTGCTCGGTTATATCAGTTAGAGTGAAAAGTTCTTTGGGGTTGATTTTACCTTTTTTGACATACCCATTATTGATGTGCATGATGAAAAAGCGATCAGGATTCACATCGCATTTTTTCATTACCCAATACTGAAACGAGGCATCTGTAATATGATAGTCTTTTACTTCAGTGCTGCTTTTAACTTCTATAGCCCACAATTCATTCTCATGGCGATGCATTATATCTAGTGCAGCAAATACCTTACTATGAGAAAAAGTTGCTTCATAAATCGTTTTTGATTCACCTTGTAGCCATTCCTTTGTTTTTCCGAGTGCGACAGACCAATTGCCATTCATTTCAAAGGTAGCGTCTTTGCCGTTAGGGAAAACCTGCTGAGCCAGTACGCCAACTTCATTTCCGCTTGAAAATAATCGCAGTTGTTCTTCGTTTAAGGGCGGTTTCAGGTCTTTTCTGAAAACATCGAAATAGAGTTTTTTCTCGCATTGAACTCCAGATACAAAACGAGATTTGGAGATTGTAGGCATAAGTTAGTATTGATTAAGCAGCTACTTTAAAAAGCATTTTAATAACCAAATACCAAAATAATTCGAGAATTATGAAGCCAAATAAAACCTCAAATACCAATGCTAAGATAAGTCCCATTATTTTCCTTTTATTAGTTTTAAAATTAGTAAAATTATTGCTAAGGTATTTGAGCAGATGGTTATCACGCCTAACCAATAATATCCGGCATCATGGTTAGGGGAAGATGTTTTAACAAGCGATACAGCTATAATACCATAAAACAAAACTGAAAGCACAGTTAATAGTAACCAACCAATTCCGCTGTTGCCATTATTAATAGATCTTCTATACAACATAGTGAACACTAAGGCGGAAAAAATAGATAATACTAAGTAGAACAGTACAATGTAAAGAGAGAAATTACTGTTAAGAGTATGCTTGTTTTTACGCTTCATTATTTCCCCAATAGCATTCTAATAATGCTTCGCCCAATTTTTCTTTCAATACCCCCTTTGGTAGTTGGAACTCCGGTTTTTCTAGCTATGCGATTACGCAACCCTGAAATGCCAATTAGCCGTTTCCAAGAGAAAGAAAATCCGTATTTACCTTTAAATAAAGAAGTCATTAAAATTTTAATTTTCTTTTTACTTCATCGATATAATGCTTTTCATCTGATGTAACCAATTGATCGAATGTCGCCAAATTATTTAAATTTTCAATTAGTAAGGCTTTATCTATGTCACTTGAAAAAATACTATAATCGATATCTAAATTCTCATCAGACATTAACTTCAAAAGGATTTCATTTTTAACATCGGGACTTTTACAGAGTGCTTCAATTTTTGATTTAATAAAATCTATCTCTATTGAACTTAACCCATCAATTTTTGCAAGATTAATTAGTATTTTAAGCGATTCTAGATTCACTTTTTCATCAAAAGCGTCATTCACAACTTCCTCAATGTCTATATCATTTATTTCTTCATTAGAAATCGAAATTTCTTTTTCTAATAGCTCACAACAAATTTCACCAACTTTTTTTGTAGAATATTTTGACCACGCAGCCATTACTCCAGCACCAACTATCGGCAGCCACCTTGAAACCGTAGCCTTTAATGCTTGTTGAGAGACCTTACCGCCCATAGCTGCAACTATTTTTTGCAATACCCTGAGTCCAGACCTTTTAACCAGAATTTTAGAACCGTGTATGGTAGCTAATCCAATGCTACCCACTCCTACTGACGAAGCAAATAAAAACATGAGCAATTCTCTATTGAGTTTTTCTTTATAACCATAAGCGATACTCAAATCTTTAATTAAATTTATTTGATTTTTAGTAACTAAGTAAATTTCAGGAATAACAGATATCAAGCCCCAAGGGCCAGGTACAAGCGAACAACCTCCTGCAATCATCATATTTCTGTTTGAAGCCTTTGCAATTAAGTCTTCTGATGCGCCTCGGCCTTGTTCAATTAATGATTTTAATTTTTCATCGGGTATAGGTTCATTTAGAACATCATCAAAAACTGTATTTAATTTTGAAGTAAGTTCATTTTGAATTCTGTTTTTTGCCTCAATGCTTTGATCCACAACCGCTTCTTTTGATTCGGATGCGAACAATTCTGCTTTTTTTATAATTTCATTCGAATTTGATTGTATCGTTTCCTTTGACTTCGATACAATTGAGTTTAACTTAGATATTAAGACCTTCATTTGATATTTTTTTTTGTGTGGAGAAAAAGGTAAATTTATGTGGAGAAATCTTGAAATGCCAAGGAGTCGTTTCTAGGAGAATGAAAATTCAAACTCACCCATAACTGTATAATTTGTCTTTTGCTAGTTTTATTTGTTGACCTAAATCAATCATAGAATGATTATTTTTCAATTTACCCATTGCTATAAAAAGGTTTGCAATGGTAGAAATACTTTGTGTAACTGTTCTGGAAATATGTGGCATGAATAAATATCTTATGTCATTGTGCATTAAGTCAATGTCATTTGAGTAGATTCCAGACAGCATCTTTAAAGCAGCAGCTGATTCATTACCTAGAGATATGATTGTATCGGGTTTTACAAGATTTATTTCAGCTTCTAAGATTGCCCTATTAGTTTTGAATGCAATTGATTCTTTGCCTGTATAATCCTTGTCTTTATTGCTTAGCACTATGGATTGCTTACCGTCAGCTAACGGTGTCGTCTCATAGTAAATCTTAAAAATATCTGTCAAGTAAACAAAGCTATTTTTCGTCAATGGCTCAATAAACTTCCAATAGTCATTACTCTTGGTACTTCGGGAGTTTTTATAGTTGAGTGAAAATACAGAACCAATTGTTATCTTATCATCGTTTTGGCCATTTCTTTTGGCATCCATGGCGACAATCATAATTCTTTTACTTAATGTATTATCTCCAAAATAAATTGGTAGGTCAATGCCAACATTTTGAAGCCTTTTCAATTTAAGTAAGTCGCCATACCCAATAATGTCCTCTTTTGATGCTGTATAGAAATTTAAATTTTCTGGATTGGGGTTATTATAGTCATCGATCATCTTTTCATACATACTCTCAATGTTCACTAACTGCCCAAATAAATGATTACTTAAGATAGCTGCTACTTTTTTGTATGTATTTCCTTTACAAAAATCACTCATATAGTATCATTTTGGATTGAAACTCATAATGAAGAAAGCCTTTTTTTTAAGTTTTCAATTTTTTGTTTTATACCTTCGTAGGCTTCTTTCTCAAATCTCTTTTCATTTGCTTTCCATGAGTGCTTTTTATTGGCAATTTCTTTCTTTATTCTTGCTGCTGCATCTTTGCCTAATTTATCTTTTCTACTTGCATTGTGAGCAGCCTGTCTTAAAAAGCCTTGAATAGTTAAATTAAATTGTTCATTTTTCTTTTTCCATTTTTCCTTTTCTGCAATTAATTCCCTTTTGAGTGATTCAATTTGCGCTTTGATTTGTGCTTTTTCCATTTTTTTAATTTTTACAACTGATTAAACTTTGCCAATCACTGAATAATAATTTAGTAAGGTTTTTTTGCCACAACTCCGCACTCTAACTATTTTTTATTTGAATAATAACCTCCTTAAAGCCCAGCGATTTAAAAAAAAGAGAGATACTCTCTCTGCCTTTTTTTTCTGCATCTGCAATAATTCCTTTCTTTATTGCCCTGCCTCTGAACCTTTCTACAGCTTTGTTTTTTACGCTGTTAACTTCGTTCATAGTCCATTTGCCCTCTTCAATAAAGGTGCTTACATCAGATGGATTCATAACGATATCAATAATTTTCGGTGCGGGCAAATGAATAGTAATAACGCTATCTTTTGCATTGATGTCTGTAGAGTCTAGTTTACTCAAGTCGTAGCCTGCAAATACCTTTGCGGTTGCCAATAAAACCAAATTGCTGTTGGTGGTGCTGCTTCCTCCAAAGAAATTAATTAAGGCATCTGTCCCTTTTACTTCCTTTCTTACCGAATCAATCACTAATTGATCGTAATAACAGACCGAATACAATTCAGCAATGCTTTTAATTTCATTTACTATGGTTGGTGTCTCCAGTATGTGAGGTTTTTTTGATTCAAAAGGATTGGATAAGCCGTTAAACTTAACTAATCCAAAATAACCTAAGCCTCCTATTACTAAAAGGAGAATCAAAGCGCTTGTAATCTTTATTATTATTTTTTGCATAAAAAATAGATTAATAAAATTCTACATTTACATCTTTAAACCCACTTGCTTTTAAGTAAGATTTGAGAAACATCTTGGCATTGTTTTCAGCAGTTGCCAAGATACCCATGTCCGGTATCGCCTTGTTTATACTTTTTTCACCAAGAGTTAGCAGCTCATCCTTTTCCTTGTTAGTGAAATCGGATCTGAAAAATCCAGTTTCTTTATATGCTTCTTTTATTTGGTTGTGATCTATCTTGACATAAATTATTTCGGCTTTGGGTAATTTTAAACTAACAAATTTATCATCTACAGATATGTCTTCCTTTTTTAATTTACTGAAATCTATTCCCGCTTTTATGATTGCTTCACATGAAAACAAGATTTTTCGACTCCCAACTTTATACCACGATAGATCATCTGTCCCTGATATTATTTTTGATACTTTATATTCTACAGTACCTAGTTGATTAAGATTCTTTATCTTAATTACTTTTTCTACAGGACTTATCTCCGGCAAAGGATTGTTGCATGCCGCAAATAATAGGCAAACGAAGGGTAGGTATAATTTAAGGATTGAATACTGTTTTTTGACATTCATAATTTCTGTTTTTTTTGCAATTCTTAAATTTATTTTATTGTGTACAGTTCCACAATTTTGAATCGAAAATCATTTAATTTTTTCCATTCATCGGGTGATTCAAGTTTACCATCAAAATTTTGTAAATGATCTATCACGAGTTGCTTTATTTGATTGAAATTTGGATGAGTGGACATAGTCTTATAAACCCGATTGGAAATCAAGTTTGGCTCCTTTCCTAGGCTCAATGCCGCAATTGATTCCAGAATTTCTTCGGCAGTCTCTTTTATTTTTTTCTCGTTTGTTTCCATGTTTTGATTGTTTGATTTTATCTATTTTGTTTTATGCATTAACTATTCTAAGATAAACTCCGTTCTACGATTTAGTTCTCTCTTGTTTAAATCTACAGGCATACTACTTCCTTTGCCATCAAATGTTAAACGATTTTTTTTTATCCCCCTCTTCACTAAAAAGTCAACAACTGCTTTAGCTCTATTCTCCGAGAGCTTTTGATTAAATGAGGGACTTCCTTCATCAGAGGTATGCCCCTCAATTTTAAGTTTAATTTCCTGATTTTTATCCAATAATTTAGACAAATCATACAAAATATATTTTGCATCTTCAGACAAATCATATTTTCCAACCGCAAATTGGAGAGCATTGAATTTTGACTCAACTTGTTCAATCTCTTTAATGTACAAAGTATCTTTTTGGATAATGGTTTTAGTTATCTCTTTTTCCACCGTATCTGTCTTGATAACAGTCTTTATAACTTCTCTGTCTACAACTGATATTTTAGGTGTGAGTAAACCAATAAACAACATAATAATAATTCCCATCTGGACTAGCATGGTTAGCCAGGCCCAAATTGGTATCATTTTCCTTATCTTGAGCTTGCCTTTCCATTTACAATTCAAAGGTCCGGGTTCAAATCCTTGTTTCCATTTGGCATCAAACCCATTTTTAGTAAAAGTTATTTCTATAGGACCTGTAGTATTGTTATTTTG
>JBKCNM010000019.1:0-28458 GCA_046297395.1 Bacteroidota bacterium
CATCCTGTCCATAGCAAATTGATCCAGGGAAAAATAATGGCCTTCATCACGATGAAATCATTCTTTTGATTTTGTTTCTCTTTTACATTCAGTTTTATTTTTCCTGTTTCGGGATCAAGGGAGAGAAACTCTAGTTTCATGCCTGCCTGTTTGGATTCAAAAGGGATGGAAAAGGTGGTGTTGCCTCTGATGCCAAAAACAGGATAAGCCAAGGCTGATTTTCCGGTCATATCAGTGATTCGGATTTTTGCGGCTACTGCCACATCTGCCTCTTGCAGCGCATACTGATTCCGATTAAATTCTTTGCTGAGTCCCTCCAGGACCATCATGGCACCGGTGGTAAACACGGTATCTCCGGAGGCCATTTCCATTTCTGAGCTGCCTGTGTATTCTGAGGTATCAGACTGGCTCAGGCTACTCATATCGGCATAGGTAATATGTGTATATACATCCCTGTTCCAAAAATGCCTGGTATCCGGTTCGGCTGCATTGCCCATTCTTGGATTGGTTTGTACAACAGGATGCAAAACAAATGCAGGTACGAATGACTTGTTGTTTTTGATGAAGTACTGAACTTCGAAATAATGGTTCACCCCTTCCTGTTTTTTGCCTGTATAAGTAACATGGTATTCGCCCATTTGCAGGGTATCGCCTCTTCTCAGTAAAATATTTTCTGCGTTGTTAAAATCTTTGCCCAGCCGGCTTACATCCAAACCGCTGCTGTTTCTGGAGATAACCACACTTTTGGAGGTAGAGACCAAAGCCCCCACAAGCAACAGGGCAAATCCAACATGTGCAATAGAGCCTCCGCCGGAGATGCGTTTTTTTTTGATTACAAAAAGAAAGTAGGAACCATTGGCAGTAACTGAAAAGTAGCCTGAAAACAAAAGACACAGATAAAAAAACTTATCTATCTCGAGAACCATAGCAGTACTTATAGTAAGCAGCAATGCCAACAGAAGGGAGGGGATTAGCTTTTTAAGGACTGAGGGAAGATCGGTTTTTTTGTATTTCAGGTATTGTGAAAATCCCATGAAAAACAAGACCATGATGGCAATGGGAACCTGCCAGGAATGATAATGCTCAGCAATTTTTACCGGAGGCGCGAGTTTGGTTCCAAACACCTTATTGATTACAGGGATAGAGGTTGTAAAGGTGATTTGAAAAGCAGAAACCAATAGAATCAATGAACCGGTAAACATCCAGAACTCCCGTGAGCTGATGTCGTCATCACTGTTTTTACCTCGCATTTTTTTGTAGTATAAAACAAACAGGCCGATGCCAAGAAAAAAGTAAAAGAGAAGATATACCAGCAATTGACCGCTCATTCCAAGATCGGTAAATGCGTGAACAGAAGTATCACCGAGAATACCGGAGCGGGTAAGAAAAGTTGAGTAAAGGACAAGTACAAAAGTGAGTATGCACAAAATAAATGCGATGGGTAGGCTGGTTTGTCTTTGCTTATAAACCAACATCACATGGCCGGCTCCGGCCAAAATCAACCAGGGAACAAGGGATGCATTTTCCACCGGATCCCATGCCCAGAATCCTCCGAAGCTAAGTGATTCGTATGCCCATGCACCGCCCATCAGGATGCCTGTGCCAAGCACGGCAATACCGGCAAAAGTCCATGGCAGGGCAGGTTTCACCCATTCGCCTGTAGCTTGTGTTAACATGCCTCCAATCGCATAGGCAAAAGGCACCACGGTGAGGGCAAATCCGAGGAATAGCGTGGGAGGATGAATCGTCATCCAGTAATTTTGCAACAAGGGATTCAGGCCTCTTCCATCAAGGTTCTGAAGATAATTGGCCATTTTGGTAAAGGGCAGGTTCATGAACTCAGGATGCTCGCGCAGGAGTAAAAAAGGATTGCTCCCCATGCGGTAGTCGCCAAAGTAAACACCCAGTAACATGGAAGCCAAAAATACCTGAACGCTGCTGATAACGGCCATTACAGGGGCCTCCCATCTTTTGGCGCGAAAGCGTATGAGAAAAGAAATCACCACATGCCAAAACATCCAAAGGAGAAAACTCCCTTCCTGTCCTTCCCAGAAACAGGAGAATACATAGCGCATGGGCATGGATTTGGAAGAATGTTGCCAGGCGTACTGATATTCAAAATATTGGCTTACGATTATGTAAAACAAAGTAGCCACCATGCCGAATACCGAAAGGGCGTGCAAATAAAATCCTGATCGTCCAAGAGGTAACCATTTCTCATCTGAGGGTTTAAAAATGGCAAACAGGTAAGATAGTGTAGCGAGCAAACAGAAAACAAACGAACCCACAACAAAGGCATGACCTATTTTGCCGGGCAGCAGATGTTCTCCTATAAATTGAATATCCATTCGGGATTGTCCTTATGAGCGCTTCACATTTTCCCCGGAACCAACTGTCATTCCGTCTTTACCATTATTATACTTCGAGGGACATTTCATGAGGATTTTATCCGCTTCAAATTCATTCCCTGAACAACTTCCTGTAATCACAATTTGCTCAGAGCGCTCAAAGTCCTGAGGCTTTGCGCCTTTATACAACACTTTTTTCTCTGTGCCCTTGTTGTCAATCATATAAAAGGTAAAAAGATTTGCATCCTTGTTGGGATTAAACCCCAAAGGCTTGGATTTGTTGAGTTTTCCAACCACATGATAAACTTCTCCCGGATTGGCAGCCGCCTCACCGAAGTCTGCGTAGGTACTGCTGTCGCTCACAGTTGCCATGATGGCACCAATGCAAACCGCAATAAGGATGATGAGGAGGATGTGAAACTTTTTCATTGCTCGCGCGCAAATGTAGGCATTAAGGCTTTTGTGGCTTGCAGATGATGGTTAAAAAAACCAAGCAGCCTGAATATTTTTTCTTCATTCCATTTCCTCTCTTGCCATTTGCAGCAAGGCTTGCATCTCAAGTTTGGCTTTGCTGCCCTGCGCTGCTTTTTTGATGCCTGTCTCCAGCACTTCAATGGCTTCCGGATAGGAGCCTTCAGAAAAAAACAAATCCCCGAGCTTATGATAGGCCGGAAGATAATCCGCATTGCGCAGGATTATTTGCTTCAATTGATCAATGCCTTTTTCCTGCTTACCCATAGAGATATACTCCAGGGCAAGGGCATAATGAAGAAATAAATCGTTGGGCTCACTGCTGAGCATGGCAAGCAATTGTTCAATCCTGTTGCCCATAGGAGGAGGGTTTAGACGAAAGTAAATTGCTGCAATACCCTGAGGTCATTCTCAAAAAATAACCTGAGATCGTTTACTCCGTATTTGAGCATGGCAATGCGCTCTACACCCATGCCGAACGCAAATCCTGAATACGCTTCCGGATCAATGCCACAATTGCTAAGAACAGCCGGATCAATCATGCCACATCCTAAAATTTCTACCCATCCGCTGTGCTTGCAGATGTTGCATCCTTTTTGTTCACAGAACATACAAGATACATCCATTTCAGCGCTGGGTTCAGTAAATGGGAAATAGGAGGGACGCAGTCGGATGCGAGTTTTTTCACCAAACATTTTCTCTGCAAAAAACATCAGCGTTTGCTTCAGATCGGCAAAGGATACCTGTTTGTCTACATAGAACCCTTCCACCTGATGGAACTGACAATGCGCCCTGGCCGAGATGGCCTCGTTGCGGTATACCCTGCCGGGAGCCAGCAAACGAAGGGGAGGTGAATGTTTTTCCATCACCCTTATCTGTACAGAAGATGTATGAGTTCTTAAGGCCAGTTGTCCTTCGTTTACAAAAAAGGTGTCCTGCATATCCCGCGCAGGATGATTCTCCGGGAAATTGAGTGCAGTAAAATTATGCCAGTCATCTTCTACCTCCGGACCTTCTGCCACACCAAATCCAATGCTTGAGAAAATATCGAGAATTTGTTTGTTGATGATGCTGATGGGATGTCTTGATCCAAGCGTTGCGGGAATACCGGGAAGGGAATAATCCACATCACTATCAGCATGCTCAGGTTTTTCTGAAAGCTGTTCAAGAAGGGCTTGAATCTTTTGCTGTGCGAGTTGCTTGAGGTCGTTGAGAGGTTTGCCCAATTCTTTTTTTTGTGCCGGATCTACCGCACGGAACTGCTCAAACATGTCGGTGATGATGCCATTTTTTCCCAACATTTTTATCCTGAAGGCTTCAACGGCTTTGGCATCCTTGGAGGAAAATGCTTCAATTTCCTTGCTGATTGTCTGTATCGTTTGAAGCATGAAGTACTTATCTGTTAAGCCACCATACTGAATAACCGCGGGCAATGGCATCCCCGTATTTTTGCTGAAGTTCGGTTCTTGTGGCAGCCGGTCCGAGACTCACCCTGTATAAACCTCCGGGGCTTTGTCCACTGATGCGCGCTTCAAAACCAAGTTGCCTGAGTTCATTCACAAGTTTCTGGGCATTTTCTTCCAGTCGAAAACATCCTGCTATCAACTCTGCAAGGCCATCTTGTCCTGAAATATCTTTTGCTTCCTTGGTGGTATAAGGTGCGATAGCGGTTTGTGCTTGCTCTGCAGATGCAGCCTGACCATCCGTGATATCTGCGGGTACGGGTAGAGTTGTTGTTGCAACCGGGTTTTTTGTCAACACATCAGGTATTTCAGGATACTGGATGCTCCGGTGTGGCTTGTATTTGGACTCAACAGGTGAGGCGAAAAACCCAGAAGTGTTGCGGCTGTTTTGTTTCACCACAGGTTGCAAAAAGGGCCAGGCCAAAACCAGCATGGCAGCCGGGATACTGATGGCAGAAGCAAGGTCGCGAAGGGCTGTATTCTTTTTATTAACCGAAATTTCATCAGGCATACGAATGATGCCTTCTTCTGATGGTTCGGATTTTTTTTCAAGCGAAAGCACTTGTAGTTTCAATACCGGCAAGCCATAGGCCTCCGGCAGAAAATTGATGTCTGAGGAAGGCTCAAACTGAGCGCCCAGGGAATCGCGCTGCAAAAAGGAGCCGATGCGTCCGAAAATGAATTGTTTTTCTCTTAGCAGGGTATTTTGTAATTCTCTGGAAAACGACTGTACCCTTGCATCAGCTTCCTCAAATTTGATATGATAGGCTTTTGCAAGCGCAGCTGCAAGCAATCCGTCGTTGTGTGTTAGTTGCCCGTTAAAGGCAATCCGCTTTGAGGGAGGCAAAAAAGTATGATTCTCACGGTTCAGGTTTGCCGGAACCGCTTTACCTACAAATCCTCCGAAACCGGGCACAATTACACAATCGTTTGCAAACAAAAGCTCTTCTATTAAGCGAGTTATTTGATAAACCCCTATCTCAGGTTGTAACAACATGAGCCAAAAATACCTGATAATCATAAATACTTCAACTGATTTTCATGCAAAATTTACACCCCTCTGTAAAACAGTAGTTTATCATGCTAAGAGAGAAGCCAAGTGGAGATTTATACATTTGTTTTGCCTCACACAGCACATATTCATGATGCCTTCTCATGAGCAGCTCAAGCGGGCAAACAGGATGCAAGGATGCTTACCACACTTTTTTTATTCATTAATCATTCATCCGTGATAACAAATGATTCTCTTGTTGTTCGTCGAATTACAGGCAGAAACTAGCTTGGGTTTATTAAATTTGTTTACTATTAAAACCCCAACAAGTAAATGCTTTATGAAAATTAACCAGGTTAAATTCAAAACAAAAAACGATATCACCCAGTTTTTCGATTCATTTCAAGCCGGGGCTTACGATTTTCATGTGATTTTTTGCGATAAAAAATTCATTACAGATCCGGAATTAAATACCCTCTATGGGAAAGTTTTTTCCGGGAGTATACTCATGGGTTGTTCAACGGCAGGGGAGGTTGGTGAAAAAACATTCAGTGAGCATTCTTTTGTATTGACATCAGTAAAACTCGAAAAAACCTCCGTGAAAAAAGAAGTTTTTCACCTCAAGGGGCCTCAAGATTCTTATCAGGCAGGAAAAACACTAGCCGAACAATTGCTTGCTCCCACTCTCAGGTCTGTATTGTTGCTCTCAGATGGTATCCAGGTTAACGGAACCCGATTGATGGAAGGCATCAATGCTGTTCTCGATCAACATGTGAATGTATCTGGAGGCTTGGCCGGAGATGATGGAGAATTTGTACAAACCTATGTGGCGAATGAGCACAATACATTTGCCAGTCATTGTGTGGCCGCTCTGGGCTTTTACGGTGATGCCATCGAAACTGCTTCCGGCTCATATGGAGGTTGGGATAGTTTTGGTATAGACAGGCTTGTTACCAAAAGCGATGAAAATGTGGTTTATGAAATAGACGGGCAGCCTGCGCTTCAATTGTATAAATCCTACCTTGGGGAGAAAGCGGCTGAGCTTCCCGGCAGCGCTTTGTTTTTTCCACTTGAGATGCGTACCAGCGAAAACGGAGAAGTGCTGGTGAGAACCATTCTTGGTATCAATGAAAATGACAACAGCCTCACTTTTGCCGGTAATATCCCCGAAGGTTCTTATGTGCGTTTAATGAAAACCAATGTGAACCGTCTGATAGATGGTGCGGAAAAAGCATCTGCCATGATTACAAAAACAATGGACCATAATCCCGGTTTGGTTTTTACCGTCAGTTGTGTGGGAAGGAAGATTGTGCTCAAACAACTTACCCAGGATGAGGTAGACGCTGTAGCGGAGGCCTTTGATAACAATGTGGTTTTTGCCGGATTTTATTCTTACGGAGAATTGTCTAAATTCAAAGGAAACCGTGATTGTCAGTTACACAACCAAACGATGACGGTTGCAGGTATTTCTGAAATATGAGTAATGAAAATCTGCATCGTCTCCTAAGGAGGCAAATCAAGGAACATTTTGGAGATACCAATCAGATTCCGGATGCAATTCAAAACTTTCTGATGTCCGTAAATGATGCCTATCTTGATTACGATAGTGACTTGCTGCATTCAGAAAACATCCTCAAAAGAAGTTCTCAGGAGCTGTTCAAAAAAAATGGCGAACTCAATGCGCTCAACAGTCAATTGGAAGTGCTTATTGCCGAAAAAACCAGAGACCTGTCGGATAGCAACAGAAACCTTCAAAATGCAGAGAAAATAGCCAAGCTCGGAAATTTTTCATTGAATCTGAACTCAGGTAAAATTTCATTTTCATCGCATTGTTGCGAGATGCTGAACATCATACCGGAGAATAATAGTTTTTCTTTCAAAAGTCTATGCAGTCTTTTTCATGAAGAAGAAAAAATGCTGGCGCTGAAGGAAGAAATCGTAACTGCTGAAAATAAGATTGTCCTTTCTCAGCTAATGCTCAAAAAGGACGATGAGCAAAGGATTTTTAAACTTCAGTGTGAGTATGTTTCGGATGATCAAGGAGAAAAAATGTTGGTGGGAGTAATCCGAGACATCACTGAACAAAGGAAAAGAGAAAACGCCCTTCAAGATACGGTTCAGCAATTGGAAAATTACAAGAGAGCTTTCGACCATGCAGGTATAGTCTCTAAAAGCGATGCCCACGGAAAAATTACTTATGTAAATAACCTGTTTGAAGAAATTAGCGGCTTTACTGAATCCGAACTGCTTGGTGTTGACCATAGCATTGTGAATTCAGGACATCACCCTGCAGCGTTTTTTACCGAAATGTGGAGAACAATTTCTTTAGGAAAAATTTGGAAAGGAGTAATCAAAAACAAAAGAAAAGACGGGACATTTTATTGGGTTGATACCAGTATTATTCCCTTCCTGAGCAACAATAAAATCCAAGAGTATATCGCCATCCGTTGGGATATTACCGACAAGGTGCAGGTGCACGAAAGAGTGGAGGCAACCAAATTGTTTTATGAATCGATACTGAACAACATCCCGGTAGATATTGCCGTCTTCAACGACAAACATCAGTACCTGTATATCAACCCCAACGCGGCTAAAAACGAAGAGGTGAGAAAGTTTTTAATAGGTAAGGATGATTTTGATTATTGTGCATCATATGGCAAGGACCCTGAAATAGCAGTTAAGCGAAGAACGATTTTTAATGAAGTAAAGCGATTAGGAAATCCTGCTGAGTATATTGACGACAATAAAAATGCACTTGGACATGTTTTTCATAGTCTTCGAAGGTTTTTTCCGGTTTTTGGAGCAGACAAGCAGCTTCAATTTGTGATTGGATTCGGCATCGATATCACTGAAAACATCGAAAAATCAAATAAAATAGAAGAGTCTCTCAAAGAGAAGGAAACCTTGCTGGGAGAGGTTCATCATCGGGTGAAAAACAACCTGGCATTGGTTTTGGGTCTCATTGAAATGCAAATCACAAAATCTACCACCGAAGATCTGCGCAACCAGCTGAGTGAGGTACAAAGAAGGATATATTCAATGTCGCTTATTCATGAAAAACTTTACAAAACATCAAACTTTGCCAAGATTGATTTGAGCGATTATCTCAAAGACCTGATTCATTCGCTTGGATCATTTTACAACAAGGGAAAAAGCATACAGATTCATTACGACCTTAATTCTGTGCTGATTTCTACCAAGAAAGCCATTCCTGTGGCGCTGGTGGTAAATGAATTGATTACAAATTGTTTTAAATATGCTTTTAACGAAAGGGAAAAAGGCAATATTCATGTCTCTCTCAAACGCGAAAATGAGTTTACCAGCCTTACCATCGCTGACGACGGGCCCGGTCTTCCGGAAAATTATGAACTCTCAAAGACCAAATCCCTCGGATTTAATTTACTTGTTATCTTTACAAGACAACTGAAAGGTTCTTACAAGGTAAATAACCTTAATGGTTTGCAAATCACAATCAATTTCAAAGATGAGCAAGAAGGTTTTAATAGTTGAAGATGAATTTTTGGTTTCCTTTCTTATGGAACACTACCTTTCCGCCGCCAGGGATTGGGAAGTGCTGGCCTCTGTAGATAATGGAAAGGAGGCTATTGAAATTGCGCAATCTGCAAAACCGGACCTTATTCTGATGGATATCAGAATCGATGGTGATTTGGATGGCATTGAAACAGTAAAAAAGATTCAGCAGACTTATAACATTCCGGTTATTTACACTTCGGGAAATACCGATCAACAGACCGCTGAACGAGCAGGTTTGACCAATCCGCTGGGTTTTTTGGTAAAACCGGTGAACAAGGAGGACTTGCTCAGTTTACTCGCATTGGTGAATAAAAAAGGCGAGACGCCGGATCATTCAGCAGATCTTTGAACAATTTCTAATTTGCTTTTGTTGAATTGATAAAATTGTTCAATTCAGGGTTTCATCATGCAAGCAAAGCAAGTGTTTTACGATCCAATCTCCATTGATCGCATCATAGAAATGGCCTGGGAAGATCGTACACCATTTGAAGCCATTCATACGCAGTTCGGACTCACGGAGGCGGATGTGATTAACATCATGCGCCGTAATCTCAAAAGAAGCAGTTTTCATTTATGGAGGAAGAGGGTAAACAGTGGGGTGAGCCGAAAACATGCTAAACTTGTTGATAGAGATGTGTTTCGCTTTAAATCCCCTATGCAAAAAAACATCGCGCTCAACAAAATCAGTAAACGATAGTTGCTTTCATTCACTAGCTCTTAAATTTCTCTTTATGCCTGGTTCCGTAAGAAAGGAAAACCTGCCTTTTAAAACATGTGTGGTTTGCTTAAAGCCATTTACCTGGCGTAAAAAGTGGGAGAAAAACTGGTCGGAAGTCAGATACTGCAGCGACAAATGCAGAATGAGAAGAAAAGATTTGAACCGGGATATAACAAATGAATGAACAGATTTTTTTGAAAGGATGAATTGATTGGCAGTTCTCCTTAATTATTTTCTACCAACTCCAACAGTTCTATCCTGTTGCCTTTCATTCCGGCCACTTTTAGGCTGCATGATTCAAGCAAGACTTCATCTCCTACAGAGGGGATGCTAGAAAATCGATCAAGGAAAAGGCCTGCCAGGGTTTCAAATGAATCTTCCTTTGGCAAATGCAGCTTGTATTTTTGGTTGAGATAATCAATTTCGAGGCGACCTGAAAAATGATAAGTGAATGCATTGATGCTTTTTTCGGTCAATTCTTCCTTGTCATGCTCATCCTCAATTTCACCAAAGATTTCTTCCATGATATCTTCGGTGGTAATAAGTCCTGAAGTGCCACCGAATTCATCCACCACCACTGCCATGCTCTTGCGTTCCCTTCTCAGTTGAGCAAGGGCCGCCTTGGCGGGCATGGTCTCAGGCAAGAGTGCAATGGGTCGTAGAATTTCCCGAATACCGGAGGGCTTGCGAAACAATTCACTGCTGTGTACATACCCTTCAATATTTTCAAGGTTTTCTCGGTAAATAATGATTTTGGACAAGTGGGTTTCAATAAATTTCTCCCGTAGTTCTTCCACCGATCGGTTCACTTCCACTGCTATCATTTCATTCCTTGGAATCATGCATTCCCGGAGTTTTACCGAATCAAAATCAAGGGCATTTTTAAATATGGTAATCTCGTGATCAATCTGTTCATTTTCTCTGCTCTCGGAGGTAAACTGCCTTACATACCGATCCAAATCTACTCTTGAGAACACCACACCTCCATCGCCTGAGTGCATTTTAAAAATGCGTTTTAAAAGGCTTTCGGTGAGTGTTACCGAGGCAAATACAATCGGATAAAGAAGCACATAAAGCACTGAGAAAGGAATGGCAAGCAGGCTTAAAAAACCGTTCGGGTTGATGCGAAAAAGTGCTTTGGGAAGAAATTCAGCAGTGATGACAACGAACAGCGTAGAGCACAAAACCTGTACACAAAGTATCGCAAATTCACCTTTGATAAAAGATTCAATCGTAGGCTGCAGCACAATTGCCATATTGATTCCGTAAACCACCAGGGCAATGTTGTTTCCTACCAGAGTGGTGGCGATAAACTGGGAGGGCTTTTTTAGGAAATAACTGATGATGCGGGAGGGGAGATAACCCTGGTTGCTCTCCAGTTCAATGCGCAGTTTGTTGGCCGTAAGAAAAGCAATTTCGAGACCCGCAAAAAACGCAGATGACAACAGGCAGATGAGGATTACCAGATAGGGATGCATGGCATGACGAAATTATGGAAAAGCAGCTTATTCACGAATACGCAAGGTGCCCCTTATCTTCAATATTTTATAACGCGTAAAGTTTCCGTTCGATTCGAGTCCATCGCCCATGAGGATTTCATCAGCTGTGGTGATTTTTACAAACCGGTCACTGGAAATCCGGTCTGCTCTTCGGTCCCATATTAAATGCTCTGTGTTCAGTTTTTCTCCTTTGTTGTTTACCACCACCACATTCCCATGAGCGTCTATTACATCTTTGTCATCAAACTTCATTGCATAATTGGCAGTCATGAAGGTTTCAGGCTTAAGGGTATCATTGTAAAACCAAACTTTTACGCCCCTCGGCATAACAGTAAATGATCTGTTTCCTTCATAATGATCAAGCTTCACAGCCTTGAGTTTACCGCTTAATTTTCCTGAGTCGGTAAACATAATTTCAGCATCATAAATTGTTTGGCTCGGCATCTTTTCAATGTTTTCAAAAGGCAGTTTCACCGGTTTATCATTCCGGCAAGAGCAAAGTAAAAGTGACATCGTGATGGCACTAATCAATACGGCGTCTGATAAACCATTTTTCATTGATGCTGATTCCGATATTTACGCCATAGAATGTTTGGTTCACTAGTCCGCTTCCCCCTCTTCTGCGGTATTCAAATCCCAGAAAAAACATTGGAGGTCTTAACTTTCTTGCAGAGAGCCCAATGCCTCCTCTCACGGAAAAGGAAGAAACAACAGATGTTCCAATAATCGCTTCATTTGCCGTGTAGGTGGCTCCGAGCCTATACTGAGAGCGTGAAAATATGCCGCCTCGTCCTTCCGGGCCTGGCCACAAAAGCAATCCGACTGCATATCTCTGTGAAGCAAGGGCATATTGAGCACTGCCTTTTCCTCTGCTTCCATAATCCAACCAGATCTTCCATTTTTCTCCCAGCCCAATGCCTAAACCCCCACTCCATGAACCGGAAACAGGGTCGCGAAAATTGAGTGTGTCTGCCGTTACCAGCTGTTGTGAGTTTGCATTGTTGGTGATGGAATAGGATTCCCTCAAAGAGGACAAGAACGAAGGTAGTTGATAAGTAAATCCGGCATCAAGATGGATGCGCCTGTTTAATCTGAAACTTTGTTGCCAGCCCAACTGATGAAGCACCCCGCGGTAATTGGCGCTCTGCACAATCGCAGAATGGAAATATCCCGATGTGTCGGTGCCTGAGAACAGGAGGGATTCAGAACGCCTGATCTGCCCAAAAAGATAGGAAGCATAGTACCCGATGGAAAACGATTGCCAGAAACTGTCTCTGGAGGTGGCAAAGGGTGCGATGCCCAGGCCACCAAAAAATCTGCTCACGCCCCCGTTGCCAAGAAACCTGTAGTTTGCCAGCTGGTTTCCAACCGGAATATCGCTGGCTGTACCTTCTACGCCTCCTGTACTGAAGGGCCGGAATCCAAGGCAAGCCCCCCCGATTTTATTCACCGGAAAGGCAAGGCTTGCATTACTTGCATATGCATTGTAAGAAGGAACATAAGCGGTTTTGTATCTCTGTTCTTCATACACCCCTCTCACACCCACATTGTAATTGGTAAGGGAGAGGTAAGACAAGGAGGCAGGATTATGAAAATTGGGACTGAAGGAAGAGCGATAGGCTCCATATATATTACCGGCCTGTTCTTGCTCAGGTGTTCCGTAATCGATGTGATCCCCCCAACCCTGAAAACCATAAATAGAATTTCCCAAATTTTGTGCGTGGATTTCACAAACAATAAAGAATAATAAAAGGAAGCCTTTACAGGTTATAGAGAAGCAATTCATGAAGGCCCTTCAGCACGAAATCGGGCTCGGCGAAGTTCGCATATTTTAGGTGAGGAGCAAAATATATCCCGTCACCTCCCGTAACCACAACCTTTACAGCCCCAAATTCTTTTTGCATATAAGCAATCCAGCCTTCTATCTCCATGATGATGGACTTGCATACGCCGGCATGCATGCTTTCAGCGGTGTTTTTTCCAAACCCTAACATGGGTTTCTCAGGTGCAGTGAGCAAAGGAAGCTTGCCGGTAAAAGTTCCCAAGGCCCGGTAACGCATCTGTAGACCCGGAGATATGGCGCCGCCTTCATAATTTTTTTCTTTTGTGAGAATATCATAGGTGATACAAGTGCCAGCGTCAATTACAAGGATCGCACTTTCTTCCTGCATGGCGGATGCTGCACACATCACAGCCAGCCTGTCTATGCCCAGTGTGGCAGGGCTGAGGTAGTTGTTTTTAAAATTGAGCCTGAGTTCATGAGAGGCATAAATCAAAGGAACACCCTTAGGAATCCTTGTTGCAATTTCTTCCCCCGATGCCGAAACACTCCCAATGATACAGGCAGACAAGACCGGGCCGGAGACAATCATTGCCTCCAATGTGTTTGTCTCATCCATGGAAATCTCCACTTTCTTGATCAACTTTTGTGAGGCAAACCAGCCGGCTTTTAGGCGGCTGTTTCCTGCATCAATCGATAGGTATACAGGTTCTTTATCCATTTTAATTGCCTGCGCTGTGCCGAGCAGATAGCAAGGTTTGCATCAAATGTAAAACAAATCAGCCTCCGTGTCTTTTGTTTGAAAGGATAAAAATGCAAGCCAAAACAATACCTTGCTGTTCACGATGCGAATCACATTTTTAGACTTATCCCGTTATTTTGTTTTCTTCTTCGGAAGATTCGTTTTTCAACCCTAAAATCATTCCCACCCGATGCAAAATATCAGTTTTGCAGATGATGTAATTTTCCGGTATTATTGCGTGACATCCCGCATATGCCCTATGTTTACCGAACATTTATCTTGCTTCTTCTTTTAGGTTTTGCATGGTGTAATCGTTCGGAAGTTCACAAAGAAAAACAAACACCTGCCTATCTCAATCACAATGATACAGTAAGATATGTGGGTATGCAGGCTTGCCGAAATTGCCACCCCGACAAATACGAAACTTTTTTACATACCGGCATGGGTCTTAGTTTCGATAGTGCAACCCCGGGCAAATCCTCAGCTGTTTTTAAACCAAGTGTGCTGGTAAAGGATGCATGTACAAACCTCAATTACACGGCTCAATGGAGGGATAAAAATTTATATATCAGAGAATTTGTACTTCAACAAAAAGACACAGTTTTTTCTCTTTCCCGCAAGGTAGATTACATCATTGGCAGCGGTCAGCACACCAACAGTCACTTGTCTTTGGTAAACGGTTATGTTCATCAGATGCCCATGACTTTTTATACCCAATCCGGTAAATGGGATTTGCCACCCGGATTTGAAAATTGTAACAATTCGAGATTCAGCAGGAAAATTGGCCTCGAATGTATGACATGTCACAATGCATTGCCAGACATGGTAAAAGGCTCTGAGAACAAATACACCCGCATACCCGATGGCATTTCATGTGAGCGTTGCCATGGGCCTGGTGGAGCGCATGTGGCCGCCAAACAAAAGGGCGAGTGGATTGATACCTCAAAATACATCGATTACTCCATTGTGAACCCTGCCAAACTTCCTATTGATTTGCAGTTTGATGTATGCCAGCGTTGTCACCTTCAGGGAACAGCCGTACTGGAAAACAATCATTCATTTTTTGATTTTAAACCCGGGATGCGACTCCGGGATTACATCACAGTCTATCTTCCCCGATATGCAGACAGCAAAGACCATTTCATCATGGCCTCGCATGCCGACAGATTAAAGCAGAGTCGATGCATGATTGTTTCTAACAGCAAAGCAAATCCGGATGCCCTTCGTCCCTACAAAAATGGGCTAACCTGCGTGAACTGTCACAATCCACATGTTTCCGTGCGCAATACCAACAAGGATGTTTTTAATGATGCCTGTCGCAAATGCCATGGGGGAAAAGCCTGTACCGAAAGTCCGACTCAGATAAATGCCTTTGCAAATAATTGCGTTTCATGTCATATGCCGGTTTCAGGATCCTTGGATATCCCTCATGTTACCGTACACGATCATCGGATTGCGGTGCACCGCAAAAAAAAGGAAGTATCCGCTCCGGCAATAAAGAAATTTCTTGGGCTCAGTGCGATAAACAATCCCAATCCCTCCCACAGCTCAAGGGCAAAAGCCTATCTTCAATATGCAGAAAAAGTAAGTACCGAAGACTCGGTACTGGATTCTGCTGCAAATTACATCTCAAAAATTCCTAACCTATCATTAAAGGCGGAACTATCCATTCAGGAAGCATTTTTGAGAAATGATTTTCCACTTGTTATCCAACGCCATAAGCAATCTCAACACCTGGGAGTATTTAGTGAGCGAGGCATGAGCTGGGACAACCACCTTGCCTGGTTGCATTACCGCGTAGGCGATGCTGCGCTTCAAACCGGAAATCTTTCGCTGGCAGTGGCAGAATTTGAAATGTGCAACACCCTTGCTCCATTCGTGCCTGATTTCATGAACAAATGGGGTTCTGCACTTTTTGCTTCCGGCGATATAGTGAAATCAGAAAAGGTATTCACTCGCTTGCTCCGGGAAGACAGCCTTTTTGCTCCGGCATGGTGCAACCTGGGCTATATTGCCTTCATACGCGGAAACCTTGTTCTTTCAGAAAAACACTTGTTGCGAGCTACTCAACTACAACCCAATTATTATCAGGCGTTTACAAACCTCTCAACACTTTACGAAACCAAGGGTGAAATGAAGAAAGCCAGGTTTTATAGGGAATTAACAAGAAGTAAAAAATGACTTTTTTGTTAAAATGTCCGTTTCCCTTTAAAATTCAAGAGCAAAATTGGAAAACAAATAAAATTGAGTTATGTTTGCGACGATTTGAGAAGGGTGAATTTGTGTTTCGTCTGATAAAACCTTGATTTCATCGTTTGACATACACGAAAACTACCCTCTTCAACAAATTTAAAATATGAACCTAAATAAACGAACAACTGTTCTGATACAAAAAACCACCTTATTGGTTTGTTTTTTTCTGTTTCAGACAGCACTCATCCAAGGTGCCCCTCCAGGCCCTCCTGGCGGTGGTGGAGGTCCTCCCTGTTGGCCACCTCCATGTATTCCAGTAAACAAAGGATTGATTTTTTTAGCACTTGCCGCATTTCTTTTGGCAGCCTATAAATTGAAGTTATTCAGGTCAAAGCCTGATGTTGAGTAATTGGTACCCGATACTTTATAATGAACAAACAAAGCCCGGTCATTCGCCGGGTTTTTTTATTGTGGAAGAGTAAAAGCATTCCAACCCTGAGCCACAATTGGAACCACGGCAGTTTCACCGCGTGTAATTAAATTGATTCCGTTTGCTGCTTCCGAACAATAACCAATGACCGACATGCTTGGATTTCCCTTTACTTTTTCAAAATCTGTGACCGGGATGGTAAACAATAACTCATAATCTTCACCCCCATGAAGTGCACAAATGGTGGGATCAAGGTTAAGCATTCTGGCGGTGTCGTATGTTAGCTGATCAATCGGCAACTTTTCTTCATAAATGGTAAACCCCACACCTGAACGCTTAGCCAGATGATGCAACTCGCTCGATAACCCATCTGATACATCAATCATGGAAGTTGGTTTTATGCCCAGCTCAAGGAGCAATTTCTTGATGTCTGTCCTCGCTTCAGGTTTTAACTGCCTTTCCAGGATGTAGTCGTACCCCTCCAGTTCTGGCTGAATGCCGCTGTTGGCCATGAATACCGACTTTTCTCTTTCTAAAATTTGCAGACCCACATATGCCCCACCCAAATCCCCGGTAAGCACCACAAGGTCGCTCAATGCTGCTCTGTTTCGATAGACAATATCATTTTTGGATACTTCCCCAACAATACTTACAGACAACATCATGCCATGCTTGCTGCTGCTGGTGTCACCACCCACCAAATCAAGTCCGTATTTTTGGCAGGCAAGCTGAATGCCTTCATATAGAGCTTCAGTGGCTTCAATGGTATATTTTGATGACATGGCCAAAGACACAGTTACAGCCTTAGGAATTCCATTCATAGCAGCAATATCTGATACATTACTTACGATGGCTTTGTATCCCAAATGTTTAAGAGGTGTATATACCAAATCAAAGTGAATACCTTCCACCAGCATATCTGTGCTGAGTAACCAGTAATTTTCTGTGTCTTTTTCAAATACTGCGGCATCATCTCCAATCCCCATCACGATTCCGGCTTGAGTTGTGGGGAATGCTTTTTCCAGTTCTCCGATGAGTCCGAACTCACCCAATTGAGACAAAGGATTCAGTTTATTGGCGTTCTCAAACATTTTCTGATTTTTGACAAAGGTAATACGATGCGAATGGCTTCCTTACAGGACAAAATGAAAAACGACAAAAATCCCGCCCATTTCAGGGAGTGCATTGCTGTTGGTGATGTTGTTGTTATTGTGAGAAAAAAAGACAGACCGTATCTTTTGGAGACAGAAGGAGTGGTATCGAAAATATTAACCAGTAAAGCCTATCATTCAAGAGGAATAAAAGTGCAACTCACTAACCGCTTGATTGGAAGGGTGCTCAAGTGTAAAATAAAAAAACAAGGGTTTGATGTTGAACCAAACCCTTGAATCTGTTGATGAATTATGATTCCCGGCTTTCTCCTGCAGACTCCTCATGAATTCTGGGAGCGCGGGCTTGCTGATGGCCTTCCGGCTTAGGCAAAAGTGATTTTCTTGAAAGCTTGTATTTACCGGTTTTCTTGTCAATACCTATGAGTTGTACATCAATGATGTCACCTTCGGCAAGAACCCCTTCTAAACTTTCCAGTCTTTTATGATCCACCTCCGAAATGTGCAGGAGACCGTCTTTCCCGGGTAAAAACTCCACGAATGCACCATAAGGCTGTATCGATCTTACTTTTCCTTTATAAGTATCGCCTAATTCCGGAACTGCAGTGATGCCTTTGATTTTGTCAATAACAAACTGCACTTTTTCACGGTTGTTCCCCATGATTTCTACCTTGCCAAATTCACCCACTTCTTCAATGGTAATGGTTGTTCCACTTTCTCTTTGCATCTCCTGAATAATCTTTCCGCCGGGGCCGATAACTGCTCCAATAAACTCTCTTGCAATGGTAAGTGTAACGATACGGGGAGCATGTGATTTGTAATCTTCCCTGGGTTGATTGATGGCCTTTTCCATCTCTGAAAGGATGTGCAGTCGCCCGGCCTTTGCCTGTAACAATGCCTGAGACAGCAATTCATAACTCAGTCCGTCAACCTTGATATCCATTTGACAGGCAGTGATACCATCTTTGGTGCCCACCACCTTAAAATCCATGTCACCAAGATGATCTTCATCACCCAGGATATCCGACAAAACAGCAAACTTTTTTGTTTCAGAGTCAGAAATCAATCCCATGGCAATACCTGCAACCGGTTTTTTCATTTTGATTCCTGCATCCATCAATGCCATTGATCCGGCACAAACAGTGGCCATGCTCGAGGAACCGTTACTCTCGAGAACATCGCTTACCACACGAATGGTGTAAACAGAATCATCGGGTAGCATTTTTTTGAGTCCCCGCATGGCAAGATTGCCATGGCCAACTTCTCTTCTGCCTGTTCCCCTTTGGGGTTTTACCTCGCCTGTAGAGAAAGGAGGGAAATTGTAGTGAAGGAGAAATTTATTGTATCCCGCAATCACCGCTCCATCGATGATTTGCTCGTCCATCTTGGAACCGAGCGTAATAGAAGTAAGGGATTGTGTTTCCCCACGGGTAAATATGGCCGATCCATGGGCAGAGGGAAGGTAATCTACCTCACACCAGATGGGGCGGATTTCGTCGAGTGCCCTTCCGTCGAGCCTGCGCCTTTCGTTAAGCACTGCTTTGCGCACTCCTTTTTTCTCAACATCATGAAAATAACGACCAATCAGACAAGATTTTTCTGAAGCTTCTTCAGGTGTGAGTGTGGCAATAAAGGCTTCCCTGATGCGCTCAAACTTTTCTTTACGCACCTGCTTACTGGCATTGCCTTCACTGGCAACAGCATAAACTTTGTCCAGACAAAAATCAAAAATAGCATTCTTCAAAGCCACATCGTGTTTCTCGTGGCTATAGGTACGAAGTGTTTTACCGGTTGCTTTTGCCAATTCAAGCTGGGCTTTACATTGTTCTTTAATGGCTTCATGCGCCAGTTTCAAAGCCTCTATCATCACCTCTTCCGATACTTCGTTCATTTCGCCTTCAACCATGTTGATGTCGTGCATGGATGCCGAGACGATCAGGTCAAGATCAGCATTGGCAAGCTCATCTCTATAGGGGTTAATCACCAGTTTTCCATTGATACGCGCCACCCTGACTTCAGAAATGGGACCGTTAAATGGAATATCGGATACACTTAATGCCGCAGACGCAGCCAGTGCTGCGTAAGAATCGGGAAGAATATTATCGTCTGATGAAATTAAAGAAATCAACACCTGGGTATCGGCATGATAATCGTCCGGAAACAATGGCCTGATGGCCCTGTCTACCAATCGGGATATCAATACTTCATAGTCTGATAGGCGGGCTTCTCTTTTGAAAAAGCCACCCGGAAAGCGACCTACTGATGCATATTTTTCTTGGTAATCCACCATTAAAGGCAGAAAATCAACATTGTCTGCCGCCTGGGTTTTGGAACAAACCGTAGCCAGCAGCATGGTGTTGCCAATTTTTACAACCACCGAGCCATCGGCTTGCTTGGCAAGTTTTCCGGTTTCAATATGTATCTCCTTGCCATCAGGCATGGTCATTTTTTGGGTTTTTAACTGATAGTGCATAACATGGTAATTGTGGCGGTGTTTCCGCCGGGTGAATAAAAAAAAAGGCAACCACATGAAGGGTCGCCTGTGAATTTTCGTGGATTATTTCCTTAGGTCCAGTTCCTTTACGATGGCTCTGTAACGCTCAATATCTGATTCCTTGAGGTGATCGAGGATTTTCCTGCGTTTGCCAACCAGACCAATAAGTGCACGCTGTGTATTGTAGTCGTGCTTGTTAGATTTAAGGTGTTCAGTCAGGTGACTAATCCTGAATGAGAACAATGCAATTTGTGATTCAGCAGCGCCGGTGTTCACTTCTTTTCCACCGTGTTTACCAAATATCCCTTTTTTTACATCTGAAGTAAGGTACATCTTTTTAGTTTTTTAAGCCCGCAAATGTAAAAATTACAATCCAAACCGCAGTATGTACTTGAATTTTTGTTTTCCTATTAAAGATAAATAACTGATAGTCAGTATAAAAACCATTCTACAGGAGAAGCTCCACAGGCACTCCTGCGTCCCCCAAACCGCTTGTATGGCACCCTTCTGCACAAGCATTTGAGCATCTTCAGAAACCATGATTCATCTACCGGGGTAAAAAACAACATAATCCTTCCTTTGATACTTTTGCGGCATGTACTTCATCCGAAGAATTATTTTGCTTGCACTATCTTTTAGCTGTTTCATGCTTTTTGCCCGAGACGAAGAGGGCATGTGGGTTCCTGTGAAAGCAGGGAAAATGGTATGGACCCGTATGGCTGAAGAAGGATTTACCCTGGATTCAAATGCTGTTTTTCAAGCCAGTCAGCCTTCGCTAAAAGATGCCGTGTTGCTCTTTGGAAAAGGTTGTACAGGCTCTTTTATTTCCGGACGAGGGCTTGTGATTACCAACCACCATTGCGGCTACGATTATATAACCAAGCTTTCAACCCTTCAAAAGGATTTGCTTAAAAACGGATTCTGGGCGAGCAGCGATGCAGATGAATTGCCATGTCCCGGACTTACTGTATCCGTGCCGATGTATATCCGCGACATCACGGAAACCGTCAATCAACTGTGCCCGGATACATTCGCCAAATCCGCAGCACGGGAGAATGCACTAAAAAATGCCTATAAGGAAATTGAGCGCCGGCAATCTGTGAATGGGATAACGGCAGTTGTCAAACCTGTTTATGCCGGTAATCAACACATGCTCTACGGATACAAGGTATATAAGGATGTAAGACTGGTTGGATGCCCGCCTGAAGCAAGTGGTAAATTTGGTGAGGAAAGCGACAACTGGATGTGGCCCCGTCATACGGCAGATTTTGCACTTTTTAGGGTGTATGGGGATAAATATTTTCAACCCGCAGAGTACAATCTTGAGAATCAGCCGGTGATTCCCACACAATTTCTTGAGATTTCTGCAAAGCCTGTAAGAGAAGGGTATCCCGCACTTGTGATGGGATATCCGGGAAAAACCAATGAGTATTTGTTTTCCAATATCATCAGCGTCATCGAGCAGGATGATGACCCTATCAGAATCGAGGCCAGAACCGAACGCCTGGGTATCTGGAATTCATTCATCCGGAACAATGATACCCTCAAGTTGATGTATGCCTCGCGCTTCAGTTCCATCGCCAATGGTTGGAAAAAATGGCAAGGAGAAATTCTTGGTCTCAAAAAAAGCAGGGTGGTTGAACGACGGATGAGCACTGAAAAAAATTACGCTGGCGGTCCACATGCTGAAGCCTTTTTACCAATGAAGTCAAGCCTTGAAAAGCACTTGTCGGATTACATTCCCCTCAATCGATTCCGGTTAAAATACAACGAGGTTTTTATGGGAATTGATGCATTTGCTTTTTCTGATAAAATGGCCGGCATGGCCAAGGAATTTTTGGCAGCAAACGATTCGTTAAAAGATGCCCAGAGAAAAAAAATGGAGACTGAAATCAAGAGGTTTTTTAAGGAGTTTTCTCCCCGGGTTGACCGGGCAGTTTTTATGAAGTTTTTTCCCGACTTTTTTCAATTCCTGAAGAAGCATCCATCCACCGGACTCATTGCTGAAAACAAGATTTTTTTGCCCTCCCCGGAATCAATCGCTGAAAAAATTTATACATCCCCTTTTCTCAAACAAGATACACTGATTAAGTGGCTTGAAAAACCTGAAAAGGCATGTGCCAAAATTCTCAAAAATGACCTGGTTTTGTTTACCGGTTTGGTGTCTCAATATTACCGACAGGAAGTTGAACAACAGCTCATCAGAGTAGAAGGCGAAATAGGTAAAATCAATAGGCAATACCAGGCTTTCCTCCTGAAGTATTATCCTGACAGCATCAGGTATCCGGATGCGAATGGAACACTCCGTTTTTCGTTTGGGAAAGTCAGGACTTATTCGCCACGAAATGGTGTTCAGTACCATTACGCAACAACCACTGATGGCATACTTGAAAAATACCTGAGCGGGGTGGCCGATTATACCATAGATAGCATGCTTTATAACCATCTCAAAAGCCAAGATTTTGGAAATTATTCACCCAAAGGTCAGGCTTTGCAAACCTGTTTTATCTCTACCTGTCATACCACCGGTGGAAACTCCGGAAGTCCTGTTCTCAATGCCTCCGGCCAAATGTTTGCCATCAACTTCGATCGGTGCTGGGAAGGAACGATGAGCGACCTGGAATATGATTCCTCGTTCTGCCGCAACATCATGTTAAACATGCGGTATGCTTTGTTTTATATCGATAAAATAGGCAAGGCGGAAAGACTTCTCAGGGAAATGAAAATTCAATGGCAGTAAACTCCCCCAAAAAAATCCTGGTAGCAGGTGCAGGTGTAGCCGGATTGGCCGTTGCAGCAAGACTTGCAGCCGCCGGACATCAAGTCACTGTCATTGAAAAAAATCCCTACCCCGGAGGAAAATTAAGCTCCTTAAATGCACAAGGATTCAGGTTCGATATGGGCCCCTCTTTGTTCACTTTGCCATCTCTGATGCACCAGTTGTTTTCCGATTGCGGCAAAAATCTTCAAGACTATTTCAAGTACCAAAAACTGGATGAAATTACCCGGTATTTTTTTTCTTCAGGGAAAGAACTGATTGCAAGCAGCGATTCAACAAAATTTGCAAAATCATGCGAAGTATTGTTTGGTGAGCCGGCTCCAAGGGTTCAGCGTTATCTCATGCATTGCCAAAAACTATACAACCTCACCGCTGATTTGTTTCTGGCGCAAAGCCTCCATCAGTTGAAGGGTTTTATGAACCTGAAAACGCTCAGGCTTATTTTAAAAGTTCATCATCTGCATCTTTTCAGCACGCTGGATGCATTTAATAAAAAAAAATTCCGTTCTCCCGAGCTCGTCCAGTTATTCAATCGGTATGCCACTTACAATGGCTCGAGCCCCTACCAAACACCCGCCACGCTTTCGGTTATTCCTCATCTTGAATTTGGTTTGGGCGCCTACCTGCCCCAAAACGGCATGCACGATATTACTCAGGCCTTGTATAAACTCTGTATAGACCTAGGAGTAGAATTTCATTTTTCCCGAAAGATTACTTCCATCCATACAAAGGATAATAAAGTGAGTGGAGTGCAAACGGCAGATGCTTTTTTTGCTGCCGATCAAGTGGTTTCAAATGCGGATGTTTACCAAACCTATACCCGCCTGATGCCTCACATCAAACCACCTCAATCAATACAGCGACAACTTTCCTCTTCAGGATTGATTTTTTACTGGGGAATCAATCGCAATTTCCCTCAACTGGGCTTGCACAACATTTTTTTTGGAAATGATTATCCTGCTGAATTCAGATTCATTTTTGAGAATGCCGAACTGCCGGATGACATCACGGTGTATCTCAACATCACCTCTAAACACTGTCCGAATGATGCTCCTGAAGGATCTGAAAATTGGTTTGTCATGGTCAATGTTCCCCCAAATCCCCAGAGAGTGAATCAGGAGTTGCGGAGAGCCATCAAAGAAAGGGTGCTTAAAAAGTTGTCCTCCAGATTGGGCGTGGATATCAGTGCCCATATTGTTTTCGAAAACCACCTCGACCCCTCGATGATTGAAGAAAAAACAGGAAGTCATATGGGGGCGCTTTACGGAAGTGCTTCTAATAGTATGTTCTCCGCTTTTTTAAGGCAAAAAAATCGTGCTGATTCACCAAAGGGACTTTATTTCTGCGGGGGCAGCGTCCATCCCGGCGGCGGCATTCCCCTTTGTCTTTTTTCAGCCGGAATAACTGCCGGAATCATTGCTCAGGAATGATTGACAATCATTTCTGCGGCCTCTTTTCCGGTTTGAGAACCCAGGGCAATGCCCATTCCTCCCATCCTGATGGCGCAAAAGGTATGTTTACTAAGGGCTTTTACCAAGGGTAATTTTTCCGGCCCCATGCCCATGATTCCCGACCAGCGGTGTGCACTGCCAACATCCTCAGGAACATTCAGCTTCTCTCTGAGAAAATGCTCCAGATGGTCCTGAAGGTAGCTATTCAGGCCGGGCTCATCAGTGGTTTCGGTTTGTTTATCAAGATGTCTTCCACCACCCAGAAGAATCCTGTTGCCCACTGATCGAAAGTAATAATACCCTTCATGGTGGTGAAAAGTCCCTTTCAGTCGGAGATGATTTATGGGCTCGGTTATCAAAACCTGGGCCCTTGCCGGCACAAGCTCAACCTCAGGGATTAGTTTTTTGGAATAGCCATTGGTACAGAACAATAATTTTTTTGATAAAAGCTCCCCCTGGTTGGTGAAAATAGAAACATCTTCGGCTCTTTCTGTATATGATTGCACCTCGCAGCCCCTGATGATCTGAATGTTACTTTGCTCCAATTTTTTATGGAGGGCCAGCATCATCATCAATGGATTCAATTGCCCCTCCAGGTGGTTGCTGATACAAAAGGGAAAACTTTTTGAGATTCCTGATTTCTTCTGTTGCTGTGATATACTGTAAACTCCCTTGGTACCGGTAAAAAGATGTGTCCTCTTGTTAAATTCCGGCAGGTGGGCAACACATTCCTCAAACCGTTCCCGGTCTCCGAAAACCTCATATCCTCCCACTTGTTTGTATTGTAATGTTTTGGCACCCAGTCTGCTGATTAGCATCCCCAGGCCTTTGAAACGCATTTCCGCCAAATGAAAGGCAAGATCCTGATCACCCATTTGTTTGATATCGGCAAGCAGTTCTCCAATGCTGCCAAAACAGGCAAATCCGGCATTTCTTACCGAAGCCCCGTCTGCCTGCCATCCCCTTTCCAACACCAGAATCTTTGATTTGGGAAGTAAATGCCTGATTTCGAGAGCGGCAGATGCGCCAACCAGCCCCCCGCCAATCACGCACACATCATGTAATTTTCTGTTGTGCTCGATTTCCCAAAAACCCTGTAGATGCATGGATACAAAGGTCTCGGGATTTTTTTCAAATCGCAAGATTTTACCGATATTTGCCTTCTTTCAAAATAAGTAAGGATTCAGGCCGGCATGTATAAACAGATTCAAAAAAAAATTGAAGGCAAACGCATTTTCGTTTTCTTCTTTTTTCTGTTTGCATCCATCCTTGTGCAAGCTCAAGACCCTGCCAAGCTGAAATGGAAGGTCGAGATTAGAAATGTGGTGGAGAACAGAGATGGAGGCAGGCTCGATGATGCCAGCATAGCGCTTTCGACAGATGGAGTGGAAACTCGCACCTATTACACCCAGTCGAATGGTACATGCAAGATAGAGCTGTTGCCAGATCATGATTACACACTGAAGTATGGTAAAGCCGGCTTTACCCCCAAAATTCTTGAAATAACAACCAAAAATGGTCCTGGATCTGATGTGCTGGTAGCTTCCAATACACTGGTTGTTGATGTAGAAATGACCTTGTTTAAAGTGGTAAAAGGGCTTGATGTATCCATTTTGGATAAGCCTGTTGCTAAAATGTACTACGACGCCAACTTGAGAAAATTTGCCTTTGATAAAAAGTACACCCAAAGTATTCAGAGGACAATTGACAAGATGATGACCGATTTGGAGGAGAAGAAAATAAAAGAAGAAGAAGAGAAAAAGAAAGCCGAAGAAGAAGCCAAGAGAAAAGCTGAAGCCGATGCCAAAGCCAAGCTGGATGCTGAAAGAAAAGCCAAGGAAGAGGAAGCAGCCAGAATAAAAGCTGAAGCAGATGCAAAGAAAAAGGCCGAGGCCGATGCAAAAGCCAAAGCCGAAGCCGAAGCCAAAGAAAAGGCAGAAGCAGAAAAACGAGCCAAGGAGGAAGAGGCCGCCAGGCTAAAAGCAGAAGCTGAGGCCAAAAGAAAGGCCGAAGCCGATGCAAAGGCAAAGGCCGAAGCCGAGGCCAAAGCGAAAGCTGAGGCTGAGGCTGAGGCAAAAAGAAAAGCAGCCGAGGATGAAAAAGCAAGATTGAAAGCCGAGGCAGATGCCAAAAAGCTGGCAGAAGAAGAAGCCCGCAAAAAAGCAGAAGAAGAGAAAAAAGCAAAAGAGGCGGAGGCCAAAAGATTGAAAGAAGAAGAAGAGGCACGCCGATTGGCCGAACTCGATGCCAAGAAGAAAGCAGCAGAAGATGAAAAAGCAAGATTAAAAGCTGAAGCAGATGCCAAAAAGCTGGCAGAAGAAGAAGCCCGCAAAAAAGCAGAAGAAGAGAAAAAAGCAAAAGAGGCGGAGGCCAATAGATTGAAAGAAGAAGAAGAGGCACGCCGATTGGCCGAACTTGAAGCCAAGAAGAAAGCGGCAGAAGATGAAAAAGCAAGATTGAAAGCCGAGGCAGACGCCAAAAAATTAAGTGAAGAAGAAGCCCGCAAAAAAGCAGAGGCTGAGAAAAAAGCAAAAGAAGCAGAGGCCAAAAGATTGAAAGAAGAAGAAGAGGCACGCCGATTGGCCGAACTCGAAGCCAAGAAGAAAGCAGCAGAAGATGAAAAAGCAAGATTGAAAGCCGAAGAAGATGCCAAAAGGCAAGCGGCACTTGAGGCGAAGCGTTTATTAGACGAAGAGGCAAAAGCAAAGGCAGATGCAGAAAGAAAAGCGCGGGAAGATGAGTTGGCAAGGAAAAAAGCTGAAGAAGATGCTCGCAAACAGGCTGAGCAGGCAGAAAAAGACAGATTGAAGGCAGAGGCAGATGCAAAGAAACAGGAAGAGCTGGACGCCAAACGGAAGTTGGAGGAAGAAATCAAGGCAAAAGCAGAAGCTGAAAGAAGAGCTAGGGAAGAAGAATTGGCCAGAAAAAAAGCAGAGGAAGACGCGCGTCGCAAAGCAGAGCAGGACGAAAAAGACCGAATCAAAGCCGAACTTGATGCAAAAATCAAAGCCGAGCTGGATGCAAAACGAAAAGCTGAGGAGGAATTGAGAGCAAAACTAGAAGCCGAAAGAAAGGCAAAGGAAGAAGAAGAAGCCAGAAAAAAAGCAGAACTTGTAGAGAAGGTTAAGAAACAAATTGAAGAGGAAGCCCGCAAGAAGGCAGAAGCTGAAGCAAAAATTCGTGAGCGTTTGGATGCTGAGCGAAAAAGAAAAGAAGATGAAAATGCCAGACTTCAAGCTATTATTGAAGCCCGTAGGAAGATAGTTGAACAGGCAGAAGCGGAGAGGAAGGCCAAGCTCGAAGCTATGCGCAAAACAGATGAATTACCCAAACCAGTGCCAATGATAGCAACGACTCAGTCTAAACCGACAGAAGATAAATTGATTAATGAATTGGCAAAAAAATATGGAGAAGGGGTCACTGAGTTAGTTGAGGAAGGCACGAATTTTGTACTCTACCGGACCATTGTTGTAAAAAATGGCATTGGTGTGGAATATAAAAAATGTATGTTCACCTATGGATTGGTTGTGTATAAGGAAAATGATAAACCTATTTCAGAAGCTAAGTATAAAATGGCCCTTCAAAACAAATAATTGGCATGTTTTTTTCCACGCTTACATAAAGAAATGAGTTGTCAAAACAAGGTTTTATTTTTTTTGTTTTTTTGGTGGTTTATCCCTTTTGGTTTGTTATTAGCTCAAACACCCAAGACATTCCGTCTTGAGTTTGATGCAACCGTAAGGGAAAAGAAAAATGCATTCAAACTTCCTGATACCAAAATAGAAGTTTTAAGAGATGGAGTATTGGTTGAAACCTTGCTCACCGATGCCTCAGGCAGACATATCTTTAAGTTTCAACCCAACGGAGAATATGAATTGCGATTCTCCAAGGCCGGCTATGTAACCAAGACAGTCTCGGTAAGTACGAATGATGTACCCGAGAAGGACTTGGTGATTAAGCTGGAGATTTTTACTTTCAAGGTGAATGTTGATTTGTTTCCCCGTTTGCCGGATATTGATTTTTCAATCTTGGATCAGCCCGTGGGTAAAATTTATTATAATAAAAAGAAAAAGGATTTTGACTACGATGAAGAATACACAAAATCCATTCAGAAAGAATTATTGGCTGTAATAACGGAGATTGAAAGGCGACAAAAGGAAGAAGAAGAAAAGCTAAAGGCGGAGTTATCTGAAAAGGAAAAAGCAGAGAAGGAAGAGAAGGCACGCCTGGCAGAAAAAGCCCGTGAAGAAGCCCGTCTTAAATTGGAAATGGAAGCCAAGGCACGGGCCGAGGCCGAAGAAGCAGAACGCAAACGCAAGGAAGCTGAGCTTAAAGCCAGAATTGAAGCTGCAAATCAAGCAAAAGCTGAAGAGGAAAGTAAAAAGAAAATGATGGATGAGGAAAAAGCCAAAATTCAAATTGAAAAAAAACAAAAATAAGAATCTGAAAAAAAAAA
>JBKCNM010000020.1:0-25068 GCA_046297395.1 Bacteroidota bacterium
AACAAGATCAGGAATGGACACAGCACAGGCAGCGGCGAGGTGTATGGCATCTACCATCACACAGGCGGCAGGGGCGGAAGAATGATTCGTTACAACGACATCAGCGACATGGGAGGAACGGACAGTGTGTGCGGGATTTACCATTACACAGGCGGCACGGGCGGCATCATCGAGATACAAACCGACAGCAACCGCATCGACAGCATCACGGGTAGTCCTGCATATGGCATCTACCATTACACAGGCGGCACAGGCGGCATCATAAAGACGCATAGTGACAGCAACCATATCAGCCATTTAATTGTCTCAGGAAATAATGAAGCTTGCGGAATTTATCATTACACCGGTGGTACCGGTTTCGCATCACTAATCGGTTCAGCCGATCATAATTTGCTTCATGATTTCTCCGGTAGCAGTGGAGCCAAGATCAATGGCATGATGCAGGAATTTAATTGTGTTGCGGGTGAATACAAGACAAGCGTTTCAGGTAATGTCATCAGAGACGCAATAAATGCCTCAGGTGGAACAGGTTTAAGCGGTATTGTCGTGCGGAACTTGGTTCCTGCAGCCCTAGTAAAAGCAACTATTTCGGACAATAATATATTCATGTTAACTGCCAATGGAGATACAGTTTCGGGTGTAGTATTAACAGGTTTGGATTCAGCTTTGATTGGACAAAATAAGTTGAGTCAACTGCATGGTAATGGAGCCATGGTATTAGGAATTGGGGTTGATGGTCCGGACAATGGTTGTTTGTTTGTCAACAATCTTATTGGTGATTTAAGGGTTGAGAATAATAGTTCAAACCATGCTATTACAGGAATATCATTGTTTGGTTTATCCGGAGGCTTGTGTAGTATGTTTTACAATACGATTGTGTTAAATAGCCATCAACTGCCTGTATCATATGGTAGCGAAGTTTTGGAAGTGAGTGCAGGTAATCCTCTTGTGATGAAAAATAATATTTTGATGAATCTGGCAGAAGGTTCTCCTTCTCAGGGTTCCCGTTTAATCTATGCAAATTCAACGATGCCTTCTTCTTATTTTTCATCCTCAGATTACAATGGTTTTTATTTGCATGATACCCTGGGAGCGAATAATTATTTTTTCAGTGATGGCACAACTCAACTGCATGGCTTTGAGGCATACAGGAGCTTTTCGTCCGGAGAGACACATTCATTTACAGAAAGGACGGAGTTTCTTTCAACCGAGGGAGGCGATGTTCAATTTTTAATTCCTGATGCATCTGTTGCCACGCGTATTGAGTCAGGTGGAACTGTATCTAATTTAGGAATAAGCAAAGATCAGAGGGGCCAGTTGAGGTATGGAACTTCGGGTTATTCAGGCACTGGTACGGCAAGCGATATTGGAGCCATTGAAGCCCAGCTTTTGCCGGGACTTCATGAGTGGTTGGGAGGTGTTTCAAATAATTGGCATGAGCCCGGCAATTGGACTGCCAATGTATTACCTGGATCCGGGATGAATGTAACAATCAGGGGAGGAAGGCCTCACAACCCCGGAATTTACGCCTCAAATGTGATTTGCGGCAATCTTATTTTGAAACAAGAATCCATGTTTCGTCCGGAAATCTCGATTGCGTCAAACAAGGTATTTTATGTCAACGGCAATGTATCTGGTCATGGAAAAATTTCAGGTGGAACCTGTCGCCTGAGCAAACCCGATGGTCAAACGATACAGGGAGATATTTCCTTTGATAAACTTTATGTAACCAACAGCCAGTCGGGATCATCTACCCAAATCTTACCCGGTTCTGATATCCGCATTAATGACATACTCACTTTACAGTCTGGTACACTGTTAACTGCGGATGCCTTGACATTGAGTTCAACAGCACTAAAAACCGCGCTTATATCTGGACAGGGACAGGGCAATATTACAGGTGAAGTTACAGTGGAAAGATACATTGGTGGAGTGACGGGTTATCATTATGTGGGTTCGCCTGTGTTGCATGCAGAACAGGCTCAATGGATGAATGAAGTGAGCATTTATGGAACGGATAGCTTTGTGTTTAATCCTCAAATTACCAATCAGTTTTCCTCCTTTTGGTCTTACGATGAAAGTTTAACTTCAACCGATCCTACCATTGGTTGGACAGGCCATGTAAATCCTGATTTTCAGCTCACCAACGGCCAAGGTTTTGCAATGATTGCTCCCGGAGGATCTATTCTCAGAACCAAGGGACCCGTAAACCATGGTGCAATAAGTTCCTCGTTTGGGCTCAGCAATACACCGAGTGGACAACCTCTTTCTGATGGTTTTAACCTTATTGCCAATCCATACCCTTCTCCAATCAGTTGGAATGCATTCAGGTCTCTAACCGGGCAGGTTGATTTTGGGGCCTCCTATTTTTCTTGGATTCCCACAGGCATGTACGAAGGAAATTATGGTTATTTTAATGGAGTGGTAGGAACACTTGGCGTTGGCGACCAAATTGCCTCCGGACAAGGGTTTTTTGTGAGCAAACAAAGTATTGGTTCCATGCCATTTGTGGCCAATAATTCAATTAGAGTCAACAACATTACACCTGCTTTTTTTGAAACTCCCGCTTTGCGAGGTTTCTTGAAACTTGGTTTTGGGGATGAACACATCTTTGATGAGAGTATCATCTACGAAGATGCTAATGCATCTGACGATTTTGATTCGGAGATGGATGCATTTAAGCAAAAACAACCTATGAACACTTCCCCTCAGCTTAGTTCATTAGATGGAAAAGGAAATGAATATGCCATTCAGGTTTTGTCATCAGGAGAAAATCAAAGCAGGGTAATTCCGTTGAGCGTAATGGCCAATCACAATGGTGCCTTTACTTTTAAAGCCATCGAGTTATCCGGCCTGGATGCCCAGGAGGTGTATTTTGAGGATCGCCTGCACAAAACTTTCCGTCTTTTGTCTGCCGGTGATTCATGGTCCATCCAGTTATCTCAGGGAAAAACAGAAAATCGTTTTTTCATTCACTACAGTCCCTCAAATTTACCTCTTGTGCAAGATGCAGCCACATCATCATCGATGTATGCATCGGGACATGATGTTTTTATCAAACTCAGCGAAAATCACACCCATGCCAGGGTACGCATCTTTAATGTACTTGGGCAGTTAAAGAAAGAGTTTACATGTAATGGTTCAGCAGGACTGCATCAGTTTTCAGCCGAAACCTTATCCGGAGCGTGTATCGTTCAGTTTATCAGTGACCAAACGAATGAGTCTTCAACCTTCATTTTCGATTGAGGCGGTAAACATCAATAGGACAGGTTAGGCTTCGCGGGTCGTTTATTATCAAATTATCAACAAGGTTTACCCGACCCCGGTAAAACTATACTTTTGCTTCCCAGTTGTATCTATGAAAACAATTCTCGTCTTCTTTTCCTTTCTTTTTCTCTTATCTCTGCAAGTAAATGCTCAAACCATCAGCGCTGCCCGCAGTCAGCCAATTGGTAATGTCGTAACCGTACAGGGCACTGTGCTCAATGGTTCCGAGCTAGGTATCATTCGCTATATACAGGATGCCACAGGTGGAATTGGGATATACGATGGCACAGGTGGCCTAGGATCGGTGAACAGGGGTGATATCATCACAGTTACCGGTACCCTTTTCAATTTCAATAATTTGCTGGAGATAAGCCCCGTCAGTTCTTTTAATATTGTATCAACAGGAAATCCTTTGCCTGCCGTTCAAACCATTACAATCTCGCAGTTTGGTGAAATTCATGAGGGAGAGCTGATAGGCTTTAACAACATCAGTTTTGTTCAGGGAGGTTCCACATTCTCAGGGAATATGAGTTACACCTTTACCGATGGTGTAAACACCTCTTCCATCTATGTACGAAATGGTTCCCCGCTGGTTGGTCAGACCATTCCTACAGGAACAGCAAATGTGATTGGCATCGGTTCACAATTCTCTTCCAATTACCAGTTGCTCATTCGCGATATGAACGACATCACACTTTTGTCCTCTATCAACATTACAAGTCCGCTAACTTGCAGCAATTTTAGTTCCAACTCCATCACGCTCAATTGGACAACAGATGCATCAAGTACCACCCAGATCCGCTATGGACTTACACCTGCTCTTGAATTAGGCACTGTTTCGGGTATTGGAAATGTAACCAGCCACGAGGTGTTGTTGAATAATCTTTTGCCGGGTAACATTTATTTTTGCAAGGCGGTTTCAACAGCCGGTAATGACACTGCCATTTCTGCATTGCGCACATTTGGTACCATTTCCAACTCGAGTGGAAACATCAAGTGTTACTTCAATGATTTTGTAAATACAAACGGCTTGTATCAGCAAGCAGCAACGACCCTTTTCAATGCGATAGACGATACGCTGATTGCTTATATCGATCGCGCAGAGTTGAGCCTGGATATGACCATTTATGATTTTAACAACACCAATATTTCAAATATTTCAAATGCCATCAATGCCGCACATAACCGTGGTGTAGTGGTAAGGTTTATTTCTGATGGTTCTCTGGCCTCGAGCAATTCGGGTGTTTCGGATCTTCTTCCGGCCATTCCCCGTATTCAAAGTCCTACTGGAGGCACCTATGGCATCATGCATAACAAGTTTGTGGTGATCGATGCAAAGCACCCCAATCCCCTGAAGCCGGTGGTTTGGACAGGAGCCACCAACTGGACACAAAGACAAATCAACACCGATCCCAATGATGTAATTATACTTCAGGACCAGACACTCGCCAGAGCCTATACCCTGGAGTTTGAAGAGATGTGGGGTAGTTCAGGCCCTCTGCCCGATACCTCAAACGCAGCGTTCGGACCTGACAAATCTGATAATACACCCCATGAATTTGTGATTGGCGGAAAAAGAGTGGAGCAGTATTTTAGCCCCTCTGATGCAACCAATACAAAACTTATTTCCACCATCTCAGGTGCAGCGTCTGAGCTTTACATAGCTTCCATGCTGATTACCCGGGTTGATATTGCGAATGCCATTGCCGCAGCAAGAAACGGAGGAGCGCTAGTGCAGGCAGTTGTGGACGATGCCACTACCACTACTATCTTCAACGGGATGGTGAATTTTCTAGGTGCATCCAATTTTGTTGCAAATCAGGATACATCTGTTATCATGCACCACAAGTACATGGTGGTTGATCAGATTAATCCTCAGTCAGATCCGCTGGTATGGACGGGCTCTCACAATTGGACCAACAATGCAAATAACAGAAACGATGAAAATGTAGTAGTGGTACACGACCGTAACATTGCCAATCAGTATTACCAGAATTTTAATGCACGCCTTGCCGAAAACGGTGGGATCATTCTCACAGCAAATAATACGCCTGTACAACCAATCACCATTTTTCCCAATCCTGCTTCTTCTGCATTATACATCAACTATGCTTCTGAATCTGCACCCAGTCAATATTCCCTGATGGATTTGTCGGGACGAGTGGTCTATTCAGGAAACTTTTCATTGGCAGCATCAGGAACAGAAAAAATAAGTCTTTCCGGAATCCCGGGTGGAATTTACATGCTCAGGTTTGATTTTGATAAGCAAGCTTCCTGCACATACCGCATCATCAAAACCCAATAACAGGGACAAGCCTTTCTCCCTTTTCCATGAAGGAGCATTGTCGTGTTTTAACTTGTATGTTCTCTTCGTGCGAAAATCAACTGCTTGTTAAAATTTCTTCTTTCTGAGGGCATTAACTTATTCCGGATGTCCCATGCAGCCTTTATTCGTTTATTTACAGGAATAATTGATGCAGGGCATGCAGGAGGAATATTTTCGTTTCAAGCAATTTTCTGTGATACAAGATCATGTTTCCATGAAAGTGGGAACAGATGCGGTATTGCTGGGTGCATGGACGGAAGCAGATTCGCCACAAAGCATACTCGATATCGGAACCGGTACAGGAATTATTGCCCTGATGATGGCACAAAAGTTTTCGGCTACAGTGCATGCCATTGATATTGATGCTGCCTCATCCGCTCTTGCCGTCAGGAATTTTGATGCCGGACCATGGAGAGAACGCATGTTTGCGCATCATACCTCCTTGCAGGATTTTGCAAAATCAACCTCCCTTAGGTTTGATTTGATTGTGAGCAATCCTCCTTACTTCGGTCACCACAAGGAAGTTTCTCCCACGGCAAGGTATATTGCCCGCCATGCTGATTTGCTGGCGGATCATGACCTGGCGGATGGAATATCCCGTTTGCTTTTACCCGGAGGCAGTTGCTGTTTGATTCTTCCTCCGCAACATGCGCGTGTATTTCTGAAATGTGCAAGGCCGTTTGGATTGTTTCCTCAACGCATTACCCATGTAAGAACCCTTCCCGAAAAGCCCGTAAAACGATGGCTGATGAAGCTTAGCAATGTTTTGACGGAAAACCACAAGGAAGACGAATTGTTGATTAAGACAAACAAGAAACCGGAGTTTTCGCAGGAATTTATTACACTTACAAAACCATTTTATCTCAACTTCTAGCATGAAACTTTTTACTGTAGACACAGGTTTTTTTAAACTCGACGGCGGCGCCATGTTCGGTGTTGTACCCAAATCTATCTGGAGCAAACTCAATGCCCCTGATGAAAACAACATGTGCACCTGGGCCATGCGCTGTTTGCTTGCAGATACAGGAGAGCGGCGGGTTCTTGTGGATACCGGGATTGGTTCGAAGCAATCCGATAAATTTTTTGGATATTACTCCCTTCACGGAGAGGCTTCTCTGGAAAGCAGTTTGGCCAAGCTGGGTTATGCTCCGGAGGATATCACAGATGTATTGCTTACCCACCTTCATTTTGATCATTGTGGTGGGGCAGTGAAAAAAAAAGAAGATCAACTGATACCGACTTTCCCAAATGCAAAATATCATTGTAATCGTGCCCAATGGGAATGGGCGGTCAATCCCAATCCAAGGGAAAAAGCTTCATTTCTGTCGGAAAATATTCTGCCATTGAAAGATGCCGGCTGTTTGGCTCTCTTTGAAACCGGTGATGAACCTATTCCCGGAATGGGATTGATTCATGTAAGTGGACATACCGAAAGCATGACACTCCCTTATTTTCAATACAAGGGAACCCAAATATATTACATGGCGGATCTTATTCCCTCTATGGCTCATGTTCCTATTCCTTATGTGATGGCTTATGATGTGAGGCCACTGCAGACGATGAAAGAAAAGGCAAGCATTTTACAAACGGTGCTGGAGACAAATGCGTATTTGTTTTTTGAACATGATCCTCAGGTAGAGATGTGTCAACTAACAAGAGGCGAAAAAGGAATCATGGCTCATAGGCCAATGAAATTAGCTGATTTGTGATCAAAATTCCGGGAAGGTTCCTGTGTAGGTAAGGGGATCGAGCTCGAGTAGTTTTTTTCTGGTGGCCTCGTCCAGTCCAGATATTCCGGTGATAAATTCCCTTATTTCTTTTAAGCTTACCGATTCACCAGTGCGGGTAATGGATTTGAGCATTTCGTATGCACCTTCAATGCCTTTGCTTCTCAGAATGGTTTGGATGGCCTCGGCAATTACCATGGGATTGCTCTGTAAATCGGCTTCAATGGCTTCTTTATTTACAATCAGTTTGTTTAAGCCTGTGATGATGTTTTCTATTGAGATGAATTGATGCGCCAGTGGTACACCCATGTTGCGTAGCACCGTAGAGTCTGACAAATCGCGCTGCAACCTGGAGATGGGAAGTTTTTCTCCGAAGTGCATCAGCAGGGCATTGCTGAGGCCCAGGTTGCCTTCCGCATTTTCAAAATCGATGGGATTGATTTTATGTGGCATGGCTGAAGAACCAACCTCACCTTTTTTCAATTTCTGCCGGAAGTATTCCATTGAAATATATTGCCACACATCTTTGCAGAAATCAAGACATATCACATTGATTCTTTTTAGACAATCAAAGTAGGCAGCCAATTCATCGTAATGTTCAATCTGGGTAGTAAATACAGATCTTTTGAGACCAAATGATTGGATAAATCCATCGGCAAACAAAGGCCAGTTGATAGCAGGAAAGGCTGCGTAATGTGCATTGAAATTGCCTGTTGCTCCTCCGAATTTGGCTTTGAAAGAAAGGCCTTTCAAGGTATGCAATTGCACCTGTAATCTTTCATGAAAAACCATCCATTCTTTACCCAATGAAGTGGGGGAGGCAGGTTGTCCGTGGGTACGCGCAAGCATCGGAATGTTGCGCCAATCCTGGGCCTGAAAACGAATTGTATGAAGCAGGTATTCAAGTTTTGGGATGAATACATTTTCATTGTATTCTTTTAGCATCAAAGGAACGCATGTATTATTGATATCCTGTGATGTGAGTCCGAAATGCACCCACTCTGTGTGAACCTGAATTTGAAGGGATTTGAGACAATCCTTGATGTAATATTCAACTGCTTTTACATCATGGTTTGTGGTTTTTTCAATCACTTTGATCGCCTGCATTCCCTTTTCATCAAACTCCATGTAAATTTTTTGCAGTGATTGTTTCATTCGTTCATCTGCTTCTTTTCCTTCCAGCAGGGGAAGCAGACGGAGCAGGTATTCCACTTCAACCCGTATGCGATATTTCATAAAGGCATACTCGGAGAAATACCCGGAAAGGGCCTCGCATTTGGCGGCATACCTGCCGTCAATTGGGGATATGGCAAGCCAATGTTTTTCCATCATTCGCCTTTAAAAACAGGATTGCGTTTTTCCAGAAAGGCCGCTACTCCCTCTTTGTAATCATGTGTATTCGCCGAGATGGACTGGTATTTCCCTTCTTCGGAAAGTTGTTTTTCGAATCCGTTTTGCAAGGAGGCATTCAGGAGAGATTTGGTGTACTCAATGGCCTTGGTTGGCATAGCGGCCAGTTTAAGTGCCATGCCGAGCGCTTCCTCCTGTAATTTATCATCAGGAACACTTTTATAAATCATTCCCATCTTTTCAGCTTCCTCTGCACCCACTTTTTCACCACTGAACATTAGGGCACTGGCTCTTTGCATGCCAATCAGCCTAGGAAGCATATAAGTTCCGCCACTGTCGGGTATAAGTCCAATTTTACTGAATGCCTGTATAAAAGAACTGCTTTTTGCTGCAAAAGTGATGTCGCAGCTCAAGGCAATGTTTGCTCCGGCTCCGGCAGCTACTCCATTTACGGCACAAATAACCGGTTTGGTCAGAAAACGAATTTTGGTCACCACAGGGTTGTAGTGCTCCTCTACAATTCTGGTGATACCTACTCCATCGGGATCTATGGCTTCAGATAAATCCTGTCCCGCACAGAAAGCTTTTCCATTTCCGGTTAATAGCACACAACGAATATGTTTTTCGCGGTTGCAGTAATCCAGCGCATCCTGCAGCTCAAGTGCCATGGGTCGGACAAAGCTGTTAAACTTAGCAGGCCGGTTTAATGTGATGAGGGCGACGCCCTGGTTTTCTGAAAATTCGAGGTATTCAAACACCATATTACAAATGAAAAATGATGCTCCTAAGGTAGAGAATTTACCCTCGCGGCTTGCAACATTTGGACATATTTAGGGTTAATTAAACATGCAAAAAATCAGAATTTGCTGGTTTCGCCGCGACCTGCGTCTCCACGATCATCATGCCCTGCATCTGGCGCTGAAAGGCTCCGTTAAAGTCATGCCCTGGTTTATATTCGCCAGCGATATCCTCGATCGACTGCCTTCGCCCTATGACCGTAGGGTAGATTTTATCTGTCAGGCACTGTCAGCCATGAAAAAAATCCTGCGTTCCATGGGCAGTGACATCAGGATTGAAAAAGGAAAACCTCTGGAGATATTCCGCAAAATTGCAGGTGAATATGCCATTGAAGGGGTTTACTGTACCCGCGACTATGAGCCCTATGCTACTGAGCGAGACAGGCAGGTAGAAACTTTCTTGCATACGATTGGGGCAAGCCTTACCTGTGTAAAGGACCAGGTGATCTTCGAACCTCATGAGGTGGTAAAAGACGATGGTAAGCCTTACACGGTATTCACTCCTTTTTCAAAGAAGTGGAAAAAATTGTTTACACTTCATCATTTAGAAAATCACGACACTTCAGGCATGCCTCAGGGCTTGCTCAATTTTGTGGATGATTTTGACCCTGTTCCGCCCGTCATCGGATTTCAGCACACCGACATGGTTTTTGAAAATCCTGTGGTGAACCTCGATATCCTGAAAAATTATGCCGAATCACGCAACTTCCCGGCTGTGCATGGCACCACTCGTTTGGGTATTCACAACCGCTTTGGCACCATTAGCATCAGGCATCTTGTAAAATTGGCATCTGTTTCCGAATCCTGGCTCAATGAACTCATCTGGAGAGAGTTTTACATGATGATTCTGGCTTGGTATCCCCAGGTGGCCAATCAGGCGTTTAAACCTGCCTACGACCGCATTCAATGGCTCAATCGGCCGGAAGATTTTAAGCGCTGGTGTGAGGGCAATACAGGTTACCCGATGGTGGATGCAGGGATGAGAGAACTCAATGCTACAGGTTTTATGCACAACAGAACCCGTATGGTTGTCGCCAGTTTTTTAACCAAGCACTTGCTGATTGACTGGAGAATGGGGGAGGCATACTTTGCCGAAAAACTCAATGATTTTGATTTGTCTGCCAACAATGGCGGCTGGCAGTGGGCGGCCGGCAGCGGATGCGATGCAGCGCCCTATTTCAGGGTGTTTAATCCTTCGGAGCAATTAAAGAAGTTTGATCCTTCAGGAGCATATGTTCGAAAATGGATACCTGAATGGAATACCTCTCGTTATCCCAAACCGGTGGTAGACCATGTATTCGCCCGCAACAGGGTGCTGCAGACCTACAAACAGGCCTTGAATCCGTAATGATTAATTCTTTTACATTTGTCGCCGGGGGGGAGGGGAAAAACCATTTGCAATGAAACCCAAAGGAAAATTAATCTCTATCGGCGGCAACGAAGACAAAGGCACTGCCATTGAACCGAACTTTGCACAAAAAGATTTTCTTAATTTTTTTGAGTTCGGAATCCTCAAAAGATTTATCAAGGAACTACCAGCCGGTGTTGATTCACATATTGAGGTAATCACCACTGCCTCATCTATCCCTGAAGAAGTAGGACAAAACTACCTTGACGCTTTCGGAAAGCTGGGCTGCACCGGTGTCAAGGTCATGCATATTAAAAAGCGTGAAGAACCTGATCATCCTGATATGCTGGAGCGTATTAAAAATTGTCATGGTGTAATGTTTACCGGAGGCAACCAAATGCGCTTGAGCATGATTTTTGGAGGCACGCGTTTCCTACAAATACTCCAGGAACGATACAGAACTGAAAATTTTGTGATTGCAGGAACCAGTGCTGGTGCCATGGCCATGAGCAGTACCATGATTTATCAGGGCAGTTCCTCAGTGGCTTTGCTTAAGGGTGAGGTAAAAATCACCACCGGGCTCGGATTGATGAATGATGTCATTATTGATTCCCATTTTGTGACCAGGGGCAGGTTCGGTCGTTTGGCCGAGGCAGTAGCCGGCAACCCCGGATGCATAGGAATCGGATTGGGTGAGGATACGGGCGTATTGGTAACAGATGGTCATATGCTTGAAGCCATTGGTTCCGGACTAATTATCATCTTCGACGGACATCAAATCAGACACTCCAACATTGCGGATGTGGAGCATGGTGCGCCTTTATCCATCGAGAATCTGGTTATTCATGTGATGGCCAAGGGAAACCATTATGATGTGGCAGGCAGGCGTTTCTTTGCCAGCAAAGCCGACATCCAGTAATCCGGAAATCGTCATAATTCACAAGATTTTTATCCGGACAGTTATGTCTTGATAATTTATTTTCTATTTTCAACCTCTGATATGTTGAAACAGAATAAAATCCATCGGCTGGTTTTGATGTTTGTTCTGCTTGCATCATGCACGGTTTCGGCGCTTGATTCAGATTCGCTCCCAACTATTTCCAATGGGCCTAAAGAAATCGGTTTATTCAATGAAGGATGCATGCTTTATAAATCGGGAAACACCGGCGCTGCACTCGACAAATTTCGTGCTTTTAATGTGCTCAATGCCACTTTTGCAGATGGACTTCTTGCAGAAGCCAAAGTGCTTCTGTTAACCGGTAAGTATGAACCTGCAGATCTGGTTTTTTCAAAGATTCTGGAGACTAACCCCAATCATCAACAGGCCATACTTGGTAAAATCTGTATAGCATCAATGAAGGGCGATACAGCTTCTGCCTTGCAACAACTTAAAGCACTGGCTTCATCAAATCCGAGGCAGGCCGATGTTTATTATCAAATAGGCGTTACACATTTTATTGCCGGTAATTATACAAGCGCCATTTCTGCCTTTGATTCTACCATAGTGATCAATCCTCTTCACATCACAGCTTATCATGACAGGGCAGCCGCAAAGCAAAAAGCAAAAGACTGGGCAGGTGCAATCAGGGATTACCATAAAATCCTTGAACTTGATTCCACGCATTATAAGGCTTTGATTAATCTGGCATTGACACATCAAAAAACCGGTGATTCAAAAATGGCTGCCGATCTTTTTACCAAAGCCATAAAGTTGTATCCCGGACAATCGGAGGCATGGAACAATCGGGGTTTAATTTATTTCGAAGCCGAGCAGCATGACCTTGCACTCAGAGATTTTAAGCAGGCTGCAAAAGTGAATCCTAAAAACTCTTCTGCATTCAACAACATTGCCTGCGTGCAGTTTGCCAAAAAAGATTACAACGCAAGCATAGATGCCAGCACCCAGGCAATTAAAATCAATCCTTCTTTAGGAACAGCCTTTTTAAACCGAGGCATCGCCAAAGAAATTTTACTCGATTTGCCGGGGGCATGTGAGGATTGGATGCAAGCCAAAAAGTTGGGTGTTGAGTTGGCGAATCAATATCTTAATGAATGTTCAAAACAAGATATCGGTGAATAAAGGCAGTTTTGGCATATTGACCCTATTGTTTTTTTTCTTCCTAAGCAATCTTGCAATTGCACAATCTAAATTCTTTAAGGACAATATTGCCAATGGACAGGAATACTTTGAGCAGGGAACAGCATTTCACCGAAAAGCATTGATGCATTTCCTGCGTGCAGATAGTCTTGATCCCACACATCCTGAAGTAAAATTTAAAATTGGTATCTGCTATCTGAGTTCCTACAATAAATACCTGGCAGAAAATTTTTTTAAAAAATCTTACGAGATGAATAAAGATGTAGATCCGGATATCTTTTATTTCCTGGGATACGCCAATCAGCTCAATTACCAATTCGATTCCGCCAATTACTATTACCAAAGACATAAGGATTTTTTATTGTCTGCAAAAAAGCCGGACAAAGTAAAAATGGAAGAAGTGCAGCAGCGCTTGTTTGAAGTTGAAACAGGAAAAAGGCTGCTGCGAAAACCTAATCGAGTACAGATTGAAAATTTAGGTCCCAACATCAACGGACCGTTTGCGGATTACTCTCCTGCGATTTCTTCAGACGAGGATTTAATCATGTTTACATCACGCAGAAATACCACTCTTGGTGGTAACATTGATCCGAATTATGATGAGTATTATGAGGATATTTATCAGTCTTTTCAATTCAACGGCCAATGGGGTGTGGCCCGTAATATTGGTGCACCTATCAATTCATACGGACATGATGCCACGGTGAATCTCTCCTCTGACGGTCAAAAATTGCTGATCTATCTGGATGATAAAGGTGCTGGAAACATTTATGAATCTGTGAATACGAATACCAACTGGTCTGTACCTGTTAAATTGCCATCTCAAATTTCTTCTTCTGCGCATGAATCTTCAGCCTGTTATTCAAATGATGGAAAAACGCTCTATTTTGTAAGTGATAGGGAAGGCGGATATGGAGGCTCCGATATTTATTACTGTACGAAACAGCCAAATGGTGATTGGGGAAAGGTCTACAACATGGGAGCCAATGTCAATACCTCCAAGGACGAGGAGAGTCCATTTATTTCATTTAACGGAAAAACTTTTTATTTCAGTTCAAAGGGTCATCAAACCATGGGTGGTTTTGATATCTTCAGGATGGATATGGACAGTTCAGGCAAATGGTCTTCTCCCCAAAATGTTGGCTATCCTGTAAATACGCCGGATGATGATATTAGTTTTGTGATTTCAGCCAATGGAAGACATGGCTATTATGCAGCAGTTAAAAAAGAAGGATATGGCAATCGCGATATTTACAGGCTTACCTTCCTTGGAAAGGAAAAGCGTCCTCTTGCCTTACCCAATGAGCAACTACTCATCGGCTTCAACGAGTCATTTGCTGCTATTTCAGCACAATTGCCAGAGGCACCCAAAGCCAAAGCACCCTCCCCCGGAGGACTTACTCAGCTAAAAGGAATAATAACGGATGAGCGCTCAGGGAATCCCCTGGATGCAATCATCACCATTACCGATCACTCAAACGGACAGGAAGTGGCTTCATTTACATCAAATGCAGAATCCGGGAAATATCTTGTTTCTCTTTCCTCCGGGAAAAGTTATGGAATATCCGTGAAACGGGAAAACTATCTTTTTCATTCAGAAAATTTCAATATCCCAGTTTCTGAAGTCCATAATGAAGTGGTTAAAAACATTCTGCTGAAAAGAATAGAGGTCGGCAACAAGGTTGTCCTGAACAATGTGTTCTATGACTTCAACAAAGCAATTATCCGCAGTGAGTCATTCTCTGAATTGAATCTCCTTGTAAAACTCATGGAAGAAAATCCGGCTATCAGAATTGAACTTTCCAGTCATACAGACAACAAAGGAGGTGAAAAATACAACTTGGATTTATCTCAGAGGAGGTCTCAAGCCGTTTTGGATTACCTTGTTTCAAAAGGGATACAAAAACCAAGACTGGAAGCCAAAGGGTATGGTTTTAGCCAGCCTATTTCAAGCAATGAAACCGAAGAGGGCCGTCAATTGAACAGGAGGACAGAGTTTAAAATTCTCAGTAAATAGTCATTCATGCTTGTATTTCATTCCCATTGTCAGTTGGGTAACCAAATGTTTATTTATGCCGCTGCCCGATCCTTGTCCAAGGCTAGAAAGCTTCCATATGCGTTGAGCGAGCTCGGACAACTGAAAAATTTTCGATTAAGTGTAAAAGACAAATTTTTGAATGCCATTTATTTTAATTTTTTCAAGTTACAAAATAAGCTTCCCGGGGGGCGATATATGTTCAAGCATCTGCAAGATTCCAGAAAAGATTACAGCACAGAGATGATTAAAGAAAATGCATCAAATGTCTGGTACTACGGATATTTTCAGAGTGAAAAATACATGTATGGAAACAGCGATGAATTGCGTAAGTTATTCAGGATGACGAAAGCAGTGGAAAGAGAATTTCAGCTGGTAAAAGAAAAATATTTATCCGGTTTCCGCAGTTATGGAACAGTACACATCAGACTAAAAGACTACAGAACTTTTGGTCCGGATTTCTTAAAAGGACCGGATCTTACACTTCCATTTTCGTACTATCATCAATTGCTGGAAAAGCACAAGGATGAGGTGGATAGATGGATTATACTGTCTGATGAGCCGGATCTTGTTAAAAGTGAATTTGCCTATTTGGGCAGCAAAGCCATTTTTTCTGATTTTAGTCAGATGGTTGATTTTCAAATTATCATGCATGCCAATATCTGCATCAATGCCCATAGCACATTTAGCTGGTGGGCGTCTTGGCTGAACAGCAAACAGGATAAAAAAGTTTTTGTCCCAGATTACTTTTTGGGTTTCAAGGTAGACCAGGAGTTTCCTGTTCATATTATCCCGCCACAATTTATAAGGATACGGGTAGAATGATCCAAAACCAACAGCCATTTTTCAGCATTATCATGCCCGTTTATAATCGCTCGGGAATGGTAAAAAAATCTATTGACTCGGTTCTTCAACAGGATGAAACTTCATGGGAGTTGTTGGTTATTGACGATGGTTCAAAAGATGATACGGCAGATGTCATCAAGACGCACTACCGGCATGAACCAAGAATCAAATATATTTATCAGGAAAATCAGGAGCGTTGTGTTGCAAGAAACAATGGTATTAAAAGCGCCCAAGGCACATACACATGCTTTTTAGATAGCGACGATTTCTACAATGAAAATCACCTTTCCTCATTGCGAATGGCAATCACCGGTCATCATCAACCAATTGCGATGTTTTTTACGGATTGCAACATTCATTCCATGGGAATCTCCTATCAAACTGAACATCTAAAATACACGCCTCACAAACCTATTGAGTTTTTTTTAATGTATTAAATTCTTCCATCCAGGGTTTGTAGTCATCATTCTATACTCAAAGAGTTTACCTTTCTCCCGCATATCGTCATTGGAGAAGATACGATTCTCTGGTCGCGAATCGCTACCCGGTTTCCTATTTTTCATGTGCCGCAGCCTTCAGTGAATTATCAAATACATGACTCAAATTCGGTCAATCTTAAAAACAATGTTTTCCTCGACAGAATGCTGGGACTTGAAGAACTGTTTAAACTACCTGAAATGCAGGGAAGAGTAAGCAGAGCAATTAAAAACAGGGCGCGAAGTGACTGTTACTTTGGAATCGCTAGGCACCATGAAATGCACCGCAGATTTTTTAAAATGCTCTATTCCATTTTGTGCTCGCTTTGGTATGAACCAAGGGGGCCAAGAGTAAAGAAGAAAATATTTATGATCTATGATTATTTTTAATATCCAAATGGATGCTTTTGCAGCCATGCTCAAACAAACCAAACATTCTGTTTTATAATTATTAGTCAGTGTTTATGCTAAATCAAACGGATAGTTGTTTGTTGTCTTTTGTCAGTATTGATTTTTTACGCATTTTCGTACTTACAAATCTGTTTAAAGATGTGGATGGGAATAAAAAGTAAGTTGTTGAAGTTGTACTATTGGCCTTGTAATTCTCCTCAGGAAACAAACAGGTTACAAAAAATCATCAGAGATACTGAGTGGGAATCGATTTCAGCGGAAATCAAAAAAGGAAATTTTCTGGATGTGGGATGCGGAGCGGGATATTCCTTGCTTTTGGCACAAAAGGAGGGGAATACCGTTTTTGGAGTAGATCCGTCGCCCGGCAGCCATGGTGTTGGCAGGCAAGGCTCGGCATATGACATCAAAGATATATCTATTCAACAGGCATATGCAGAAAAACTTCCCTTTCCTGATGGGTGTTTCGATACAGTGTATTCATCACATGTGCTTGAACATGTGAATGACACAAAGAAAACACTTCAGGAAATGTCTCGTGTCTTGCATGCTGATGGAGTTCTTATTATTGGTGTTCCAACGGCTGATATGGCAAAATTGAATCTATTGACATCACTGCTTTTTACCACCCATTTCAGATGGGTAAATTTCTTTTTATCGCCTTTTATTAATACTTCCAAAACCCATTTTTTTGAGTTATTTCTTCCCCGCTCTCACAGCCGGGAAGGTAGTAGCGTGTTGTATGACATGAAAAATTATCGTGTTGATGTATGGCGTAAACTCATTTCACAAACCTTTCAGATTCACAAAGTGATTTTACCTGCTTATTATCCCTATCCTGAATTTTTGCAGTTGTTTAAGTTAAAAAAGAATCATCGTAAATCAAGCAGTGTTTTTTTTGTATGCTCAAAGTAAAAGCTCATCCAACTATTTTTTTTGGCTTACTGTTATGCTGCTTGATGCCTGTCTGCTCAGCTTTTGCATTTTCAGATACGCGTTCTGATTCCATCGATATCACCAAAATTAAGTTGGATTTAAATATCACTGATTTTGCCAATCAGATGATCCGTGGCAATGCTACTGTCTTTTTTACCCCAATTCATCACTCACCTCATATCAGGCTGGATCTGGTTGGTATGTCTGTTGATTCTGTTAAATTAAATGGCAACAACATTCCCTTTCAATATGATAGTAAGGTGCTGAAAGTTCAGCCTTCATCTGCTTTCGGTCAAGGGATGAATCAGGAACTGCTTGTGTTTTATAAGGGTTCCCCTCAGCGAGATTCAACATGGGGAGGGTTTTATTTTCAAAATGGAATCGCTTACAATATAGGTGTTGGCTTCAGCTCCCGACCACATAATTTAGGAAGACTTTGGTTTCCTTGCTTTGATAATTTTGTTGAGCGCTTTACTGTTCAAACAAAAGTCACCACGCTGTCTAATCACAAAGCATTTTGTGGCGGAACACTCCAGTCCAGGACAGATCTCCCTGATGGCACGGTGGCCTGGAATTGGGAGATGAATGAACCAATTCCCTCCTACCTTGTCTCTGTTGCGGTTGGTCCTTACACAAGCATCAGTGGTACTTTTTCCGGAGTAAATGGCAATGTGCCGTTTATGCATGGTGTTCTTCCGGCAGATTCAATCAGGCTGGTAAACTCATTTGTAAATCTCGAGTCCTGTTTTGATTTATATGAAAATCTCTTTGGTGCCTATCCTTTTTCAAGGGTAGGATATGTTGTTGTTCCATTCTCAGGAGGTGCCATGGAACATGCCTCAAACATAGCCTATGCCCGTATGTTGGTGAATGGTCAAACAACATATGAATGCGATTATATGGCGCATGACTTGTCGCATATGTGGTTTGGTGACAAGGTTACCTGCAGTCATTCAAAAGACATGTGGTTAAATGAAGGATGGGCCACTTTTGCCGGCTCTCTTTTTCGCGAACATATCAATGGAAGGGCAGCTTATGAAGATGAAATTCGTAAACGAAGAAATGATGTAATCAGGTTCGCTCACATAGAAGAAGATGATTATTTAACGCTCTCTCAGATTCCGGAGGATTATACCTACGGAACCCATGTTTACAACAAGGGCGCTGATGTTGTCAATACCCTGAGAGGTTATCTGGGTGACAGTGTTTTTTTTCTTTGCGTAAGAAATTACTTGCAGGAGTTTGCTTTTCGTGATGTTTCCTCTGATAGCTTAAAGCATTCGTTTGAGCAGAGTTCAGGAAGATCTTTGGATGCATTCTTCAATACTTTCGTGCATCACTCGGGATTTTTAAATGTGGAGGTAGATTCTTTTCATGTAGCAGGAAGTAATGTGCCTTATCAGGTTTCGGTTTTTCTGCATCAATCATTGAAGGGTCCTGCCGTAAATTGTTCAGATTTTCCCGTAGAGATTACGCTGATAGATGCTCAAGGACATACCTATACTGCACCTGCTGTTTCATCTGAAGTGCCACAAATGATCTCACTCTCTTCTCCGGTTTTTCCCAAGGCGATTTTCGTTAATGAACATGAAAAATCAGGTCTTGCGCAAACTGGAATAACAAAAACCATTGCAACGCCGGGAAACATAGCACTCGCACCCATTCAGTTTAATCTTACGCTACAGCAGCTATCAGACACGGCAGTCATCCGAGTTACACAGCATTATGTTCAACCCGATGGTTTTGATCCACTTTCAGGTTATCGGTGTTCCACTGAAAGATTTTTCTCCATAGAGGGAGTTTTCCCTGATACATTTGATGCAAGCGGGAGTTTTATTTACGATGGCAGAACTTTTTCCCCCTCGGGCACGCAATATCTCGACAATCTCCTGCTAACAGAAACGGAAGACAGTCTTTTTCTTTTTTACAGAGAAAACCCTTCGCATCACTGGGCCATCTATCCTTATTACACCAAAATTGCCGGCAATGTAAATGATAAGTATGGAACCATGCGAATTGATTCCTTGTTGCCGGGGCATTATGTGTTGGCAATGAAGGATGAAACAGCGGGAATGCAGAAAAACAAAGGTTTTTCAAGGGGCATGCAGGTATATCCCAATCCGGGTAATGATGCGGTTAGCATTGTTTTCTCAGATACCCAATCCCTTGGATTTATCAGAATCATCAATATGCAAGGTGCCCAGGTTTCTTACAGTGAAAATGTAAAATCGGGGGAATACCTCGATATTAAATCTCTAACACCCGGAATATATTTTGTTCATGCGGATCATTATCCCCCGGTAAAATTGTGCGTAGCTCCTTGAGCAATCCGTGGTGATTTTTTTTCTTCCATTATTTTTTAAAAGGATGAATACGAATGATGATGATGATTTTTAGGAATAACTTAAAATGACACCTGCCTTCATTGTTCCATGTAAATTATTTTTAGCATAGCTATTTTGACGCAATCATCCGGTAGTTTCTGCTGTAATTGATTTTCGCGTTAAATTTTTCCTTCCACAGATGATAGGCACTTTTCCTGTAGGCAGCCATTTCATTTTCCGGCAATTGATAAAAGTACATAATGGCTTCAAAAACTTCTTCCGGAGAGGTTACCTCATTCAAAAGAATTCCGGTAATGTGATTTTCTACGATTTCCGGAATGCCCCCAACGGCAGGGGCTGCAGCAGGTATTCCACGGGCCATTGCTTCCATGAGTGAAACGGGCAATCCTTCTGTCTCTGAGCAATTAATGATCAGGTCGATATAATGATTATCCAGAAATTCCATGACCTTGTGCTTGCTCATGCCTCCTTTTAAAATACATTCTACTGAGGGGTTGGCGCCCAGTTTCTCTTGTATGATTTTCTTAAATATTTCATATTCGGCGGCTCCGTCGCCAATATGAATCCACCGAATGGGATGACGCATTTTTTCGAGAGCAAACACTAGTCTTTCCAGTCTCTTTACCCTATTCACAAAGGAAAGAGACAATATTGTAAATGGCTCTTTTGAACTTTTTTGAGGAATGTTTTTGGCTTCAATCACTCCCAGGTAGCTGGTGATAAATTTGTTTGGGTCCAGTGTTGGAAATTTGTTCAACAAAAAATTTCTTCCCTGATTCGAAACCATGAAAAAAGAATCAACTTCTTCAAATATTTTTTTTCGGAAGGGGAGATATCCCTTTTTATTTCTTTCGAAATAGATATCCCATGCGTGCATCTTACTGAACACTTTGATGTTCTTGTATTTTTTTTTCAGCCATAAGAGGCTCAACATATATTCTGTGCACCAATACGAATATAAAATGACGGATTCGTTTTCCTTTAGAAGATTCTCTAAGTATTGATCAAAGTATTTTTCAAATTTTCTTGCCCTCAAATAACAATCAATCATTGTTTTTATCACAATGCCTGAAACAGGAATTTGTAAAAAGGTAGTGATGGCATGCAATTCTGACCATATTTCCTTTGAAAACAGGTACCTGATTCCTTTGATTTTATCCCATGCAGTCAGCTCGGTATTAAAAACTTTGGTACGACTCAGGTATTTTTCATAATAGCTTTCTTTGTTAAAGTTCTTGGGCTGATAATTTGGCAGAACCATATATACATCAGCTCCCTGTTCAGTTAAACACTCAAATTCATCTTCAAAATAGGACTCCCCGATGCTAAAAGGAAATCTTGTCAGCAAATACACAATTTTTTGAGCTCCCATGACCGAGTCCAAAAGTAATATTATTAATGAAAAAATGTTTGAACATGATTTTTCGATTCTTTGAAATGCCTGGAATCAAACCTCTGCAAAGCAAATTTATACTGATGATTGCAAGGCTTGTTTAAGTTGTTCAATGAAAGATTCCCCATGAAGATGCAAGATTGAGTCAATATTTTATTGCTTTAAAAAGCAAATAGAATCTATTGTAGAAGCACTTATTAAAAATCAATATGGGAATAAGGGGCCGATGTAAACAACGAGTAACATTACTCGTTGTATTTTCCTTGTTTCTTAATGTAAAGTGAAAGTAAAACACGATTGAATTGATTCCTCTGGATTTTGATTCAACGCAATGTGATGACAAGCTTATACAAATGCCAGTAATTTGTATCAAACCAATAAGAGGAATTGAAATGATGATGCGATGCTATCTGAAGGAGGCTTGGTTAGGGAATCACCAATTCTTCGAGATTCAGCTTACACACATTGAGGTCTACATCATGAGAAATACCTTTAATTCTGCCTTTGCAGGTATGCTGCCAGATGGCCCAATCTTCCCATCCATGAGGAATTACAGGTTCTTCGCGATCGCGGTAATCTGCAACCCATAAACGATATTCCCTCACCATGTCTTTCATGTGCGTGGAAAAGTAGCGGTTCCAAAAATGGGTATTTGTGTAAATAATGGGTCTTACGCCCAGGGTTTCCTCAATCTCCCGGATCATGATTTTCAGGTTGGCAACATAGATGCGGGGATTCAATTTGCCATAACCGCGTTCTCCCTCCACATCAATAACAGGTGCAAGGTGACCGGATGAGAAGTTTACGGTGGAAAGAAATAGTTTCGCCTGGTCTTTTCCATTGGCATAGGGCCTAAAGAAATGATAAGCACCTTTTTTGAGGTGAGATCCAATGTTTTCCCAGTGGTAATTGAATTTTCGGTCAATCAGTTTCGATCCTTCAGTGGCTTTGCAAAAAACAAAGGAGATATTTGAATCAAGCAGATTAAAATTAACAGTTTGGTAGCGGCTGATGTCAATGCCGAAACAAGATGTTTTGGATTCTTCACAGGAAGAGAATTTTTCCGGAATAAATTTCCTGAAAGTGCTGTTTTTTGCCCCCTGAACAACAGAGACAAGCAAAGCAATTGTGAGAATCAGCGAAATTTTGCCTTTGTGTTTCATTTTATTTCTCTTATATGCAAAACTAATTCTAGGGTTTCGACAAAAGTAAACCAATTGGATTTATTTTTCACATACATATGTTAACAACCTCAAAAATTGTTCCACAAATCAATGAGTTTTTTGAAGTCATCCGGTAGTTCTGACTCAAAGTGCATCCTTTTCCCGGTGCGTGGATGAGTAAAAGAGAGGGTTTTGGCATGAAGCGCCTGTCGGGGCATGGCAACAAAGCATTTTGCAATAAAATCTTTGTATTGCCCACTATGGTTTCCCCTGAGCACTTTGCTGCCGCCATAAGTCTCATCAGAGAATATCGGATGCCCCAGATGTTTCATGTGAACCCTTATCTGATGTGTTCTCCCAGTTTCCAGCTTGCATTCTAATAGACTCACATGGGCAAAAGCCTGCAAAACTCGATAATGGGTGATGGCTCTTTTGCCTTCACTTTCAGGCCCGGTTACTTCCATGATTTTTCTGTTTTTCGGACTTCTGCCCAGCTGGTTGTCAATGGTACCTGAGGCTTCTGGCATTTGGCCCCATACCATGGCCCAATACAGTCTCTCAATGCTGTGATCAAAGAACTGTCGCGCCAGGTGAGCCATACTCAATTCATCCTTTGCCAGTACAAGTATGCCCGAAGTATCCTTGTCAATTCTGTGGACTAATCCCGGTCTTGGGTATTCACCCCCCAAACTGGGCAAGTCACGGAAGTGATAAACGAGCGCATTGACAAGTGTTCCGGAATAATTGCCGTATGCGGGGTGCACAACCATACCGGCTGCTTTGTTAACTACTATCACATGATCGTCTTCGTAAAGGATGTTAAGAGGGATGTTCTCCGCTTTTAGTTCATCTGTCTTTACAGGGTATGGCAGCACAATAGAAATCCGGTCCATAGGTTTAACGCGGTAGTTTGATTTAACCGCCTTGTCATTCACCAGAATATTGCCACTGCCGGCCGCTGCCTGTATTTTAGTCCGGGAAGCATTTTCTATGCGGTTCATGAGAAACTTATCAATCCGCATTGGCTCCTGACCCTTGTCAATCATGATGGCAAAATGTTCAACGAGATCACCCTCTTTTTCTTCTGATTCATTTTCCATTTGCGTCACTTTTTCTGATATTTGCGGCTAATTAATTCAAATTTTAATAACCTTCGCCCTCATGAAACAATTTTGCGGGTATTTTATTTGGTGCTGTCTTGCTATTCAGTCTATTTTTTTATGTCCATCTGCACATGCGCAAATTCCCATCAAGCCTGAAAGGGTCACTGTTGGCGCCGAACAACTTGCCCGGTATGAGTTTTTGATTAAAGAAAAACGAATAGGGCTGGTGGTGAACCAAACTTCCATTGCTGAAGGTGTTCCCCTGCCTGACTTTTTATTGAGCCGGGGATTTAAGGTAAGTGCCATCTTCAGCCCAGAGCATGGATTTAACAGCAACAGAGAAGCGGGTGAACAGATTTCAGACGATGTTTATGTGACCAACGGAAAAAATATTCCTGTATTCTCCCTCTACGGAAAAACCAAAAAACCTCAAGCCGAACAGCTCAAAAACATTGATATTCTTTTGTTTGATATACAGGATGTTGGAGCTAGGTTTTACACTTATCTGAGCACCCTGCATTATTGTATGGAGGCTGCAGCGGAAAGCCATCTGCCATTGGTGGTACTCGATCGGCCAAACCCGAATGGGCATTATGTTGATGGCCCGGTGCTTGAGCCCAATTGCCATTCTTTTGTAGGCATGCATCCCATCCCTGTTGTGCATGGCTGCACTTTGGGTGAACTTGCTCTGATGATCAATGGAGAGAGATGGTTAACCCAAGGCCTGCAGTGTGAATTGCATGTTGTGCCATGTCTCACATATGACCACCATACACTTTACGAGTTGCCTGTTCCTCCCTCACCCAATCTGCGGGAGATGCAGGCAATTTATTTGTATCCTTCTCTTTGTCTGTTCGAGGGAACGGCTGTTTCGGTGGGAAGAGGTACTGAGAAACCCTTTACCTGCTATGGATTTCCGGGCTTCCGAAATCCCGATTTTTCATTTACACCCACAAGCAAAGCCGCAGTTTATCCGGGCATCAAATGCGGAGGCAGAGACCTCAATAAACTTGAGATGGACGAAATTCGCAAGAAGTGTTTTAGTTTGAATTTTCTCTTCGATGCATATCAAAACCGAAGTGACAGCATGGTTTTTTTTAATTCATTTTTCGAAAAACTCGCAGGAACAAAAAGTCTTCGCAAACAAATACTCTCCGGCATGGATGAAAAATCCATCCGTCGTTCATGGCAAAAAAAAATCAATCGTTACAAAACCATTCGAAAAAAATACCTTTTATACCGAGACTATAATGAATAATTTAATACATCCCTCACATCATGATTCGTACATTTTTATCATCGCTCACAAAAAGCGAGCGCTACGAGCGCATTGGCTACGCTGCCCTGCTTGTTGCGCTTCTACTTGCTTTTGGTTTACGCTACCTGCTTGCCCTTCAAACATCTCCCCCTGTTGTGCTTGAGGAATCGCTTTCTCCTGATTATAATATAG
>JBKCNM010000021.1:0-3103 GCA_046297395.1 Bacteroidota bacterium
AAACCTGCTTCCTATATCCCGATTAAAAAGTTCTCAGGAATCATTTTTTTCTACTCCCTCAACCACCAAAACGGCACCAAAACCAAATGGCGACAAATGCTCTTTATGAATATCAATCAGATGGCTCATCCCATCTTCCGCATATAAAATACCTGCCTCGCTTCTCTCCATCATGGCACCATTGGGAAACAAATGGTCTTTAATTTTCAGCACCTGACGCAAACCGGTTTCCTCTTTTTGTTTCACGGCGCGCATCACCCGTGTTTCCAACTGTTTTAGGGCTGTCAGATGCTTGGTTTTTTCCGCCTCTGCCATGCCGGAAAGTGAAGTGTCAATCTCCGAAACACGCTGTATGAGACTGGCATAAATCGCTGATATTTTTGCTTGCGCATCTTCCACCGAAAATCCTTCTGAAGCGAGGGTGGCGTATTTTTTTTCGATGTCTTCCCTGCCAAGAAAAATGTCTTTTGGGGCAAATCCTTTTTCCTTCCATTTCTGCCATTGAGGCTCCTTTAGCAGAAACAAGCTGTTGCGCAGAATCAAAAAAGGCATGTGCATGCCCATCTTTCTGAAAAGGGATCCCAGCTGCAACCAATACATCATTTCTGCACGACCACCTACATAAGCAAGGTTAGGCAAAATACACTCCTGGTATAAAGGACGGAGCAACACACCCGGACTAAATCGTTCCGGATGCTCATCGGCCTCATTCATCATCTCCTGAAAATTGTAAAAGTCACCAAGCTCATCCTTGAAACCATTTTCTGTTTTTTCAATCCTCAGCCTTTTTCCATCACGGATATAAAAGAGATTTATGCTTCTGGGAGTAGCCTGCATATTGCCCTTGCCAATGAATTGTCCATACTTTTCGGAATAACAGGTTTCCTCTACTGCATGATAGCTTACTTGTGCTGTGAGTTCCTGTTTGATCTGCGGGAGAAAAATGCGTTTTAGTCTTGCATCGTCTGCATCCAGCATCAACAATCCATCAGCACCAAAGATCCTGTGCAGGAGTTCACGGAATGCCTTTGCATATGTATTTTGTGGAGCATAACAGGCTTTTACCATGTCCACAATCGGTGAAGGAATGCGCAAGGCAGGATCAGATAAGGTTTCGAGCAGGGAACTACAGTCTGCTACATCTAGTTTTCCAACAGGAACAAGATTCTTGGCAGCTGCTGAATCCGTTGTGTAGCTTTTCCCGAAAAGGCTCATCGTGGCAACCTCTGCCTGGTCATGATCTTCCGATGCCATCCAAAACACCGGCACCACCTGCAAGCCATGCACATGTTCTACATGTTTGGCAAGTGCAATAGTTTGTGCAGCCTTGATAAACACCATGAGTGGACCACCGGCAAAGCAAAGTTGCTGACCGCTTGTAACGGTGCATGTAGTAGGTTGTTTTAGTTTTTCTATTTGCCGCAAAGCAGGAGCATTGTTAGCAGTTTGAGCATACTGTTCCAACAATACATTGCAAAGAACATCACGATGTTCAAACGATAGCTTCCTTGCAGCCGAAGCAGTGATCGATGCTTTATCAGGGTAGGCTTCAATCAGCGGCATGATTTCCGGGTCGTGGTTTTTCAGGGAATGAAGCACCTTGGGTAATGACAGCCATTCATCCAAGCCAATAATCTCAGTGTGTTGCATCATGCCCAAAGATACCGGGTAGAAGGAGACTTTTGAAATTTAATTGGCAAGGATGGAATTTTGTCATCATGCATTTGGCTGTCGCAGACTTGTTGCATGTGCTTTCCATTTCCCTCTCTAGCGCAGACTTCTTGCGTGTGCCAAACTACTTAACTATTCCCTACATATCTTCTTGGTAGAGGAAATCTCAAAAATGCAATCATGTCTCTTAAAATCATTATGACATAAACCGCTCAATATTTTTAGGCATTGAAAATTTTCTGAATTTTTTGCTTTCTTCTATTTTCTTTCAACCAGCGTTCAACATGGTTTCACAAAAACGAGTAACATTTGAAGCGCAAGAAAAATCTTCTTTTTTTTCACGGATTTTTTAAAAAATTATAGCAATACATATATTTGAAAAAAATCTTTTATGTTAAGAAAGTTTTCATTGTTTTTAATCATTTGTTTGTTTAAACAAACTTTATCGGCTCAGGTGCCGCAAGCCATGAGTTATAATGCAACGATCCGTAATACGGATGGCTCATTACTCATCAATCAAACCATTAGCATGCGCATCAGTATTTTGCAAGGCAGTGCCAATGGAACACCGGTGTATGTAGAAACCCACCAACCAGTCACCAATGGTAACGGCTTGGTAAGCATCGAAATAGGAAAAGGTACAGTCATTTCCGGCACATTTGCTTCAATCAACTGGGCCAACGGGCCGTATTTTTTAAAGTCTGAAACAGATATAACAGCAGGAACCAATTACAGCATTTCAAGCATACAGCAATTGCTAAGTGTGCCCTATGCATTTTATGCAGGTAGCAGTGGGAGCAGCACACCAGGCCCCGCAGGTTTAAACGGTAGCAACGGACTAAACACTTTGGTAAAATCTACCAACGAAATTGCTGGAGTTAACTGCGCCACGGGAGGAGTGAAATTGGAATACGGATTGGATGCCAACAGCAATGGAACATTGGATGTATCCGAAATCAATTCATCACTAACAAATTATGTTTGCAATGGAGCTGTGGGTGCAACAGGAGCGCAGGGTCCCCAAGGAAATGGCTTCAGCAATGGAACAAGTACGAACCAAATCATGTATTGGAATGGCTCATCTTGGGTTCCATTAGCTCCTCCTTCAAACAATGGACAGGTTTTGTCATTTTGCAATGGCTCGTTAATTTGGACGCTTGGAGGACAATGCCCCAGCGTAATCACCGCCCTTAACTGCGGCTCTGCCACCAACAGCGGCACACTTACCTCGGGCACTGCGGCAAGTGGCGTAAGCAGCAGCGTACCCTAGACAGGCGGCAATGGAGGACCACATAACGGACACACCGTAAGCTCCACAGGCGTAACAGGCTGAACGGCCACTTTGGCCGCAGGCACCTTTGCCAACGGCAACGGCTCACTCACATACACCATTAGCGGCACCCCGGCAAGCAGTGGCACAGCCAGTTTTGCT
>JBKCNM010000022.1:0-8737 GCA_046297395.1 Bacteroidota bacterium
TGGCAAATGCAATGAAAGCGCAAATTACCATTACACAGTCAGATATGCCTGTGCCCGGACAGGCGCTTGTCAGCCATAATGATACTGCCGGTCCCACAGGCATGGTCATCAGTGCTCCGGGTGGCAACCAAGTGTGGAATTATACTACGGGCTGGTCCATCGGAAGTACAAGCAACCTTGTTTATCAAGCACCGAGCAGTTTGAATGGAGCTGCCTTGTTTCCCACAGCTACGGTTGGTATCAATACCACACAAAATGGCATGACAACAAACTTTTTTTACAGACTTACACCCACCACCTTTGAAGTACTCGGAGGCACACTTTCGAGTAGTTTTGTTACAAGCACCATTACTTTTCCCAACGGAAATACAGCCATCCAACTTCCACTTTCGTACGGACAATCCTTCTCTTTTACACGCCGTCAAGTGGTGATAAACAGTTATACCATTCCCGGATTTTATCCCCTTAAAATAAGCAATACCACCACGGGCACCACCTCCTGTGATGCCTGGGGTAGCCTTACCACGCCTGCGGGTACAGCCGAAGTACTGAGGGTAAAAACAAACATCATCAGCGAGCTGGATTCACAGTATGTAGATTCAACGAATACCGGAAGCAACTGGGAATTTTCAAGTACTTCTTCCGGTGCACCTCCTTACACAAGTTATGCGTATTACCGTAACGGAACACCTTCTGTTATTCTTAACCTGAATGCCGATAACAGCAGCGGAGCGGTTGACCTGAGCAGCTACAGTTCATTTACGCCTACAGGCATAGCGGACATTAAACCAGATGCCCCTGTGTTTTTTCCCAATCCGGCAGCAAATTGGCTCAGCCTCATCAATGAAAATCCGGAGAATGTACTTGTTCGCATCACCGATCTGAGCGGCAAAATTGTTCACCGTTGCCATATAAGCGGAGTAAACCTTGTGCAAATCAATACCGAGGGATTGAATGTAGGCTTATATCTTGTAGAAGTATGTAATGCAAATGGAGCGGTAACCCAAAGCGGCAAATGCATGGTGCTGCGTTGAAAAAGCACCAATAGATTTCAAATTATACCTGCTTCTAAAAATGGGGCAGTGGATTATGCATCATTATATAAATGCTTAAAAAAAACCACCCATAGAGATGCTAACTTATGAAGCCGGCTCGGCAATAAGCGTAACAAAAGGGGAGAGGTATTTTCCTCTTTTTGGCATTCGAAGAATGAGTTTGTTGAACTTAGCAACCATGCGGTTGATGAGTGTGCTTTTGTAATGCGTATCGTAAAAACCCGGAAGAAACTGCAGTTGGTAACCTTGTTGTAGAAAGAGCACGCGGTACTCCTCTTCCTCCATAAGATGCTCCACGCGGTTGCCGTTTTCCGGATGACAGGTGTTGCTCGGATGCTTCATGAATGCAGCCACTTTTCCGGTTTGTTTATATACCATCGTTGCCTTGAGGATGTCTTCCTTGCGCAAGCCCCTTGTTGCTGCAGAGAGCATACGAATTTCCCGCTCACCGAGATCCGGCTGCGCAGCTTTAATCATTTCCATGCGCATCAAAAAATAAGGCTTCACCGTATCTGTTGACTTGCTCCAGCGCCCGCCGAAACCTTTGTGTTCCGCCTTATACTGTATTCTTCGTGTGTAAATGTCGGTTAATATATTGGCAGGATTGGCCGTGGTGGCATATACCAGAGTGAGGCCCAGGGCATGCATGCCGGCAACATGCTTGTGAAGATCATAAATATGTTCCACCACATTGCGTGAAACCACCGCGTGTGGTTTAAGACCGGTAAGACTTATCTTACGCTCAAGGGCATCTACCTCGCCATGAAGGTAGGCATCGGCCTCACAATTCATGTGTCTCGCAATTGCACGCGCATCTTTTCCGGATTGCTCCATGATATCGGCATACCATACCTGTCCGATACCGGCCATTTTAGATAACATACTGATGACACCTGTTCCTCCACCATAATCGCAAACAATCATCTGCGAAGGTTGCATGGACTTGTCATGAAAGGCATGCCACAGAAGGTAGCAACCGCATTCCATGCCAAAATGCAGTCGCTTGAGATAATCGGAAAAATATCTTTTGGAATAATCACTCACCGGCAATGCTTGCACATCAGTGCCTTTTAACCGCTCAAACAAATTGTTGGCAGCTTTATTTAAATGATCTCTCCAGGGGGAAGAAATCCCGGGAAGGAAAGCACTGAAAAAATCAATTTGAGGTTTCATGGCAGAGAAGAAAAGAAATCGAATGGCATGTATGTATGGTTTTCATTCGGTAGGCAAAACTAAGCGCATTTTTGTTTGACAGCGTGGTTAACACAAGGCTTACGCAAAGTGTTTGTCTAACAATTTGATAATTTATACATTTGAACCTGTATCATGCGAAACAGCAGCAATCACCTTCTCCTACTTTCCTGTTTGCTTTGCTTTTGGGCGCTGCCTGTTATTGGCAGAAGTACTTCAGGAACCACCCAGAGGAATGTGAATACCACTGATGGCATCATTAATATCGGTGCGGCTCCGGGTTCAAACCCCGCCTCCGGTGCATGGGAACTCGACGAGATTTTTCTTGGGTTTCAGGGTGCGGTAAACTGGTATCTTTCCTGGGACGACAACAACCTTTATCTGGGCAGGCTCAATGGCAACAATGCCGAGGGTTCGCTCATCTATTTGCGGGCAGACAAAACCGGACTTTCATTCAGCAACAATGTGCAATCCTATGATGGTTTTGCTCCTCAGTTCAACAACCTGAGCGGTATCAATTTTGTTGCTTACATCAAAGATTCATATGATGAGTTTCGCACCTTTTCTTCCGGTGCATGGTCCGGCCCGAACACTTCCCTTGTTCCTCATTTCGGCATCACCAATGTGGGTGGTGTGAATCAGTCAAGCATGGAGATCAGCATCCCCTGGAACACCATCACCAATGGCAATGGCAAGCCGGATAATCTGAGGTCGGTCTTCTATCAAGTAGTACCCGGCAATCTCTTTGTGTATGGCGAGTCTCCCTATGGTACAGGAATAGCAGGCAACGGACCCAGTATAGGAGTAAACGACGGTGCACCAAGCGCTGCCGCACAGCCCGGAGGAAATGTTTCTTCCAATCCTCAAATTACCCGCTGGTGGGGTTGTTATCCGGTGATTGGCGGTGTGGGTGCAAATGGTTTTGTGGCTGTGGCACCCAATGCAGGAAATGACATTGCAATTTGCTCCACTGACAACTCGGTTACTTTAAATGGCAATGTGCCTGCTGCCGAGGCTGTAGGAACCTGGAGCATCGTTACCATACCGCCCGGAGCAAGCAGTCCTGTGATTGCCAATCCCAATGAGAGGAACTCTGCTGTGAGCAATCTCACGACAAATGGTTTGTATCAACTTGTTTGGAACATCAATTACGGAAGGTGTCCTGCCACGCCCGATACATTGAATATTACCCGCTATGCCTTGCCGCCTGATGCGGATGCAGGCACTGATTTGTTGGTTCCCTGTGGCAGCTCTTCGGTGCAACTGAGCGGAAATGATCCCGGTCCTCAGCAAAATTTTGCGGGTGGTGTGGTTAGCTGGCAGACACTTCAGGGAGGCGCAGTTTTATCCAGTCCGAATTTGTTTACTACTTCTGCAGACAACTTGGGTGCAGGCATCAATCTTTTCAGGTACAGCATTACCAATGGCGCCTGTGTTTCCATTCCTGATACCATCGAGGTGATGCGATACATACCCATCATTTCACAGGCAGGAAGTACACAATCTATCTGCGGAAACAGTGTGACGCTTTCCGGCAACAATCCCTTGGTTTCTCAAAATACAGCCGGCGGCATCTGGCGCCAAGTATCCGGTCCGGGTAATGCTGTTTTTCAGAACAACACGCAATACAACACCCAGGTGCTTGGATTGCAACAAGGCAATTACACTTTTCGCTGGGTGGTGAGCAATGGAAACTGTCCATCAGATTCCTCTGAGGTTTCTATACAGGTAACCACACCCGTGTCCGCTTCTGCGGGCAACAACATCAGTCTCTGCGAGCAAACCACTGCAGGTTTGCTGGGCAATATGCCCGGCAATGGCACAGGTGTCTGGTCTCAGGTGAGTGGCCCCAACCAAAGCAGCATCACCAATCCATCTGCCAACAGCACCACGGTTAATCAGTTGCAGCCGGGCACTTATACTTTTCAATGGAAAATTTCTTCTCCCGGATGCCCCGCCGACTCTGATCGTGTTGATGTAGTGGTTTACCGCGATCCGCGTCCATTTGCCGTGTCTGATGAAAAAAATATCTGTGGAAATGCGGTGACCCTCACTGCTGTTTCTCCTTCGGTGGTGCAAAGCACAGCCACAGGCAAATGGAAATTTATCAGTGGCCCCGCAACGCTCACTGTTCCTTCAAGCGGCGTTAACACAGCAAACATCAGCAACATTCTCGCTTTTGGTGAATACAAAATTGCATATACCATTTACAACGGAAACTGTGATTCGGCGGTATGTATGTTTACCATCAGCAAGTCAGAAAAATTCAAGATTCTTGTAGAAAAGATCATGGGCAGTGAGTCGGGTACAGGGACAGGAAGTATTCATTTAAGAGATCCCGAGGGTGTGCAGTTGCCGGTTCAATACCAAATCAATTACCGCAACAACGATGGGAATCTGTTTGATTCTTTGCCCGGTGGAGACTACTATATTACACTGAGAGATGCCGCAGGTTGTTTTGCAGATACACTGATCAATCTTCCACTGAAATTTTTTATTCCTACAGGCATCTCACCCAATGGCGATAACATCAATGACACATGGGTGATTCCGGGCCTCAATGAATATCCCGATTGTGTGGTAACCATATACAACCAATGGGGTGCTGTGATCTTCAGCAGCAAGGGTTACCTGGAAGTATGGGATGGCAGTTATCAGGGTTCTAAATTGCCGTCGGCAAACTATTATTACACCATTGATCTTGGGAAGGGCAATGAGCCCCTTACCGGTAAAATCACCCTTGCCAGATGAAAAATATGCTTCGCCCAAGTCTCGCTATTGTTTGCTTGTTCCTGTTCCATGGATTGCAGGCACAACAGCGCATGCAGTATAGCCAGTTTTTACAAAATGGATTTTTGTTGAATCCCTCACTCTGTGGTATTGAATCATACAATGATGTTAAGGTGGGTTATGCCAAACAGTGGAATGGTTTTGAAGGGCCTGCCGGTACTTTTTTCACTTATCAGCATCACATCGGAAGTGATTCTGTAGCTGCGCCCGCAACATCTCTTGATCTGCCCATGCGCGGAAGGCTCAAACCCATGGATGCAAAACCTGCTACAGGTGATGCAGATACAGCCAATCCGCGATTCAAACAAGGTTGGGGAATACAGGTTTTCAATGAAGGAGATGACATCATATCGAATAGTGAATTGTCATTTGCCTACGCTGCACACTTTCTTACTGCCAAAAAATTTTATGTGTCAGGGGGCTTTACTTTCGGATTGAGACAAAACCGTTTTAATCCGGAAGGCATTCGAATCCTCAACCAAAATGACATGGTGTTTGCCGGGGGAACCAGAAATATTTATCTGCCGGTAATCAATCTTGGCTTTAGTGTTTACAACAGAAATTGGTTTGCCAGCTATTCTTCCATGCAGGTGTTAAACAATAGGTATTCTTACGATGTAAAAGATCCCTTGCGACCTGCGCGATTGCAAGCCCATCATTACCTGATGGGAGGATACCGTTTCCGGTTGAGCAATCAGCTGAGTGTGATGCCCTCTTTGCTTGTAAGGTATGCCTTTCCTTCGCCGCCATCAGTGGATCTGAATGTGATGTTGGATTACAAGGATCTGTTTCGTGCGGGATTGAGTTACCGCAACAAAGAATCGGTGATTGTCTTGATGGGATTTACAGTTTCCAGCAGGGTGGTAATCAGTTATGCATTTGACTTTGTGACTTCACCCATTAAAAATTTCAGTTCCGGCACCCACGGCATCATCATGGGTGTGAGGCTTGGCGGAAAAAAATCTCATGTTCCTTCCTATTTCTGGTAAAATGGTAAAATGGTTTTTTACAGCATGGCTGGTCTTTTTTGTTTGCGCAAGCTCATTGGCACAAGAAGGCAGAAAAGCTTTTCCGGTGGGTAATACCATCAATTCTGTAGCCGATGAACTCTGTCCCTTGTTTTCAGCAGATGGAAACACCCTGTTTTTTGTGAGAAGCGTAAGTCCGCAAAACAAAGGCGGAAAAAGGGGAGGGCAGGACATCTGGTTTGCCAAAAGAATGCCGGATGGCAGCTGGGGCCAGGCCATTAATGCCGGAAATGGAGTGAACAACAAAAACAACAACCTGCTGGGAGGTTTCAGTAACGATATGCAGAGAATGTATATCGGAAACAGGATGGAAAAAGCAGCTCCCGGAATTCTCTGTGCAACACTTGAAAATACACATTACGGGAAGCCTGAAACGGTGATTGATGAAACACGCATGCCCACCCGGGGATATTTTTCGTTTTATGTGCATCCCTCGGAAACCATCATGGTAGCCTCTATGGATAGAGAAGGAAAAGGCAACGAAGATATTTACTATGCACTCAAACAAAACAATGCCTGGGGTGATTGGATAAAGTTTCCATCACAAATCAATACCGACGGATTTGAAACTTCTCCCTGGCTGAGTGCTGATGGAAGAAAACTGTTTTACAGCAGCAATGGCAGGGCCGGATATGGTGAGGGAGATATCTTTTGCAGTGAGCGTCTCGGCAGTGGATGGAACAAATGGACCACAGGGGTAAACCTGGGAAGCGATGTAAACACCCAAGGCTTTGATGCATATTTCAGTGTGAGTCCGGATGGCAAAACAGCTGTTTTCAGCAGTGGAGAAAATGCCGGTGCAAATGCCGATGTGTATATGATGCCCATGGATCAGATTCCGGCAGTACAGGCCAAGGATACTGTGCGTTTTCGTTGTATGCAAGGCGATTCAAGATCAGGCAAAATTGCCGAGCTGCTGGGCAAAAAAGAATGTAATTATTTCAACGGGGCTCGTTCATGGCATCAAAAATCTCTTTTGGAAGCCGCTGAACAACCCGACTTTCTGGATTATCATCCCAATCCGGATTATTTGGGATTTGATACCTTGAGTGCAAGCATTTGCAAGTCGAGAGACAAACAAACATGCGATTCATTGATAGTGATTGTAGAAATCACTGAATTTATTGAGGAAGTAAATTTATTGCTTGTCAACAAACAGAATGGGGATACCTTGGATGTTGAACCGATGCTTGTTTCAGCAGATGCCAAAAAACAAATTCCACTTACTCAAACAGGCAAGGGCAGATACCAGGCGAAGGTGAAGCCCGGACAGCCATTTACTGTGGTTGCAAGTACAAAAGGTTTTTTTGATTTTTCAGAAGCGTTTCAAGCGAACAAAGCGCCGCAAAAAGCAACCTATAAAACCCTCGCACTTACTCCTCTGCTCACCGGAAATACCATTACCTTGAGAAACATTTTGTTTGAGACTGCCAAGGCAGATCTAAAGCCATCGTCCTTTGAACAACTGGATAAATTGCTCTACATGATGCAGAACAATCCTGAGGTGGCCATTCTCATTTCGGGTCATACCGACAATGCAGGATCCGCTGCAAGCAACCAAAAACTCAGTGAACGCAGGGTACAGTCTGTAGGTGCCTACCTCAGGAGCAAAGGCATTGCATCTAAACGCATTCTCACAAAGGGATTTGGCAGCAGCAAGCCGGTGGCAGATAACCATACAGAAGAGGGAAAGCAACTGAACCGAAGGGTGGAGATTACCATTCGTTGATGGTTTAGCCGCTTGCCATTTATTCGGAAAGGCAGTTAAATAAATACGGAGCCGGTCTTCGGGTTTCCTTATAAATGGTGTTTCGATAATGTAAACTAAGGAGTATTGCTATTGATTATCTCAGGGTAAAAACCGGTAACAACATCTATAGTGCAAGCATCTGCAGTAATCTCCTTGCAAGCCATTGCATGCGGGTAGCATTATTCAGTAAACAAAGATGCATAAGTCATATGTAGAAACTGATGATTCAACATTCCTTTGATGGCAATACCGGTGCATTTTTAAAGATGTTTTGAGATTGTTAAAATTGGATTTAACACTCCCGAAATTGTTGTCTGAAAAAAAAATGACGGTATTTTTGAGACATTATGGAAACACAGAAAAAACACCATTACAAAACAAGTATTGCATGGACCGGTAACAAGGGCAGCGGTACCAGTCATTACACAGCTTACGACAGAAGCCATGTAATCTCTGTTCAGCAGAAAGCAGACATCCAGGGTTCATCAGACCCGGCCTTTAGGGGAGATTCCGGAAAGCACAATCCCGAGGAACTTTTGTTGGCATCAATTTCTGCATGTCACATGCTTTGGTATCTGCATCTGTGTGCCGACAAGGGTATTGTGGTTCAGGACTATGTTGATGATGCGGAAGGAGTGATGGTAGAAACTGCTAAAGGAGGTGGACATTTTACCGGCGTAACGCTGCATCCGAGGGTTACTATAGAAGAAGAACAAATGAAGGAGTTGGCACTTGCCTTGCATCATACGGCCAATGAACATTGTTTTATAGCCAACTCACTCAACTTTAAAGTGAGCCACGCGCCTATCATTTTAGTGGCGAAGAAACAGCCATCATAACTCTTTTTTTAAGGATTGAAAATCATCGGAGAGGGGTAGAATTATCTGCCGAGGTGTTTGGTATGCTCTGCCGATGCCTTTTTT
>JBKCNM010000023.1:0-32386 GCA_046297395.1 Bacteroidota bacterium
CCCAATTTTCGCCCATAATCAATATAAACACCCTCAAAAAAATATCCCCATAAACATTTCATCCGTCTTTCATCACCGCCGCTTAAAATCCATGCCAAAAGCCTCCTTCCTCAAAACTGATTTTTTCGGCTCATAAATCAATCTTATTATTGTAGCATGGATCTAATTTCAACCATGGGCGCAAGCCTCCTCTCTCCCATGGTCCTCTCCTTTGCCCTGGGCATCCTCGCCACGCTCGTTAAAAGCGACCTCAAGTACCCCGAAGGCATGTATATGGGCCTCACCATCTACCTGCTTTTCTCCATCGGCCTCAAAGGGGGTGTAAAACTCTCCGCCGTTTCTCCATCAGAAATCATGATGCCTACCATAGCAGCACTTGCCATGTGCATCATCATTCCCCTGCTCTCTTATTTCCTGCTCAAGAGCATCGGAAAAATGAAAACCGTTGACGCCGCTGCCATCGCCGCCCATTTTGGTTCTGTTTCTGCCGTTACTTTTAGCGAAGGCACCGCCTTCCTTGATCTGATCAAAGTACCTTACGAAGGCTACATGCCGGCTATCGTGGCCATCATGGAAATGCCGGCCATCCTCATTGCTATCTTTCTTGCCAAACGCTCCATGTCCGACACCGAAGGAAGCATGGGCAAGGTGGTGCATGAACTATTCACCAACAAGGGAAGCCTGCTTCTCATCGGCGGTATTCTCATCGGGTTTGCCACCGGTAAAAAAGGATTCGAACAGGTATCTCCCCTCTTCGAAGGATTGTTTCGAGGCATGCTCTGTCTCTTTTTGCTCGAAGTAGGTCTGGTTACTGGCAGGCGTTTATTCGAACTAAAAAAAGCCGGTGCTTTTCTTTTTATTTACGCCCTTTTCATGCCCTTTGTGCACGCCGCTGCCGGCATCTATGCCGCCCATTGGGCAGGACTCAGCATGGGCGGTGCTACGCTCTTTGGCATCCTCTGCTCCAGCGCCTCTTATATTGCTGCTCCGGCTGCCGTTCGCCTTGCCATTCCTGAAGCCAATCCTACCTATTACCTCACCGCCAGCCTGGCCATCGCCTTCCCCGTGAATGTAACCATCGGCATCCCGCTCTATCTGAACATGGCACAATACATCTATTCGATATGAACCGATTAGTTCCGGTGAAAATGCTCACCATCATCGCACTCGATTCCCTTGAACAACGACTCATCGATGACCTCAAAGCCTGCGGAATCAAAGGCTACACCATCAGCGAAGTGCAGGGCGAAGGACTTCACTCCCGCCACATGAGCGACTGGGAAGGAAGAAACATCAAAATAGAAACCCTTGCCCGAGAAGAAGTTCTGGCCAACATCTTGGATTTGCTGGGCAACAAATATTTCGACAAATACAGCATCATCGCCTTTGTAAGTACAGTTGAAGTGCTGCGAAGAGAACGATTCCTGTCTTGATTTTTTTTATCATGCCCGCTTTACCCGATCCTGCTTCCTCTCCCTCCCCCAAAATGCTCGAACACCATTGGCAGCAGGGACTTTCCTTTCCTGCCTACATGCAGGGCATGCAGAACATTATTCATCAGCAGAAAACGCTCGACAACCCTCCTCTTGTCGATAAATTCCAATACTATATCCTCAATCAACAGCGCTCCCAAAGATTACTCAAAACCTATGTTGTGTCTGCGCAGCTTTCATCGCTGCTCAAACAGGTAGAGCCCCAGCATTGGCTCATTATTACAGAATACTGGTGCGGCGATTCAGCACAAAACCTTCCACCTCTTTTCAAAATGAGCGAATGTTCCGAAGGCAGAATAAACATGCGTCTGGTGTTCCGCGATACCAATCCCCAACTCATCGAAGCCTTTGCCACCGAAGGTGCCAAATCAATTCCAAAGGTGTTGATGCTCTCAAAAGATTTTACATTAAAAGATATCTGGGGGCCCCGTCCGGCAGAGGCACAGGCATTGGTAAAATCCTTGAGGGCCGATCCTGCCACGCGTGATTTTTATGCCGACCGTCTACATCTCTGGTACGCACAAAACAAATGTCACATGCTTGAGCAGGAAATAGCCAATCTGCTTATGCAGTGATGGACAAAGTGAAAATATTTTCCGGTAGTTCCTCAACGCTTTCACCCCAAATCCAATAAAAGAGGGATTACTTTACATCACTCTTTATTCGCACTCAGCGTTTTTATTTGTTCCTTTTACTTGCCAACAACCATGCGCACTTTATCTGTTTTTGCATGTTCTAGGTATACTGTGACTTCTCAATCAGGGTATTTCTTCCAATGGTGTATGCATAAAGTGAGGCGGGCAGAAAGTGTAGTTTTACTTTGTTGATTTCCTTCATCCCCATTTTATCAATGGTAGTGACCAAGGCAGATTTCAATTTGTTTTTGGCACAAAATGTAAGTAAAGAGGTAAGTTCTTGGGGTTTCTCAAAATACCGGTTACTCCACTTTATTTCCAAAGCCCATGCGGGCTTAAAGCTATGTGAATGCAAACCAATCATATCCACTTCTCCCTGAAATCTTCCCTCCGTCCACCGTGCATACCATGGTTCAAACCATTCTCTTTGCAACCATTGTGCATAAATGGCTGTTTCAACCATTGCTCCCATCAAAGCATCTGTGCCCTGCAAAGGCGTGAACAAAGCACTTCGGAGGGAAGGATTGGTGAGATAAAGTTTATAAAAATTAGCCCTCGCAAACTTCTTTGCATTGTGGTCAATCCGATGGATAATTTTTATGAGAAAAGCTGCCTCCAGATATTGGATGTATTTCTTGATGGTTTCCTTTTTTACTCCACCGGAGGTCCTACTTAAAGCTTCCGGAGAAAATTCCTGACCTGTATTATAGGCAATACTGATAAATAAGGAATTGAGTTCCCTCACATCCTGAATTCCATACAAACCCGGCAAATCCCGCAACAACACTTTGTCAATGATGTCATTCTTAATAAATCGAGAGGGATTTGCCTGCATTTTTTCAGAAAAAATCACCTCAGGATACCCACCGTAATTGATGTATTTTATAAAATGTTCATTGAGCAAGGCCATGTTGGTGGAATCAAAAAACTCCGTTGCATTACCGCTCCAGTCAATCTTGGTAGGAATAATCAGGTGGTGAAGCTTCAATAAATGAATGTATTCATTAAAAGTGAGTGGTGGCAACATGAAATCAGTAAATCTGCCGGCACCACTCTCGGTGCTTTTCAGTTTAAGGGCCGCCGCTGCTGAGCCCGATACCACAAACTTGGTATGAGGATAACTATCCACCAGGCTTTTCAAGTGTACTTCCCATCCACCCAAATATTGAATCTCATCAAAAAACATGTAGTATCCTTTGGCATTTTTTCTTCCACTTGCCTTTAAGCAGGCTTTAAACAATTGCTCAAGAGAGATATTATTAAAAAAAGGATTTTCAATGGATACGAATGCAATCTGATGGGGATGGACACCTTCTCTAATCAGGCGGTGAATGGTATGGTACAACATCACGGTTTTACCCACCCTTCGGGGCCCCATTAAAATAACGGCGCGCCTCAGCGAAAGATCTTCCACCAATGGATAAAACAAATCAAAATACAGTCTCTCCTGCATCTGCAAATAGTCTTCTTCAATCTTACCCGTGGCCCACCAGGGGTTTTCCTGTGTGAGCCTCTCCGTAATTTGCTCATTTGTTAAAGGTAGCAGTCCCATTTTTGCTTATATACACCACAAATGTATAAATAAACTCTTTTAAATGTGCTTATTTTTACATTTTATGTTACTCTAAACAATTTTATCCGTTTTTTAAACCTTATTTATACAATATTCCCACATCAGTATTACCGATTTCGCCTCCGGTTTCCAAAGACAATGACATCGAATTTTACATGATGAAGTTGAGCCACCTCAACTTTTCTTACCAAAAAAGTAAACCCATAATCAGAATCGCATAGTTTGGTGTTGATGTAAGTCCGGCAACAAAAAAAAATCCCGCCTTTATGGCGGGATTTTTCCTTAGAGTGAGAAACTTTATTCGTCCCCCTGCTTATCGCTGTTTTTATTGAGTTCTTCCTTTAAAGCAGCAAGTGCAGAAATGTCTCCGAGGGTAGTTTTTTCCAAGGAATCTTTCATGCGTTTTACGGTCTTTTTGGTTGACTCAGCCTCAGACTTTCTATCCTTCTCAACTTTTTCCTTTTCATAACCAATGGCATCGTCATTGATTTTGCTGTGAGAAAGAAGGATTTTCTTGGATTCCTTGTTGAACTCAAGAACCTTGAATGCAAGGTTATCCTCCACGCGGGCAGTTGTTTTATCGGCTTTTTGCAAATGACGCACAGGTGCAAAACCTTCAACACCATAAGGAAGGGCAATCACACCACCTTTATCATTGATGCTGATTACGGTTCCTTGGTGCACACTTCCTACGCCAAATACAGTTTCAAACACATCCCATGGATTTTCTTCAAGCTGTTTGTGACCCAAACTGAGTTTGCGGTTTTCGAGGTCAAGCTCAAGAACTTTTACCTCAATTTTGTCACCCACCTTACAGAACTCCGAAGGATGCTTGATTTTCTTGCTCCAGCTAAGGTCTGAGATGTGGATTAATCCGTCAACACCTTCTTCCATCTCCACAAAAATTCCGAAGTTGGAAAAGTTACGAACGGTTGCAGTGTGCTGTGTTCCCACAGCATACTTGGCAGCTACTTTTGCCCATGGATCCTCGCTGAGTTGCTTGATGCCAAGAGACATTTTGCGCTCGTCGCGATCGAGGGTAAGCACCACCGCTTCAATTTCATCACCTACTTTCAAGAAATCCTGTGCTGTGCGCAAATGCTGGCTCCAGCTCATTTCTGATACATGGATCAAACCTTCCACTCCGGGAAGAATTTCCGCAAATGCACCGTAGTCGGCAACTACTACCACACGGCCTTTCACCTTGTCGCCCACATTCAGATTGGCATCAAGAGAGTCCCATGGATGAGGTGTAAGTTGCTTCAAGCCCAATGCGATGCGTTTTTTGCTATCATCAAAATCAAGAATTACCACATTGATTTTGTCATCTATCTTCACAATTTCTTCAGGATGATTAATACGGCCCCAGCTAAGGTCTGTGATGTGAATCAAACCATCAACACCGCCAAGATCTACAAACACACCATAAGAAGTTACATTTTTCACCACACCCTCAAGGATTTGTCCTTTTTCTAGTTTGCTGATGATATCTGCCTTCTGCTGTTCAATTTCTGCTTCAATGAGCGCCTTGTGTGAAACCACCACATTCTTGAATTCCTTGTTGATTTTCACCACCTTGAATTCCATGTATTTGCCTACATATACATCGTAGTCGCGGATGGGCTTCACATCAATCTGTGAACCTGGAAGGAATGCCTCAATACCAAATACATCGGCAATAAGTCCTCCTTTCGTACGACATTTCACAAATCCACGGATGACCTCTTCTTTTTCTAGGGCTTCGTTGATACGATCCCAACTGCGCAACGCACGGGCTTTTTTGTGCGACAGTATCAACTGTCCGCTCTTGTCTTCCCTGCTTTCGATGTACACTTCGATCACATCGCCCGGCTTGAATTCAGGATTGTAACGCAATTCCGATTTGGCAACTACACCATCGGATTTAAAACCAATGTTCACCACCACATCTTTTTCACCGATGCTTACTATGGTGCCATCCATTACCTCATGTTCGGAAATGGTTTTTAAAGTGGTTTCAAACTGCGCTTCCATTTTGTCGCGCAACTCTTTGGAGTAAACTGTCTGCTTCTTGCCCAGTGCGCTCCAATCAAAATTTTCAATAAGTTCAGTCATGATAACTGATGTTGTTTTTGTATCCTGCCTGGCGGTGCAGGAGGGGTTTTACATGTGCATTTTCCCCGCCCGGAAAAAGGGTTGCAAATGTAGGTCTACTTATATGCAAAACAAACTAATGTTGTTTGGCTCATGATTTTTTTCGAGAAGAAACTGCTTGAACAAGGAATTATTTTGTTTTCTTTGCAGGCGTTTTTTTTCGGGGCGTAGCGTAGTCCGGTCATCGCGCCTGGTTTGGGACCAGGAGGTCGCAAGTTCGAATCTTGCCGCCCCGACTTTCTGAAGAGCCTGCAGGCCTTATCCGGCAAAGGATGGCAAATGGATACCCTCCATTCAAAAGCGGGGTCCCGTAGCTCAGCTGGACAGAGCAACAGCCTTCTAAGCTGTGGGTCATTGGTTCGAATCCAATCGGGATCACCACAAAACTGAAGCACCTGAATCAGGTGCTTTTTTCTTGCCTGTTGCCTCCCCAACAAACATTTTTTTTTCGCCCATTACCCAATCTATCATCAGATGATTTAAATAAATAAAAATGCCGAAACGGTGTTTCGGCATTCTGTAATCGTGGCCCCGGCGGGAATCGAACCCACATCAAAAGTTTAGGAAACTTCTATTCTATCCGTTGAACTACGGCGCCCCTTTGAGCGCGGCAAATGTAGTATTTTTTACTCAACTTTTCGGTCTGCCTGCCCCCTCCACTTTGCCCCAATTTGGCTACCTTAACGCCATGAAATATGTACGCATGCCCATTGAAGTGGAGTCGCCCGAAGAACTGGGGTACAACACCATCCTTCACAATCTCGCAGAGAGCAGTCTTTGCGACTTGTCGGTAGCTGATTTACCTGCCCTCCCGGGACACTTATTACTTGCCTATGGCGATCATAAAGGCATTCCGCAACTCAGACAATTGATTGCCGAAGACGGTGGCATCTCAGATCCTTCTCATGTCCTCCTCACCCCCGGTGCAGCCGGCGCCTTGTTTTTTGTTAATACCTCTATCCTATCCAAGGAAAAACACTTGCTAGTGATGCATCCCAATTATGCCACCAACTTTGAAACCCCAAGAGCCATCGGTTGTGGCATTTCGTACATCAAACTATTACCCGAAAAACCCCTCATCAGAAGAGAAGAAATCCTTGGCATGATTCAACCAAACACTGCCATGATATCCGTTACCACGCCGCATAATCCAACCGGAAAATGTATTCCGGAGGATGACATGAACTGGCTGATTGAACGCTGTGAAGAAAAGCAGATTTACCTTCTTGTTGACGAAACCTATCGCTCCATACCCATTGGCAAAAAACCCGGTGCCCTCTATGCATCCAGAAGCAAAATGGTAATATCCGTATCCTCCTTGAGCAAGGCTTTTGGTTTGCCGGGACTCAGAATCGGATGGGCAGTAACCTCAGACAAGAATCTCTATCACACACTGCTTGCTGCCAAAGAACAGGTGCTCCTTGGCAATCCCGTGGTAGATGAAGCCCTTGCGCTCGAGGCCATGAAAAACAAAGATTTTATTCTGAAATCCATGGAGAATCATTTGCAAACCAACATGAAGTTGCTTACAACTTGGATGCGAAGTGAAACCCGTATACAAGTGCCACTGCCGGAAGGCGGTTGTGTATGCTTCTGCAAATTACCCGAAGCAGCCAGAACAAAAGTATTTTATGAGGTGTTATATCATGGTTATAAAACATATGTTGGACCCGGGCACTGGTTTGAGCAAGAAGATCATTACTTCCGATTGGGGTTTGGCTGGCCAAAACCTGACTCCCTTGAACAAGGTTTGCTTGCCATCTCCGCTGCCCTTGATGAAGCCCTCCGAAAATGATTTATCAGACCTAACAACTCTGCACATTTCCATAGGAGTTTTACTTATTATTGCAGTCCCCAAAATAAGACAAGACACATGAAATTTTTTATCGATACAGCAAACCTCGACCAAATCAAAGAGGCAAATGAGTTAGGTGTGCTCGATGGAGTCACCACAAATCCTTCACTTATGGCAAAGGAGGGAATCAAAGGAAACGATGCCATCTACAAACACTATGTGGACATTTGTAACTTGGTAGAAGGTGATGTAAGTGCTGAGGTAATCAGTACGGATTTTAATGGCATGGTGAGGGAAGGTGAATTTTTGGCCGGTCTTCACCCTCAGATAGTGGTGAAGGTGCCCATGATCAAAGATGGCGTAAAAGCCATTAAGTACTTTTCCGGAAGAGGCATCCGTACCAATTGCACCCTTGTTTTTTCGGCCGGTCAGGCATTGCTTGCCGCCAAAGCCGGAGCTACTTATGTGTCGCCTTTTATTGGCCGCCTAGATGATATTTCATACGACGGCGTTGAGCTGATTAGACAGATTGTTGATATTTACAGTACTTACGGTTTTGAAACAGAAGTGCTCGCCGCATCCATCCGTCATACCATGCACCTAATCCAATGCGCCGAAGCCGGTGCAGATGTAGCAACCTGTCCGCTGCAGGTTATTACCGGTTTGCTCAAGCATCCACTCACTGACTCAGGACTCGCACAATTTTTAAAAGATTTTGAAAAGACAAGAATCTGATGCACGATTTTTCTGATTACGGGTTCGGCACCCGCGCAATACATGCCGGGCAAGAGCCCGATCCATCAACTGGAGCCATCATGACTCCGATTTATCAAACTTCTACCTATGTACAGGAAAGTCCCGGCAAGCACAAAGGATATGCCTATGCGAGAGGAAAAAATCCTACCCGAAATGCTCTGGAAGCCAATATCGCTTCGCTTGAAGGAGCCGCTTACGGACTGGTCTTCTCCAGCGGAATGGGAGCCATTGATGCGGTAATCAAACTCCTTTTACCCGGCGATGAAGTAATTGCGTGTGAGGACCTTTACGGTGGTTCCTATCGTATGTTTACCAAGGTGTTTGAGCCACTGGGCATTGTTTTCCGCTTTGTAAACATGCAAAACGCAGACTCAGTCAGTAGCCACATAAACGAAAAAACGAAACTGATTTGGGTGGAAACACCCACAAACCCTACCATGTCGATTATCGACATCCGGGCAGTTGCCGCTCTGGCCAAAGCCCAAAACATCCTGCTTGCTGTTGACAATACTTTTGCTTCTCCATATTTGCAAAACCCACTTAAACTGGGAGCAAACATCGTGATGCATTCTGCAACAAAATACCTCGGAGGGCATTCCGATGTAGTGATGGGTGCATTATGTACCAATGAAAAATCACTTTATGATAGGTTGGCATTCATACAAAACAGTTGTGGTGCCACACCCGGTCCTATGGACAGTTTTCTCCTGCTCCGCGGTATTAAAACCCTTCACCTGAGAATGGAAAGACACTGTATCAATGGTAAAAAAGTGGCACATTTTTTGAAAAGTCATCCCAAAGTAGACAAGGTATTTTGGCCCGGATTTCCCGAACATCCCAACCACAAGATTGCCGCAGCTCAGATGAAGGATTTTGGAGGCATGATTAGTTTCTCCCTTGTAGGCAACGACATGGAAAAAGCATTTTCCTTTGCAGCTTCAATGAAAGTATTCTCTCTTGCAGAATCCCTTGGAGGTGTAGAGTCGCTCATCTCCCACCCTGCAAGCATGACACATGCATCTATACCGAAAGAGATCAGAGAAAAAGCGGGGGTGCTCGATTCACTCCTCCGTATCAGCGTCGGGATAGAAGACGAAGCCGATTTGATATCCGATTTATCTGCCGCATTGGAGAAAGTCTAAACCAACCAACCAACCAACAATGAAAAATCATTTACAACAAGCTCTCTGCATACTCTTTATCATCCTTGCCACTGCGAGCAAGGCTCAACAAATCATTCCTTGCCTCACCCATGAACATGAGCAGGAACAGAGAAAAACCGACCTCGGGTATGCCATTCGCGAAGCTGCACTCGAAGAGTTTACGCGTAACTTCCATCCCGAACAAAAAAGCAATGCCACCATCATTATTCCTGTAGTGTTTCATGTACTGCATGAATATGGAACAGAAAATATTTCGAAAGAACAGATTCTGGACCAGCTTCGCACACTCAATGAAGACTTCAAAAGAACCAATCCTGATACGGTAAATACCCCTGTGCCATTCAAGCCGCTTAGTGGCGGACTGGACATTGAATTCAGACTTGCCACCATCGACCCAAATGGGAATTGCACAGATGGCATTAACCGCTTATACACTCCCCTTACCAACAATGCCCGCGACAATGTAAAACCACTTATTTACTGGCCACGAAACAAATACCTGAACATTTGGGTGGTTAAAAGCATACAAAACTCAAGTGGCTCTGCAGGTACCGTGCTCGGTTATGCACAATTTCCATCCAGCGGATCGGCAAGTACCGACGGCCTTGTGGTGCGATCAGATTACATCGGATCAATTGGTACTTCCAATGACGGCAGAACACTTACCCATGAAGCCGGACATTGGTTTAACCTCCGTCATATTTGGGGCGATGCCACCTGTGGGAATGACCAGGTGAACGACACACCTGTGCATGTCGGTGCCAATTCCGGATGTCCACCTTTTCCGCACCTCTCACCCACCTGTAACCAAGATGCCAACGGCGACATGTTTACCAATTTCATGGATTATACCAATGGTACCTGTATGAACCAGTTTTCGGTAGGACAATGTACTCGCATGCTGGCTTGTTTAAATAGTTCAATCGGCCAAAGGAACAGTCTATGGACGGCTTCAAATACAAGTGCTACAGGAACCGCTGCTCTTGTTACCCCTTCCTGTGCACCGGTGGCAGATTATTTACCTGTACTTACCCAATTTATCTGTGAAGGGGGAAGTGTTACCTTCACTGATAAGTCATACAGGGCGCTGCCAACGCAATACACCTGGTCTTTTCCGGGCGGAACACCCTCCACCTCTTTTAGCCAAAATCCAACGGTAACATACTCCACTCCCGGCACCTATACAGTAACACTCACCGTGAGTAATGCTATCGGAAGTAATACCCTCACCAGAAATACCCTGATAAAAGTCATGTCCAACACTGCTCAAGTGCAGGATACTTTGCTGCAATCGTTTGAATCTGCTGATATCGGAGCAGAAGGCTGGGAAATCATCAACAAGGTTCCCGGGTCGGTTGGGTTTCAATCCAACAATGCTGGATATGTAAGCGGAAAATGCTTGTGGCTTAATAATTTTCAGGAGCAAACCAGTGGATCGGCAGATGAACTTATCAGTCCATCTTACAACCTGAGTGTGATTGATAGCCCATTCATCTCATTCAGATACGCATATGCCCAAAAAACCACTTCCGCCTCTTCCAATCGACTTCAGGTTTACCTGAGTACAGATTGTGGCAAGACCTGGATCCTCAGGTACAATGTATCTGGAAATACATTAGGAACAGTCACTGCAACCAATGCATCCTTCACGCCCACAAATACCACACAATGGCGTACCGTTAGTTTGTCGAACATTTCCGGTTTTGCATCCAGCACCAATCTCAGAATTAGGTTTTTGTTTACATCCGGTGGAGATGGCAACAATTTTTTCCTTGATCATGTAAGGGTTTCCGGAAGAAATACATTTGCCTCTACCGATGAAAACAACGCACTTCAATCAAGTGTCTATCCCAACCCTGCCAGTCAAATTCTATTTGCAGATGCACCACAGGCAATCATCGGTTATCAGGTGTTTGACCTCTCGGGGCGACTGTTGATTTCAGAAAACACCCCTCAAACGAACCATCAGGAAATACCCATCAACGGGCTTGCAAAAGGAATTTATATCCTGCGCCTGAACCATGCAAAAAGAACTGAGCAGGTGCGGTTTGTGGTTCAATAATTTCTTCTTCTCTTAGTATTCCTTACCTGTAAAAAATGTGAACGGGAATCACAGGGAGTTACAACGAAAGAACCCTTTGAGTCTGATTCATCATGCATTGCTTGTTATGCAGGTATATATTCACTGCTGAAACAATTCAACAAGAACAACTCCCTGTTCGGCAATCAGAAAAATTTTCCAAGATTCTGTTGAATCATGCAATTTGAACTGTCTAGCTGAGAGTTGATTAACAATTCCTTCTTGATTGCTAAAACAGACCAAGCCGTTTAAAAAAAACAGAACCCTCAGCAAAAGAAATTTACAAACCTGAGCAACCTCTTGTTAAATGAAATCCTTGGCGGCAGTTTGTTTTGCGCGCCTGTCCTACAACTTTGAAACAATTAGAACTGAGGTTTTTCAACAATGAATATTCAGCACAATTTTCATGCTGCTGAACAACCTTGTAAAAAAGGCATTTATCCCACTTATGATTCAACAAAAAGTTAGAAAGGAGCAGGGATTAGTGTATGACAAACCTGATGGTTTTTGACTCCCTTGCCCCTTGCAGCCTGGCAAAATATATTCCCTGCGGAAGCATTTCCAGTGGAAGCTGGGTTGATGACCCGGAAGGCATGATCACTCGACGAGATACCAATTCTTGTCCGGAAATCGATGAAACTGTGAGATAAAGGTCCTGAAGAGAAGCTTCCTTGTTTTGAAGGGTAAGTGTATTGTTGTGCACATAGCCTTTAATCTGTCCATTCAGAGATGCCTCACCTGTGATGGTATATACATGTATATTAAATGAAATGGTGGCGCTGCATGAATCGCCATAACCGGTGAGCGTTACCGGATAAATCCCGGGTGCTGAAAATGTTCGGTCAACCAGGAAACCCCAGTAAGAATTGCCATCTCCGAATTCCCAAAAGGCAGAGTCATTAAATGAATCAAATCCGGGCCAGGAGACTTCAGCCATAAAAAAATTATCATCCATGTTTACTACTGAATCGGGATAGAAAACAAGCGACATGTTGGGAACATCAATAGAAGGAAACATATTAAGTGATGTGCTGAAGGTTGAGGAATCTGTTCCGTAATAAAAATTGTAGGTATAGTTACCGGGCTGGTTAATGTTCAGGGGTGCAATACCTGTGAAGTTTGTGGCAGCTTGTACAATGTTGCCCGAGGAGTCTAAAACTTGGTAACCAACGGGTGTGGTATTGTAGTTGGTTACATAGGCTGAACCAATGTCGGTGCAAGAACCGGGAGTTGTAAATACATATGAGGGTGCTACCATACGCAGCCTGAGCCGGTTGTTGAAGGTACCTGAGGCAGATGTAAATGAATAACTATTTGTATCCATGAGATTCACGCTTACTCCTGCCACCAAATCCTGCAATTCTAAAATCCCGTTGGCATAATAATTACCTACTTCAAGACCAAAAGGGGTGTATGATATGGTAACTGTTGATGCGGCAGGAACCTGAAATCCGATATCAACGAATTTTTCCTGTGTGAGTGCACCCATGGCATTGATGGCCAGATATTGACCGGAGACCAAGGAATAAATGAGGAGCGCATTCAACTGAGGAAATTTAGGAGCATCTTCCGAATTGATGTAAGCATCGGAGGCGGAAGGATTGAAGTAAACAACTGTTTCGTCACTGGTAGAAGCGCTGGCAGAATGAACAATCTTTAGGCGACAACTAAAGTTGCTTGGAGGAAAATTGGGTTGGGCAAGCAAGCCTGAGATGTTAAGCGCAAAAGCTGCAAAAAGAGTAAGAAGTAATGTTGTGCCTTTCATTGTATGGTAAGTGAAAATCAAAAGTACTGAATTATCGTGATTTTTCGCACTTTTGCCTCAATTTGAATTCCTTTCTCCACATCCTTTCTTATGCATGGCCCCACAAAAAATGGGCTTTTCTGAATGCTTTTTTCAATATTTTGTATGTGGCTTTCTCGCTTTTTTCGCTTACCATGATTGCTCCTTTTCTGGATCTGCTCTTCATCAAGAGCGATCAGGACTACGCTTCAAGGCTAGGTTCCGGTCCTCCCGATCTGGCTTTGTCTATGGGATCAGTCATAGAAAATCTCTACTATTATCTTACCTTAAACATCCAGCAAAACGGAAAAGCCAATACCCTTCTTTTCATCTGTGTGCTTACAGTAATTATGTTCTTGCTAAAAAATCTTTGCAGGTATTTTGCCATGTTTTTCCTATCACCTCTCAGGAACCATGTCATCAGGGACATTCGCAACAGGGTATTCGCTAAAATTCTCCGATTGCCGCTCTCCTACTTCTCCGAAGAAAAAAAAGGGGACATCCTTTCCAGGATGAGTTCAGATGTGCATGAGATTGAGTGGTCGGTGATGGCCACGCTTGAAATTATTTTCAGGGATCCGGTTGCCATCCTGCTTTATCTCAGTACACTCTTCTTTATTAGTCCTGCGCTCACCTTATTCGTATTGGTATTGTTTCCGATTGCCGGCTTTGTAATTGCAAGGGTGGGTAAAAGCTTAAAGCGTACAACCACCAGAAGCCGCGAACAACTTGGACAATTAATGTCGATGATGGAAGAAGGGATATCCGGTGCAAAAATCATTGCTTCATTCACTGCTGCACCTGAAATGGAGGACAAGTTCAGCCGTCAAAACAACCTGCTCACAGGCACCATGGTGAGGATGTACAGAAAAATTGATCTTTCCTCACCCATGAGCGAAGTGATGGGAACTCTCGTGCTGGTGATGGTGATGTATACAGGAGGTAATCTTGTGTTGGATCATCAAAGCACCCTAACAGCCTCCATGTTCATTACCTACATTGCTATTTTCTCTCAACTTATTCCTCCAGCCCGCGCCTTAACCACTGCCTATTATAACATCCAGAGAGGCATTGCCTCAGGCGACCGAATCAAAAGTATTCTGGATAGTCCGGAAGTAATAACTGAAAAACCCGGAGCCATCCAACTAAAACCATTACAAAATGAAATTACCTACAAGCATGTTTCATTTGGTTATCAAAGAGGAGACTCCGGTTTTGCTATCAATGATGTATCGGTTACCATTCCAAAAGGCAAAACCTATGCACTGGTTGGTGAATCGGGTAGCGGCAAATCCACATTTGCAGATTTGCTTGCCAGGTTTCATGATTGCAGCCATGGCGATGTGCTGTTGGATGGTGTATCAGTTAAAGATTTTACCCTCAGTTCGCTAAGAGGAAGCATTGGCATCGTATCGCAGGACTCCTTTCTTTTTAACGATACCATCTTTAAAAATATTCTCCTTGGCAAACCTGATGCCACCGAGGAAGAAGTGATTGCTGCGGCTAAAATTGCCAATGCACATGATTTTATCATTGAAATGGCACAGGGTTATCATACCTCTGTTGGCGACCGCGGTGGGAACCTTAGTGGTGGACAAAGGCAGCGCATAAACATAGCAAGGGCAGTGCTTAAAAATCCTGATATACTCATCTTGGATGAGGCCACCAGTGCCCTTGATGCTTCTTCAGAAAAACTCGTACAGGAAGCGCTCGGCAGGTTGTTGAAAAACCGCACATCTCTGGTGATTGCTCACCGATTGAGCACCATTATACATGCAGATGAAATCCTGGTGCTGAGCAAAGGAAAGCTGGTAGAAAAGGGAACACATGCTGCGCTGCTTTCATTAAATGGCCATTACGCCCGATTATTTGAACTGCAATCTTTTAGGGAGTAAGGATTTTATTTCCCCCTGCCCTGCACCACAATCAGCACAGTATAGATTAAGATTTTGAGGTCCACAAGGATGCTCATGTTTTCAAGGTACAAGAGGTCATACTTCATTCTCTGAATCATTTCCTCCACATTTTCCGCGTATCCAAATTTTACCTGCCCCCAGCTGGTGATGCCCGGCTTGATCTTATGCAACACACGGTAATGAGGCGCCTCTTTAACAATGAGATCGATAAAATGCTTTCTTTCCGGTCTGGGACCAACAAGTGACATTTCACCAATGAGCACATTGTAAAACTGTGGCAATTCATCCAAACGAACCTTCCGCATAAACTTTCCGAAAGGAGTGATACGGGGATCATCTTTGCTCGAAAGCGCAGGCCCGTTTCTTTCTGCATCCACATACATGGACCTGAACTTATACATGGTAAACGGTTGTCCGTTTAAACCAATTCTTTCGTGGGAGTAAAACACGGGTCCGCGGGAAGTGGCTTTTACAATAAAGGCCACCACCAGGTATAAAGGAGAGAGGATGACCAAGCTTAAAACCGAAGCAAAAATATCCATCACCCGTTTGAGAACCTTTTGCCACGGGAGGAGATAATGGTTGGAAATTTCAATCAATGGTTCTCCAAAAATGGAGGTCATTTTTACGCTGCCAGAGAGGATATCATACACATCAGGAATAATTTTCACCATTACCTGTGTGGTTTCCAGTTCCTCAATAATTTTCCTTAGGTATTCATGCTCCCAGCTTTCAATGGCAATCAGCACCTCTTCTACATCCTGCTTTTCAATCACTTTTCTTAAATCTTTGAGTTCTCCCAAATGCGGCAGATAGGTTTTTAGCAGATGTCCTTTCCCGTTCTTGTTTTCGATATGCAAAAAACCAATGAACTTATTGCCCGAAGATTTTTTCTCCTCCTGTAATTCATTGTAAAGGTTCATGGCATTCTGGTTGCTGCCTATCATCAATGTATTGAAACCGATAATGCGGTTGTGCACGCGCCAAACAATACTGTTTGCGATGAATAGTTTAAACGGATAGGAAATAATAAAATGGATGGAAAACAAACCTGCCAAAGATTTGTAATACTCTTTGTAACTATTGATTTTGTCGTCAAGCAGGAGGAGGAAAAACAAGACCAGGGAACCGGTGATGGCAATGGCAATAAACTGCAGAAACTCTTTGAGTCTCGATCTTCTCAGCACATGCACATAGTTTCCCCAGAGTGCGTAGAGCAACAACCAGAAAAAGGGCACGAACAACAAAGCGAGCATGAACTTCTCATCCCCAAGAAAATCTCCCAAGCCCAACTGCGATTGTCCCTCGATATACCTTTTTCTAAAAAGATAAAATAACGACCAAGAAGCTACAGCCGAGAGGTAATCGGTAGCTATCTGAAGTTTGAACCAGTGGTTTTTGGGCATGAACAGAGAGTAACGAAAAATAAGAATAGATTATTGCCGACTAAATTCAGATATTATTAACACACATTACTTTTATTAAACTTCTGAGCCGCATGGCTTGAAAAACAGCATCTTGCATATTTTCTCTGAGGACGGTTACATGCCCCATTTTCCGGCCGGGCTTGGTTATTTTTTTGCCATACCAATGCAGGTAAGCACCATTCGCAGCTACTATCTCATCCATTCCAATGAGCATGGCCTCACCCTCATGACCTTCGCAGCCAATAAGGTTTATCATCACTGCAGGCATCCGAGAAATGGTGCTTGCCGGAGGCAATCCGGTAATTGCAAAAAGCCATAGCATAAACTGCGAACATGCGTTTGCCTCTATGCTGGCATGACCGGAATTGTGAGGACGGGGAGCCATCTCATTCACATATAATGCATTGTTTTCATCCAGAAAAAACTCAACTGCCAGCAATCCTGTGATAGCAAGTGCTTGGGCAGCCTGCAAGGCAAGCTGAGCAGCTTTTTCAGCCAATGCCAAAGGAATCTCTGCCGGCGAAATCAGGTAATCAACAAGGTGAAGTTCACCATGAAATGAACTTTCTACGGGAGGAAAAACAGCTGTTTCTCCTTTGCTGTTTCTGGAGACTATCACTGCAAGCTCTTTTTGCACCTTCACCTTCCGTTCAACCAGCCATGGACCCGGAATGCTTACCGGATCGGCGCTGTTGTTGAGTTGCTGAACGCCTTTGCCATCATACCCGCCTGTCCTCGATTTGATGAATACCGGCCAGCCAAAAGGTTGATCCGCTATTTGAGCGGCTGTGTCTGCAAGAAAAAAATCCCCGCAGGGCAGGGCATGGTGCTTAAGAAATTCCTTTTGTCTTCCCTTGTCCTTAATCAATTCAATAACCTCCGGTTCCGGAAAAACCTTGATTCCCCTGTCTCTGAGATCAAAAAGGGCACGGGTATTTACATCTTCAATCTCGATGGTAAGTATGTCTACATTTTTGCCGAATTGCATGACCTGTTCATAGTCCCTGAAACTTCCGCAGGTAAAACCATCTGCCAAAACGGCTGCGGGCGCATCCGGATCGGGGTCGAGCACATAAAAAGAAAAGGGAAATGACCGGGCTTCTTGCAAAAACATGCGGCCAAGCTGTCCACCTCCTAGAATTCCGATCTTTTTAATCATGTGCACAAAAGTAAATATTACATTCGTGGGATTAAGTTTCAAAAAAAATGGCCAAGAAAAAAAGCTCCATCATCACGGCATCTGCCGAACAGTTTCTGGGTAAATACCTCAACAATCCCTCTCCCACCGGCTTCGAGTCAAAAGGCCAGGAACTATGGCTGAAATACATCAAGCCTTACATCCACACCCACATGGTAGATACCTATGGAACAGTGGTGGGCATCATCAATCCGGATGCGGAATACAGGGTTGTTATTGAGGCGCATGCTGATGAAATCAGTTGGTTTGTGAGTTACATCACCTCCGATGGATTTATTTACCTGAAACGAAATGGAGGAAGCGATCACCAGATTGCACCCAGCAAGCGCGTAAATATTCACACGGAAAAAGGCATGATTAAAGCCGTTTTTGGCTGGCCAGCCATCCACACCAGGGATGCCATGAAAGAAGAACCTCCCTCACCAAAAAATATTTTTCTGGATTGCGGATGCCACTCCCGTGCAGAGGTAGAAAAGCTTGGAATTCATGTGGGTTGCGTGGTTACCTACGAAGATGAGTTTATCCAACTCAACGACCGTTATTATGTGGGCAGAGCACTGGACAACCGCATCGGAGGATTTATGATTGCACAGGTGGCCAGGATCCTTCATGAGAACAAGGTAAAACTCCCCTTTGGCCTCTATATCACTAATGCCGTGCAGGAAGAGGTAGGGCTCAGGGGAGCTGAGATGATTGTGAATAAGATTAAACCCCATGCCGCCATCATTACCGATGTTTGCCACGACACGCAAACTCCCATGCTCAATAAAATTACCAATGGCGACCTGGCTTGTGGGAAAGGACCTGTTTTAACTTACGGGCCTGCAGTGCAAAATAATCTTCTCAAACTCCTTGTAGAAACTGCAGGTAAAAACAAAATTGATTTTCAGAGGCAAGCAGTCTCCAGGGCCACAGGAACTGATACAGATGCCTTTGCCTACAACGGAGGCGGTGTGGCTTCTGCACTCATCTCACTCCCATTGAGATACATGCATACCACTGTGGAGATGGTACATAAAAAAGATGTGGAAGCAGTGATTCGCCTGATTTTTGAATCGCTCAAAGGAATCAAGAGTGGGCATGATTTTAGATACCTGAAATAGCCCGGTTAACAATTGTTAAACAATCAACCTCCACTTGCCTGCAGCTCGCCAGAAAACAAGGGCTTAAGCTGCAAAAAGTTTTTACATTTGCGCCTGCTCTAAAAAAGATTATGAACGCCAAACATTTGATTGTGTATGCCATGTTGTTAAGTGGCTTACAAGTAGTTGCTCAGAAAAAACAGGCTGTCACTGCTGCTCCCAAAAAACCGGCCACTCAGGTAGCCAAAAATGAAGATCCACAGATGTTGGTCATCGGAGGAAAACCGGTGAGTAAATCTGAATTTCTATCCATCTACAAGAAAAACAACAAGGAACAGAAATTTGATTCTGCTTCGGTGAAGGAATACCTTGAACTCTTTATCAATTTCAAACTCAAGGTGAGGGAAGCAGAAGAAATGGGACTCGATACCATTGCTTCTTTCAAAAACGAGCTTGAAGGTTACAGAAAACAACTTGCTCAACCCTACCTGGTAGACAACGAAGTAAATGAACAACTTCTTCGCGAAGCCTACGATCGCATGAAAACCGATATCAAAGCGGCTCATATCCTGATTAAATGTCCGCAAGAGGCGCTCCCCAAAGACACGCTCGCGGCCTACAACAAGAGCATTGAAGCGAGAAATAAAATCCTTAAAGGAGAAGCGTTTGAAGAGGTTGCAAAAAAATATTCCGAAGATCCTTCTGTAAAAGAAAATAACGGCGACCTGGGATTTTTTACTTCGCTCCAGATGGTGTATCCCTTCGAATCTGCCTGCTACAAAAGCAAAGCAGGAGACATTACCATGCCTGTTAGAACCCGTTTCGGTTACCACATCATCAAAGTGATTGAAAAACGCCCGAATCCCGGACAAATTACTGCCGCTCACATCATGATTAAGGGTGGCAAAGAGCTGCGAGGAGAAGACTCTGTTAATGTGCGTAAGAAAATAGATGAAATCTATGCCAAATTAAAAGCCGGTGAAGACTTTGCAGAGCTTGCCAAGCAATTTAGCGATGACAAAGCATCTTCCAGAAAAGGTGGTGAGCTTCCCTCCTTTGGCACAGGAAGAATGGTTTTGGAATTTGAAAAGGCTGCATTCGCACTTTCAAAAGATGGAGATTACTCAGCGCCGGTGCAAACCATGTATGGCTGGCACATCATCAAAAGAATTTCAAAAAAAGAAATAGGCAGTTTTGAGGAGCTGAAGAACGAAATCAAAACCAAGGTGGGCAAAGACTCCCGTTCACAGAAAAGCAAAGATTCCATGCTTTCTAAAATCAGGAAAGAATATGGATTCTCCGACAATCCAAAACTTGCCGAAGAGTGTATTGCTGTTCTCGACACAACCTTTTTCGAGGGCAAATGGAAGGCGACTGCTGCCAAGAACCTAACCAAAAATCTATGCAAAATCGGCGACAAACAATACACCCAGACTGATTTTGCCAAGTTTCTTGAAAGCCACCAAACCAAGCGTACAAAAATTGACATGCGCATCGTGGTAACGGACATGTACAAACAATTTGTTGACGAAAACCTCCTCGCATATGAAGAAAGCAACTTGGGAAAGAAACATGCAGATTATCGTGCGCTTTTGCAGGAATACAGGGATGGGATTTTATTGTTCGACCTGACCGACAAAAAGGTATGGTCCAAAGCCGTGAAAGACACTGTTGGTCTGAAAGAGTTTTACGATGCACACAAGGAAAAATACATGTGGGATGAGAGGGTACAGGCCATCGTATATACCTGCAAGAATGATTCGATTGCCAATGCTGTGAAAGCACTCCTCAATCCCCCACCTACAAAGAAAAAGAAGAAAGATAAGGATGCAGACAAGCCACTTACCGAATCAGAGATCCTCGCAAAAATCAACCAGCAATCCCAGTTGAACCTGAGAATTGAACATGGTAAATTCAGCAAAGGGGAAAATGAGGCGGTAGACAAAGCAGGTAAAAATCCGGGAATAAGCCCCAACATGGCCATAGGCAAACAAAGTTTTTTTGTAAATGTCGAAAAGATTCTTGCACCTGAACCCAAAACACTCAGTGAAGCCAAAGGCCTGATCACAGCCGATTACCAGAATGTGCTGGAAAAACAATGGATTGAAAACCTGCGCAAAAAGTACAAGGTTGAAATCAACCGTGAAGTACTCTCCAAGTTGCCCTGAAAAACCACTTAAGAAGGTCTTGTAAAGCAAGTCCTTTCAGCCCATATGAAGCTTTTTTCAACCTTTCTTCTCATTTCAATCTTCCTGTTTGGTTGCTCAGAAAAAAGGCAAGGAAAAGATTTTGTGGCAAGAGCGTATGACAAGGTTCTTGTAAAAGCAGATATTGCAGGAGTGGTGCCCCCCGGAGTGCACGGAAAAGACAGTTTAAACATGATCAAATCCTATGTGCAAAACTGGATTGAGAACCAGGTGATGCTGCGGCAGTCGGAAAACAACTTGGAAGCAGAACAGAAAAATTTCGATCGCGAAATTGAATCCTATCGAAACGCTCTCGTGATATATACCTACCAGAAAGAGTTTGTCAGGCAAAAACTGGACACATCCGTAAGCGACAATGAAATTAGGGAATATTATGATAAACATCCTTCGGAATTTCTCCTCAAAGACAATATCGTTCAGGTAAGATATATCAAACTTGCAAAAGTTACCCGTGGTGCAGCCCTTGTAAAATCGCTATACCAAAGCAACCGTGAAAGCGACATGCGCAAGCTTGATGTCTTTTGCAGAAGAAATGCTGTTAACTATTTTTTAGATGATAGCAAATGGCTTTACTTCAAGGATCTAAAAAAAGAAATTCCCATCAAAACATATGATGAAGAGGAGTTTTTAAAAAATAACAAATCAATCGAGTTTACGCAGGGAGATTTTATGTACTTTGTGGGAATAAAAGGTTTCAGAACAAAAGAAACCCGTTCTCCCATGGCATTTGAAAAAGAAAACATCCGTCGGATGATTTTGAACAGCAAAAAGCTGCGTCTGATTGATAGCCACAAGCGGGATATTCTTGAACAAGCAAAAAACAGCAATGAAGTGGAAAACAATATTCCTTGACTTATTCCTTTTCCTGCTGTTTCTTGATGCAAGCAGCCAAGGATTGGGAAAAAAACTGAAGACATCAGATGTCATGATCAACAAGGTTGAGGCTGTGGTTGGCCAAAACCTGATTCTCAGTTCCGATATTGAAAATGAATATCATCAGGCCCAGGCCCAAGGCGTTCGCGTGCCCGATCGTTGTGCCATCATTGAGGAATTACTGTTTAACAAATTGTTGGTACATCAGGCTGAGATAGATTCCATTACAGTGAATGACCAGCAGGTTCAGCAGGAACTTGATCAACGCATGCGCTATTATATAGGGCAGGTTGGATCAGAGGAGAAACTCGAAGAATTTTATGGAAAAACCATCGCAGAACTGAAAGAAGATTTTCGGGATGATGTAAAAAATCTTCTGCTTGCCCGTACCATGCAATCTAAAATTACCGGTGATACCAAGGTGTCTCCCTCTGAAGTGAGGGCTTATTATCATTCTCTTCCTAATGACACCCTGCCTTTGATTGATGCAGAATATGAAATTGCACAAATTGTTAAGAAACCGGGTATTGATGAGGCCGAAAAAAACCGGGTAAGAGAAAAACTGGAAGCCATCCGAAAAAGAATAGTAAACGGTGAGGATTTCTCTACGCTTGCTGTGCTTTACTCAGATGATACGGAGTCGGCCAAGCGTGGCGGAGAATTGGGCTTTGTGGGAAGAAATGACCTTGTTCCCGAGTTCTCTGCTGAGGCTTTTAATTTGCGTGGCAAGGAGATATCAAGAATCGTGGAGAGTCCATTTGGATACCATATTATCCAACTGATTGCCCGCCGTGGAGAGATGATCAATGTTCGACACATCCTCATGATTCCCAAACCCTCTCAGGATAATTTTATCAAAGCACAGCGCCTGCTCGACAGCTTAAGAATTGAAATTACAGAGAAAAAATCCATCAGTTTTGAAGATGCTGCCCTGAGATTCTCTGATGATAGTGAATCAAAGAATAACGGTGGCATCATGTTCAATCCCCGTCAGGGCAATACCCGTTTTAATGCCGAAGAAATGGAACCCGGACTCTTTTTTATTGTTGACAAACTAAAACCGGGTGAGATATCTCCTGTATCAAGGTCAGCCGGACAGGATGGCAAACCGGTAAGTAAACTTGTTCAACTGAAAAGTCGTACGCAACCTCACAGAGCAAATCCGAGAGACGATTACCAACGCCTGCAACAGATGGCTCTGATGCAAAAACAAGCCAAACTGATCAACGATTGGGTAAATAAGAAAAGAAAAACCACCTTCATAAAAATCTCCGGTGATTACAGCGCTTGTCGCTTTAAAAACCAATGGACCGATACACAACAATAAACATGAGTACCTATCAAAATGATGTAGAAGCGGTAAAACAGTTTACCCTAAAATACGAAGCCCTTACAAATGAAATCGGAAAAGTTATTGTGGGTCAGGAAAACATTCTCAAGGATGTGCTCATCTGCATATTCGGGAGAGGACATTGTCTCCTGGTTGGTGTACCCGGACTTGCAAAAACCCTGTTGGTAAACACCATCTCAAGGGTTCTCGGCCTTTCTTTCAGCCGTATTCAGTTTACACCCGACCTGATGCCAAGCGACATTATAGGTTCAGAAATTCTCAATGACCGAAGGGAATTCGAGTTTATCAAAGGGCCACTTTTTGCGAATATTGTACTTGCCGACGAGATCAACCGCACCCCGCCCAAAACCCAATCTGCATTGCTCGAAGCCATGCAGGAAAAAGCAGTTACTGCAGCAGGAAAAAGATATGAATTGGGCAATCCTTTTTTCGTTCTGGCCACTCAAAATCCCATCGAGCAAGAAGGCACCTATCCCCTTCCTGAAGCCCAGCTCGACCGTTTTATGTTCAATGTATATTTAGACTATCCCACCTATGAGCAGGAATTATCAATAGTTAAAAATACCACCGCCGACAGGAATGTGCATTTAGATACCATTCTCGATGCCTCAGAAATTGTTTACTTCCAGAACCTGGTAAGAAAAATACCCGTTGCTGACAATGTGTTGGAGTTTGCCGTGAAACTTGCCGTAAAAACGCGTCCGTCCAACGCTGATGCTCCTTCAGTGGTAAAAAATTACTTGTCCTGGGGAGCCGGGCCCAGGGCTTCTCAAAACCTTGTTGTGGGAGCCAAAGCCCTCGCACTGATCAAAGGGAAATTTTCTCCTGATATAGAGGATGTAAAAGGAGTTGCTTACGGTGTACTCAGACACAGAATCGTAAGAAACTACAAAGCAGAAGCTGATGGGGTAAGCGTTGAAGAAATCATCAATGATCTCATGAAATAAAAAACATGAGAAAATACCTGAATTATATCGTCATCATTCTTTTGCTGGCAGGACTCACCGTTTTTCTTATCCTGCGTCAAAAAAAATCAACGCTCAACAAAGCCCTCAGCGATTTCAGTGTGAAGGATACCGCAGCTGTTGACAAAATATTCCTTGCAGACATGCAAGGCGTTCAGGTAAGCCTAACAAAAAATGGAAAAAAATGGCTGATTGATGGCAAACAGGATGCCCGAATGGATGCCGTGCAAATGATTCTGTCGACCCTACATGATTTAAAAGTGAAATACCCGGTGGCAAAAGCTGCCTTTAACAATATCATCAAAGACATGGCAACCTCTTCCGTGAAAGTAGAGATATATGCAGCCGGTATAAAAACCAAAACAATCTATGTTGGCAGTCCAACCAAAGACCATGACGGAACCTATATGATGCTCGAAGGCTCCTCCACGCCTTTTGTGGTTGAAATTCCCGGCTTTCAGGGTTACCTAAGCACCCGATTTTTTACCTCACCCGAGCAATGGAGAGCCTCCGAACTTTTGTCTTACAACATCGCCCAAATCAGGGATCTGGAAGTAAGCCTTCACACCAATCCTGCCTCCTCTTTTAGTATACATATTGAAAAAGACCCCACCCAATCCAGGTTCAGGTTTACCCTTTTTGATGTTAAAAAACAATCCGTCCCCAATTTCGACACCTCCCTTGTTATGCAATATTTGTCCGCTTACAAGAAGGTGAATTATGAGTTTATTGCCAAGCAAACTTCCAAGACCAAACTGGACTCTGCACTTTCCAAACCATACCTGAGCCTGCTTATCACAGAACACTCCTCCAAAAAGAAAAAAATTGATGTACTGGCCATTCCTCTGCCACCGGGCAGTACAAACCGCGGAGGAGAAAATATCTCATTTGATGATGAAAGGGCTTATGTATTGGTAGACAACAACAGGCAGGAAATATTCATCGGTCAATATTTTGTATTCGATCGTCTGGCGGTTCCGCTCAGCAGCCTGTTAAAAAAATAAGCATATCATTGTTAACAACTATCCACAGGATGGACTAAAAATCTACCTGATTGTAAAGGGATAGGAATATATTTGCGGTATACAAATCCAAACTGGTACACATGAATTTTATCGTTTCGAGTGCCACGCTGCTCAAACATCTACAACAGCTTTCCGGCGTACTTAACAACTCCAATGTATTGCCTATCCTCGACAATTTCCTCTTTGAAATCAAGGACGGCACCCTTACCGTTACTGCCTCCGACCTGGAGTCAACCATGACCGCACAAGTGGCAGTAAAAGCGGATAAGGATGGCAGCATTGCCATCCCTGCCAAAATGCTTTCAGACATTGTAAAATCCTTTCCGGAATTACCACTTGCTTTTACCATCGACACGGGTAATTACGGCATCGAAATTTCAGCGGGTGAAGGCAAATACCGGCTGGCCGGATTCGACGGTGCCGACTTCCCAAGAATTCAATCTCTTTCAGATGGAAAAACCATCAGCCTGCCCTCTCAGGTGCTTGCCACTGCTATTCAAAAAACCATTTTTGCCGCCGGCAATGATGAGATGAGACCCCAGATGAATGGCATCTTCTTTCAACTGGAACCAGACAACTGCACCTTTGTTGCTACCGATGCACATAAACTGGTAAGGTATCGCAGAAATGATCTAAAATCTGCCGAAAGTGATTCCTTCATCGTTCCCCGTAAACCGCTCAACCTTCTCAAAAACATCCTCTCTGCGCTAGATACTGATGTGATTCTTTCTTTCAATAGCAGCAATGCCTTTTTCAGTTTCGGAGACATTCGTCTGGCTTGCCGTTTGGTAGATGGCAAGTATCCCAATTACCAGGCTGTGATTCCACAGAACAATCCCAATAAACTAACCGTTGATCGCATCCTGCTGCTTAACTCAGCCCGCAGGATTTCTTTGTTTTCAAACAAGAGCACCAGCCTCATTCGTGTAAAAATTACTGGTTCTGAACTAGGCCTGAGTGCCGAAGATTATGATTTCAATAATTCAGCCAACGAGAGAATCACTTGTAACTACTCCGGTGAAGACATGGAGATTGGTTTCAATGCCAGGTTCATGGTAGAGATGCTTCAAAACCTCGACTCGGAAAATGTGATTCTGGAATTGAGTGCTCCCAACAGAGCCGGCATCCTCCTACCGGAAGTACAAGACGCTTCCGCCGAGGAAATCCTGATGCTGGTAATGCCCATCATGCTCAACAGCTAATCTTAACGACCATCGTTCTTCATCCATCCAAGGAGAACATCATATCGTTTTATCTTTTCCCCCGGTTTTGCATCTTATGTGAGGTGAATAACGAGAGAGTAGCCCCGGTGCTCGCCCCGGAAACATTACAGAGGGAAGACAATGCATTGTTGGCCGGTCCGCCTTCCTTCACTGCCAAAGTAGGCAAATAATCTTTGGTTCCATTGCCAACATTGCTGATGCGGGTTTTAATAAAACTACCGGCAGCATTTTCAATCCGAACGGCCATCACATGCTTTGAAGCAGTATAGGCAGGATGTGGCAAACTGGTGAATAACAAACTAAACTGTCCGGGTATTTGAGCATAGATGGCTATTGAAGGTAGCATCAACAGAACAAAGCGGTTGAGATAAATGGAGTAATTGATTGGTTGGTTTGGTTGGTTTAAAGCACAAATATGGATATTTTGAAAAGAAAAATAACATAATAAAAATCATATTTATTCTTCTTCCTCGAATGTCTTACAGGAAGAGAATTCAACAAGTGGAGGATTTTCCTTCATGAGTTTCCTGTATGTAAAAAAATCGCGACAAGCCAATTCTTGTTTTCCTTTTGCGGAATAGAGCCTGCCACGATATAAAAAGGCTTCCGGAATGGGTGCCGACTTCTCTTCACATAAGATATTAAGTATGCTTTCCGCCTCTTTTGATTTTCCTATTTTAAAATACAGCACCGCCTTAAGGTAATCAGCAGCACTACTGAGTCTCTCTCTGAGCACTGGCTTTTTATACAAATTGAAAGCCGAATGATGAAAGCCTAGCATCAGGTAAACATGTACTTTTCTTGCATAAATTTCAGGGGGTGATGAAGTTTTCAATAGTTTCCTGTAATAGGCATGGAGCATGTTTTGCATTTTTGTGTGAAAGAGAAAATAATGATTCATGAGGAATACCTCTGGAAGAAAATCAGAGTCAATAACAGTTATCGTGTCAAGCTGTTGGATAGCCTCTGTGAATCTTTTTTTTTGAATAAGTAAACCTGCGAGATAGTAACGAATTGTGGGATCGAGGGGTAAAATCCTAACTGCTACTTTCAAATCATGCATGGCTTTTCCGGTATCACCGAGTAATGCAAATGACCTGCCTCTGAGTGCAAATGCTGAAGCATCTGATGGATTGAGTTCAATGGCATGATGAAGGTGGCTGATGGCAGATTTCAACATATCCAGGTTCAATAATAATTTTCCGGCAAAAAACCAGGCTTCTGCATTTTCCGGGTCCAACCTGCTGGCCCTGTCAAAGTCCTGAATCGCCTCTTTCAATTTATGTTGTTTCATCCGCATACACCCTCTTTTGTACCATGCCTCCGGCATCAACGAATCTTGCCTGATGGCAGCAGCAAAAGCAACCTCTGCAGCAGCATAATCATCACACATTTCGGAAGCCACTCCCTTATTGAAACGAAGCGCATAGTCGGCTGAATCGATGGCAAGCAATTTATCATAACATACCATAGCTGCCCGTGGCTTTCCGGATTGGATAAGCATGGTAGCCTGCTCCTTGAGCATTCCCACTGATTCCTGTGCAGACAATGTTCCTGAAAAAACAACAAGAAAAAGCAGGGCGATTCGGTAAATCAAGTACATTCTCATCACAAAAAAAAAGCATGGAAAAAAGATAAAATGCAGCTGTTCAAAATAATTGAAAAGATTTTGTTTTAATTGCTTCAGTGCTCCGATACTGAAGGGTGAAATTTTCCAATCTGCTCCTTCGGGACAAGGTCCGGATACTGAACCAAAAACCCAAGCAATAACGAGATAAAAATTAATGAGCAACATACGCAGATTAAGTTACATTTGTAAAGTTATCAGTATATATGAATCGTATCATCCGTAAAGTTGCAGTGCTGGGCTCAGGTGTTATGGGCTCCCGCATTGCTTGTCATTTCGCCAACATTGGGGTGGAAGTCTTATTACTCGACATCGTTCCCAACGCCTTGTTGCCCGAAGAAGAATCAAAAAAGTTAACGCTTGATCATTCGGCAGTCAAAAACCGCATTGTAAACAATGCCCTGCAGGCTGCCATCAAAAGTTCTCCTGCCCCGCTTTATCTACCCGGTTTTGCGTCCCTTATCAGCACCGGAAACTTGAACGATGACCTCTCAAAAATTGCCGATGCCGATTGGGTTATAGAAGTGGTTATAGAGCGCCTAGATATTAAAAAACAGTTGCTCGAAAAAGTGGAGCAATTGCGCAAACCGGGAAGCATCATCTCTTCCAACACATCAGGTATTCCAATCAAATTGATGAATGAAGGGCGCAGTGAAGATTTCCGCAAACATTTTTTGGGTACGCACTTTTTCAATCCTCCAAGATACCTTGCCTTGCTCGAGATTATTCCCGGACCGGATACCGATCCTGAGGTAGTACAGCTTTTAATGGAGTATGGCGATCGTCTCCTCGGTAAAACACCAGTGCTTTGCAAAGACACACCTGCTTTCATTGCCAACCGCATAGGGGTGTTTGGCATCATGTCGCTTTTTCATTCAGTGGATAAAATGGGACTTACTGTTGAGGAAGTAGACAAGCTTACAGGTCCTGTGCTGGGTCGTCCGAAGTCTGCTACCTTCCGTACATGCGATGTAGTTGGATTAGACACCCTTGTGCATGTGGCCAAGGGCTTGCACCAGGGGATGAAGCAGGATGAAGCCAACGCGCTTTTTGAGCCTCCGGCCTGGATTGAAAGCATGGTAAAGAACAACTGGCTGGGCAGCAAAACCGGACAAGGATTTTTCAAAAAAGTGAAAAATGCAAATGGCAGTTCTGAGATTCTTGTACTCGACCTCAAAACCCTCGAATACCGCCCCCAGCAGAAGGCCAAGTTTGCAAGCCTTGAGGCAACAAAGCAAATAGATGACCTCAAAAAAAGACTGCCCATGCTCCTGCATGGAAAAGACAAGGCAGGTGAGTTTTACAGAGCCAACTTTTTTGGTTTGTTTTCTTATGTAAGCCACCGCATCCCCGAAATCAGCGATCAGGTTTATCCTGTGGATGAAGCCATGCGCTCAGGATTTGGCTGGGACCTCGGCCCCTTCGAATACTGGGATGCATTGGGCGTAAAACAGGTGCTGGACATGATGGAAGCTGAAGGATACAAACCTGCGCCTTGGGTAAAAGACATGATCAGCAAGGGTATTACCAGCTTTTACCGTTTTCAGCATGGGCAAAAACAATGTTATAACCCGTCTAGCGGAGCGTATGAATTGGTTTCATCTACGGCCTCTTTCATCCTGCTCGACAGCTTGAGAGCGGACAAGGTGGTTTGGCAGAATGCCGGTGCCACGGTAACCCATACGGGAGACGGAATACTCAACCTTGAGTTTCATACCAAAATGAATACCATTGGCAGTGAGGTGGTGCAAGGGCTGAACAAAGCCATAGAACTGGCGGAAACCGGTTATCGCGGACTGGTTGTTTCAAACGAGGGCGCCAACTTTTCTGCAGGTGCCAATCTGGGTCTCATCTTCATGCTGGCAGTGGAACAGGAATGGGACGAACTCTCCTTTGCCATCAGAGCCTTTCAGCAGGCAGTGATGCGCGTAAGATACTCGGCTGTTCCGGTGGTGGTTGCCCCCCACAACTTAACCCTGGGAGGTTCCTGCGAAATGAGCATGCATGCCGACCATGTGCAAGCAAGTGCCGAATTATACATGGGACTTGTGGAATTTGGCGCAGGCGTAATTCCCGGAGGAGGCGGCACCAAAGAGTTTGCCCTGCGTATCTCTGATTCTTTTTTTGAAGGCGATATCGAGCTGGCCACCCTCAGGAATCATTTTCTTACCATAGGCACAGCCAAAGTGAGTACCTCCGCCAGAGAAGCTTTTGAACTGGGCTTTCTCAAAAAAGGAAGAGACCGTATCACCATGAACCGCTGGCGATTACTGGCTGATGCCAGAGCAGCGTGTCTCAGTTTGGCAGAAAAAGGCTACACACAACCCGTGCAAAGAAATAACATCAAGGTGCTTGGAAGACAGGGACTTGGTATCATCCACCTGGGCGCTGCCAGCATGCAGGCCGGTAGTTACATCAGTGAACATGACCGCAAGATCTCAGAAAAACTGGGCTGGGTGCTCTGTGGTGGCGACCTCTCCTCCCCTTCTCTGGTGAGTGAACAATACCTCCTGGATCTGGAAAGAGAGGCTTTCTTGTCTCTCTGCGGGGAGCGCAAAACCCTCGAAAGAATGAAGAGCATTCTTACAGGGGGCAAAGCATTGAGAAACTGACCAATACAATTGGGCAAATAAATTTGGTGAATACAAAAACAAAACTGATATTTGCAGCCCCAAAAAACAATTGTTTCAACTATGGCTCGTGTCTGCGATTTAACCGGCAAAAAAGCGATTGTGGGTAATAATGTTTCCTTTTCGAACAAGAAAACCAAAAGGAAATTTAACCCCAATCTGCAACTCAAGAAATTTTACATCCCGGAGGATGACATGTGGATTACCCTGAAGGTATCAACCTCAGCCATCCGCAACATCAATAAAAAAGGCATTTCAGCCGTGCTGAAGGAAGCTGTTATCAAAGGTCACCTTAAATAATTCCGCACCATGGCAAAAAAAGGCAATCGCATACAGGTCATCCTGGAATGTACAGAGCACAAAAATTCCGGTATGCCCGGAACATCGCGTTATGTTACCACAAAAAACAAACGCAATACCCCCGACAGGATTGAATTGAAAAAATACAATGCACTCCTAAAGAAAATGACTGTTCACAAAGAAATTAAATAAGCAGCACCATGGCAAAGAAAACCGTAGCAACCCTCAAAAGCGGAAAAGGCGTAAACTTTACCAAAGTGATTAAGATGGTGAAGTCTCCCAAAACAGGTTCCTATACCTTCAAGGAAGAAATCGTTCACAACGACCATGTAAAAGATTTTCTCACCTCTAAATAAGGGTATATCAACGAATGTGAAAAGCTTCACTTCCCCCGAAGGAATTGAGGCTTTTTTGTTTTATCAATATGGGTCTGTTCTCCTTTTTCAGCAAAGACAAAAAAGAAAGTCTCGACAAGGGTCTTGAAAAAACCAAACAAGGTTTTTTTTCCAGGATGGCCAAAGCCATTGCCGGCAAATCCACCGTTGATGCTGAGGTTCTCGACAACCTTGAAGAAATACTGATCTCTTCCGATGTGGGCGTATCGACTACCCTCAAAATCATTGAGCGCATTGAGAGTCGTGTTTCCCGAGATAAATACCTGGGGACTTCTGAACTCTCGAACATCCTCAAAGAAGAAATCTCCGGACTGCTCTCGCATGTTCCGGAAGCTGTTTCAGACAACATTGAAATTCCTGCCACTGAAGGTCCATATGTGATCATGGTTGTTGGCGTAAATGGAGTGGGAAAAACCACCACCATAGGAAAACTGGCTCACCAGCTTAAGCAACAGGGAAATACTGTGGTGCTCGGTGCTGCAGACACCTTTAGGGCCGCTGCGGTGGACCAGTTGGCAGTGTGGAGTGACAGGGCCGGTGTGCCCCTTATTCAGCATGGCATGACTGCCGATCCGGCCGCTGTTGCTTTTGATACAGTAAACGCCGCGGTAGAACAAAAAGCCGATGTGGCCATTAGTGATACCGCAGGTAGATTGCACAACAAAGTGAACCTGATGAATGAACTCTCAAAAATCAAAAGGGTGATGCAAAAGGTTGTTCCCGCTGCACCTCAGGAAGTCCTGCTGGTGCTGGATG